>MGWH01000002.1 GCA_001800905.1 Flavobacteria bacterium GWA2_35_26 | reverse complement strand
GAGCAAACGCTTTTTGTTTGGCTATGCTTATGAAATGAGCACGCAACCCACATTAGCTGCTGCTAGAAACACTAACGAAATACTACTGCAATTTAGGTTTTAGAAATACTTAAATTAATTAATAAAAAAACCTTCATTTTTATAATGAAGGTTTTTTTATTGATTAATATTTAAGGTTTTTTTGCTATAAACTCCGATGGCGTAATTCCTACTCTTTCTTTGAATGCACTATAGAAACTGGCTCTAGTTTTAAAACCAGATTGTTGTGCAATACCTTCAATAGTAAACGAATCGTTTAGATTCCCTGAAAGTAGTTTCACCGCATAGTCGATTCTTAAATCCGATTTAAGCGTAGCAAATTTGGTTAGCATAATGGAGTTGATACAATATGCAACGTGGTTTTGAGGCGCCTTCATGGCTAGCGCAATATCACTAATTGAAAAGTCGGCATTAAGAAACGGTTTTTCTTTTTCTAAATAGACTTTAATGCTTTCAGATAATTCTAAGAATGGATCGTCTTCAATTTGCTCCAAAACTTCAGCTTGTATTTCTAGCGTTGGTTTTTGTTTTTTTACACTTTCTTTTTTTAACACAAGGCGTTTTGGTAAACCATACAAAATATTGGGAAACAATAGTAGCGAAAAGGACATAATACAATAAGCAACCCCAGATAAAATGTATAACGGGTAGGAATTTACAAGTCCAACACTTGGTTTGTGTTGGATGGAATTGAAAGTAATGATTAAAAATTCAACGACGATAAAAAACAAGCTCATAATTAATATCATCAACCAACGAAGGCTAATTATTAATTGTCTTTTAGGAATATTGTTGTCAAAATTGGAAACCGAAAAACGCTTCCAAATGAGATACATGCAGAAGAAAATATACACTAAAAGCAAGACAGGTCGAATAATAAAATTCACAGTTGTGCTATAGAAAAAATTGGTGTTGATGTCTAAAATCGCATCCACGTTTTCAATAATTCTTGAAGCTATTTGGGTTTTTTCAGAAAACGATTGTAAGCTATATGGAACAATCCCAATAAGATGAATTAAAGCAGGAATAAAATGAAAAACATCTGATTTTTTTAATCGGGTAGTGTCGTCTAAAGTGCCTCTAACATAGAAAAACAAAAAGGGGCCCAACAATAACATCAAGGGCGTAAAATGATTGTAAAAAACAGCTAGCCAAAAAGGGGATTTTCCATAAAGCACAAAATAATGTGCAATTCCATACATAGAAGCACTAATTAAAAACAGCGCAAGGTAGATGGCGTTTGCATTAACTTTCCAATTGTTAACCAATAGAATTAGCGACAATAATATGGTAAATATGGAAACGTATAATAGCATTGAAAATGGTATTTATACAAATGTAGGAAAAAAATTTATTATCCTACAAACAACGCTTTTAATTCAGTAGCATCGCTAGGCTTCATTTTGCCAGCCAACACTAAACTTAATTGTTTGCGTCTCAATGCCGCATCAAAACGCAGTTGTTCTAGTTCTGTTTGTGGTATGATTGGCGGCACTTCAACAGGTTTTCCAGTGGCATCAACCGCTACAAATGTGTAAATAGCCTCCATGGTTTTGGTTTTGTTACCAGAGGAACGGTCTTCAATCCACACATCGATAAAAATCTCCATAGAACTACTGAAGGAACGAGAAACTTTAGCTTCAACAGTTACAACACTTCCCAAAGGAATTGCTTTGGTAAAAGCCACATGATTCACTGAAGCAGTAACACAAATGTTTCTAGAATGTCGCTGTGCTGCAATACTTGCCGCGCGGTCCATTCGAGCTAATAATTCGCCGCCAAATAAGTTATTTAAATGATTGGTCTCACTCGGTAAAACTAAGTCAGTTAAAATGGTTAAGGATTCTGAAGGGTGTTTAGGTGTCATCATAAAGGTTTAGTTAAGCCAATATACAGCCATTACTGCAGGAATAAAATAGATCACAATGGTTCTTGCTCCGTCGTAATCTTTTGCTAATCGTTGTCCTACTAAAAGCATCAACAAGGTGACACATGAAAAAACAGCGCCATAATAGCCAAAAGTTCTTCCGCTATTGAGTAGTAATTCGATAGCACCAACGGCACATAAAACAGTAGATAGTAATTCTAAAATCAAAACATGTAAAAGCGCTAACGGCACATGATTTTTTAATTGGGTTTTAGCAAAATGCCCTTTTAACCATTCGACATTATCTTTCCAATAAAAGATTTTATCGTAACCAGATTGTAAAAAGGTAATCGTCAAAAAAACTAAAATCAAGATGGATGCAACATTATTCATAGTCTTTATTTTTTATGGATTAAACGAGTTAATTTGATGGATAAGTCGGTAAGGATAATTTTCGCATTTCCGTTGCGTTCTATATGATACATAGCATCGGATAATTCTTTGAAAATATCATGAATGTTATTTCCGGTAACAAAGGGCGCAAAATTAGCTAATTTGAATTTTTCGACCTTTGGTTCTAAATAGACCAAACTCGGACTTTCATAATTCAATAACAAGGCTTGGCGAAACATTTCGATGCAAAATTCTAGAAATTTCTTTTGTGTTTCTCTTCCTAAACCAGCGATTTGTTCACTCCACTGAATTAAGTCTTGAATAGCCGAAGCATTTCCTTTGGCTTGAAATGCGGCGCGAACCCAGGTTACAAACCATTCGTCAAAAGGGTATTCATCCTCATCGTTTTGTACTAAATGCAAAGCTTTGTTATAATTACCTTGTGCTTGATGCGCAATGATAGCAGCTTGTTGAGGCTCTATTTGTTTATTGGCAACCAAAGCTTCAGCAATTGAACGTTCTGGCAATCCACCAAAATGCAATACTTGGCAACGGGAACGAATCGTTTGAATGATATCTTCTTCTTGCTCTGAAATCAATATGAAAATGGTTTTTTCAGGCGGTTCTTCGAGTAGTTTTAGTAATTTATTTGAGGCAGCGATGTTCATTTTATCGGCCATCCAAACGATCATAATTTTATATCCTCCTTCGTAGGATTTTAAAGCCAAAGACTTTAAAATTTCTTGAGCATCATCCACACGGATTTCTCCTTGTTTGTTATTGACACCTAAAACAGTGTACCAATCAAACAAACTTCCATAGGGATTGTGGCCAACAAAGTTTCTCCAATCTCCAACAAAATCAATGCTTTTTGGTTTGGTTTTTACATCCTCAGTCGATACCGTAGGATACACAAAATGCAAGTCGGGATGCGACAATTTATCAAACTTTATGTTGCAAGATTCGTTTTGCCCTCCGTTCTCGCCGTTGGCATTGCTACACAAAATATATTGTGCGTATGCAATAGCCATAGGTAACGTTCCACTTCCTTCGGGACCTACAAATAATTGGGCATGCGGAATCCTACCTAAATCGGCGCTTTTTGTCAAATGACTTTTGATGTGTTCCTGCCCTAGAATTTCTGAAAATTGCATGAAGCAAAGATAGCAGAAAATGAGAGAGTCAAAAATTTTAGGTTCTAAACTTTATCGTTTCAACCTTGGCTATGTTTATTTTTGTGAAACATTAATAATCAAACAGATATAATTTATTCCGACAATTATTTTTTTAAAAAACAAGAAACACAATTTCAAAAAAAAGCCTACTTTTATTCTCTGAAATGAAGTTACCCGCTCATTTCAAGAATTTATTTCAACATAAAATACAACTCATGAAAGCACAAGTATCCCTTATCTGTTCGCTTTTTTTGTTCCTTTTGCTACTGTTTTGGAACCAAAAAAAGAAATTCCCAAAAGAAGTATTCTATTATTTCAAACTCCCTTTGAAAGGCTATTAATTCCCAATTTCCCGTTCAAATTAGCACTATTTAATAGAATTTCTTTAAGCCCCCATTCTAATGACACTATCAATACCAAAGTATTTTTGTGCTTTTTTGTTTTTGGCTTTGCCAATGACAAAGACACTTCAAGCGCAAACAGGAACTAGTTTACCTTCATTCACCATCACTGCTCAAGTGCTGCAAAATGCCAATTGCAATCAAAAAGGAATTCTATTGGCAGAAGCCAAGGATGGGCTAGCTCCATATGAATATCAAATTGTACAAGCAATACCCCCAGGTAGTTCCCCAATACCGCCACCGCCGCCAACACCAATAGGTTCTTGGTCAACTTCCAACACATTTAGTATAGCGGAAGGAACCTATGTCCTATTTGCAAAAGACAGAATCGGAGTAGTAGTATCAACAATTAAAACAGTTACTAAAGATTCCGCCCCAAAAACGCATTTAACCCTAGCCAACCGATGTGTTCCTGAAGGAAATTTCGAATTACAACTAGCAGCTACCCAACCAGGAATCCCACCTTATTTTTTAAGCACAAACGGTAGTGTTTTTCAATCGGTTAGTTTACCCTACACCCTTTCTAATCAAAATTCAGGGGAGTATACCCTCACTCTAAAAGACAGTAACGGATGTGAAAGTGTTCAGACAATTACTATTTTCTCGCCTTTAACATTTTCAGCAGTATCCATTTCCCAGCCAAGCTGCACTTCAAATGATGGAATAGTGGTAGTAGCAACCACAGGAGGTTCCGCTAATTTTGAATACCAAATAATTGGCCAATTACCCACGACTAATCCAGTCTTTACATCTCTTTCTTCGGGAAGTTATAGATTTAGAGTTGATGACAAAATAACGGGTTGTTTTGAGGAAATAGAAGTCAACCTGGAGTCCGCAACCCCAATTGCGGGGTTGAAATTAATCTCTACAGATGTAAGTTGTAATGGGGGGAACGACGGCTCTATAACGGTTCAAATTGACACATCAAAAAGTTCCACTAATGAAACCTCAACAAATAAATACAGCATTGACAAAATACATTTTCAGTCATCACCTCTTTTTTCAGGTTTAAAAGCAGGCAGCTATACCGTAGATGTAATTTCAGAAAGAGGTTGTACAGCAACAGATACTATTACAATTTTGGAACCTGATTCTATTAAGGTAATTGCCCCCAAAACAGTAGATTTTAATTGTTTTTCATCTAATAATTTGAATCAAGCTATAATTAGGGTTGAAGAAATTACCGGCGGTTCTGGAACGTTTATCCAATATGAATTTATTAAAAATAATAGCCCAATACAATTTGGCACTTCCTCTACATATACTGAATCGAATCAAATAGGAGGAGAATATAGTATTACTGTTTATGATAGCAAAGGATGTTCAGGAAGGAGTAACCTAGTTACAATTAATCCATTTATTTCTATAGAAAAAATAATTATAACCCCCACATCAATAGTTAATTGTGCCAGCATAGAAAGCATACAAGTTTCAATAGAAACCAAAGGTGGCACACCTAAAAATGTAGAATATTCCCTAGTTGATGTTCAACCTGAAACAGGAAAAACAGGGCTAACATATTCTTTACAAACGAATTCTAAAGGTGTTTTTTCAGGACTTTCAGCTGGAAAATATAGCATTACAGTACTAAATAAAGATACGGGTTGTAGTTTAAAGGAAATTTATGTTGTTTCGGATTTAAATACATTTTCTATTTCTATAGATTCTGTTGCGGCTGTTAGTTGTCATGGTGGTAATAATGGCAGCATACAATTTTCAATCATCGACAGAGATAAAAACAGCAGTTTAGCAGAGGTTAATTATAGTATTAGAAAACACGACGATACCTTTTTTTATCAAACTACTCATAACGGCCTTGGTCCTATTTCTCTACGGGACTTAATTTCAGGGGAATATACAATACAAGCTACTTTAAGTAATAATCTTTTTTGTAGTCAATCAAAAAGCATTACAATTTTGGAACCAGAACCGCTAGTTGCTAATTTAACCATTAAAACACCTTTGAACTGTAGCGTCCCGCCCCTTTTAGAATTAGTTGTTAATGGAGGCAATCCGGGGTATACTTTCAGTAGCGACGGTACTGTTTTTAATAACACAATATTGAATATACCCGAGGAAATTGAAGCAGGGATTGGCTCTTATACTATTTATGTAAAAGACAGCAAAGGTTGCCGTTCTATATCGAATGAAATCAGGATTGATTCGATTCCAGGATTACAAGTAGAGGTAGACGAATCATTAGCTACAATTAAATGCAATGGCGAAACTACTGCAACCATTACCGCAATAGCTTCAGGGGGTTTAGGAATTTATCGCTATAGTTTAGTTGATGAATTAAGCAACAGTATACGTCCGTTTCAAACTTCAGGAGTATTTACTAATCTTGGCGCCGGTAATTATAGCATTAAGGCAGAAAGCAACAACTGTTCTCCCGCATTCTCAAAGCAGATTAGTATTAAAAATGTTGCGCCATTAGAGCTAAGTTTAAAATCCGGCGGAATAAACGAAATCATTGCTTTGCCAACAGGCGGTGTTGGGAATTATAAATTCACTTTTGAAGACGAATATTACGATGATATTCCAAGTTATATTTATTATAAAACCCAAGATTTCTTGGTAACTGTTCAAGACGCAAATGGATGTACCGCATCCATTTCTCAAAAATTCAATTACATAGACATTTGCACACCAAATTATTTCACTCCAAATGGAGATGGAATAAATGACACTTGGGCTCCAGGGTGTAGTACTAATTATACCAACTTAGTTTTTTCCATTTATGATCGTTATGGACAAGAACTTGGCACTTATCGTTATGGACAAACTTGGGACGGAAACCATCAAGGAGCACCTCTCCCTTCCGGGGATTATTGGTACCTATTGAAACTCAATAATTCTAAAGACGAAAGGGAATTTGTAGGGCATTTTACACTGTATAGATAATTTTTAAATTAAAGAGCGATGAAAATTATAGTAGTTTTTTGTTTGCTGTTCGTGTCTTTTTTTGGCTTTGGCCAAGAATTATATCCGCCTGTTACCACACATTATTTGTCAGACAACCCTTTTGTTTTGTCTCCAACATTTGCTGGAATTGGAGATAAATTACGACTAAGAGCCAACGGGCTAACACAATGGGTAGGAATCAAAGACGCACCAAAAACCCAATCGCTCTATGCTGATTTTAGAATAAAAAACCGAACCGGGCTAGGGCTTTCATTATACAACGATAGTAATGGCAATACATTTCAAATGGGTGCAAAGCTCTCTTTTGCCCATCATATTATTTTAGATTATGACACCAAACAATATTTGTCTTTTGGACTTTCTTACCGGATCAATAGTTTTAAAATTGACGTAAATCAATTCAACCTCACTTATGAAATTCCTACAATTGACCCAAGTATTAATGACAACAGGACTACCTCTAATTCTAATTTTGATGTTGGACTTTTATATCGAAATCGGGATTTCTATTGGAGTGTCATCAAAACTAATTTATTGCCCAGTACCCCAACCAACAATTTAAATAGTACCCCAAGTCCGGTTATCAATTACCAACTGTATTTGGGTTATCTAATAAAGAACAGTTCCAATATCGAAATTGAACCCTCTATTTATCATCAGTTATTCACCGAAAGACAGCCTTCGACAACTAATTTTAATATAAAATTTAGGCGATACACTACGTATGGCAATTATTATTGGGCAGGAATAGGCTATCATTTTACAAACAATCAAATTTCTACACCCTTAACGATTAGTCCTATGGCCGGATTTAAAAAAGCCAATTTCTATTTTGGTTATTCGTATCAAGTTGCCATGAATCAAATAGCGGCATACCATTCAGGAACCCATTCGATTACAATAGGTTTTGATTTCAATCAAGGAATTAGCAATTGTCCTTGCGCTCGAAGCATAATTCACGATTAAAGCCTTGTTTTTCGAAAAAAACCGAATAAAAAATAACAGATTATTTAATTTACAACGATTTCGTTAAGAAATATTGATTTATTATCGCTTTTCACAATTTGTCACTACATGAAAAGTTCTATCTTTGTTTCTCTTTCAGAAAAACTAAAAAACAGACACAATGAAAACGGTAAACGATTTTAATTTCAAAAATAAAAAAGCAATCATCCGCGTGGATTTTAACGTGCCTTTGGATGAAAATTTCAATGTAACAGATGCAACTCGTATTGAAGCTGCAAAACCAACAATTGATAAAATTTTGGCTGACGGTGGAAGCGTTATTTTAATGTCGCATTTAGGTCGTCCAAAAGGAGCCGAAGACAAATATTCTTTGAAACACATCTTAAAAACGGCTTCGGCTATTTTAGGAGTACCGGTTCAATTTGCCGCTAATTGTGTAGGAGCAGATGCTAAAGCAGCCTCAGACCAATTACAAGCTGGTCAAGTTTTATTGTTGGAAAATTTACGTTTTCATGCTGAAGAAGAAGCGGGAGACGTGACTTTCGCCAAAGAATTAGCTTCATTAGGAGATATTTATGTTAACGATGCATTTGGTACCGCACACCGTGCACATGCTTCAACTACTATTATCGCGCAATTTTTTCCAAACGACAAATGTTTTGGAACCTTGCTTGCTAAAGAAATTGAAAGCTTGAATAAAGTATTAAATAACAGTATAAAACCAGTAACTGCTGTTCTTGGAGGATCTAAAGTTTCTTCAAAAATTACGGTTATCGAAAATATTTTAGACAAAGTAGACCACATGATTATTGGTGGTGGAATGACCTTTACTTTTGTAAAAGCGCTAGGCGGAAAAATTGGAGATTCTATTTGTGAAGATGACAAACAAGAATTAGCTCTAGAAATTTTGCGTTTAGCTAAAGAAAAAGGAGTTCAAATTCACATTCCTGTGGATGTGGTTGCAGGAGATAAATTCTCAAATGACGCCAATACGCAAGTAGTTGATGTAAGAGCAATTCCTGACGGATGGGAAGGAATGGACGCAGGGCCTAAGTCCTTAGAAAACTTCAAAAAAGTAATTTTAGAGTCTAAAACAATTCTTTGGAACGGACCTTTAGGTGTTTTTGAAATGCCAACTTTTGCAAAAGGAACCATTGCTTTAGGAGAATTCATTGCTGAATCAACAGCTAACGGAGCGTTCTCACTTGTAGGAGGAGGCGATTCAGTTGCTGCTGTAAAACAATTTGGTTTTGAAGACAAAGTAAGTTATGTTTCAACTGGAGGAGGTGCTATGTTAGAAATGTTAGAAGGTAGAGTATTACCAGGAATTGCCGCTATTTTTGAATAAGCAATCTGAAATCATAATCAAGTTAACTGAACTTGAACCTATTTATAGAAAACCTTAGCGACATAATTTTGAGCTGAGGTTTTCTTTTTTAGTCTTAAGCGCTGACTTTTTTTACAAAAAACAATCAAAAAATCCCAAAAATGCCCTCAAAACTGATTTTTTAACAATATTTAAGTAATTTTTCAGTTTGAACCTAGTAAGTTTGTAAAAATGATTGTTATAATCATTTGGAATTTAGCCCCTTGATTACAAGAACTATGAAAATAAAACTCCATATACTTCCTTTTTTTCTCCTGCTATCTTTCTCGCTATTTGCGCAGGAAACAGCGGAGAAAACGACCCCTCTAAAACCAGAGATTAAACTAACCTACTTAGATTCTATCAAAAAAACATTTGTCAAAGATGATTTGGCCGCTTGTGTAGACAGTTTGTGGTTAAAGGAATTAACCAATTTAGATATTTATAGTAATCTTACCGAAGACATTCAAACCATCAATATTGATGAAAAAGTAGATTATGAATTGCCAACGGATTTGTTAAAAGCACGATTACAGGAAATGGACGAGAAGTCGCCTTTTCATATTGAATACAATCAAGGTTTAGAAAATATTATCAAATCCTTTTTGAAAAATAGAAAGCGTTCTTTTGAACGTTTAATGGCTGTTTCCGAATTTTATTTTCCTTTGTTTGAAGAGGCTTTTGACAAACAAAATGTACCACTTGAAATTAAATATTTAGCCGTTGTAGAGTCGGCATTAAACCCTAAAGCGGTTTCTAGAGTAGGTGCTACGGGACTTTGGCAGTTCATGTACCAAACCGGAAAACAATACGGATTAAAAATTGATTCGTATGTCGATGAACGAAGCGATCCATTAAAAGCAACTGAAGCGGCTGCCCAATACATGAAAAACATGTACGCTATTTTTGGCGATTGGGACTTGGTTTTGGCATCCTATAATTCAGGACCAGGGAATGTAGCAAAAGCCATCCGACGTTCTGGAGGTCAACAAAATTATTGGAATATTCGTAAAAACTTGCCTAAAGAAACTCAAGGCTATTTGCCAGCATTTCTTGCAACTATGTATATTTACGAATACCATAAAGAGCACGGAATCAAACCAGAAAAAGCACCAATCAAGCAATTTGCTACTGATACGGTAATGATTAAAAGACAAATGTCGTTTAAACAAATTTCAGAATTGATTGACATTCCGGTGGCCCAATTGCAAATTCTAAATCCGTCTTATAAACTTAATGTCGTTCCTGCCTACAATGACCAAACTCATTTTTTGAGATTGCCTCAAGACAAGATGGCTGTTTTTACTTCTAACGAATCGAAGATTTATGCGTATGTAGATAGAGAGGCTAATTTAAGAGAACGACCATTCCAAATTGTTCGACCAATTGTTACTCAAGATTCTGTCAATACGTTTCAGCGATTGGCTCAAGCCAAAGTGCGCTATTATCGAGTAAAACGAGGAGACAATTTAAGTACCATTGCCCAAAAATATGATGTTGCCGTTGAGGATTTAAAAAAATGGAATAATATCAGAGGGAATAAGGTAGCGTATGGGAAAAACTTAAAAATCAATGGAGTTGAAGCCGATCAAAAATCGACGGTTGTTGCCAAAGTTGAAATAGACAAAAAAGGAATTCAGAAAGACAGTTTGGCTACTCCAACAAACTCAATTTATGTGGTTCAAAAAGGAGATAATTTAAGCAACATTGCAAAAAAATTCAATGTCACTGTAGCCGAACTTCAAGATTGGAACAAGTTGACTACTAAAAGTATTTCACTAGGGGCTTCACTTCAAGTGGTTAAAAACCCAATACATAATGAGGTTATAGCGGAGCCAGTTGAAAGAAAAGACATCGCCTACAGCGTTCAAAAAGGAGATAATTTAGTTAGTATTGCTAAGAAATTTGGCGCTTCTGTTGAAGAATTAAAACAGTGGAATAATTTAACTTCTAATGCAATTGCTATTGGAAATAGTTTGATTGTAGCAAAAAACGAAATTGTTATTGATACTAATAAAGTAGCCATTTCCAGTTTTAAAAAGAAAGAACAATATCCTAGTACTGCTAGTAAAGAATCCGAATATTATGTAAAAAAAGGAGATTCATTGTATAGCATTTCAAAAAAATACCCAGGAGTAACCATTTCTGATTTAAAGAAATGGAACAATATCAAGGGAGAAGAATTAAAACCGGGAATGAAATTAAAAATTAACGGATAATTCGATGAATCAATTTAAATTTGGGTTTTATTTCATAAGATGAGAATCATAAATAAAGCCCATTTTTTATGCGTATTACTTTCGGTTGTTCTGGTTTCTTGTTTGAAGAAAGAAGACAACTTACCACGAAAAACATCGGGTGCAATTAACACCATTTCGGTTATTATTGAAGACCAATTGTGGAATGGAGAAGTTGGCGATAGCATCCGAAATAAATTTGCTTCTCCAGTAATAGGACTCCCTGAGGAAGAACCATTATTTACTATTAATCAATTTCCGATTCAATTATTAGAAGGATTTGCCACAGCTAGTCGCGCGATTATTATCGTTAAAAAAGCAGCTGAAAATAAATTCGAAATCAAGAAAAATCAATATGCGTCTCCTCAAAATGTCTTTCATATTTCTGGAAAAACAGCTGTAGAAATTCTACAATTGTTAGAAGAACATTCGCCAGAAATTATTCGCCATATCAAACAAGCTGAAATTCTAGAAAGTCAACGAATTAATCAAAAGGCGCTTCTTCCTGCAGGATTGTTTAAAAAACAATTTCAGCTTAGTATTCAAGTCCCTTCTAACTTTGAGCAGGTGATGCGGAAACCCAATTTTGTCTGGTTTAAGAAAAACAGCATTAGCGGAAGTAGTAGTTTGTTACTGTATCAACTTCCGTTGAACACAATTAGAACCTCTACTATTTCGACTGCGATTCTTTCAATGAGAGATTCTATTGGAAAATACATTCAAGGAACCGAGCCTCAAACCTATATGATTAGCGAGACAGGTTATACTCCTTATTTTTTCAAATCTACACTTGACCATCGACTGGCGTATGAAACCCGAGGCACCTGGCAACTACAAAACGATTATATGTCAGGTCCGTTTATCAATTACACCATAGTGGATTCTATTCATAAGCGATTGGTAGTCTTGGAAGGATTTTGTTATTCGCCTTCTAAAGAAAAAAGAGATGTTATGCACGAATTAGATGCAATTATGCATTCGGTTCATGTACTTAAAAACAATACATTTACCCCAAATAAAAAATAAATTTCATGGCATTAGAATGGACGATTAAATCTTTTGAATCTCTTTCAGTACACGAATTGTATGATATTCTTCGCTTGCGAAGTGAAATATTTGTAGTGGAGCAAAACTGTGTATACCTTGATTTGGACGGTAAAGACCAAAAAGCATTGCATCTTTTCGGAACATTTGAAGGTAAAATAGTAGCACACGCCCGTCTTATTAAACCCGGAATTTCATTTGTACATGCTTCAATTGGTCGTGTAACAGTAGACCCAAAGCACAGAGATAAAAAATGGGGACACGAATTAATGCGCCAAGCCATTGCAGGAGTTTTTGAACATTTTGGCGAGATTGAAATCACCATTGGGGCCCAATTATATCTCAAAAAATTCTACGAAAGCCATGGCTTTGTTCAAACCAGCGAAATGTATTTAGAAGACGACATTCCGCACATTCAAATGGAGAAAAGTCACTAAGTTGTGGTAAATACGAACGTGCTATTTTGGTTCGTCTTTTGAAACATAATTAACTTGCGCTAAAAATTTTTCAAACAATTGAATCGTTTTACTATTGATTTCTTCAAAAGACAAGCGGTCTTTGCTTTGGTAAAAGAGCATTAATGCATACGGTTGATGAAGTTGATCTTTGAGCAAATGTTGATTGAGACGATAAGTTTCGCGTAAAACACGCTTGAAATAATTGCGATCAACCGCTTTTTTGAAGTATTTTTTAGAAACTGAAACTCCTACTTTTAATTGTTGGTCATCCCCCAAAGCACCCGAATGATAAACCAACCGCAAGGGGTATTTGGATACCGATTTTCCTTCGGAAAATAACAATCCGATAGTAATCTTGCTTTTTAGTTTTTCGTTTTTTGGATAATTGAAGTTCATTTCTGAGAAAATACCGCTAATTTTAGTTATCAAAGGTACAATTAAACCCAATATCGGCGTTATTATTGAGGATTTAAATAACCCTAAAAATTTATTTCGTATTTTTGTGACTCATTTTTCATGCATGCAAAAACTAATTTCGTATCCTCTCTCCATCATTTATTATTTGTGTTTTGGAATTTGTCTGGTTGTTTTTCATCCAATTCAATGGGTATGCTTTAATGTTTTTGGTTACCAAGCTCATAAAAAAAGTGTCGATATATTGAACCTGTTTTTGGTGCGGTGTACCAATATTTTAGGAACGAGTTATCAGTTTGAAAATACGGAACTTATTCCAAAGAATGTACCTATAATTTTTGTTGCGAATCATCAGAGTTTGTATGATATTGTAGCCATGATTTGGTATTTGAGAGACTTTCATTGCAAGTTTGTGAGCAAGAAAGAATTGGGCAAAGGAATTCCAAGTGTGTCCTACAATTTGAATCACGGAGGCTCGGTTTTAATTGACAGAAAAGATCCGAAACAAGCCATTCCTGTTATCAAAGGATTATCTGAATATATTGAAAAAAATACCCGTTCTGCTGTAATTTTTCCGGAAGGAACACGCAGTAAAACCGGAAAACCAAAACCGTTCGCGCAAAGCGGATTGAAAATATTATGTAAGTATGCCCCTTCTGCTTATGTGGTTCCAATTACCATCAACAATTCATGGAAGATGGTTCGATTTGGCGCTTTCCCAATAGGTTTAGGCAACCCCCTCAAATTTACAATTCACCCGCCTTTACAAGTGAGTGAATATACATTTGAAGAAATTGTCGAAAAAGCTGAAAAAGCAGTAGTAGAAGGAATACAAATTTAATAATATAAAAAATGTCAATTAAAAACATTCGTTTAGAGGTGATGCAGTTTTTGGAAAAAAACGTAGATAGCTTCGTAGAACAGTACTTAATTCCAGTGGAAAGCATTTGGCAACCCACTGATTTTTTACCGAATTCGCAAAGTGAAAACTTTTTTGAAGAAGTAAAAGAACTTAGAGAAATTGCTAAAGATTTACCCTATGATTTTTGGGTCGCTATGGTAGGAGACACCATTACCGAAGAGGCTTTACCTACCTATGAATCATGGTTAATGGAAGTTGAAGGAATCGACAATTTAGAAAGAAACGGTTGGTCAAGCTGGATTCGTCAATGGACAGGAGAAGAAAACCGCCACGGAGACATGTTAAACAAATACTTGTATTTGTCGGGACGTGTGAACATGCGTGAGGTTGAAATCACCACCCAGCATTTGATCAATGACGGTTTCGATATTGGTACAGGAAGAGACCCGTATAAGAACTTTGTGTATACGAGTTTCCAAGAGTTAGCTACTTATGTTTCGCACAATAGAGTATCGCAAATTGCTAAAAAATATGGCGATAATAAATTGTCTAAAATGTGTAAAATGATTGCTGGAGACGAGATGCGTCACCATCATGCGTATAGCGAATTTGTGAACCGAATTTTTCAAGTAGATCCAAGCGAAATGATGTTAGCGTTTCAATACATGATGAAACAAAAAATCGTCATGCCGGCGCATTTCTTGAGAGAATCAGGACAACAAATCAGCTCGGCATTTGAAAATTTTTCTGATTCAGCACAACGAATCGGAGTGTATACTGCTAACGATTATGTCGAAATCATGCAGAAGTTAATTGACAAATGGCAAATTGATAAAATTTCCGGATTGACTGACGAAGCTGAAAAAGCACGTGATTATTTGATGAAATTACCAGCGAGAATGGCTAAAATTTCAGAACGATTAGTGATTCCGCAAGAGTCGTATATCTTTAAATGGGTAGAACCTGCTACTTTGTAAAAATGTAGTATTTTTAAATAAAATAGGCGTCTAAAAAAGTCTTTTTTTGTCAAACTGAACTTGTTTCAGTTTCTATAATCATCGTTTTATAGATTCCGAAATAAATTCGGAATGACAAAATAGATGTTTTTTAGACGCTTTTTTATAAAATCGTTTTATAATGAATACCAATACTCTGATTGATAAAACAATTCTTTTTGTGAAAGCCACTTTAGTTCAAGCTGAAGGTGGACACGACTGGTTTCATATTGAACGCGTGTATAAAAATGCGTTATTGATTGCCGAGTCTGAAAAATGTGATGTAGAAATCGTGCAATTAGGCGCTTTGCTTCACGATATTGCGGATAGTAAATTTCACGATGGAGATGAATCTATAGGTCCTAAAACCGCGCGCGCTTTTTTAGAATCAGAAAAAGTAGAGCCTACTATAATCGATCACGTAATTGCTATTATTGAAAATATTTCGTTCAAAGGCGGAAAGGTGGAGAGACAATTTTCGTCTATTGAGTTGGATATTGTGCAAGATGCCGATCGATTGGATGCCATTGGAGCCATTGGCATTGCTAGAACATTCAATTATGGCGGATTCAAGAACAGAGCGTTGTACAATCCTGAAATTGCTCCTAATTTGACCATGACGAAAGACGAATATAAAAATAATGAGGCACCCACCATCAATCATTTTTATGAAAAATTATTGCTGTTGAAAGACAAGATGAATACCACAACGGGAAAACAAATTGCCCAAGATCGTCACCGTTATATGGAAGATTTTTTGGAACAATTTTATGCTGAATGGGAAGGCAAAAAATAAAGATTAGTCTATTGAAAGTTGTTTTTCTTGCATTTCTAAAACTACGTCCGAAGCACTTTTAAAAGTGGGGGCTTGTTCTACAATACTTCCGACTCTTTTTTTGTTCAATTTGAAGGTCAAATCATTTTCTGTAGTAAATAATAAAGCGGTCAAAAAAGGATTATTTAGATACGAAGAAAGTACAAAAAACGCTTCTTCTAAAGTGTGAAAACTTTCTACTTCTTCGGTTTTATAACGCGCAATTAGAGAAATACGTACTTGGTCGTCTACCAAAACGGGACGCATATAAATGTTTTTTAATTCGGTATCACCAATGGTTTTTGCCAAGGTTAATTTAGCAAAAGTATACTGCGTCATACTTTCTTTTACACTCTCCCAAAAAAGGGCAAACTCAGTTTGAAAAGCCATTAGTTTCGTTTTAATTTTGAATTATTTTCCGCTAAAATTAGCTTTTCTTTTTTCCAAAAAGGCAGCCGTTCCTTCTTTAAAATCGGCTGTACCAAACAATCTTCCAAACGCGTTTATCTCTTCTTCATACCCATTTTTACTTCTATCAAAGCTTGCATTTATTGCTAGTATGGCTTCAGAAACAGCGATTGGAGCATTTTTAGTAATTTTTTCAGCAATACTTATACTAAATTCTATTAGGCCAGATTTTGGCACTACATGATTCACTAAGCCATACTCTCTAGCTACGTTCGCCGGAATTGTAGATGCTGTTAAAATCATTTCCATAGCACGTCCCTTACCGATTAATCTTGGAAGTCGTTGCGTTCCACCATAGCCTGGAATCAGACCCAAAGTCACTTCTGGAAAGCCAATTTTTGCATTATCGGATGCAATTCTAAAATGGCAAGCTAACGCCAATTCTAATCCGCCTCCTAACACATAGCCATGAATGGCAGCAATTACGGGTTTTGTTAAATTTTCAATTAAATTAAATACTTTTTCATGTCCTTCGGAAGCTAATTTTGTGCCTTCTATTGGAGAAAAATGAGCAAATTCTGAAATATCAGCGCCTGCAACAAACGCTTTATCTCCACTTCCTGTAAGGATTATAGCTTGTACTAAATCGTCTTGCTCAAATTGTGTAAAGGCGATATGTAGTTCTTCTAAAGTGCTTTTATTCAAAGCATTTAATTTATTTGGACGATTTAACGTGACAATTGCTATTTTATTTTCAACGCTAATGATAAGATTTTCAAAATTCATAAAAATTTATTTAGTATTTAAAATTGGTAAACTAACTATAAAAGTCGTGCCTTGCCCATAATGTGTTTCAAATGTAATGCTTCCTTTGTAATTTTCGATAATATTTTTGATGATACTTAAACCCAATCCCATGCCACTATTTTTGGTGGTGAATTTCGGTTCAAAAATTCGGGATTGATCCTTTTCTTTGATACCAATTCCGTTGTCTTTTACTGTGATTAATATGTTTTTTTGATTTTGTATCACTCGCACTACAATAGATTTAGTTTCTTGTTGGTCCGGTATGGCTTGAATGGCATTTTTGACCAAATTGGTAATAATCCTGATGAGTTGTGTCCGATCAATTTTTGCAATAATTTCTTCCGATTCTTTTTCAAAAACCAAGTAGTCTTCGTTGAAAATATCCAAAGCCAATTCCACCACTTCCACTACGTTAAGCAATTCGTTTTGTTGCGCTGGCATCGACGCAAAGTTCGAAAATGCCGAAGCGACCGCACTCATCGTATCAATTTGCTGAATTAAAGTTTCGGAGTAATCCTTCATCTTTTGTTGGATCTCGGGATCGTTTGGTTCAAATTTTCGTTGGAAACTTTGTACGGTCAAACGCATTGGTGTCAGCGGATTTTTAATCTCGTGTGCGACTTGTTTGGCCATTTCGCGCCAAGCTTCTTCACGTTCGCTTTGGGCTAATTTCACTGCACTGATTTCCAATTCGTCAACCATCGCATTATACGACTTGATCAACAAATTGATTTCTTTACTACTGGCTTCCACCCCAATTTTTTCGTTCTTTTGATTCAAACTGGTTTCGCCTAATTTATCTGAAATTGTCTTTAACGACTTTGTGATATAGGTCGAAAGAAAATAGGCCAAGCCAAAGGCAACTAGCAACATAAACGAATACACCTGTGCCAAGCGAATCAGAAAACCGTTCAATTCTTTTTCGTAAAAACCATCATCTTCCACATAGGGTAAATTCAAAATTCCGAGTGGTTTGAATTTGTCGTCTTTGATTTGGCTGTACGAAGAACGATTTTTAATTCCGTCAATGGTTTTGATATCTACGAATCGTTTTTCAATAGAAGAACGCACGAGTTTCAAAATATATTTCGGAATAGGTGGCGCCACTTGGTCTACAGAAAAGGATTCTTTGGAAGATTTCAGCAGTTTCCCTTCTTGGCTGTAAATATTGATTTCGATGGCATGAATTTGCGCCAATTCGTGAATTTTATCCTTGAAAATTAAAGGCAAATTGCGCGTTGTCAATGGATAAGTAGTTGTTGAAAGCACATAATTAATGTGTTCTTTAACCTCGTTTTCTTTGCGTTCTAAACGTTCTTGATGGTATTCTCTGGCTTCGTTTTTAAATTGAATAATTGAAATAGAGGCCAGAATGATGGAAGCCATAATAATCAATACAATCATCGAAAGGAAAATCCTTGTACGAAGTGAAAGCATGGATATTTTATAGCTTTTGACCATATTGAGTGATTAGTGATTAGTGATTAGTTCCTTGTAACTAGTGATCAACTATTTACTAATCACTATTTACTAGTTACTACTTTTCTCGTATTCGTTTGTAAAATTTAAATCCAAGCAGGATGAGAATGGAAAACAAAAAGATTCCAATTACGCCATAAATCCAATTCACGGCATTTTTTAAAATCACTAAAAACACGACTGCGAATAATATTAAAGTAGCTCCTTCATTCCAAATGCGCATGAAATTCCCCGTATGTTTTACCTCGTTATTTTGCAATTGTTTGAAAATTTGGTGGCATTTCAAATGGTACAAATACAACAAGAATACAAATCCTAATTTCACATGCATCCATGGCATTTGCAACCAAGCATTGCCCAATTCGGTGAAAAACAACATCCAAAAAGCAAAAAAACTAGCTAAAATCGCCGAAGGCCAAGTGATGATATACCACAAACGGTAACTCATAATCTTGAATTGTTCCTGCAAAATTTCTTTTTCAGGGGATGGTTTTTCAGAAGTTTCAATTTGGTACACAAATAGGCGCACGATATAAAACAATCCAGCAAACCAAGTGATGACAAATATTAAGTGCAATGATTTTAGGTAGTCGTACATGGGCTCAACTATTTGTTGTTTTTAAATTCTTCAATCCAATTGGCAACCACGCCACACCATTCGTCTTCGTCGTTCATACATGGAATAGCCATAAATTCTTCACCTCCATGATGTAAAAATTCTTCGTTAGCTTCCATTGCAATTTCTTCCAATGTTTCCAAACAATCAGCTACAAAAGCGGGAGTTACCACGGCTAATTTTTTAATTCCTTTTTCAGGCATTTTATTCACTTCGACATCGGTATACGGCGTTAACCATTTGTCACCCGCTAATCGAGATTGGAAGGTTTGGCTGTATTTTCCTTCGGGAATTCCTAATGCCTTCACTACTTGTTTTGTAGTTTCATAACATTGGTGACGGTAACAAAATTCATGCGCCGGTGAAGGCGTATTGCAACACGAACCATCAATTTTACAATGTGATTTGGTAATATCGGTTTTGCGAATGTGACGTTTTGGAATTCCGTGATACGAAAACAATAAATGATCGTAATCAAAACCTTCTAAGTGTTTTTTGATCGAATTAGACAAGGCTTCAATATATCCAGGTTTGTTGTAAAAAGCCGGAACGGTTGTAAATTTCATATCAGGGAAATGCTTGGCGCGAAGTTCTTCTGCCAATACTAAAATAGTGGTGGTAGAAGCCATAGCATGTTGCGGATACAAAGGAAAAAGCAGCACCTCGGTCACGCCTTTATCGTGCAATTCTTGTAGTCCTTTTAAAATGGTCATGGTGCCGTATCGCATCGATAATGCCACAGGAATATCTACCAAAGTTTTCACTTTTTCGTGCATTTTTTTAGAAATCACGATCAAAGGAGAACCTTCGCTGGTCCAAATTCTAGCATAGGCTTCCGCTGATTTTTTGGGTCTTGTTTGTAAAATAATCCCACGAACTAATAAAGCGCGCAATAAAAACGGAACGTCAATGACGTATTTGTCCATTAAAAATTCATCCAAATAGGGTTTTACGTCTTTAGCAGTTGGGCTTTCTGGGGAACCAAGGTTAACTAATAATACTCCTTTCATTTTTTTATTTTATACGGTTGTGTTAATTGACATTAAATATTTTTTTGGGGTAGTGGCAAATTTTTTCTTGAAAGCCGCAATAAAATGACTTCCGGTGCTGTAGCCAATTTTCAATCCTACTTCGTTGACATTATAGGAGCCGCTATCGAGTAATTTTCGGGCATAATCCATTTTGTAATCAAACAGAAACCCATAAACGGTATCGCCATAAATTTGTTTGAATCCCATTTTTAATTTTTTCAAATTGAGCCCTACTTGGTCGGCTAATTCTTGTAATCCTGGCGGTTCGGCCATATTGGCAATGATAATTTCTTTGGCTTTTTTGATTTTGAACACATTGTCTTCGTCAATTAAAAACGGACATTGCTCAGCATTCGGGTCTTCACTTTTATTGAAATACAAACTCAACAATTCGTAGCCTTTACCTTTGTAATACAAGTTTTTGATAGAAGGATGCAAGCTGTAATGGAACAATTGACTTAATACAATTGCCATAGACGGACTGATATTTCCTTCGTTATAATACTTTTTATCTTTATTGTCAGGACTTAAAAAAGTGATATAGTTGGCTTCGGTAGAGAATAAAGCATGAAATTTTTTGATCGAAATAATTACCGAAATCACCCAAGAATTGGGAGCCAATTCTAAATTCAAAGGCAATTCTTTTTGTGGATTGTATAAAAGAAGCGATTTTTCTTCCTTTAATTCCAAGGCATAATTGCCTTGATTGAAAATGAATTTAGCATTCCCTTTAATTCCAAAATGAAACTGAATCAGCCCACTACCCACTTCACGTTGTGCATGAAACGGTTCGGCACTATCATTTTGAAAGCGGATGAGCGTAAAGTCGTCCTCAATTTTTATAACTTCTTGTGAACCCATAGCGATATTTTTTTAACAACCCAAAAGGATTATATTTCAAGATTAGGATTTTAAATCGTTCTAAAACCGAATTTAAATAGACTTGATTTTAGTACAAAAATAGATTTTTTTACTATAAAAGTGCTATTTCAATTCAAAAAAACATTCAGCGACACATTTAGACCTTATAGCGTTACTTTTATCAAAGCCTTAGTGATATTTTTGTACCACTTTTTAGAAAAGTATACTATATGGAGAACCATCACACATCAAAACCTCATTCTTTTTATGCCGTTGGCCTGAGCTATAAAAAAGCTGATGCCGAGATAAGAGGAAAATTTAGTTTGGATGCAGTTGCCAAAATGCGCCTGTTGGAGCAAGCAAAAAACGAAGGAATTGAAAGTTTGATCGTAACCTCTACTTGTAACAGAACCGAAATTTACGGTTTTGCTGAACACCCTTTCCAATTGATTAAATTGATTTGCGAAAACAGTCAAGGTTCAGTTGAAGCGTTTCAAAAATATGGTTTTGTTTTTAAAAATAAAGAAGCTGTTGGCCACCTTTTTAGAGTGGGGACCGGATTAGACAGCCAAATCTTAGGTGACTTCGAGATTATTTCTCAAATAAAAACTAGTTTTTTTCAAGCCAAATCCGTGAATTTAGTGAATGCTTTTCAAGAGCGTTTAATTAATGCGGTGATCCAAGCCAGTAAAAAAATCAAAACTGATACCGAGATTTCATCGGGGGCCACTTCGGTTTCTTTTGCTTCGGTGCAGTACATTTTAAATAATGTAGAGGAGATTGGCGACAAAAATATTTTGCTTTTTGGGACCGGTAAAATCGGAAGAAACACCTGCGAAAATTTAGTCAAACATTCTAAACACGAACAAATTACTTTAATTAACCGTACCAAAGACAAAGCCGAAAAATTGGCTCAAAAACTAGATGTGGTGGTTAAGGATTATGCCGACTTGCAATTGGAAATCCAAAAAGCAGATGTTTTAGTAGTCGCAACGGGCGCTCAGAATCCAACGGTGGACAAAACCATTTTGAATTTGAAAAAGCCCTTGTTGATTTTGGATTTATCCATCCCAAAAAATGTGAATGAAAATGTAGAAGATGTAGAAGGCGTTACTTTGGTTCACATGGATTATTTATCTCAAATTACGGATGAAACTTTAGAAAACAGAAAGAAACATATTCCTGCTGCAGAGGCTATTATTGAAGAAATCAAAGAAGAATTTTTGACTTGGTCCAAAGGGCGAAAATTTGCTCCAACGATTCATGCGTTAAAAGAAAAATTACATTCGATTAAAGTCGGTGAGTTGAATTTTCAACGAAAAAAATTAGCCGATTTTAACGAAGAACAAGCTGAAATCATCAGCAATAGAATCATTCAAAAAATCACCAATCATTTTGCTAATCACTTGAAAGATGAAGAAACGATGGTGGATGAAAGTATCGAGTGGATTGAGAAAGTGTTTAATATTGGCGAAACCACAAAATAATGAGTAAGACCATACGCATAGGAACTCGTGATAGCGAATTGGCACTTTGGCAAGCCCATACCGTTCAGAAAAAACTGAATGATTTAGGCTACACCACCGAAATTGTGGCCGTAAAATCGCAAGGTGATATTATTCTTGATAAACCCTTGTACGAATTGGGCATCACAGGTATTTTTACCAAAACCTTGGATATTGCGATGATCAATGGTCAGGTAGATATTGCGGTGCATTCCATGAAAGATGTCCCTACTGCTTTACCTCAAGGGATTGTTCAAGCGGCCGTTTTGGAGCGCGCGAACACCTTGGATATTTTAGTACACAAAGGCAATTTGGATTTTCTTACTACAACAGGAACTATTGCCACTGGAAGTTTGCGTCGTCAAGCCCAATGGTGGCACAAATACCCAAATCACCAAGTGGTCGATTTACGAGGGAATGTAAATACCCGCATGCAAAAATTAGCCGAAAGCGATTGGAACGGAGCCGTTTTTGCCGCTGCAGGCTTGGAACGAATCAATTTGAAGCCAGACAATTATATCAATCTGGATTGGATGATTCCAGCTCCAGCACAAGGCGCTATGCTGGTTGTGGCTATGGCAAATGACGAATTTACCAAGGAGGCTGTGAGTCAGTTGAACGATATTGAAACCGAGATTTGCACCTATATCGAAAGACAGTTTTTAAAGACTTTAGAGGGAGGTTGTACAGCACCTATTGGCGCTTTGGCACAATACGACGAAGAAAAAGACACGATCGAATTCAAAGGGGTATTGTTCTCGGTGGACGGAAAACAAAAAATAGAAATCGAAAAATCAGTGGATATATCGGAGTGGAAAAAATTAGGATTTCATTCTGCTCAAGAAATTTTGAATAACGGAGGTGCCGAATTAATGGTTGAAATTAAAAACCAATTGAAAAAATAATGGCAACTCCAACACGCATTTTATCGACAAAGGTACTCTTGAGTCATCAAAAACAAGTCTTGACCGATGTTGGTTTGGAGGTTTTGGAATCCAATTTTATTGAGGTGGCAACTAAGAACTTCGAATTAAAAGGAATCAAAGACAATTTGATTTTCACGAGTCAGAATGCGGTTCGCAGTTTTTTAAGTCATCTCCAATATGAGGAATTAAAATCGGAACTTCAACAAAAAAAAGTTTTTTGCGTTGGCGTAAAAAGCAAAACAATTTTGACCGATGCCGGTTTTGAAGTCGTTGCCTATGCTGATTATGCGGAAGATTTAGCTGAGATTATCAGTTTAATTTATGCCAATGCAAACTACACTTTTTTTAGTGGTAATTTGAGAAAAGAGACTTTGCCTTTGGCATTAGAAGAAGCCGGTATTGAGTTCAATGAAATTGAAGTGTATGAAACCAAGTTGAACCCACATAAAATAACGAATGCCGTAGATGCGATTTTATTTTTTAGCCCGTCTGGAGTTGCCAGTTATTTGAAAGACAATACCATCAAAAAAGAATTGTGCTTTTGCATTGGCGAAACGACAGCCGAAGCCTTAGAAAAAGCCACTAAAAATATCATTGTTGCGCCACAACCTTCTATTGAAGAGTTACTCGCGGATGTGATCGAAGAATACAATTAATTTCAAAACCCTTTCAGGTTTAATATAAAAAACAAATGATTAAAAACGACCTTTTTTTAAGAGCCTTAAATAACGAAAAAGTAGAACGCCCACCTGTTTGGATGATGCGTCAAGCCGGAAGATATTTGCCAGAATTTAGAGCATTACGTGATAAATATGATTTTTTCACCCGTTGTGAAACTCCTGAATTAGCAGCAGAAATTACAGTGCAACCCATTCGTATTGTGAAACCAGACGCAGCAATTTTGTTCTCTGATATTTTGGTAGTACCAAGAGCCATGGGAATTCATGTTGAATTGAAAGACAACTTAGGTCCGATAATCCCGAACCCAATTCGAACCATGGAACAAGTGAATCAAGTATTTGTTCCAGATGTCAACGAAACTTTGGGTTATGTCTTTGACGCCATCAAATTGACCAAAGAAATGTTGAACGATGAGGTACCATTAATTGGTTTTGCAGGTTCACCATGGACGATTTTTTGTTATGCTGTAGAAGGAAAAGGGTCTAAAAGTTTTGATACAGCCAAAGGATTTTGTTTTTCTAATCCAGTAGCGGCGCACACCTTATTGCAAAAAATTACCGATACTACTATTTTATATCTGAAAGAAAAAGTAAAAGCGGGTTGTAACGCCATTCAGATTTTTGATTCTTGGGGCGGCATGTTGTCTCCAGTAGATTATCAAGAATTTTCTTGGCAATACATCAACCAAATTGTAGAAGCTTTGGCAGACGACACCAAAGTAATTGTTTTCGGGAAAGGATGTTGGTTTGCTTTAGGCGATATGGCCAAATCGAAAGCGTCAGCTTTAGGAGTTGATTGGACCTGTTCACCAAGAAATGCGCGCTATTTAACAGGCGGTAACATTACCTTACAAGGAAACTTTGATCCAAGTCGTTTGTTGTCACCTATTCCAACCATCAAAAAAATGGTGCACGAAATGATTGACGAATTTGGCAAGGACAATTATATCGTCAACTTAGGTCACGGTATTTTACCTAATATCCCGGTAGATCACGCGAAAGCATTTGTGGAAGCAGTTAAAGAGTACAATAAATAAGCTAACAGCTGACAGCTTTTGGCTAAACGCTATTTACAATGAAAGACCAATTTTACCAATACATACAAAACCTACAAGATCAAATCTGTAAAGGATTAGAGGAGCTAGATGGCGTGGCTAAATTTCGTGAAGATCTTTGGGACAGACCCGAAGGCGGTGGCGGAAGAACGCGGGTGATAGAAAATGGTTCCGTATTTGAAAAAGGAGGCGTAAACATTTCAGCCGTTCACGGAAAATTACCCGATTCGATGCAGAAATTATTCAACGTAGGCGAAGCTGATTTTTTTGCCTGCGGATTGAGTTTGGTCATTCATCCTAAAAGTCCGATGGTGCCAACGGTACATGCGAATTGGCGTTATTTTGAAATGTATGACGACAATGGAAAGGTAATCAATAGTTGGTTTGGCGGAGGCCAAGATTTGACTCCGTATTATTTGTTTGAAGAAGATGCAACACATTTTCACCAAATGTGTAAAACGGCTTGTGACAAACATAATTCTGATTTTTATCCGAAATATAAAAAACAATGCGATGCCTATTTTTGGAACGCCCATAGAAATGAAGCGCGTGGAATAGGTGGTTTATTCTTTGATTATTTAAAAGCAACCGAAGAACAAACAATGGAAGATTGGTACCACTTTGTTACTGAAGTTGGGAATTCATTCCTTGAGGCGTATTTACCCATCGTGGCAAAAAGAAAAGACTTACCTTATTCAGCTGAGCAAAGAACTTGGCAAGAAATTCGCCGTGGTCGATATGTCGAATTTAATTTGGTTCATGACAAAGGCACTTTATTTGGCTTAAAAACCAATGGCCGAATAGAAAGTATTTTAATGTCTTTACCTCCTCATGTGCAATGGCATTACGACCATCATCCGGTAACGGGGAGTGAAGAAGAGAAATTAATTCGAATATTAGAAAATCCGAAAAATTGGATTTAACTGTAAGCGAAAGATACAATGCTGAGGGATTAATACCGATACATTTAATTTATAATGGTAGTATTTTTTTTTAAATTATAGTTATGAATGCTGATTTGGACCACTATTTTGAAGAGCAGAAAAATAGAAAAGAAGAATTAAATCGTTTACGATCGATCGTGCTTAAAGCGGATTTAAAGGAAGAACTTAAATGGAATGCCCCTTGTTACACATTTCAAAATAAGAATGTGTGTATGATATTCAATTTTAAGAATTCTTTCGGCGTTTCGTTTTTCAAAGGATCTTTCCTTAATGATTCGTATGAAATAT
The DNA here is from genome assembly GCA_001800905.1 of Flavobacteria bacterium GWA2_35_26. GTDB lineage: Bacteria > Bacteroidota > Bacteroidia > Flavobacteriales > Flavobacteriaceae > Flavobacterium. Next base: position 804,475 of record MGWH01000002.1, on the reverse strand, counting down.
TAGAAAAACCAGGGGACAACACCCAAAATGTACGAATGATAAAATTATCTGAAAATAAAGATTTAGATAAGAAGGGAAATGCTATCAGTAATTATATTAATCAAGCAATTGAGCTTGAAAAAATCGGGGTTAAAATTGTAAAAACTACTGAAGCAAAATTTGAATGTATTGAAGAACTCGAAATTGCTTTTGCCAAAAACCCTGAACTTAAAGTTGCTTTCGAGTCTTTAACGCCGGGAAGACAAAGAGCCTATCATTTGTTTTTTGCGGCAGCAAAACATTCTGAGACAAGATTTTCAAGGATTAATAAATTTACAGATCAAATTATTGACGGAAAAGGAATGAACGATTGTACTTGCGGGCTTTCAAAAAAAATGCCGCAATGTGACGGTTCACACAAAATACTAAAAACAAACTAATAAATATGTTCCCATTACAAAGAGGTAGAAGATTACGCCTGAACGAAAGCATTCGTTCATTAGTTCGTGAAACGACGTTAAGTCCGGCTGATTTTATGTTTCCGATGTTTATTGCAGAGGGTGAAAATGTGCAAGTTGAAATTCCATCGATGCCAGGAATTTATCGTCGTTCGATTGATTTAACCGTAAAAGAAGTCCTAGAATTATTTGCTTTAGGTATTCGTGCCGTAAATATCTACGTGAAAGTAAGCGAAGATCTAAAAGACAATACAGGCAAGGAAGCTTGGAATCCAAACGGATTGATGCAACAAGCCATTCGCGCGATTAAAGCAGCTTGCCCTGAGATGATCGTAATGCCTGATGTGGCCTTGGATCCCTATTCGATTTACGGTCATGACGGAATCATTGAAAAGGGCGATGTAGCCAATGATGCTACTAACGAGGCTTTAGTAAAAATGGCCGTTTCTCATGCACAAGCGGGAGCTGATTTTGTAGCGCCAAGCGATATGATGGACGGACGTGTTTTGCGTTTGCGCCAAGGTTTGGATGCAGCAGGATTCGAAAATGTAGGGATTATGAGCTATTCGGCTAAGTATGCGTCGGCATTTTATGGTCCGTTTCGCGATGCCTTGGACAGTGCGCCAAGAGAATCAGACGTTGTGGTACCTAAAGACAAAAAAACCTACCAAATGGATTATGCCAATCGCATCGAGGCCATTAAAGAGGTTCTTTGGGACGTTGAAGAAGGCGCCGATATGGTCATGGTAAAACCCGGAATTGCCTATTTGGACATCGTTCGTGAAGTAAAAAATGCCGTGAATGTTCCCGTAACCGTATTTCATGTGTCTGGCGAATATGCGATGATTAAAGCAGCAGCCGAAAGAGGTTGGCTCGACAACGACAAAATTATGATGGAACAATTAATGTGCATCAAACGCGCTGGAGCCAGTTTGATTTCGACCTATTTTGCCAAAGAAGCCGCAATACTTTTGAATAAATAAGAAGCTTATCCTGCTATCCGCTCTATCTTTCCTGCCGAAAATCGGCAGCAAAGGATGCCGCTACTATCAGGGCTAAAAAACAAACCATTCGACGACTCGAGTGGTTTTTTATTTTGTACCAAAATCATTTATCTTTATCCAATGGAAACAACCAGCATCAAAACCCCTTTAGGAATTGCCACTATCACAGGAGATGAAAATGGAATTGCAAAAATCGCAATTGCAGATGAAGGATTGATTTCAAAAGGCATTCCGTTGGTGCTACAAGAAGCGGTTTCGCAATTGCAAGCCTATTTTAATGGACAACGAACGCATTTTGATTTTCCAATGAATCCCGCCGGAACTGAGTTTCAGCAAAAAGTGTGGAAAGGATTGTGCAAAATTCCTTTTGGCAAAACCATGAGTTATTTGGAATTAGCCAAACAACTCGGCGATGTCAAAGCGATTCGCGCGGTTGCCTCGGCCAATGGTAAAAATCCTTTGTGGATAGTAGTGCCTTGCCATCGCGTTATTGGAACTGACGGTTCACTTACCGGTTATGCCGGTGGCTTATGGCGCAAAAAGTGGTTACTCGAACACGAAAACCCAAGTACGCAACAAAGCCTTTTTGAATGAGACATTTAGATTTTCAGATTGTTAGAAATTTAGATAGATTTTAATCTTAAAATATCGGCAGTTTAGTATATTTATTTTCTGATAATCTAATTGGTCTAACTATTTAACCCCTATATCCCATGATCGAAAAAATTAACCTCAATCACATTCTCTTTTTAGACATCGAGACCGTTCCAGAAGAAGAACATTTTCATTCGCTTGACGACGAAATGAAAACACTTTGGGAACACAAAACCCAATACCAACGCAAAGACGATTTTAGCCCCGAAGAGTTTTACGATCGCGCTGGAATTTGGGCTGAATTTGGTAAAATTGTTTGCGTTTCCGTAGGCTATTTTGTAGTAAAAGGAGACATCCGTAATTTTAGAGTCACTTCTTTTTTTGGAGACGAAAAGAAAATCTTGCGCGATTTTAATAATCTGTTGAACAATCATTTTAATCAAGCCCAACATATTTTGTGCGGCCACAACGCCAAGGAATTTGACATTCCGTTTTTGGCGCGCCGTATGATCATTAACCAAATTTCCATTCCAAATAAGCTGAATTTATTTGGTAAAAAACCATGGGAAATCCCGCATTTAGATACTTTAGAATTATGGAAATTTGGCGATTATAAGCATTTCACTTCGTTGAAACTGATGTGTAAAATCTTGGGCATTCCCTCTTCAAAAGGCGATATCGATGGTAGTCAGGTGGGACATGTGTTTTATGTAGAAAAAGACATTGACCGTATTGTGACCTATTGTGAAAAAGATACGATTGCCGTTGCACAGATTTTCCTTCGCTTGCGCCGTGAAGATTTATTAATAGACGACGAAATTAGTCATGTTTAATTTAGTAACGTTATGAAAACAGCCCAACAACTCGCCAAACATTTTAGAGACGTTCATTTTGGAGGCAATTGGACTTTTGTCAACCTGAAAGACACAATGGCTGATATTAGTTGGCAAGAAGCCACCGCCAAACACCTAGATTTTAACACGATAGCCACCTTGCTTTTTCACATCAATTACTATGTAAATCCAGTAGCAAAAGTATTTCAAGGTCATCCCTTGAACGCAAGTGATACAGTCAGTTTTGATTGTCCAACGATTACTTCTCAAGAAGAATGGGATCATTTAGTTCAAAAAACCTTAGACGATGCTGAACAATTTGCAATAGAGGTTGAGAAATTGGAGGAATCGAAATTATTTGAAGTATTCTCCGAAGAAAAATACGGGAATTATTTCAGAAATATAGCAGGAATAATTGAACACACACATTATCATTTGGGACAAATAGCGTTAATAAAAAAAATGATACGACATAAAGAATAATGACGAACTCTTTGTTGCAATTGCAATTTGTCTTTGATGTTGAAATTGTCTTTGCATTGGATTTATTACATTTACAAAAAATATAAATTATGGTATTAAGTAGATTTTGGTTGGTGATTTTTATTTCCTCAATTACCTTTATCGTTTTTAGTTTGTTTTCGGGTGACAATTATACGATTGATCATTTATTAAATGGGAAAAAAGACGATCCTATTTTAGTGGCTGAAAAGTATTTGGAACAAGTTCCGGCTTTTGTCAAAGACAGCATTACTAAAGCACCAGATCAAACGATGGTCATCAATTCTGATACTACTTATGTCTATACAAACAAAACGGTAAAAATATACAGCGGCGTCCAAAAATCAGACGGATTATTGGCTACTTGTAAAAGCACTTTAGTCGATTTGATTTTGCCTCTTATTGCGTATTTAGCCTTCTTTTGTGGCTTGATGGAATTGCTAATTATATCAGGTGCTTCTGGGAAATTAGCTCAAATATTGAGCCCGGTATTTGTAAAAGTATTCCCTTCTGTTCCAGAAAATCATCCTTCCATTTCATATATGACCTTAAATTTTGCTGCTAATTTCCTTGGATTGGATTCGGCAGCCACTCCCTTTGGTTTGAAAGCGATGGAAAGTTTACAAGAACTCAATCCCGAAAAAGACAAGGCGAGCGATGCACAAATCATGTTCATGTGTTTGCACGCTTCAGGACTAACCTTAATTGCCACTTCTATTATTGGCTATCGTGCGGCCGCTAACGCAAGCAACCCAGCCGATGTAATGCTGCCTTGTATTATTACGTCATTTATTGGAACTATTGCTGCTTTTTTAATCGTAGGTATAAAACAAAAAATCAATTTCAAAAGCGCTTCATTAGTGGTGTCTTTAATGGTGTTAATTGCAGCTATTATTGGTTTGTTATTCTATGTAAACCAATTGGATTTAATTGGTAAAAACTATTTTACAAGCAACCTTTCTGCTTTAATATTAATTGCAATTATTGCTTTCACCTTGGTATTTTCTTTTGTCAAAGAGAAAAAATTCACAGAAGCGAACACCACCGTTTTCGAATCCTTTGTGGTTGGAGCAAATAACGGAATCAAAACCGGAGTGGTTATTTTTCCTTATGTTTTAGCGATGTTGGTAGCGATTTCGCTATTTAGAAATAGCGGTTTGTTTGAAATCATCAGCAATTGGATTGCCTTTATTTTCTCTAATATGGGAGTGAATAAAGAAATTACCGATGCGCTTCCTGTCGCAATGTTGCGCCCATTTAGTTCTGCAGGATCACGTGGTTTTTTAATCGATTCTATGAATACTTTTGGAGCCGATTCGCTAACGGGTCGATTGAGTAGTATTTTTCAATGCAGCGCTGAAAGCACTTTTTATGTGATTGCGGTATACTTTGGTTCAGTCAACATTAAAAACACACGCTACGCTTTAGGCACCATGCTTTTGGTAGATGTAATTTGTGTGATCACTGCTATTTTTGTAGCGAGTTGGTTCTTTTAATTACCAATTTTTGCTCGGAATTTAAATTCGAAACACTGACAACAAGTATAGTAATTTAGCAAATTAATCCAAGGGTAAATGTCAAACATTCCGTAACTTTACTCCTCTAAAAATTCAATAATGGACTTTATATATCAAGACCCGTATCCCATTTTAAAAGACGATACGCAATACAAAAAATTGACTGCCGACTTTGTACAAGTAGAACAATTGGGCAACCGAGAAATTCTAACAGTAGACCCTAAAGGACTGGAGTTGTTAGCGCAAGAAGCCATGAACGACGTTTCGTTTATGTTGCGTACAGCGCATTTGCAAAAACTAAACAACATTTTAAACGATCCCGAAGCGACAGACAACGATCGTTTTGTGGCGTACAATTTATTGCAAAACGCAGTAGTAGCCGTAGAAGGGCAGTTGCCTTCTTGTCAAGATACCGGAACGGCGATTGTAATGGCTAAAAAAGGAGAAAATGTATACACAGGAGTTGATGATGCCGAATGGTTGTCGAAAGGAATTTTCAACACCTACCAAAATAAGAATTTAAGGTATTCGCAAATTGTTCCCATTTCGATGTTTGAAGAAAAAAACTCGGGATCTAATTTGCCGGCTCAGATCGATATTTATGCTAAAAAAGGAGCGTCTTATGAGTTTTTATTTTTAGCAAAAGGTGGGGGTTCTGCTAATAAAACTTTTTTGTACCAACAAACTAAATCCTTGTTGAACGAAAAATCGATGGAGACTTTCGTTCGCCAAAAAATCAAAGACTTAGGCACCTCTGCTTGTCCGCCTTATCACTTAGCTTTGGTTATTGGTGGTACATCTGCCGAAGCGAATTTGGCAGCTGTGAAAAAAGCCTCAGCAGGTTATTTCGATAATTTACCTACTTCAGGAAATATGGCCGGTCAGGCTTTCCGAGATTTAGAATGGGAGAAAAAAGTATTGGAGTTTTGCCAAGAAAGTTCTATTGGAGCCCAATTTGGCGGAAAATATTTTGCTCACGATGTGCGAGTGATTCGTTTGCCGCGTCACGCTGCTTCTTGTCCAGTTGGATTAGGCGTTTCCTGTTCTGCTGATAGAAATATCAAAGGGAAAATCACCAATGACGGTATTTTCTTAGAGCAATTGGAAACCAATCCAAAACAATTTTTACCGGCTACGCCACCGCATTTGGAGGCGCCAGTTGAAGTAGATTTGAACCGACCAATGAAAGATATATTAGCTGATTTGTCACAATATCCAATTAAAACCCGATTGAAATTAAACGGAACTTTGATTGTAGCTCGTGACATTGCACATGCTAAAATCAAAGAATTATTAGATGCCGGTAAACCAATGCCGGAGTATTTTAAAAACCACCCAATTTATTATGCAGGACCTGCAAAAACCCCAGATGGAATGCCATCTGGAAGTTTTGGACCCACTACCGCAGGCCGAATGGATGTGTATGTAGAAGAGTTCCAAAAAGCAGGCGGAAGTATGATTATGTTGGCCAAAGGAAACCGTACCAAACAAGTAATGGATGCTTGTAAAACTTATGGCGGATTCTATTTAGGTTCTATTGGTGGTCCAGCGGCCATCTTAGCGCAAGACAACATCTTGAAGGTAGAAGTAGTAGACTTTGAAGAATTGGGTATGGAAGCGGTACGTAAAATTACCGTGAAAGATTTCCCTGCTTTCATTATTACGGACGATAAAGGAAATGATTTCTTTGAGAATTTATAACCTACTTTATAAAATAAAAAACCCGCTATTGTTAGCGGGTTTTTTATTTTATTGAAATAACATGGGAGCAAACTCTGATAAGTAATCGCGCCAGTTGGACCAGGTATGGCCTCCAGAAGTTTCGTGGTACTCGTATTTGAATTGTAAGCTGTCTAATAGTTTACGGTATTCGTTAGATCTTTCAAAAAGAAAGTCTGAGTTACCAATACCGATCCAGTACAATTTAAATCCATTGTCTCTTTGCGCTTTTAACTTGGTAGTAAAATCGCTATATACTACTGCTTGCGAATCTTTGGGTTGTAATAGGGCCGAAGAAAAAACACCTACATAATCAAATGTAGTAGGATAATTTGCCGAGATCACCAAGCTGTGCATACCTCCCATAGAAAGGCCTGCAATGGCACGAGACGCTTTTTCTTTCTTTACGCGGTAATTGCTTTCAATGAAATTAATAATGTCACCAAACGCTGCCTCTGTTTTACCTGCAAAAGTAGCGGGACGCATGAAAATAGGTTTTACAAACCCTTCGCTTGATTCTCCTGGAGTGGCTGTTTGATCAGCATTGCCATTCGTCATGACTATAATCATCGGCTTTGCTTTGCCTTGGGCTATTAAATTGTCCATGATTTGAGCTGTACGACCCAATTCCATCCAAGCGTTTTCATCACCACCTGCACCGTGCATTAAGTACAGCACAGGGTATTTTTGTTTACTGCTTTCATAACCTGCGGGTGTATAGACAGTCAAACGACGTGTGCTTTCTAGTTTTGGAGAGTGGTACCAACGTTTGGCCACCGTTCCGTGAGGCACATCGGTTACTTTGTATAAGTCGGCTTTTCCACCACCTACTAAAAACACATTGACTACTGTGGATACATCGCGAATTAAAAAGGCATTATTTGGGTCGAAAGCTTTAACGCCATCCACATAAAACGAATAACTGTACAATTCTGGATTGAGTTTTTTGGTAGTTAAGGTCCAAATCCCGTCTTCTCCTTTGATTAATAAACCGCCTTCAGGAACACAATCTCCTTGTACTTTTACTTCTTTGGCATTTTTGGCTTCCAATCGAAAAGTAACCGTATTATCTGCGTTTATTTCTGGCGAAATAATCTCTTTCTTTTTTGAAAAGTCAACATTTTCTTGAGCTTGTGTGCTAATGCTTACAAAAAGCAGTGCGAGAATTAATAAGGTTTTTTTCATTTTTGGTTTAGTTAATTAGCATTTCAGGAATTTCTCCTTCAATGATGAGGTTTGCTTCTGTGTTCGCAATTATATGTTCAACACTAACACCTGGCGCGCGTTCCAATAGTTTGAAACCTTTTGGCGTGATTTCCATCACAGCCAATTCGGTTACGACTTTTTTGACACAACCTACCCCCGTTAGCGGCAGCGTACATTTTTTAAGGATCTTACTTTCTCCGGCTTTGTTAACGTGCATCATAGCCACAATGATATTTTCTGCAGAAGCCACTAAGTCCATCGCGCCTCCCATTCCTTTGACCATTTTACCTGGGATTTTCCAGTTGGCGATATCGCCATTTTCAGCTACTTCCATTGCGCCAAGAATTGTTAAATCGACTTGTTGGCTTCGGATCATTCCAAAACTCAAGGCCGAATCAAAAAAACTGGCTCCAGGAAGGGTAGTGATGGTTTGTTTCCCCGCGTTGATTAAATCGGCATCTTCTTCGCCTTCGAACGGGAAAGGCCCCATGCCAAGCACGCCGTTCTCCGATTGAAACTCCACCGAAATATCGTTGCGCACATAATTAGCCACCAAGGTTGGAATTCCAATTCCTAGATTGACATAGAAGCCGTCTTTGACTTCTTGTGCTATTCTTTCTGCGATTTGATTTTTATCTAGTGCCATTTTATTTTCAAATTTTCAAATTGAATAATTTTCAAATTATTTTTTACGAGTAGTCCGTTGCTCAATTCTCTTTTCAAATTTTTCTCCTTGAAAAATGCGTTGTACGAATATTCCTGGTGTATGAATTTGGTTCGGATCTAAGCTGCCGGCTTCAACTAATTCTTCCACTTCGGCAATGGTGATTTTTGCGGCACCTGCCATACACGGATTAAAATTACGTGCAGTACCTTTAAAAATTAGATTGCCTGCTGTGTCGCCTTTCCATGCTTTTACAATGGCAAAATCGGCTTGGAAAGCATGCTCTAAAACGTGCATTTTTCCGTTGAATTCTCGAGTTTCTTTTCCTAGTGCAACTTCGGTTCCGTAGCCAGCTGGAGTGAAAAAAGCCGGAATGCCATTTTGGGATGCACGACAACGTTCGGCCAAAGTACCTTGTGGAATGAGCTCCACTTCGAGTTCGCCCGATAGCATTTGGCGTTCAAATTCGGCGTTTTCTCCCACATAGGAAGAAATCATTTTTTTGATTTGTTTGTGTTGTAATAATAGTCCCAATCCAAAATCGTCAACGCCTGCGTTGTTAGAAATACAGGTCAAGTTTTTGGTTTGTTTTTGAACGAGTTCAGCAATAGCATTTTCGGGAATACCGCACAATCCAAAGCCGCCCAACATAAGGGTCATGTTGTCTTCAATACCTTGAAGCGCTTCATGTGCGGAGGATACTTTTTTGTTAATCATGTGTATTAGTATTAATTCATGAATTTAAAAACAGTATTTAAGTTGCAATTTTCCAATTGAAAACACAACCCTTAGCCCCGGCAGTAACAGCATCCTTTATGGCTAGGTTTTAGCCATAAAGATACAGTGAATGGCGGGAAATAGCTCCTGTAACAAGAACTATAATTCGAACTCTTCGGTGCTTTGTTCCGTATCAGTAGAGTCTTTAACTACCGCAGCAGGTCTAGAATAACAATCTACTTTAATGCCAAGATTAGCGGGTCTGTCAAAATCTTCTTTGGACACATTGAGCGTTTCGTCTTCGTAACATTTTTTCATGAAATACCCCCAAACAGGTAAGGCTGCTGTTGCTCCTTGACCGTAAGTAAGACTTCTGAAACGCGCGGAACGGTCTTCGCAACCTACCCAAACTCCGGTAACTAAATTAGGAACCATTCCCATAAACCACCCATCGGATTGATTTTGAGTGGTTCCGGTTTTACCGGCAATTGGATTTTTAAACATATACGGATAGCCAGTCCAACGGTTGTCTCCGTTTCCACCACCTTCGGTGCGCAAACGTTCTCCAGATCCGCCTTCGGTAACCCCTTCTAATAATTTGATCACGGCAAATGCAATGTCTTTGTTCAAGACATCGTGAGACTCAGGAACAGGTTCGTAAAGGACGACCCCGCTTTTGTCTTCAATTTTTCTTAAAAATTGAGGTTTTACATAGACTCCTTGGTTGGCAAAAGTACTATAAGCAGCCACCATATCTTGTACGGTAATTTCTACTGCACCAAGTGCAATAGAAGGTTGCGCTGGAATTTCAGAGGTTACCCCTAATTTATGTGTTAATTCAACCACAGCTTCAGGACCTGTTTTGTCAATTAATTTGGCCGAAACCGTATTGATGGAATTGGCCAATGCTCTTTTTAAAGTGACCATTCCCCTATATTTATTATCTGAGTTTCTAGGTTCCCAATCTTCGGTAACGTTGTGTTCTCCTTTGCGAATCATAAACGGACCATCCAAAATAGAATCACATGGCGACATGCCTAATTGTTCTATCGCAGTTGCGTATACAAAGGGTTTGAAGGTAGAACCTACTTGTCTCGCTCCTTGACCAACGTGATCGTATTGAAAGTATTTGTAATTGATACCACCCACCCACGCTTTGATGTTTCCGGTTTGTGGTTCCATGGCCATTAAACCTGATTGCAAGAAGTGTTTGTAATAACGAATAGAATCTAAAGGCGTCATAATCGTGTCTCTTTCTCCTTTCCAAGTGAAGACTTTCATCTTGGTTTTTTGTTTGAACGAAGCGATGATTTCATCTTCACTTTTGTCATTGGATTCCATGATGTTCCATCGTGCAGAAGCTTTCATGGCTTTTTTCAGGATACGATCCGTTTCGGCTTGCGAAATATTTACAAATGGTGCGTTTTTATTCTCTTTGGCTTGGTCGAAGAATTCTTCTTGTAGATTAGCCATATGCGCTTCTACTGCCTCTTCTGCATACAATTGCATGCGCGAATCAATGGTAGTATAAATACGCAATCCGTCTTTGTAAATGTTATAATCTGAACCGTCTGGTTTTTTATTTTCTTCTACCCATTTTTTCATGTATTCTCTCAAATATTCTCTGAAATAGGTAGCAGTTCCGTCTTTGTGACTTTCTAATTTGAAGTTTAATTTGATTGGTAAACGTTGTAATTGTAGTTTTTGAGCTTCGGTAATAATTTCCGCTTTTTCCATTTGCTTCAATACTACGTTACGTCTATTGGTTACCCCTTCGATATTTTTTACCGGGTTGTACAAACCGGAGTTTTTAAACATACCCACCAAAACAGCAGATTCTGTAATTGTTAGGTCTTTCGGTTCTTTTGAGAAATAAGTTTTGGCTGCCGAGTTCACCCCTACGGAGTTGTTTCCAAAATCATATACGTTGCAGTACATGGCAATGATTTCGTTTTTGGTGTATTGTCTTTCTAAGCGAATGGCAATAATCCATTCTTTTGCTTTTTGGATAATACGAAACGGTAAAAACTTGGAACCTTCTCCATGAAATAATTGTTTGGCTAATTGTTGGGTTAGCGTACTTGCTCCTCCCGAAGTTCCAAAACTCAATATAGCTCTTAACGTTCCTCTTCCGTCAATTCCGGAGTGATCGTAAAAACGAGCATCTTCGGTTGCTACTAAGGCTTGAACTAAATTTTTAGGCAAGTCGGAATACTTTAATTGGGAACGGTTTTTTTCAAAATATTTTCCAATTACGACTCCGTCAGCAGAGATAATTTCGGTGGCTAAATTAGAATCTGGATTTTCTAAGTCTTCAAACGACGGCATTGAGCCTAAAAGCCCCCAAGAAGCAAATAGGAAAAATAAGGCGATGCCTCCCATGCCATAAAAGAAATATTTCCAGAATAACTTGGAATAATATTGAATGTCTTTTTCAGAATCTGGTACCTGATTTTTTTTTCTATTGATAATCGCCATACTGTTTTTATTCTTTATTTTCAATTCTAAAACCTACGTCTGTAATTCCCTCAAGCTCTTCTACACCAGGCACTTTTCCTGTTTCGCGAACGGCTTGTTTGATGTATACTTTGTATTTCCCTCTAAATTTCACTTTCTCTTTGTAGAATAATTTACTCTCCTTGATATCCGTAAATCCTTCTCCTAATAAAGTGCCGTCTGGATTGGCCATTTGGTATTCCAAAGTATCCACTTTGGTAAATCCATTGGGCAATTCTAAAGCTACAATTAAGAACAAATTATTGAACGGATAATTGTCATTACTTCTCAAATTGACAAACAAATCATAGCGTTTAGTCGAATCCAATTCGGGTAATTCAAATGTAACCGTGCTGTCCTTGTGCCAAGCACTACCAACCGAATGGTATTCGTCAAACACTCTTTTTTTATCACATGAAAAAAAGAGAATTCCCATTAAAAGAAAAACAAGACTATTTTTTATCCTCATTTTTAGTAATAATTATCGGTTTTCTAGGCTCTCCACTTTTTTGGTTTGGATTCGGACGCTTGTTATTGTTTGGTCTGTTAGTATTATTTCCCGAAGGCTTGTTGTTGTTTGGGTTAGCAGGTCTGTTGTTTCCTGGATTACCATCTACAGCTTGTCTCGGTTTTTTGTTAGGTCTTTTCTTTTTCTTAGGTTGGTCAAAACGAGTTAAACTCTCTTGTCCCATCGCATTGTTAAAGTTCTTTTCTTGTTCGTCAACCGTTTCAATTGCAAAGTCTTCTAACGAAGACACCTTGTTTTTCAATTTATTTTCAGCAACGATTTCTTTAACCTGCTCGATGTTTAACACATGCCAATTCGCAAAATTATTGGTGTAAGCAAACCACATTAACCCTTTGAAAATATCTTGTTTTTGACAAATAGCATCCCCTTTTTCGGTTACTAATTTGGTATCAAAATCAGGGAAATCTTTCAAGGCGTCCATGTAAGTATCCAACTCATAGTTCAAACAACATTTCAATTTTCCACATTGTCCTGCTAATTTTTGCGGATTCAATGACAGTTGTTGGTAACGAGCTGCTGAGGTATTAACACTTCTAAAATCAGTCAACCAAGTAGAGCAACATAACTCTCTTCCACAAGATCCAATTCCGCCTAAACGAGAAGCTTCTTGACGGAAACCAACTTGTTTCATCTCAATTCTGGTGTTGAATTCTTTAGCGAAATCTTTAATTAACAATCGGAAATCGACTCTGTCATTAGCGGTATAATAAAAAGTAGCTTTCGAACCGTCTCCTTGAAATTCAATATCCGAAATTTTCATTTCTAATTTTTGTTGAATTGCCAATTCGCGCGCGCGCACTTTCATAGGCTCTTCACGATCTCTTGCCGCTGACCAAATATCAATGTCTTTTTGAGATGCTTTTCGGTATATTTTTAGAATTTCAGGACTTTCAGGATTAACCCCTTTTTTCTTCATTTGCACTCGAACCAATTCGCCAGTTAAAGTAACAATTCCGATATCATGTCCTGGAGAAGCTAGGGTAGCTACAATGTCTCCAATGCTTAGGGTAAGTTTTTCCGTATTGCGATAAAATTCTTTTCTTCCATTTTTAAAACGGACTTCTACGCAGTCAAAAGGAGCTTCGCCATTAGGGGCGCTCATATTAGAAAGCCAGTCAAAAACCGTTAATTTGTTGCAGCTATCGGTGCCGCAAGTCCCATTATTTTTACAACCCTTTGGTGCACCACCATCTGAAGTTGAACAACTTGTACATGCCATAATTTATATGTAGTGTTGCAATGAATGCAACTTAAGTTCTTAAAACGAATAAGGTGTAAAGATAGTATTTTTTAGTTTTAAGTTTATAGGCTTTTTGTGAAAGAAAAAATCCCATTTCAGTTACGAAATGGGATTCAGTTTTTGATGTTTTTGAGGTGCTAATTTTGTATTTTGAGATACAATTTATCAGACAATCGCACTCTAAAAGGGACTTCAAAAGTTACTTTGTCACCTATTTTAGCCGTCGAATTTTCTGTTCCATTGACTAACATTTTATCAAGAATTAATTCCTGATTTCCAGTTGTTGGACCAGAAATAATCAACGTATCGCCAGTGTTTAATTCATTATTTTCAATACTAAAAAGCCCTACTTGTGCTTTGACAAAGTAATGTTCTACTTTGCCTAAAAGCACTTTTTTCACTTTAATCTTTTGACGAATATCATTTGATTTTATGGCTGTTGCCAATGCCATATCGGACAATTCGCCGGAGTGTTTGAACTTTAAATTCTCTGATTTTCCTTTACGGAATACTTTGTTGCCCACCTGTTTTCCGCGACGTAATTTTATTTGTTCGTCTACCGGAAGGTGAATGGTTTCTTGACATTCTGACGAACAACAATTTTCCATAGCGGCTTTACATTCGTCACATTGAATGAATAATAAATGGCAGCCATCATTGGAACAATTAGTATGATTATCACAAGGTTTACCACATTGGTGGCATTGCGAAACGATGTCGTCTGTAATTCTTTCGCCCAAGCGATGATCAAACACAAAGTTTTTCCCGATGAATTTACTTTCTAAGTTTTCTTCCTGGATTTGTTTGGCATAGTTGATAATACCGCCTTCCAATTGGAATACCTTTTTAAAACCTTGGTGTTTAAAATAGGCCGATGCTTTTTCACAACGAATTCCGCCGGTGCAATACATCACCAAATTTTTATCTTCTTTATAATCTTGCAATTGCTCATTGATGATAGGCAAACTTTCTCTAAAAGTTTCTACATCTGGTGTGATGGCCCCTTTAAAATGCCCAATTTCACTTTCGTAATGATTTCTAAAATCGACTACAATCGTGTTGGGATCGTCTAAAATCTGATTGAATTCCTTTGCTTTTAAGTGTACGCCAATGTTGGTTACATCAAAGGTTTCGTCGTTCAAACCGTCGGCCACAATTTTATCGCGCACTTTTACCGTTAATTTTAAGAACGAATGATCGTCATGTTCTACCGCTACATTCAAACGAATGCCGCGCATAAAAGGATACACTTCTAAGGTCTCGCGAAAGGCTTCAAAATTTTCGGCCGGAACACTCATTTGCGCATTGATACCTTCTTTGGCAACATAAGTTCGCCCAAGGGCATCAAGGGCATTCCAAGCAACGAATAAATCGTCTCTAAATTTTTTAGGGTCTTCAATTTTGGCATACGCATAGAAAGACAAAGTAAGTCTTTGTTTGCCGGCTTGATCAATCAGTTCGGCTCTTTCTTCTGCGCTTAAGGTGTTGTACAGTTGCATGCTATAAACGTTTAAGTGAGAAATTATGTATGAGTTCTAAATGGAAGAACTCGGGTACAAAGGTAATTTGAAATTTTGAAAATGACAATAAAGAAAAAACCTTTTAGAAATTACTCTCTAAAAGGTTTTTTAAAATACTGGTTTAGTTTAACAAAACTCAGCGTAAGCGTCTTGTAAGTTTTCAGCAATTAATTCGGCTGGACGGCCTTCAATGTGGTGGCGCTCTAACATATGAACTAATTCACCGTCTTTGAACAAAGCCATACTTGGCGAAGAAGGAGGAAAAGGGAACATGTGTTGACGCGCTGCATCAACTGCTTCTTTATCAACTCCTGCAAAAACCGTAATCAAATGATCTGGTTTTTTAGCGCCTTCTAAACTCATTTTTGCTCCTGGACGTGCATTTCTTGCAGCACAACCACAAACAGAATTTACCACTACTAAAGTGGTTCCTGCTCCTTTGATAGCGTTTTCAACAGCCTCAGCAGTATGTAAATCTTGAAAACCAGCGTCCACTAATTCGGCTTTCATTGGTCTTACCATTTCTTCTGGATACATAATTATTTATATTTAATTGATGATGTACGGTATTTGATTTAATAAAATCTTTGGCAAAGATAAATAGAAATCTGGTCTAAAGAAGGAATCAAATCATAAAGATTTGTTATCGTTACATAGCCCAATTAAAATCGGAATAGTCGTTTCAATAAAGCATTGATAAATAGTCCTTTTGGGCATTTCCAAATGACTTGTAAGTCTTCCCAAAACGAAGTTTCTTCATCTAAAAATTTTAGGATCAGTGGCGCATTTCCCTTTTCGAAAAGGGCTGAGAAAATAGCCGATCCCGTTTCGTTTTTTTGATCTAAAATATCCAAAAGCAAGAGATCGTACCACCAGAATTTGGTCTTGGAATGAAACTTTCTGCCATCGGTCTGGGTTTCCATAAACGATACCAATTCACTTGATTTCTTGTCGGCATTTTTAAAAGTAAATCCCGTACTGGCTTTGGTCCAACCGCCAGCAGTACCAATATTGATGACATTTTTGGTATTGTGTTTCCAAAATGGATAACAAGTCATGGGAATGGTACCCACTTCTTTTTCAAGAATGGTGTACTGGCTGATTCCTAATTGTTGAAGGTACTTTTCAATTTCAGCTTCGTATTCTTCTTTTGAAAGCAACTCTTTTGAAAACAAAGTGTATTCCAACAATGCTTCGGTTGGCGATGTTGGCAAAACATACATAAAGCGAGTGTTTCCTTTTTGTTCTACCGAAAAATCCATAAAAGTGGCTTGTTCCGAATTGAAAATAGGAGTTTCGGTTTGGATAAACCAACCCAGAAAATGCTGTTGCAGCAACGGATATTTGGTTTGATTAGTTGCCAATGAAGGATTGTAAATCGAATTGAAAAGTGTAGTACACGAAAAACTTTGACTTTCGGTTTTTACCAAAACAATGCTGTCTGATTCTTCAATTTCATGTACTTTTTCTTGGACAAAATCAATATTTTTTTGCTTTGCAATCAAATTCAATACTTGATTGTAAAAATCCAATCCTTGAATTTTGTTGTAATGATAGGGATGTAGGTCTAAATTTTTAGTAAAATCGCTATTGGCAAACACCACCGAATTCCATTTTTTTGAAACGGAGGGTTCCCATAGAGATTCTTTTTGGTCCCAAAAACACCAAGTTCGGTCATTAGTTTGTTTGGCATTTTCATCTAATAGTAAAATGCGTTTGGTTTGAAATTTTTTAGACAATACCATTTTATACACCGTCATTAATGCGGATAAGCCTGCGCCGGTAAAAATGTAGTCGTATTGTTTCATATTAAAAAATTCACTTCAATAAACACCAAAAATAAGAGTATTCCAATCGAAAAAATGATAAATGTAGTAGATTTGCAAAAAAAATAATTATGTTTCAAACTGTAATTGATTATTTCGAAAGTATAGATCCGGTTTTAGCGGCTTTGTATGCAACACTATTTACTTGGTTTTTAACGGCCTTAGGCGCTTCTTTTGTTTTCTTTTTTAAAAACATGAATCGAGTGGTTTTGGACGGAATGCTTGGATTTACAGGCGGAGTTATGGTGGCGGCTAGTTTTTGGAGTTTGTTGGCACCTGCCATTGAAATGACTGCCGGTGAAGGATTTATAAAAGTAATTCCGGCTTCGGTTGGATTTTTTCTTGGGGCTTTGTTCATTTTTGGTTTGGATAAGGTATTGCCCCATTTACATATTAATTTTCAAGAATCAGAGGGAGTGAAATCACCTTGGCAACGCACCACATTGCTGGTTTTGGCCATTACTTTACACAATATTCCCGAAGGATTGGCAGTTGGTGTTTTATTTGGTGGTGTAGCTGCCGGAATTCCGGAAGCCTCTATAGCTGGTGCTTTGACTTTAGCTATCGGAATTGGAATTCAAAATTTTCCTGAAGGAATTGCTGTTTCGATGCCTTTGCGCCGAATGGGAATGAGCAGAAGAAAAAGTTTTATGTATGGCCAAGCTTCGGCATTAGTAGAACCCGTTGCAGGAGTTTTAGGGGCTGTAGCAGTTACTTTTTTCACGCCGTTGCTGCCTTACGCTTTAGCATTTGCCGCAGGCGCTATGATCTTTGTAGTAGTAGAAGAAGTGATTCCAGAAACGCAACAAGATAATAACACGGATATTGCAACACTTGGATTTATTGGAGGTTTTATTGTAATGATGATGCTGGACGTGGCTTTAGGTTAAGCGCAACCACAATCGCCATTACCACAATTTTTATCTGATTTTTTCTTCCAAAAATACTTTCGAATCAAAAAAGAAAGAGCTAGAATTAGTACACCAAAGGCAAGAATTTCTTGAATCATAATCCGTTATTTTAGGATTTGAAAAGCGATTAAAGCCACTACATAGGCCAATCCACTCATGAAGATTAATTGTCCTAAAGGCCATTTCCAAGAGTTGGTTTCTTTTTTAGTGATGGCAATCGTACTAGCACATTGCATCGCAAAAGCGTAGAATAATAATAACGAAATTCCTGAGGCAAAATTGAATATTTTTTGACCGGTTTCAGGATTGATTTCGGCTTGCATTTTGTTTTTAATTGTATTGTCGTTGTCACTATCTCCCACGCTATAAATTGTAGCTAGAGTTCCCACAAACACTTCTCGTGCTGCAAATGAACTTATAATCGCTACGCCAATTTTCCAATCGTAACCTAAAGGAGAAATAACAGGTTCAATGGTTTTACCCATTAATCCGATATAGGAGTTTTCTAGTTTTTGCGAAGCGATCGCATTTTGTAATTTAGCAGTATTTAATGGTTTCTCAAGGTTTTTCTCCAAAACAATTTTTTCAGCATTTCGGAATTTATCACCGGGACCATAAGAAGCCAAAAACCACAATACGATAGAAATGGCTAAAATGATTTTTCCTGCGCCAAAAATGAAGGCTTTAGTTTTCTCAATTACATTGATCGCTACGTTTTTAAACATAGGCAATTTGTAATTGGGCATTTCGACAACAAAATAGGTTTTGCCTTTTATTTTCAAAATGGTATTCAAAATGTAGGCAGAGAATATGGCCATTCCAAAACCTAAAAGGTACAACAACATTAAGGTTAATCCTTGCATATTGATGATGCCAAAAACGCGTTCGTCAGGGATTACCAACGCAATAATAATCGCATAAACAGGAAGTCTTGCCGAACAAGTGGTAAATGGAGTTACTAAAATTGTAATCAATCTTTCTTTCCAGTTTTCAATGTTTCGGGTGGCCATAATGGCTGGAATAGCACAAGCTGTACCCGAAATTAGAGGCACAATACTTTTGCCAGATAAACCAAATTTGCGCATGATTTTGTCCATTAAAAAAACGACGCGGCTCATGTAGCCACTTTCTTCCAAAATGGAAATGAACATAAAAAGAAAAGCAATTTGCGGAATAAAAATTAGGATGCCTCCAATACCAGGAATGATCCCTTGCGCGATCAAATTAGTCAATACGCCTGCAGGTAATTTTTCGCTTGCCAAAGCACTCAAGGAAGCAAAAGCACTATCTATAAAATCCATTGGAATTTTAGACCATTCAAAAATGGATTGAAAAATTCCAAAAAGAATGAAAAAGAAAATGGCATAACCCCAAACTTTGTGAGTCAATACACGATCTAAAATAGAACGAAAATCTTTGGCAATACTGGTATCAATTTTCAACCCTTCTTTCAATACATCATTGATGAACTGATAGCGTTTTATAGTTTCTTTTTGCTGCAAACGTTTTAAGTCAGAATGCGATTTGGTATACGAATTCCGAATTTCATTACGATCCAAATTCAAGAAGTTGACGTCTTGTGTAATCACCAGCCATAATTTGTACAACAATTGATTTGGGAAGGTTTTGCGTAAGGTTTCAAAATATTCCTCGTCGATGATCGAAGCGTTCAAACAGGGTTCTTTCGGAATCGATTTATAGTTAACAATAAGTTGCTTCAGTTCGTCAATTCCAGTTCCTTTTCTGGAACTCACCAAAGCAATTTTTGTTTTGAGTTTTTCTTCCAAATAAGGAATATCTAAAGAAATTCCATTGTGTTTCATTCGATCAGCCATGTTAATGACTAATATGGTAGGAATTTCTAAATCTTTGATTTGGGTAAAAAGGAGTAGGTTCCGTTTTAAATTCTCTACATCAGTAACTACCAAAGCCACATCAGGATAGAGTTTATCATTTTTGTTCAACAACAATTCAATCACCACATTTTCATCAATAGAACTTGCATTCAAACTGTAGGTTCCTGGTAAATCAAGAATGTTGGCTTTGTAATTATTAGGTAATTTGCAAAAGCCAATTTTTTTCTCCACCGTAATGCCGGGATAATTACCCACTTGTTGATTCAATCCTGTCAGTTGGTTAAAAACCGAAGTTTTCCCCACATTAGGATTACCAATTAGCGCTACGTTGATGTTGTGACTGCTTAGCATTAGTTGTTTTCGATTAAATCAACTTCAATTTCCTTGGCTGTTTCTATTCGAATAGCAACGTGTGAACCATTAATATTTAAATAGAGCGGATCGCCAAAAGGCGCTATTTGTAGTAATTCAACCACATTGCCCGGTAAACAACCCATCTCCAATAATTTCAAAGGTACCGCATCAACATCAAATTCCTTGATGATGGCTTTTTCGCCTTTTTTAAGTATGTTTAGAGTGGTATGCAAACCTTATTTAGATTGAATTAAGATTGCAAAAGTACAGATTTTAATAGTAAACCAAATGATAATTATCATTTTTATACTAAAAAATCAATGGAAAGTAATTTTATTGTTCGGATAAAAAAGCAATGTCTTCTATGAGGCGTTGCACGTCTTCTTTATTCGTCCCGTCATAGAAACCGCGAACGCGTCTTTTTTGGTCCACCAAAACAAAATTTTCAGTGTGAACCATATCATACAACTCTTCGGGTTTGCCCAATTTTACGGCTAAATACGATTTACGCGCCATGGAATAAATGGCTTTTTTATCACCAGTGACTAAATTCCATTTGCTATCATTCACATGGTGTTTGATGGCATATCGTTTTAAAACGGGAACACTATCTGTTTCGGGAAAAACAGTATGCGAAAGCAACAGGACTTTCGGATTATTGAGAATGGCTTTTTGAACATCTTCTAGGTTAGTGGTCATTTTTGGGCAAATAGATCCGCAGGTCGTAAAAAAGAAATTGGCTACATAAATTTTACCATCATAGTCTTTTTGGGTAATGGTTTTTCCATTTTGGTTGACAAAAGAAAAATCAGCAATGGTGTGGTATTTACTTTTGTATTGAATCGTACTATCTACTAATTCTGGATTTACATCTGCAGGATTGTATATGGGTAAAGTTTTGGCGGGTTTCAAAGCCGAATAAAACAAAGAAATCGTAATAATTGAAAAGACAATTAATCCTCCAAAAAAGAAACGATAGTGGTGTAGAAAAGCTTTCATTTTCAAAATTTGAAGCAAAAATACGAAATCTAAATTGTATTCTATTTGAAATAAGATACCCGCTTTGTATTTATTATAAAATAGGAATACAGAAATCGACAATGCATTTTTTCTCCGGATGCTCATTGAAATCGTTGTGCATTATTTCAAATGGGTTTTGGTCTGCTTTTTTATACCCCTTCTCATTCATCCAAATAAATAGCGATTGCCAAGACTTCCCAAAATCATGAGGAGCAATCTCATAACGTCCGACAATATGTTTTCCATTTGGAATCGAAACCAAACCAATTTCGCCTTGGGTTGCAACCGGTTCGGATAACATAAGACAAACGCTCATTCTTACTTTGTCAGGCTCAGTAAATTTAAAACTATCGTGATAAATACGACCTAATTTTAAATTGTCGTTGACAAGACCTTTAGGGATTGCCCATTGTAGTAATTTGCCATAAGATTTCTCTAATCCTTCCACCCCAATATGAGTGATAAATGCCCAATTAGTTTGAGGCAATTCTTTAATTTCAATGCTTGTGTACATGGTTTCTATATTTTACTTTTCTGCATAGATTTATTGACTAAGTACAATCCAACTAAAGTGATGCTTCCGCCAATGACAATAGGAATGGTAAGTGGCTCATTAAAAATTACGGTACCCAATAGTACCGCTATTATAGGATTGACATAGGCATAAATACTACTGATTTCGGATGGCAAACGTTGCAAGGCATAAATGAAAGCAATAAACGTAAATACCGAACCAAATAAAACCAAATAACCAATGGCCCACCACGAAACTGCCGGAATTTCAGACAAACTCACCGAGGTTCCTGTAGCGCCTGTAAAGGCAAAAAGTAAAATACTCGAAATAAACATTTGCAATCCCAATCCAAAATACGGATTAAAACTTGCCGCTTTTTTCTTGGTATATAAAGTTCCAAAAGCCCAAGTTAGTGTGGCAGCAATAGATAGAAAAATTCCAAAACGGAAATCAGCGATAAAGAAATCACTTAAATGATCGTAGAAGACAACGCATATTCCCGAAAACCCAATTATTAATCCTAAAATAGCTGCTTTAGCCAAGCGCTCTCCTCTGAAAAAACTAATAATCACTACCCATAGCGGGACCAATGCTCCAATGATAGCTCCTAAACCGCTACTGATAAATTTTACTCCCCAAGTACTCAACCCATTACTCAAAACGAAATTAAGCACACTTAAAATCAAAATGAATTTCCATTGTTTGCCTTTCGGCCAAGGTGTTTTTTTCCACAAAAAGTAGCTGATATAAATGATTCCTCCAATAAATTGTCTGATCGCAGCGAGTTGCAAAGCCGGCATGTGTTTCACCCCTTCTTTTGAAGCTATCCAAGTGGTTCCCCAAAAAAAACTGACCCAGCATAATGCCAAAATGGGTAATCCAATAGTGTTTACTTTGGCTAAAAAAGCATTTTTAATTCGGGTTCTCACGTTATAATGTTGGTTTTATAAAGGAATATTCAAGGACTTCGATTAATTTGTTGTTCAAAATCGTTTTTCCCACAATAGTATTCAAAGCCGCAAATTTAGGCAAAGCCAAATTCAATTCGGTCGCTTTTTGAGTATAATATTCTTGTCTGGTTGGATGGAATGGTGCGACTGCGTTGTAAGTTTCGTCCCAAGAATTTAGGGCAATAATTTTTTCAATGATGCCAATACAATCGTCTTGATGAATCAAGTTGATGGGGGCGTCTGGATTTTCAATAGTCTCTCTGCCAGACAAAAACCGAACTGGATTTCGTTCATCGCTAATTAAACCTCCAAAACGAAGAATAGTAGTTTGAAATCGACTATTTTTTTGCAATACATTTTCTACAATTGCCAGTTGGCGTCCGCCTTCTGTATCTGGATTCAAGACGGTTACCTCAGAAACAAATTCATTGTCCTCACCATAAACCGAAGTTGAGCTCACAAAAAGCACTTTTTCAACGGTTGAATTTTCAATGAAAGGAAGCAAAGTAGTTATTTTGGCCACAAAATTTTCGGTAGAACCGCCTCTTAATTTGGGCGGAATGTTGATGATTAAGATTTGGCTATCAGCTAAAAAATCAGCAACAGATGCGCTGATTTGTTGTTCCTCTAATCGCACTAAAAATGGAGTGATACCTTCCGATTCTAACAGGGATATTTTTTCCAATGAGGTAGTAGAACCTTTGATCGAAAATCCATTTTGAAGTAAGGATTTTGCCAAAGGCAAACCCAGCCAACCACAGCCTAAAATACTGATTTGTGTCATAGTTGTAGTTTAGGGAACTTTAGGTGTTTCTGTTTCAATTTCCGGTTTTGGTTCTGTAATACTATCTTGAACAGGAGTAATTTCAACTACTTTTTCCACTACTTTTTTTACTACGGGTTTCGGTATGATTTTTTTCTGAATTACCACCGCATCATTCAAAACGAAAGGCGTTGGCATCATCCAATTTTGTCTTTTGATCATTGGGAACAACTCATTACGCATCAAGTCAAAGGAACTTTCTACTAATTCCATATCAAAAGGTACAAGTGTATCGATGCTGAATTCTATTTCGAGCGGTTCGTTGCCTACAACATAATAACTCAAGATTTTTTTACCTCTTTTGCGATCGTATTTATCTCCTTTTTGTCCAATAGCTTGCACTTCATTTGCTTTAAAATGGTACAGGATCATTTCCTCGGAAGCAAAAACATCATAGCGATTCACATTTCGATTAGGAGTAATTCTGATTTTTAATTCGCGTTTGTCGCCATCAATTTGATCTTTTAAAAATTCAATAGTTGGTTCTTCCAATTCTTTTTTAGGCGCTTCGGCAGCATAAGTAAATCCAGAATTGTATTTGCTAAATAACGGAATGTCTTTCATAAAATCAGCTGATTTGGGTTGGTTGCCCAAATAGCTTTTGGTCCAAGCATCTAAATTGGTATCGTAGGTGACCCAATTGGCTTTTTCAGTATCGGCATTGTAAATGTACAGCAGGCTGTTCGATTTGGCTTTGCCTAATTCATAACCGGATTGAATGTGTGCTTTCGCAAAAAAAATACCGGCAAGAACAAAAAACAATAACGACCACATGCCTTTTTTGGTGTAAGCCCCAAAAACGGGCAAAAGTAATCCAAAGGTTAAGGCGGTTAAAATAGCACTTCCAAAAAGTACTTTAAGTCCTAGTCCGATAGGAAACATTTGTATAAATGGCGCAATAATTAATAGTGCAGGAATACTACAAATGATATTGAGAATCGTATTTGATTTTTGCGTCAAAATAAAAAACCCAAATGCAATCAATCCAAAAAACACGGGAATGATTAAAAATCCGGCTCCTTTTAGACCAAAGGCCAACCCACAATTGATCACTAACCAAAGGAAAAGTGGCGCAACATAATGATTCATTGTGATTTTTTTCTCGGAGAAAAAATGGTAAAAAACAAAACAAATAGCAATAGTTAAGCTTACAAATCCGGCAATATATGAATGACCGTTGTAGGTAAATCCGTTGAGCAAGTCGTTGTATTGGGGATAATACTTCAGCAAGAATTTCCATCCAAAATAAGCCAATAATCCGCTGGTAAGTGTAGCACCCAAAAACGGAATACTTCCTTTGCCAATTTCTTTGAACGATACTATTCGTTTACCAATCCCTATAAAAACTAGGAATACAAATAGAAGTAAAGCAACCAATACCATTGGTATAATCCAACTAAAAGGATAACTGATAAAAGTAAACGGAAGGGTAAAATAAACAAAATCTTCTTTGGAAACCGTATTGTCAAAATTGGCGTTAGCAAAATACTGCAACAACGGCATTAAATAGGTTCCTTGATGTTCTAGGGTGTTTTTGTTGAGGTGCTTGCTGTCGTCTTGAGCAGTATGGTAATTATAGTGATCGTCGATAAATGCAAAATTATATCCTTGAATATTACCTTGTTCTCTAAATACGGTTAAGTCGGTGTCGTTAGGCAACATTTTATAGATGCTGTACATCAAGGAGTTGGAAGCAGGAAGCGGCACATTGGCGGAAGCAAATTCACGAACCAATCCTGCATTTCCGCCATTGGTTTCCATCAACATATAACTTGGTCCCGAAGAACCACGCGCTTCAAAGTTTAACACTATACCCACTTCTTTGGCCCATTGGTGTTGGGTAACAAAAAGCGCGGCTCCATTTAAGCCCAATTCTTCGGCATCAGTAAAAAGAATGATAATATCGTTTTTATGGGCTTTTTTATTGTGTAAAAAGGCACGAACACTTTCTAAAATTGTGGCCACTCCCGAACCTGCATCGCTGGCGCCCAAAGAATAAGAATGGGGAGCACTGTCGTAGTGAGATAAAAGCAATAAGGCTTTTGAGCTGTCGGTTCCATTGATTCGTGCTAATAGATTTTTGGATTTGACCAAGTTGCCCCAATCACTCAAAGTATACCCCTCTTGAATAGAAGTTTCTAATCCTAATTTTTGCAATTCTTTCAACAAATAATTGGCTACTTCTTCATGGTTTTTAGAACCTACAAAGTGTGGCTGACGCGAAATAGCTCGTACCTGTTTGAATGCTCTTTGGGTAGAGAATTCGGTTAATGATCCTTCTTCATCGGATGTCCATTGTGGCATCATTGTGAAAAAGGTAACTGCAAGCACCACTAGTAAGAAAAGCGTACTGTAAAGAGCGGAATGGTTTTTTTTCATTGGTCAGGGCAGATTTGGGGTTTGGGTTAAATATCTTTTTTGACAAGCATGTAATATTCATTCTCTAATAGCATATATCCTTGATCGTATAAAAAATAATAGGTATTGCCTGTTTTTGTTTGCAAAATATTGGTAAAATACTCAAAGTCAAATCCTTTGCTGACTAATTTAGTTCGGGTAGTTTTGGACTTTCCTTCGGTATTCAATTCACATAAAATGCGGTAATTTTTACGCAATTTGTTGTTGATGTTGCGCATAAAATTATTGCTGTCTTTGTTAATCTTGTTGTTATATGCATTGCGACAGCCATCGCTGCAAAACTTTTTGTCTTCACGGCCAATAATTTTATCACCGCATTCTAAACAGCTTTTATTCATAAGATTTGGGGGTTTTAACTAAAAATAGGGGTTAATGAGCAATAAATATATTTAAAATCTATCAAATATATACATTATTTTCCGTTTTCAAACGTTTACAAATAGTTACAACCGAAAGTAAATAGTTAGTTACCGAATAATTTTTGGCACCTATTCCATCTTTGCACCGTTGATTGAAACGAATCAGTTAACCCATTTATTTATAACTATTTAATTTATACGCCATGAAAAACAGAGTACAATTAATTGGAAGAGTAGGTCAAGATCCTGAAGTAAAAAACTTAGAAGGTGGAAAAAAAGTAACCACAATTACCATCGCTACGAATGATGTTTATTACAAAGACAATGGTGATAAAGTAGAACAAACCGAATGGCATCGTGTTACCGCCTGGGGTAAAACCGCAGAAATTATTGAAAAATACGTAACCAAAGGAAAAGAAATAGCTATTGAAGGTAAATTAACACATCGCAGCTATGACGATAAAAACGGAGAAAAACGATACGTAACGGATATAGTTGTTAATGAAGTCCTGTTGCTAGGTAAATAAATAGCCCCCAATAATTAAAAGGCACAAAGTTCAAAAGGCTTTGTGCTTTTTTTATTCGTTCATCAATTGTTGTAATGCGTCTAGAAATAATCCGACATGATAGCCATCCACCAAACCGTGATGCACATGAACCGAAATAGGCATTGATTTTTTGTCGTTTTCATCCAATAGTTTACCATAAGAAATTTTAGGGCAACTGTCAGGCCAAGAAAAACTTCGCGCATGCGATAACGAACTAAAATTAATCCATGGCAATGCAGAAAAATGAATCAAATTCTCGGGATATTCTCTGGTAAAAACACCCGTTGTAGTTTGAATGCGTTCGATTTCAGTTTGAACAATTTGGGCAAAATCAATGGGGTTTTCAGCATACGGCATATAAGAAAATCCAAAGGTGGTGTCTTCTCGCATTACGGTTGCCGAGGCATCAATTACATCAAAAACATAGACTTCGTCTTCAATAATTCGGTACCGAAAATTCTCAATCGCATTGACTGCACTTAAGGTTTTATGAAGGTAATAGCTAAAAAAGCTAACCCCTAGTTCTTTTGCTTTTGCATAAGCTTTGGTACAATCAATGGTAGTGGTAATGCCATAAAAAGGCTCTTCCATTTGTTTGAAAAACAAAAAATGTTCTTTTCGGTTCCAGGTATTGAGGTCGAGTTTTTGTTTCATTATAAGGAGCTCACAATTTGTGAAATGAGTTGTTATACCAATCGCAAAACGTCGGTGATTTTTTCAAAAGCATGAAAATTTTCATGTTCAATAGTATGATCTATTCGTTCATGTGCCCAAGTGGTATGAAACGGAATATGAACACCATGCCCACCAATATTTAATACAGGTAACACATCCGATTTTAGAGAGTTTCCAATCATTAAAAAGTCAGAAGGCGCAATGTCAAGACGTTTTATCAAATCGGAATAATCGATCTCTTGCTTGTCTGACATGACTTCGATATGATGAAAATAATGCCCTAAACCAGAATTGTGTAATTTTCGTCTTTGGTCCAATAAATCACCTTTCGTAGCAACGACTAATTTGTATTTTCCTTTTAAAGCTTCCAAGGTTTCTTCAACGCCATCCAATAAAACAATTGGTTTTTCAAGTAATTCTTTACCATATTGAATGATTTTTTCAATCACTTCAATAGAAATGGTGTTATTTGAAATAGCCATTGCCGCTTCTATCATGGAAAGAATGTATCCTTTAATTCCGTAACCATACAACTTCAAATTGGCGATTTCGATTTTGAATAATTCTTGCGAAATCCCCTGATGCGAAAGGTAATCTTGCATCAATTCGCAAAATTTTGTTTCGGTTTCGTCAAAATAAGTTTCGTTTACCCAAAGGGTATCGTCAGCATCAAAAGCGATTATTTTTGGTTGCATAACTGTTTAATTTATTGTTTCTCCATTCCCAACACCTTCAGCATCTGGATTGACAAATACTAATTTTCCTTCGGCATTAGTAGTCATCAAAATCATACCTTGGCTTTCTACGCCGCGAAGGTTTCTTGGTGCCAAATTCACTAAAACAGTCACTTTTTTACCAATGATATCCTCTGGCGCAAAACTTTCGGCAATTCCAGAAACAATGGTGCGAACGTCAATTCCAGTGTCTACTTTTAAGATTAAAAGTTTGTTGGCTTTTGGCATTTTTTCGGCTTCTAAAATGGTTCCCACACGCAAATCCATTTTGGCAAAATCCTCAAATTGAATCGCTTCTTTTTGCGGTTCGGCTTTTTTGTTCTCTGCCAGGTTGGCTGTTTTTGTTGCTTCCAATTTGTTGATTTGTTTTTGGATTTCTTCGTCTTCTATTTTAGCAAAAAGCAATTCTGCTTCGCCAATTTGGTGACCTGCAACTAGTAAATCGCTATGTTCTGCAATTGCATTCCAGTTTAATGGCTGATCGATTTTTAAAATGCGACTTAATTTTTTAGCCGTAAAAGGCAAGAAGGGTTCGCAAAGCGTACTTAAAGCTGCAGCAATTTGCAAGGCCACATACATTTGAGTTTGTACGCGCTCCGGATTGTCTTTAATCACTTTCCAAGGCTCTTCGTCTGCCAAATATTTATTTCCTAAACGAGCCGCGTTCATCATTTCGCCCAAAGCTTCTCTAAAACGGTACCGTTCAATAGAACTCGAAATCACCGCTGGATAGGCTTTTAATTCGGCCAAAGTTTGTTCGTCTACTTCCGAAAGTTGATTCGGTTGTGGCACGATGCCATTATAATATTTATTCGTCAAGACCACGACACGATTGATAAAATTCCCAAAAATCGCTACGAGTTCGTTGTTATTTCTAGCTTGGAAATCTTTCCAAGTAAAGTCATTGTCTTTAGTTTCAGGTGCATTCGATGTCAAAGCATAACGCAATACATCTTGCTGATTTGGAAATTCTTCCAAATATTCGTGCAACCAAACCGCCCAGTTTTTAGAGGTCGATAATTTGTTACCTTCCAAGTTCAAGAATTCATTTGCAGGCACATTATCCGGTAGAATATAACTTCCTTCAGCCTTCAACATCGCTGGAAAAATGATGCAGTGAAACACAATATTATCTTTCCCAATAAAGTGAACTAATTTGGTATCTTGGTCTTTCCAATAGGGTTCCCAATTTTTTCCTTCACGGGCTGCCCATTCTTTCGAAGAAGAAATGTAGCCAATAGGCGCATCAAACCAAACGTATAATTTTTTTCCTTCAGCTCCTGCAACCGGCACGTCAATTCCCCAATCCAAATCACGGGTTACGGCACGAGGTTCTAAACCCCCATCAATCCACGATTTTACTTGGCCATATACGTTCGGTTTCCAGTCGTTTTTATGTCCAACTAAAATCCATTCTTTCAAAAAGGCTTCGTAACGATCCAAAGGTAAAAACCAGTGTTTGGTCGATTTCAAAACCGGAGTTTCTCCAGTAATGGTCGATTTTGGATTGATCAAATCGGTAGCGTTTAAGGTAGAGCCACATTTTTCGCATTGATCGCCGTAGGCTTCTTCGTTGCTGCATTTTGGACAAGTTCCTGTTACAAATCGGTCTGCCAAAAATTGATCTGCTTTGGCATCATACAATTGCTCGGTGACTTCTTCAATAAAATCGCCTTTGTCATACAACGTTTTAAAAAATTCCGAAGCTGTTTCGTGATGAATTTGAGCCGAAGTTCTAGAATAGTTATCAAAAGAAATTCCAAAATCTACAAACGATTTGCGGATAATACCATCGTATTTATCGATTACTTCTTGAGGGGTAATACCTTCTTTTTTGGCTTTCATCGAAATAGCAACACCGTGTTCGTCGCTTCCGCAAACAAACAAAACGTCTCTTCCTTGCAGTCGTAAATAACGAGAATAAATGTCCGAAGGCACGTAAACTCCCGCTAAATGGCCAATGTGAATAGGTCCGTTCGTGTAGGGCAAGGCCGCCGTAATGGTATATCTTTTAGCTCCGCTCAGTTCGGCGTTGCCTCGGGTTGGATTTTCTAACATAATAACAGTTTAATACTCCTGAAATCAATTCAGAATGACTGCAAAAATAACTTTTTTTATCATAGGTACAACTACGGTTTCTAGCCTATAAAAGTGCGAAAGACACAGACGAAGCTTTGGAAAACTACCAACTTTGTCTCGTTCTTAGCAAACATTTCCTTAAATTTGCGTGCGCAAGGCGCAAAAAATTACAGAGAGTTATAAAAATCAAGCTATGTTACAAATTGCATTTATTAGAGAGAATCAGGAAAAAGTAATCAAAGCTTTGGCAAAAAGAAACATCGATGCCAAAGAAATTGTGGACGAAGTAGTTCAATTAGACGAGCAACGTCGCGCTACGCAAGTGGAATTAGACAACACTTTATCCGAATCTAATAAATTGTCCAAAGACATTGGCGAATTGATGAAAAGTGGCGAAAAAGCAAAAGCTGGCATTTTAAAAGAAAAGACCGTTGCTCTAAAAGAAAAAAGCAAAGATTTGGGAGAAAAAGCAGAAGCTTTAGCCGAAGAATTAACGCAAAAATTATACACACTACCTAATTTACCAGCCGACATAGTTCCGGAAGGAAAAACACCCGAAGAAAACCTAAACGTTTTTGAAGAAGGTGCTATTCCTGTTTTGCACGAAGGAGCGCAACCACATTGGGAATTGGTAAAAAAATACGACATCATCGACTTTGAGTTGGGGGTGAAAATTACAGGAGCGGGTTTCCCGGTTTACAAAGGAAAAGGAGCGCGTTTGCAACGTGCTTTAATTAATTATTTTTTAGATAAAAATACCGCAGCGGGTTACAAAGAAATGCAAGTGCCACACTTAGTAAACGAAGCATCAGGCTACGGAACCGGACAATTGCCAGACAAAGAAGGACAAATGTACCATTCAACAATTGACGATTTGTATTTGATTCCAACGGCAGAAGTTCCAGTGACCAATTTGTTCCGCGATGTGATTTTGAACGAAAGTGAATTGCCTGTTTTATGTACAGCGTATACCCCATGTTTCCGTCGTGAGGCAGGTTCGTATGGAGCGCACGTACGCGGATTGAATCGTTTGCACCAATTTGACAAAGTAGAAATTGTTCGAGTGGAGCATCCAGACAAATCTTACGAGGCTTTGGACGGTATGGTAGAACATGTAAAAAACATTTTACAAGAACTCAAATTACCGTATAGAATTTTACGTTTGTGTGGTGGTGATATGGGGTTCACTTCGGCATTGACCTATGATTTTGAAGTATTTTCTACAGCTCAAGATCGCTGGTTGGAAATTTCTTCGGTGTCTAATTTTGAAACATTCCAAGCGAACCGTTTGAAATTGCGTTTCAAAGACAAGGACGGAAAAAACCAATTGGCACATACCTTAAACGGAAGTTCATTGGCTTTGCCAAGAGTTTTGGCGGGCATTATAGAAAATTACCAAACACCAGAAGGGATCGTAATTCCAGAAGTATTGCGTCCGTATTGCGGGTTTGATATTATAAACTAATTACTCTATACACATCTAGCGATTTTTACTTTACGTAACCAATCCCATTTGTGTTGTAATGAATCAATTGGAAATATAAAATCCAACAAAAGCAAGTCAAAACCCAATTTATTAGGTTAAAAAATGACCTAATAAATACATCAATAACATACGCAAAAACAAATATGATACTTTACAACGTAACAGTAAATATACACGAAAGCGTTCAAGACCAATGGTTACAATGGATGCAACAAACCCGAATTCCAGCTATTTTGGCTACGGGAAAATTTTCTTCGGCTAAAATTGTAAAGGTTTTGATAGAAGAAGAAATGGGAGGAACGACCTATTCGATTCAATTTACAACGGATAGTAAAGCGACTTTGGACAAGTATTATGCTGAAGATGCACCGCGATTCCGTCAAGAAAGTTACCAATTATTTGGCGAAAAAATGCTGGCTTTTAGAACAGAATTGGAATTGATTTCTGAACACAAATAAAAAAAAGCGAGATTACTTCGTGCCTCGCAATCACATAATGGAAAAAGTAAAAGCTAAAAAACACCTCGGACAACATTTCCTAAAAGATGAAAGCATTGCTAAAGCAATAGCCGACACCTTAAGTTTAGAAGGTTATAATGATGTGTTAGAAATTGGTCCGGGTATGGGAGTTTTGACCAAATATTTATTGGACAAACCCACCACTACCTATGTGATTGAGATTGACACGGAGTCGGTGGCGTATTTGGATGCCAATTATCCCAAGTTGAAAGATAAAATCATTTCGAAGGACTTTCTACGCTATGATATAAAAGAAGTTTTTGAAGGCAAGCAATTTGCTATTATTGGCAATTTTCCCTACAATATTTCGACACAAATCGTGTTTAGAACTTTGGAATTTCGTCATCAAATTCCGGAATTTTCGGGAATGTTTCAGAAAGAAGTAGCACAGCGTATTTGTGAAAAAAAAGGAAGTAAAGCCTATGGTATTTTATCCGTTTTAGCGCAAGCTTTTTATCATGCCGAATACTTGTTTACAGTAGATGAGCATGTTTTTGATCCACCGCCGAAAGTAAAATCAGGGGTGATGCGTTTGCGACGAAAAGAAGACTTTAGTTTGCCTTGTGGCGAAAAATTATTTTTCACGGTAGTAAAAACAGCATTTCAACAACGTAGAAAAACCTTGCGTAACAGTTTAAAAACCTTAAATTTGTCGGATAATTTAAGAGAAGACAAGGTATTAGATCTTCGTCCAGAACAACTTAGCGTTGAGGACTTTATAGCACTCACTCAAAAAATCGAAGCCGATGGAATTTAAAATCAGCAAAGAACTA
Organism: Flavobacteria bacterium GWA2_35_26; assembly: GCA_001800905.1. Classification (GTDB taxonomy): domain Bacteria; phylum Bacteroidota; class Bacteroidia; order Flavobacteriales; family Flavobacteriaceae; genus Flavobacterium. The sequence continues at coordinate 771,654 of MGWH01000002.1, read as the reverse complement.
GTTCAAGAATTAGAGCTACTCATTCAAACTAAAAACGACCAGCAGTTGGAAGTTTTGTTGAATGACATGCACCATGCTGATATTGCCGAAGTTTTAGACGAACTTGATTTTGATGAGGCAACTTATATTTTTAAAGTATTAGACAGTGATAAAACGGCTGAAATTCTGTTAGAATTAGAGGACGATTTACGTGAAAATATCTTAAAACGACTTTCCCCAAAAGAAATTGCAGAAGAGCTTGACGAATTAGAAACGAACGATGCTGCAGATATTATTGCCGAGTTATCGCAAGACCTTAAGGCGGAGGTAATATCGGAATTACAAGACGTTGAACACGCCAAAGACATTGTGGATTTGCTTCGTTATGCAGAAGATACTGCAGGAGGAATCATGCACAAAGAGTTGGTAAAAGTGAACGAAAACTGGAATGTGCTGACTTGTATCAAAGAAATGCGCATTCAAGCTGAAAATATTTCAAGAGTGCACTCGATTTATGTAGTGGATGATGAAGACCGCTTAAAGGGACGTTTGTCGCTTAAAGATTTGTTGACTACTTCTTCCAGAACGCCTATCAATGATGTCTACATTCGAAAATTAAATTATGTTAATATCGATACCGAAGATGTTGAGGTGGCGCGTATCATGCAAAAATACGATTTAGAAGCGATTCCGGTAGTTGACGAATTGGGTCGATTGGTGGGTCGCATTACTATTGATGATATCGTAGATGTAATTAAAGATGAAGCCGATGAAGATTACCAATTAGCTGCGGGTATCTCACAAGACGTAGAGGCAGATGATAGTATTTTAGAACATACCAAAGCACGTTTGCCATGGTTGGTCTTGGCTTTATTAGGCGGTTTTATTTCGGTAAAAGTCTTGGGGCTATTTGAAGGCGCCATGATTGAGCACGGAAAATTATTTTTCTTTACCCCTCTAATAGCGGCGATGGCTGGAAATGTTGGGGTACAATCCTCGGCTATTATTGTTCAAGGTTTAGCTAACAATACCTTGAGTGGTTCTTTGTTCAACAGGTTGATTAAAGAGGTCTCTTTAAGTTTGTTGAATGGATTGATATTGGCCACGATCCTATTTGTAGGGAGTCATTTTCTTTTAGATGTAGAAATTATAATTGGCGTTATCGTTACGGTAGCACTAATTTCTGTAATAATTATTGCCTCCTTAATCGGGACATTTATTCCGTTATTATTAGATAAATTTGGGATTGACCCCGCCTTGGCAACTGGCCCCTTTATAACTACAAGCAATGATATTTGCGGAATTTTAATTTATTTTTCAATTGCCAAAATGATTTTAGGATTTTAAAATAAAAATCCAAACACAACAACACAACAACAACTACTATAACTACACAACATGAACGTACACATTATTGGCGGAGGCAACTTAGGAGCCTCTATTGCCATTGGAATTGCTAAATTTACAGAAGGCAATCAAGTTACTGTAACAAGAAGAAACACGGCGAATATTCTACATCTAGAACAATTAGGCGTTACTGTTTCTAAAGACAACCAACACAATATCCAAAACGCTGATATTATTATTTTGACAATCAAACCGTATCAAGTGGATACTGTTTTAGCCGAAATATTGCCTGCAATTACCAACAAAACTATTGCTTCTGCTGTGAGTGGATTGTCCATTGAAAATTTACAAAACAAAATAGGTGCAAACCATCAAGCGGTGCGCATTATGCCTAATATTGCCGCACAATTTGGCGCTTCGGCAACCTGTATTGCTTTTCAAGAAAGCAATAAAGAAGCGGCTCAAAACGTAGTACGTTTGTTTGAAGGTTTAGGAACAGCTCCTATTATTGATGAAAAATTAATGGATGCAGCAACTGTTTTGGCTGCTAGCGGAACGGCATTTGCCTTGCGTTATATTCGAGCTTCGATGCAAGCTGGAATAGAAATAGGATTCGATTGGCAAACGGCGTTGGCGATTTCGGCTCAAACGGTAAAAGGTGCTGCCGAAATGCTACTAGAAGAAAAAACCCATCCAGAACAATTGATTGACCGAGTAACTACACCTCAAGGATGCACCATTGCCGGCTTGAACGAAATGGAAATGCACGGTTTTAGTTCGTCATTAATTAGAGGAATTAAAACATCTTTGAAACAGATTAAGGGATAATTTCTTTTAAATAAAACGAAAGGTCGCTGTAACTAGCGGCCTTTTTTATTTCTTCAGACTTACTTTCAGCCACAAGAAACCTAAAGTTCCTGAAACAAACGAAGCGATTAAAATGGCAATTTTAGAATAGGTGATTACAGCTTCGCCATCGTTTTTGAAAGCTAAAAGCGTAATGAAAATTGACATGGTAAACCCAATTCCGCCCAGCATTCCAGCACCGAGAATCTGTTTCCATTGCAACTCTTTTGGAAGTGATCCAATGCCTAATTTTACACAGAGAAAAGCAAAAAGAGTGATCCCAATTGGTTTTCCAACAATCAAACCTACCATAATCCCTATAGAGTTAGCGTGAGCAAGTCCCTCCTGCCAGTTGGAATTAATTGCAATTCCGGTATTCGCGATAGCAAATAAAGGCAGAATAAAAAAGGCAACAGGTTTGTGTAGAAAGTGTTGTAATCGGTAAGATGAAGTGTTTTTCCCTCCATCGCCATACGGAATGACAAAGGCCAGCAACACACCAGTAATGGTAGCGTGTACACCGGAATGAAGCATACAATACCACATCAAACCCCCACCCATTAAATACGGAACTAGATGGTGAACATTTTTTCTATTTAGAATAAACAGTATTCCCATAATTGCAAATGCTCCACCCAAATACATAAAGGAAATAGTCTCAGTATAAAAAATCGCAATGACGATAATAGCACCCAAGTCGTCAATTACTGCCAAAGCCGTTAAGAATACTTTCAATGAAGTTGGCACTCGATTCCCAAGAAGTGATAAGATGCCAATAGCAAAAGCAATATCGGTTGCCATCGGAATTCCAGCGCCGTTTTGTGTTTGCGTACCCCAATTGAATGCTAAAAATACTCCCGCTGGAATCAGCATTCCGCCGAGGGCTCCAAAAATAGGCAAAGCAGCATTTTTGATAGTAGACAATTCGCCGCCATACAATTCTCGTTCCAATTCCAATCCGATCAACAAGAAGAAAATAGTCATTAATCCATCGTTGATCCAATGGGTGATGGAATGATGCCCAATTTCAGTTTCCCAAAATCCGATATAGCTTGCTTGAATAGGGGAATTGGCTAAAGCCAATGAAAGTAGCGTTACCAAAAGCAATAACAATCCGCCCGCTTTTTCGCTTTCAAAAAAATCTCGAAACAATCGACTGGCGGTCATACTTTTTACATTTTAATTAGAATGCTCGCAATTTACACTTTTTACACCTAATTTTTTTGTTAATTTGGGTTTGTAAAACACAATCCTTCTATGGCGGTACACATTCTTCATATCGATAGCAATCATCCTTTGCTTTGGGACCAATTGGAACAAGCGGGGTTTGTGAATCACAAAGATTTCACCTCTTCTAAAGAAGAAATTGAAGCTAAAATTCAAGATTATGATGGCATAGTTATTCGTAGCCGATTCAAAATTGACAAAACGTTTTTAGATAAAGCGACTAATTTGCAGTTCATAGCTCGAGTTGGCGCCGGATTGGAAAGTATTGATTGTGACTATGCCGAATCGAAAAATATCGCCTTGATTGCCGCTCCAGAAGGGAATCGGAATGCGGTTGCCGAACATAGTTTGGGGATGATTTTGTCGTTGTTTAACAACTTAAACCAAGCCGATGCTGAGATTCGCGCGGGACATTGGAATCGTGAAAGCAATCGCGGACATGAATTGGACGGAAAAACAGTCGGGATTATTGGTTATGGAAATATGGGTAAGGCTTTCGCCAAAAAATTACGTGGTTTTGAAGCAAACGTATTGTGTTATGACATTCAAGAAAATGTAGGTGATGCCAATGCCAAACAAGTAAGTTTTGCTGAATTTCAACAAAAAGTAGACGTCTTGAGTTTGCACTTGCCTTGGACTCCTGAAACGGATAAAATGGTCAATGCGGAATTTATTAATGGATTTGCAAAGCCAATTTGGATCATCAATACGTCGCGCGGAAAAAATATTGTCACAGCTGATTTGGTTGCTGCATTACAATCAGGAAAAGTGTTAGGTGCTGGTTTGGATGTTTTGGAATATGAAAAATTATCTTTTGAAACTTTGTTCCAAGAAGCAACAACTCCTGAAGCGTTTCAGTATTTATTGAATGCTAAAAACGTAATTTTGTCCCCCCATATAGCAGGCTGGACAGTTGAAAGTCATGAGCGTTTGGCGCAAGTCATTGTCGACAAAATAAAAGCACTTTATGTATAATTAAATCGAGTTGTATGGAAACTATAAAACAAGAAGCTTGGAATACTCCAACACCCCAATTTCAAAGTAATAAAAAAATAGCCTGTGGTATTTTCGCCATTTTATTAGGGCCATTGGGAATCCATAAATTTTATTTAGGATATACTGGAACAGGAATACTTTGGCTTATCTTAAGTATTTGTAGTTGCGGGACATTAACCGGTTTGTTCGGATTGATTGAAGGAATTATTTACCTAACAAAATCGGACGAAGAGTTTTATCATACCTATCAAGTAGGACAAAAGCATTGGTTTTAATAAATATAAACTAGATTATATTAATCTATGCTTTGTCATTCCGAATTTATTTCGGAATCTATACTATTAAATCAATTATTTAAAGAAACTGAAACTAGTTCAGTTTGACAAGTATATACTTGTTGAAGTTACTCTTCTTTTTCGCTTAATTTTCGTTCTAACTCGGATTGGAATTCTTCCATCACCGGTTTCATGGTACTGTCTGGGATGTCTTCAACGCGAATGTACATTAATCCGTCAACTGCGTTATTGAACAAGGGATCGACGTTAAAAGCAACGACCCGTGCATTTTGCTTAATGTATTTTTTAATCAAAACGGGCAAGCGTAAACTCCCTGGTTCTAACTCGTCGATGATTTTATCAAACTTATTTAAATCGGCTTCTGTTTCGTTAAAAATAAAGTCTTTATCGGCGTCTTTTAACTTGACTTTAAACGCTTTTTTAGGATGGATATATTGTGCAATATAAGGATCGTAATAGTTGGATTTCATAAACTCAATCATCAATGATTTTGAAAAATCAGAGAATTGATTACTAATACTTACGCCACCAAGCAAGAATTTATGTTCTGGATAACGTAAAGTAGTATGAATAATTCCTTTCCAAAGAAGGAATAATGGCATCGGTTTTTGTTGGTATTCTTTAATAATGAAAGCGCGTCCCATTTCGATCGACTTGCTCATCATATCATGCAATTCCGGTTCAAAACGGAACAGGTCATTTAGATAAAAACCATTCATGCCGTATTTAGGATATATTTCAGAACCCAATCCCATTCGATAAGCTCCCGCTACTTTTTTAGCATCATCATCCCACAAAAACATATGGTGGTAGTATTGATCAAATTTATCCAAATCAATAGACTCATTAGTTCCTTCGCCTACTTCTCTAAATGTAATTTCTCGAAGACGACCCAATTCATGTAAAACATTTGGGATTGCAGAGGCTTTGGTAAAAAAGACTTCATAATTTTTGCTTTGTAATAAGCGGCAGTCTAAATCACGAAGTGCGTCAACTTCAGCAATAATTTTATCTTGATTTGCCGGAGTGACAATTTCTTTTGGACTTTTAGGTAATTTTAAAGTAGGAGTTGGCAGCAGTTTGCTTTCTTTTTCAAAAGGATTGGCCAACATATAGGTTTTCTTTCGTAAGAATTCAGAATAGTCCTCTAATGATTCGTATTCGTTTTGTTCGGCTACTGAAATAGGTTTACCAATGCGCACTTTAATCACTCGCTTTTTTTGGCTGAATACTTCCGAAGGTAATTTTGCAGTTCGAAAAGTTCCGCTAATTTTTGATAACAAATAAAATAATCGGCTATTTTTTGCATGAAAATAAATTGGAACTACAGGAACTTGTGCTTTGCGAATGACTTTGATAGCACCTTCTTCCCATGGCTTGTCGACCATTAATTTCCCGTCTTTATAGGTCGAAACTTCACCTGCGGGAAACATCCCTAACGGTTTTCCATCACTTAAATGACGTAAAGTTTCTTTGATTCCTACCACGCTCGATTTGGCATCCTTATGATTTTCAAAAGGATTGACCGGCATGATGTACTTTTTTAAGGGTTCAATGCGGTGCAAAAGGAAGTTGGCAATAATCTTGAAATTAGGCTCTCTTTCCAGCATTAATTTCAACAACAAAACCCCATCAATACCACCGAGCGGATGATTGGATATTGTAATATAAGGACCTTCTTTTGGCAGTCTTTTTAGATCTGCTTCAGGTATTTCAAATTTGATTTGTAAGTCGTCAAGAACCCCATTCAAAAAAGCCACTTCGCTTAAATGTTTGTTTCGGTCATATACGTTATTTAGTTCCGATATTTTAAGTACTTTCATCAGCAACCAGCCCGAAAAAGTGCCTAAGAATCCGTATTTATCCGTATTTATTGCTTTCGCAACTTCTTTAGCAGTTACTAAACCCATATCATTTTTATATTTGAGGCAAGCAACAAAGATAACAAAAAACTCCATTTTCTGAATTTTCAATGGCAAACTTCTACTTTTTTATTACATTTGAAGACAGTAAAATGCCTTATTAAGCATCCATAAAACACCAATTTTCAATGAAAATTATTTCCTACAATGTCAATGGAATTCGTGCTGCCATTTCTAAAGGATTACTCGAATGGTTGCAACAAGCTAATCCAGACGTTATTTGTTTCCAAGAGATTAAAGCTCAGGCAGATCAGGTTCCTACTTTAGATATTGAACTCGCAGGATATCCATACCATTATTGGTTTCCAGCTACAAAAAAAGGGTACAGTGGCGTAGCTATTTTATCCAAAACCAAACCCAATAATATCGTTTTTGGTACCGGAATTGAGCACATGGATTTTGAAGGGCGTAACCTCCGAGTAGATTTTGACGATCTTTCGGTGATGAGTTTGTACCTGCCTTCTGGAACTAATGCGGAGCGTTTGGATCACAAGTTCATGTACATGGATGATTTCCAAAATTATATTGACAATTTGAAAAAAAAAGTTCCTAATTTGGTGATCTGTGGCGATTATAATATTTGCCACGAAGCCATCGATATTCACGACCCCATTCGCAATAAAAATGTATCCGGATTCTTGCCAGCTGAGCGAAGTTGGTTGGATAATTTCTTAAAAAGTGGTTTCATTGATAGCTTCCGTTTTTTGAACAAAGAACCTGACAATTATACGTGGTGGACGATGCGTTTTCCTTCGGCGAGATTGAATAATAAAGGTTGGCGCATCGATTATTGTCTAGTAAGTGAGCCATTAAAAAACCGAATCAAACGCGCTTTAATTTTGCCCGAAGCCAAACATTCGGACCATTGTCCAATTTTGGTAGAAATTGAGTAGCTTTGTTCAGTTGCGAAAAGCACCTGCTTGTACAATAAAAAAGAACAAATAAAGTTGTAGTTACAAATAAAAAATAAACACATTCATCATGATAAAAAAAGTTTCCCTTGGATTGTTAGTATTGGCACTTAGTACCTCTTGTGTGTCTAAAAAAATCTATACCGATTTAGAAAGCAAATACACGGACCTAAAAAAAGAAAACAGAACGCTGTCTGACGAAAATGCGGCTTTGGCAAAAGCCAAAAACCAATTGGAATTAGATGGTGCGGCTCTTAAAACAGATTTAGACAAACTAAAAGCAGATTACACCAAATTGAAAGCGGAACACGAAACGAATTTGGATAAATACAATGCACTTCAAGATTCGTATGCGGCGCTAGAAAAAAACAGCAATGAGTCTTTGGAAAAAAACATGAAAAAGAATCGTGAATTGCTTGATGAATTGGATGAAAAAGCCAAAGCCTTAGCGTTAGAACAAGAGCAGTTGACCAAAAGTAGTCAACGTTTGAAAGAGTTAGAAGACATGATTGCAGCGAAAGAAGCGAGCATGAAAAAACTAAAAGAGACCTTGTCTAAAGCTTTAAACAGTTTTGAAGGTAAAGGTTTGACTGTAGAACAAAAAAATGGGAAAGTGTATGTGTCTATGGAAAACAAATTGTTGTTCAACTCTGGTAGTTGGGCAGTAAGTTCAGAAGGTAAGAAAGCTGTAGTGGAATTGGGAAAAGTATTGGGAGACAATCCAGATATTGCAGTGTTAATTGAAGGACATACGGATGATGATGCTTTTACAGCTTCAGGACCTATTACAGACAACTGGGATTTATCTACTAAAAGAGCGACTTCAATTGTAGGTATTTTGAGCGAAAATAAAAAAATCAACAAACAAAACTTGACCGCTGCGGGTAGAGGAGAATTCTCTCCTTTAGCTAGTAACGAAACGGCAGATGGTAAAGCTAAAAACCGTCGAATTGAAATTATCTTAACACCAAGACTAGACGCCATCGCAGAAATGTTGAATGAAATTAACTAGTTTTCATTCACCTAATTAATAAAATAAAGAAGCCCAACTTTATGTTGGGCTTTTTCATTTTTACACAGTTTTTATATACAATTGAAATTGACTTTTGCCTTTGTAATTCCCTTTCCTTTGTATATTTGTTTTTAAAAATAATCCAATAAATGAAATACATTACTATACCCAATACCGATATTAAAGTCAGTAAAATTTGTTTAGGCACCATGACTTTTGGTGAACAAAACACCGAATTTGAGGGTCACGCCCAAATGGATTACGCGTTAGCAAACGGAGTCAATTTTTTTGACACGGCCGAAATGTATTCGGTACCTGGACGTGAGGAAACCTATGGAAGTACCGAGCGAATTATTGGAACTTGGTTTAAAAAAACAGGAAATCGTGAGCAAGTAGTTTTGGCCACTAAAATTGCGGGGCCCAATCCAGCCTTTGCCTATATGCGTGAAAAAGTAGATTTCTCACCAGCCAGTATTCAGTATGCTTTGGATCAAAGTTTGAAACGGTTACAAACAGATTATGTAGATATCTACCAATTGCATTGGCCAGAACGCAAGGCCAATTTCTTTGGGCAACGCGGGTTTAAAAAACAAGACGATGCTTGGGAAGATAATATTCACGAGGTGTTGACTACCCTAGATGGTTTTGTCCAACAAGGTAAAATTAAACACATTGGATTATCAAACGAAACGCCTTGGGGTTTGATGCGTTTTTTGGAGGAACATAAATACCATAATTTACCTAAAATTAAAACGGTACAAAATCCCTATTCTTTATTGAATCGCTCCTTTGAAGTAGGAAACGCTGAGGTGTGTTTGCGTGAAAATATCGGTTTGTTAGCCTATTCGCCGATGGCTTTTGGACTTTTGTCTGGAAAGTTCCTAAATGGACAACAACATCCAACTTCTCGATTGGCTTTATTCCCACAAATGGCTCGTTACAGTAGTCCACAATCAGCAGAAGCCACTCGTTTGTACAACGAAATTGCCCAACAACACGGTTTTACTTTAACCCAATTGGCTTTGGCATTTATTGAGCAACAGCCTTTTGTAACGAGTACGATTATTGGCGCCACCACAATGGAACAGTTGAAAGAAAATATAGACACCATACAAGTCACGCTTTCTGAGGAAGTATTAAAAGCCATTGACGCTGTTCAAGCGATAATTCCTGATCCAGCACCCTAAAAAAAAGTTCCCATCCTTATTATAAAGTTGGGAGCTTTTTAATGTATTTCAAACTTCGTAAATCCAATATCGTAAATCGTCAATTTATTTATTCCTCATCCGTTTTTAGGAATTCAAAATCAAAGTCTTCTTTTGGCGGAATAGAATCTACCGCAACACCGGTAGTGTCCTGCGCTTTGCGAATCGTTAAGAACGAACGCGCATTTCCTGAAAGCGAAACGCCATACGGATTAATACTATCACTGCTAGTTACTATACCACGACGCAACATTAGATTGCTCAAATAGCGTTGGTTTTTTAAGGCAAAACCTTTTAGGTTTCCTTGGTCGTCAAATTGATACATGAATTTCTTCGGACTCGGAATAATAGTGGCCAAGTACAAGCATTCATTAAAAGTCAAATCGGCAGGATTTTTTTGGAAATAAAAGCGACTCGCTTCGCCAATCCCGTATACGTTTGGTCCCCATTCGATAATGTTGAAATACACTTCAAGCATACGTTCTTTGCTTACAATTCGGTTGTTTTCTAAAATATAAACCAATAAAATTTCTTCTAGTTTACGCGATAAAGTTTTTTCGCGGGTTAAGAATACATTTTTAATCAATTGCATACTAATCGTACTACCTCCTCTAGAGAATTTTCTAGTCTTAATATTTTTGATAATCGATTGTTTGAACGCCTCAGTGATAAATCCGCGATGTCTGAAGAAGGAAGGATCTTCGGTAGTCAACACACATTTTTTTAAGTAAGGCGAAATTTGATTGAGTGGAGTGTAATCAGGATTGGAACTGCCCACAAAAATCGGGCGTTGACGTACATTTTTTATAATGGCACGGTATTCAAATTCGCCATTCATTTTACTTAAATTGGCTTGGCCAAAACGGAAAATACGTAAATTTTCTTTGTTCAGTTTACTATCAAAAACAATAGTTTCAGGCTTGTTTTTGTTGAACATAAAGTCCAATTTGTAATCGAAATTACCACTAGCTAGCATCCCTTGTACATTGGTGAACAATCCATCCGGAAGTGAAGTGATAAAATCCTGTGCCGTCATTTTTGGGATTCGAATATTCATTTTATAAACGGTATCTTCTTCTGTCTCGTAGGCCAAATAAGGTTGGATTTTTATTTTGTTCAATTGGATCGAAGAAGAACTATCTACTGAAATAAAATCTTCGCCAAGCAACAAACGGTAATCAAAACGCGCATTGCGAATGATCACATCTTTACTTGCAATTTTAGGATGATTTACTTTTAAATTGGCAATAGACGAGTAGCCATCAATATGGAATTCATCGCCATCACTTTCAATGTTTTCAACGTTCAAATGAATGGAGTCAAAACTAGAAATCAAATTAAAACGTTCGTCAAAATAAGGCACTTTTATTGGTCCGCCATCCATATTGAAAAACTGAATGTCGGCAGTGCGGTCTCTAGGATCAGCTTCGCCTGCAATTCGCCAGCGTTGTGCAAAAGTATTGGTTTTGACATGGATCACACTTTCTAAATCGCCTCCGTCCAAGATTAATTTTTTGATATCGATTGTTGCTTTCTTTCCATTATCGTCTAATTTGAAAACTAGATTTTTGATATCCATGTCTGATGGAACCAAATTCAACAACCGGAAAATAATGCGTTTGGCTAAGGCTGCGTAATCTCTTTTATCAGTGCTAACTTCTTGATTTTTATTTTTCTTCAAAAAAGCATCAAAGTTGCGCACTTTGCCTTTTTTTGTCAATTGTACTAATCCATTTTGGATTTCCAAAGTTCCCAATTGTACATCGCCAATAAGTAAATGCCAAAAGCTGATGCTGGTTTTCATTTTTTGGATTCGGAATAAGGTATCGGCTTGTTGGGGAGCCAAAACTACATCCGTTAGGCTGACTGCTGAAATTCCGTCAAATGAAGCTGTTTTTATGGTGAATTTACTATCAAAATCCCGTTCCATTTTCACTGCTACTTTTTCCAAAGTTAGTTTCAAAATTTCATCTCTGAAATAGTAAAAAGTACTTAAAGCAGCCACAAATAAAACCAAAAGAACTCCCAGTGTAATTCCTATTTTTTTCTTGTTAAATCTCATAAAAACGCCAAATAATTGAAGGTGTAAAGAAAGTAAAAAAAAGCCAATTTTTTAGCTCAAATTAAAAGCGGTAGCAGTTTTTTGGCGTGATGCAAAAATCCAGACGAATATCGGTTTTAACAACATCAGCAATTAATTTTTCTGCTTCAAAAAAGGAAAGGCCAATTTTAAGAGTATCTGGATGGCATTCGGCTAAAAACTGATCGTAAAAACCTTTGCCATAACCTACCCGATTTCCATTCAAATCAAAGGCCAAAAGCGGTACAAACACGACTTGAATTTTAGCCGAAGGCACTTCAATTCCGTCTACTGGTTCTGGTATATTATATTCGTTTTTCTTGATTTTGGTATTGTCTGTCAACAGGAAATGGGTCATTTTTCGGCTAGCAAAATCGGATTTAGAGACCACAATTTCTTTGTCTTTTCCAGAGAGCAAGTGCAGTAGGAATTCAGTATTCACTTCTTTTTGTTCTTCAATGGGTAAGAAAATATGGAAATAGGTTTTGTTCCAAAGGTCAAGCGCCAACACTTTATTAGCAATAGCCAGGCTATTTTCTTCAATTGCTGAATCGGAAAGGTTTTTACGTAACGCTTTGTATTGTGAGCGCAATTCGGATTTTGTCATTCGTTGAAAAATTGAAGCTAAAAGTACTATTAATTTTTGCTCCGAAAAAGAAAACCACTGATTTTGATTTGCAAAGATGTTATTTGTAAATTTGGAAACAATTCGAGCCAACACATAATGACGCCACCCAGCATTGCATTGCAAATTCAAACTTTACCCGATAATCCAGGAGTTTATCAATACTACGATAAGGACGGGAAAATTTTGTATGTGGGCAAAGCCAAAAACCTAAAAAAAAGGGTTTCGTCTTATTTCAATAAAATTCACGATACGGCTAAAACGAATGTCTTAGTTAAGAAAATTGTAACCATCAAACACATTGTGGTGCCTACGGAAACCGACGCGCTTTTGTTGGAAAACAATCTGATTAAAACCTTGCAACCGCGTTATAATGTATTGTTGCGCGACGACAAAACCTACCCTTGGTTGTGCATCAAAAAAGAACCTTTTTCGCGCATTTTTTCCACTCGTCGAATGGTCAAAGACGGTTCGGAATATTTTGGACCTTACACCAGTTTCAAGACGGTGAATACCATTTTAGACTTGATCAAAGAATTGTATCCGTTGCGTACTTGTAACTTCGATTTGAGTGCCAATAATATTGAAAGCGGGAAATTTAAAGTCTGTTTGGAATACCATATTGGCAATTGTAAAGGCCCTTGCGAAGGCTATGAATCGGTTGCCGAATACCAAAAGCAAGTCGATGCAATCCGAGAAATTTTAAAAGGAAATTTCAAAGAGAGCATGAAAGACTTCAAGCGAATGATGATTGAATTGGCACAAGAAATGCGTTTTGAAGAAGCGCAAAAAATCAAAGAGAAAATAGAAATTCTCGAAAATTACCAATCGCGTTCTACGATAATCAATCCGAAAATTACCAACATTGATGTCTTTTCTATTGTTTCTGATGAAAGTGCGGCCTATGTCAACTTTTTGCAAATTTCCCACGGATCGATTATTCGTTCCCATACCATGGAAATCAAAAAGAAATTGGAAGAAACGGATGAAGAACTTTTAGAATTAGCCATTATTGAACTTCGAGAGCGCTTCCAGTTATTGTCTAAAGAAATTATTGTCCCATTTGAAGTAGATTTGGGAGAAAATATCAAGATCACAGTGCCGCAATTGGGCGATAAAAAACAAATTTTAGATTTGTCCCTTCGCAATGCCAAATACTATCGCATTGAACAGTTGAAACAATTGCAAATTGTAGATCCAGATCGCCACGTCAATAGAATCATGGCGCAGATGCAAAAAGATTTACGATTGCCAGTGGAGCCTCGTCACATTGAATGTTTTGATAATTCCAATATTCAAGGTACCAATCCAGTTTCGGCTTGTGTGGTTTTCAAAGACGGTAAACCAAGCAAAAAAGACTACCGCCATTTCAACATCAAAACGGTGGAAGGTCCGAATGATTTTGCTTCCATGGAAGAAGTAGTTTACCGAAGATACAAACGCCTTTTGGACGAAAATCAGCCTTTGCCGCAGTTAATAATTATTGATGGTGGAAAGGGACAATTGTCTTCGGCTTTAAAAAGTATTGACGACTTAGGTCTTCGCGGAAAAATAACGATTATTGGTATTGCCAAACGATTGGAAGAGCTCTTCTATCCTGGCGATTCGATTCCGCTCTACCTCGATAAAAAATCAGAAACCCTAAAAGTTATACAACAATTGCGTAACGAGGCGCACCGTTTTGGGATCACCCATCACCGCGACAAACGAAGTAAAGCCGCACTGAATTCGTCTATAGAATCCATTCCCGGCATTGGCGAAAAAACCATGACCACTTTGATTCAGCATTTTAAAAGTGTAAAAAGATTAAAATTGGCCACCGAAAAAGAAATATCGGAAGTCGTTGGGCTGTCAAAAGCCAAAAAAATTACCGACTTTTACACTACCAATTAATTTGTATGAGCCTATCCCAGCTTTCCGTTCCAAGTCCGCTGTCACAATTCTTTTTTTCTAAAGAGAAAAAAGGAGCTCCTGCTGTTGCTCTTTTTCCTCTAGAAAAAATAGCATTTTCACCAGCGGCGCTTTTCACTTCCATCTGGGGCTTGCTTCTTGTTATACTATTCCTTTTCAGTTTTCAGAATAGCTTTGCTCAAGAACAAAAACGTCCCAAAATAGGATTGGTGTTGAGTGGTGGAGGCGCCAAAGGATTTGCTCATATTGGTGTTTTAAAAGTGATTGAAGAAGCTGGAATTAAAATTGATTATATCGGCGGAACGAGCATGGGAGCAGTTATTGGCGGTTTGTATGCCTCGGGTTACAATGCCACACAAATAGATTCTATTTTTCATAAAATCAATTTTGACGAATTACTAAACGATTATATTCCGCGATCCGCGAAGAGTTTTTATGAAAAACGAAATGACGAATCCTATGCACTATCACTTCCTTTTAGCAATTTCAAAGTAGGAATTCCTCAAGCACTTTCTAAAGGCTTGTATAATTTTAATTTGTTGAGCCGATTGACACGACATGTGCGCCAGGTGAATGATTTCAACCAATTGCCCACTCCGTTTTTATGTATAGGAACTAATATTGAGACGGGTCAGCAGGTCTTGCTAAACAAAGGAAATTTGGCGCAGGCCATGTTGGCAAGTGCTGCATTTCCCACTTTATTTACCCCAATTGAAATTGATGGGCAATTGCTTATTGACGGCGGAGTTGCTAATAATTTTCCCGTTGATGAAGTGAAAAATTTAGGGGCTGATTTGATTATTGGAGTTGACGTTCAAGATGGATTATGGGACAAAAACCAGTTAAAAAACGCCACAAAAATTTTGGTGCAAATCACCAATTTGCATTCCATTGAACAGATGAAAAATAAAATTAAAGGAACTGATATTTATATCACACCCGACATTAAAAATTTTGGGGTACTTTCATTTGATCGAGGAAGAGAAATTATTCAAAGAGGCGAGGAAGCTGCTTTTGCAGTGTATGAAAAAATCAAAACCCTATCTACCGATCAAAATTATTTCAAAAAACCAAGATTGTCTGTATATAAAGACAGCGTGAAATTGGCCCAAATTAACACTACTAAGTTGCGTAAATATACCAACGATTATGTGTTTGGTAAATTAGGGTTTAAGCCAAAGACTCCAATAACTTATAGTCATTTAGAATCAGGAATAAATACCCTACTAGCTACAGAAAACTTCCATTCAATAAGTTATTCATTCAAAAACAATGAGCAAGGGGAAGATTTAGAACTTCAGTTAGCAGAAAATCCTATTTACACCTATTTAAAATTAGGACTGCATTATGACGAACTATTTAAAAGTGGCATTTTAGTTAATATTACCCACAAAAACACCTTATTTAAAAATGACCTGGCTTCGCTAGATATTATTTTAGGAGATAATTTTAGGTACAATTTAGATTACTATGTGGACAATGGATTTAACTTTAGTTATGGGTTTAAATCGCAATTGAGTCAATTCAATAGAAACATCACACAAGAAATTACCAAATCTATTTTGGACACAGGCGGAAATCAAATCAATGTAGATTATTTAGATCTTTCTACTAGGGCATACTTACAAAAAGGGATTGCACAACGTTTTTTATTTGGTGCGGGAGTGGAATTAAAGTATTTGCACATTTCGTCTAAAACAATCTCAAATCCGATCATTGATAAGAGCAGTTATTGGAGTGGTTTTGGCTATGTAAAATACGATTCGTTTGATAATAAATACTTTCCTAAAAAAGGGTGGTCTTTCACTTCTGATTTTCAATCGTATTTATTTGCATCCGACTTTCATAATGATTTCAAACCGTTTTCTGTACTACAAGCGCAATTTTCTAAAGCATTTTCAGTATCAAATTCATTTACTTTCAAATTTCAGGGAGATGCAGGCCTGCCTATTGGAAATGACGGTATTCCGTTTTTTAATTTTGTTTTGGGAGGTTATGGTTACAATAGCATCAATAATTTTAAACCGTTTTTTGGGTATGATTTTGTGAGTGTAGCGGCCAATAGTTACATCAAAGCTTCTGGAACTATTGATTATGTTTTTTTAAAGAAAAATCATTTGAACTTTTCCGCCAATTTTGCTAATCTTGAACAAAATCTTTTCAAGACTAAAGAATGGATCTCACTACCTAAATATTCGGGTTATGCTTTCGGGTATGGTTTAGAAACAAGAATTGGCCCAATTGAAGTCAAATATTCTTGGTCGCCAGAAAGCACCAAAGGATATACATGGTTTAGCGTTGGATTTTGGTTTTAGATTAAAATGACGCTTTTTAGAATTGTTTTTTTGTTAAAAAAAGAGCTTTTTTAACTTATTTTTTAGAATAATCGCTAGAAAAACAATCCAGTTAATTAGAATAATCATTAAAAAACCCACTTATTTTTTTATTATGTAAAAAAATAAGTGGATTCGAATTTAGAAATGACAAATCTTTTGTTAAAGTCAATTTTTACAAAAATAATTACTCCAACATGCTATAAATTTGTAGTACAAAAATGAAGGGGGTGGTTTCCTTTCAAATTTTGATATAAATTTTCATAATTTATAGTTTTTTGGTTAGTTAATAGCACAAAAACTCAGTCATAATTTGACTGGGTTTTTTTGTTTTAATACCTTTGGTTTAAATTTAAGGATATGGTATTGACATAGCCTTTAAAACACACAATGAAAAAAAACCAATTATTCGTTATACTTTTCTTTTCCATTTCGGTTTATGCTCAACAACAAACTGCTTTTGGAGTGGGCGAATGGTTTAAATTTAGAATCCACTACGGTTTTGTCAATGCAGGCTATGCGACATTAGAAGTTAAAGAGGCAACTATCAACTCAGAAAAATTATTTCATTTAATTGGCAAAGGATATACTACGGGCTTGTCTCGGCTTTTTTTTAAAGTAGATGACCGATATGAAAGTTACATTGATAAAGATACTTTTGTTCCCAATCAATTTCTAAGAAAAATCAATGAAGGTGGATATACTAAAAACCAAGAAGGATTTTTTATTTGGTCCACCAATAAAATTTTGGTAAAAGATTATAAACACAATACCGAAAAGACTTTTTCGATTCCAAAAAACACACAAGATATTTTATCCGCCTTTTATTATTTGCGAAATTTCTCCACTATTGACAAAATTAAACCTGGAGAATCCGTAGCGATTGATTTGTTTTTTGACGATGAGACGACCAAGTTTAAGTTAAAATTTATAGGTCGGGAAAATATTAAAACTAAATTTGGCACTATTGCGACTATGATTTTTAGACCATTAGTGCAATCCGGGAGAGTTTTTAAAGAACAAGAAAGTGTAACGGTTTGGATTTCAGATGACGAAAATAAAATTCCTATCCGAATACAAGCCAGTCTTGCCGTTGGCTCGATAAAAGCAGATTTAGAAGCCTTTAAAGGATTAAAACACACATTCAAAGTGAAATTATAATGAACAATACGACAAGAGAGACTATTTTAAATCAAATTGATTCCAAGTTTGAGGCAATTAATCAAAAAACGGATACTCAATTAGAAGGCTTACTTTGGTCGAAGCCAATAACGTATTGGGATTATATTCAAACAGATGCTTTGTTGAGTTTACAATCGCAGCGAACCACCCTTCCTGATGAAATGGTGTTCATCATGTACCATCAAGTTAACGAATTGATTTTCAAAATGATTTTGTGGGAGATGCAACAAGTTTCGTATGCGGAAAACATCACCACTCATTTTTTCAAAGAACGGTTGGAACGAATTAGTCGTTATTTTGAAATGCTAACCACTTCATTTGAAATCATGGAGAATGGAATGGAAGTAGAACAATACATGAAATTTAGAAATACGCTAACTCCTGCGAGTGGTTTTCAAAGCGCACAATACCGTTTGATAGAATTTTGTGCTACAGATTTAATTAACCTTATCGATTACCGTTTTAGATCTTCTATTGACAGAACTACTTCCTACGAATTTGCTTTTGAGCACTTGTATTGGCAAGCAGCGGGAAAAGAGTATTCTACTGGAAAAAAATCCTTTCTTTTGGAAGAATTTGAACGAAAATACAAAGCTGTTTTCTTGAGCCATATGCAAGAATACAACTCTATAAACATTTGGCAAAAATTCAAACAATTGCCTTTAGTAGACCAAAAGAATCAGAATCTAATTGATGCCATGCGCCATTTGGATTATACCATAAACATCACTTGGGTAATGCAGCATTTAAATGTGGCGATTAAATACATTGATCAGAGCGGATTAGGAGACGGAGAAGCAACAGGTGGTAGTGAATGGAAAAAGTACATGCATCCTAAATACCAACGAAGAATATTTTTTCCTGAATTATGGTCGTCAGATGAATTAGCCAATTGGGGAGAATCTGTAAAATTGTAGTCTATGCCAATTAAAAAAATCACTCTTTTACTTCTACTATTAGTCTTGGTGTTTTCTTGTACTCAAAAGCAAGAAAACGCAACCGATTTACAGGAGCAAAAAAAGACTAAGAAAAGTGAGTTTGGCTTTTTGTATTCAGAATTTAATGTGGTACATGATACCATAAAAAGCGGGGATACTTTTGGGAGTATTATCCAAAAGCAAAATATTGGCAACAAAGAAGTGTATGATATTATTGAAAAAGTCAAAGACACTTTTGATGTTCGCACAATGCGTTTCAACAAACCTTACGTTTTACTTCGATCCAAACATAAAAAAAACAAACTACAAGTTTTTATTTACCAGCCAGATGCCGTGAATTATTATGTTGTCGATCTTAGAGATACTGCGGTTGTGGCCTACAAAAAAGCCAAGCCAATTAGAATTAAAAGAAGAACCATTGGAGGCGTATTGAAAAGTTCCCTTTCAGAAACATTAGAAAGTGCCAAAGTAGAAGGCGCTTTGGCAAGTAAAATCACTAAAATTTATGCTTGGTCCATTGACTTTTTCAAATTAAAAAAGGGAGATCGCTTTGCATTAACTTTTACCGAAAGGTACATCAATGACACAATTTATGACGGTGTTGACAGTTTGGAAGCAGCTTTTTTTGAATACAAAGGAAAAATAGTATACGCATTTCCGTATGCTACTAATCGTTCTGGAAAGATTGAGTATTATGACGACGAAGGAAAAACCCTGAAAAATTTCTTTTTAAAGACGCCGATTAAGTTTAGTAGAATTACCTCCAGATACAGTTCAAATAGACTGCATCCAGTTCAGGGAATCTGGAAAGCCCACAAAGGAACGGATTATGCAGCACCTTATGGAACACCAATTACTACAACAGCTGCAGGAGTGGTTGAACAAACGGGTTTTACTACAGGAAATGGAAATTTTGTAAAAGTCAAACACAACGGCACCTATTCGACACAATACTTACATATGTCTAAAATTCTGGTGCGACGAGGTCAACATGTTAACCAAGGTCAAATTATAGGTAGAGTAGGCAGTACCGGACTAGCAACAGGACCACATGTATGTTATCGTTTTTGGAAAAATGGGGTTCAGGTGGATGCGTTACGTTTAAAACTCCCAACAGGAGAATCGATGTCAGGAAGTTCGAAACAACGATTCTTACAACAAATTGAACCCTTAAAACATCAGTTAGATAGCGTCGCTAACTTATAAATACACTTTTTTACTTAAAATTGTGATAGGAATTGAGTACCACTGGTATTCAAACTAATTTCAGTATTTTTGCCCCGAAAATAAAAATAGAACCAACCAATTATACAAATGGCTTTACAAACAGTTAATCCCACCCAAACTAATGCTTGGGCAAAATTGCAACAACATTACAACGCAATTGCATCGACTTCTATGCAAGAATTATTTCAAGCCGATGCATCTCGAGTTGAAAAATTCAATTTGAAATGGAATGATTTTTTATTGGATTATTCAAAAAATAGAATCAATCAAGAAACAATTACTTTGTTGTTGGAACTAGCCAATCAAGTAGGATTGAAAGAAGCCATAGCTTCTTATTTTGAGGGAGAATTAATCAATCAAACAGAAAACAGAGCAGTACTTCATACTGCGTTACGCGCTAAAGAATCGGCTGTAATTACCGTTGAAGGTCAAAACGTAATGCCGGAAGTATATGCGGTAAAAAATAAAATCAAGGCGTTTACAAATGAAGTGGTTTCGGGTCACCGAAAAGGATATACAGGTAGAACGTTTACTGATATTGTTAATATTGGGATTGGAGGGTCTGATTTAGGACCAGCCATGGCAGTTGAGGCTTTGCAGTTTTATAAAAATCATTTGAATGTTCATTTTGTTTCCAATGTAGATGGGGATCATGTAAATGAAATTATCAAGAAAATAAATCCAGAAACGACTTTGTTTGTCATTGTTTCTAAAACATTTACGACACAAGAAACGTTGACCAATTCAGAAACAATCAAAGAATGGTTTTTGAAATCGGCCCAACAAGAAGATGTGGCGAAGCATTTTGTTGCCGTTTCCACTAATTTGGATAAAGTAACAGCTTTTGGAATTAATCCAGACAATGTTTTTCCAATGTGGGATTGGGTTGGTGGTCGTTTTTCTTTATGGAGCGCGGTAGGACTTTCAATTAGCTTAGCTATTGGATTTGATAACTACGATGCCTTGTTGAGCGGAGCCAATGAAATGGACGAGCATTTTAAAACTACTGATTTTGACCAAAACATACCGGTAACTTTAGCCTTATTGAGCGTTTGGTATAATAACTTCTTTGGTGCTGAAAGTGAAGCTTTGATCCCGTACACACAATATTTACAAAAACTAGCTCCTTATTTACAACAAGGAACCATGGAAAGTAATGGTAAAAGTGTGGCACGAGATGGTAAGCCAGTGAACTATCAAACTGGCACCATCATTTGGGGAGAACCAGGAACCAATTCGCAACACGCCTTTTTTCAATTAATTCACCAAGGAACTAAAGTGATTCCGGCTGATTTTATTGGATTTGTCAAACCATTATATGGAGATGACAATCATCATGACAAATTGATGTCTAACTTTTTTGCGCAAACAGAAGCCTTGTTACATGGTAAAACAGAAGCACAAGTACAAGCTGAATTTGACCAACAAGGATTGTCAAAAGAAAAAGCAGCCGCTTTGTTGCCATTTAAAGTGTTTAGAGGAAACAAACCCACGAACACCTTATTAATTCAAAAATTAACTCCAAAATCTTTAGGGTCATTAATAGCGATGTACGAACATAAGATTTTTGTTCAAGGAGTGATTTGGAATATTTTTAGTTTTGATCAATGGGGAGTAGAATTAGGAAAACAATTGGCTAATTCTATTTTAGATGAAATCAATACTAAAACAGTAAAAAACCACGATAGTTCTACTTCCTTTTTATTGAACCATTTTTTGAAAAATAAATAATACAAGTAGTAAATAACGTAAGGCGCTTTGATATAAATCAAGGCGCTTTTTTTATACATTTAGCTCTCGCAACATCTTTAAAAATCAATAGTTGTTTAAAAAAAACACTAAAAAGGTGAATTTTTTAACGTTGTATTAACGTATTGATATAAAAATGTTATAATTTTGCCAAAAATAAATTAATAAAACAACAATGAAAACAATGAAAAACTGGTTACTTACAGGATTAATGTTTTTAATGGTTTCTACTGCTTTTGCTCAAGGAAAAGTTTCAGGAACTGTTACAGATGGTAAAGGTTCTTTGCCTGGAGCAAATATTGTTATTAAAGGAACAAAAATTGCTGTTTCAACAGATTTTGATGGAAAATTCTCTATCAATACAACTGCTAATTCAGGCGAATTAGTAATTTCTTTTATTGGTTACAAATCAAAAACAGTTAAATTCAATGGTGCTGCTAACGTAGGAACTGTTGCTTTAGTTGCTGATGATAATCAATTACAAGAAATTGTAGTAAGAAGTTCAGTAGTGGACGTTGCTAAGGACAGAAAAACTCCAGTAGCGGTTTCTACTATTAAAGCGGCAGAAATTCAAGAAAAACTAGGTTCTCAAGAATTTCCTGAAATTTTAGCTAATACACCTTCAGTATATGCTACTAAATCAGGGGGTGGTTTTGGAGATTCAAGAATTAACATTCGTGGATTTGATCAAAGAAATATCGCCGTATTAATTAACGGGGTTCCTGTTAATGACATGGAAAACAGTGCTGTATATTGGAGTAACTGGGCGGGTTTGTCTGACGTAACTTCAGCAATGCAAGTACAAAGAGGTTTAGGATCTTCTAAATTAGCGATTTCATCTGTAGGGGGTACTATTAATATCGTAACTCGTTCTGCTGATATGAAAGAAGGTGGAAGCGTTTCTGTAGGAGTTGCCAATGATAACTACTTGAAAAAAGCATTTTCATACTCAACAGGTGTAATGAAAAATGGTTTGTCTACTTCTATTTTGTTGAGCCAAACTAATGGAGATGGTTATATTGATGGTACTAAATTTGAAGCAGGTAACTACTTTATTGGAATTGGTTACAAAATCAACCCAAAACATGATGTAGAATTTACAATTACTGGTGCACCACAATGGCACAATCAAAGATCTGCTGCTCCAACAATTGCACAGTTTATCAAATACGGTTCTAATGGTGAACCAAACAGAAGATACAACAACGATTGGGGTATTTTGAATGGTCAAGAATACAACTTTAGAACTAACTTCTATCACAAACCAATTGCATCGGTTAACTGGGATTACAAAATTAACGACAAAACTAAATTATCTACTGTAGTGTATGGTTCTTGGGGTCGTGGAGGAGGATCTAACGGTGCTGGAGCAATGAGAGGAAATAGATTTTTCTCTGATAACTTAAGATTACCTAATGGGATCATCAATGTGGATTTAATTAACGCTTGGAATTCAGGTAAAAGTGTTGTAATTCCTGGATCTACAGGAACTTCAACTAGAACTTTAGTTGGGGGAGCTTACCAAAACAGCTCATCTACATCAAATAATACTACAAACGGTATTACAAAAATTGCTTCTATCAACTCACACAACTGGTATGGTGGTGTGGTTAACTTGAACACTAAATTATCAGAAAGATTTACTTTAGATTTTGGTGTTGATGCAAGAACATATAGAGGTATTCACTACCAAAACATGGTTGATTTGTTAGGATCTACTAATTATGCTGATAATAACGATAAAAACAATCCAAACAGAGTATTAACAGGAACGTATGCTGCAAGACCAAATTTAAATCCTTTATATAGCTTGGGTTATCAAACAGATAAAATCAACTATAATAATGATGGTTTAGTAAACTGGTATGGAGCTTTTACTCAATTAGAGTATTCTGCTGATAAATTAACAGCTTTCTTCCAAGGTTCTGTATCTAACCAAGGATTTAGAAGAGATGATTATTTCTTGTACTTAACTCCTAACCCATTGTCATCTACAGATTACAAAAACTTGTTAGGTGGAAACGTTAAAGGGGGAGCTAACTACAATATCAATGATAATCATAATGTATTTGTAAATGCAGGTTATTATTCTAAACAACCTTTCTTTAATGCAGTATATCCAAACAATCAATCTTTAGTGAATGAAAACTTGACTAATGAGAAAGTATTAGGATTAGAAGCTGGATACGGGTTCCGTTCTGCAGTATTCAATGCAAATGTGAATGTATACCATACTACATGGAAAGACAGATACCAAAGATCATCTGATAACGCCGTTGATAATCCAGGTGGTTATTATGATTTTGCTGGAATTACTCAAGTTCACTCAGGAGTTGAACTTGATATGAATGCAAAAGTTGGGGATAAATTAAAATTGAACGGAATGTTCTCATTAGGTAAATGGGTATATGAAGGCAATATTACAGGAAGAAGATTTGACGTTAATAACAACAATATTTCTGGTGGAACAACTACTACTTATTTCGTAGACGGAACAAGAGTGGGAGATGTAGCTCAAATGACAGCAAGTTTAGGTGCTGCTTATGAATTAGCACCACGTTTTAATGTTGATGCTAACTACAGATTATCTGATAAATTATTTGCAAGTTTAGATCCTACAAGACAAACTTCTGCAACAAACAAAGGAACATTAGAATTACCTTCTTATGGATTGGTTGATGCTGGAATTTCATACAGATTATTGTTAGGAACTGACAAATCAAAATCTTTGAATTTCAGATTAAACATCAATAACGTTTTAGACGAAGTTTATATTGCTGAGTCAAGATCTAATATTTTTGCTACTGATTTTGTTTCAGGTACATCAGGACCAACTTACAATTCAGCTGGAAGAACTTACAATGGTGTTGCAGATGCTAACCAAGTATTCTTCGGATTTGGAAGAACTTGGAACTTCACAATGCGTTATAACTTCTAAGTAAAGAAAGTTACTACATACAAACGGCAACTCCCATAAAAAGGAGTTGCCGTTTTTTTTGTACCAATTTTTTACTATATTTGAAATTCAATTAAATAAGAATCATGTACAATTTCATACAAAAATTTCATTCAGGCTGGGCGTATTTAGCTATTTTAGTTTTAGTTATAGCTGTAGTAAACTCTTTTATTGGGAAATCGTCTCAAAAGGAATTTACAGCCAAAGACCGTAAAATTGCTTTGTTTGCTTTAATAGGGACTCATATTCAATTGTTAGTTGGTTTAGTGTTGTATTTTTTATCTCCACTAGGGTCAGCTGTTTTTGGACAAATGAAAAACGAGGCATACCGTTTAACTTCACTAGAACATCCATTAGTTAATATCATTGCAATTGTATTGATTACTATGGGTTGGTCTAAACATAAAAAAGCAACTACAAACGAGGGAAAATTCAAATCTATTGCCATTTTTTATGGTGTAGGATTGGTACTCATCTTAAGTAGAATTCCTTGGAATTTATGGTTCTAATTACAAGTCCTAAACAGGACTTTTTTTGTCCCATTATTTAAAATTAAAAAACAACAAACATGAAAAAAGGTTTGATACTGTTGTGTATTGTATTTGTTGTTGGATTAGTTTGGAGTCAAACATCGATTCAAAGTAAACAAAAGCAAACAATAGCAAAAGATACAGTTAAAAAAAGTAAAACAACAGCTGCTGATATTTCTTTAGTGACGGATAGCATTTCAACTAAACCACTCCAACTAAAGGCATTTAAAAAGTCAGTTATTGCATCTTATTATGCGGATAAATTCAATGGAAGACGAACTACTAGCGGGAAAAAATTCAGCAATAACGGCTATACTGCAGCGCACAAAAAATTACCATTTGGCACCAAGCTTAAAGTAACTAATGAAGCCAACGGTAAATCGGTTATAGTCGAAGTTACAGATAGAGGGCCATTTGTACGTTCTAAAGAGATTGATTTAACCAAACGTGCTTTTATGGATTTAGCCGATAATAAAAGAAGCGGAATGTTGCGCGTGAAAATCGAAATAATAGAAAACTAAGTTACCAACTTGTAAACGGATGGTTGCTTATATAGGAATTGTAATAGCGTTGGTCTTGAGTTACTTCATCTCCTAGCCAATGTGGTTTTTCAAAAAATTCGGATTCCGATTGTAGTTCCACTTCAGCAAGAAGTAGTCCTTCGTTTTCTCCAAAAAATTCATCTACTTCAAATAGGTGCTTTCCTACCTGTACTTCGTAACGGTTTTTCTCAATTATTCCCTTTTCACAAAGAAGTAAAAGAGCTTTAGCTTCTTCAAGAGGAATTTCTTTTTCCCATTCAAAACGAGACAACCCCGTTTCATTTGATTTCCCTTTTATAGTGAGGTACCCTGTATCGCCTTTTATGCGTACACGTACGGTACGTTCTGGAGTAGAATTCAAATAGCCTTGTGCAATATGATTTTTGCGCAAAGCATCGTTTTTAAATGCGTCTGAGCTAACTAAAAACTTTCTTTCTATTTCAATCATATCGAATTGGATTAGTTGATTTCAAAGTTAGGTGTTTTCTCCTAATCCTTTTTGTATAAATTTGTGCTATGCTCGAAATTAATTCCAATAGAAAAATCATTCACATCGACATGGATGCGTTTTATGCTTCTGTGGAGCAAATGGATCATCCTGAATTAAGAGGCAAACCAATTGCCGTTGGTGGCTCTGAAAATAGAGGTGTTGTCGCCGCAGCAAGTTACGAAGCTAGAAAATTTGGTGTACGAAGTGCTATTAGCGGAGTTTTGGCAAAAAAAAATTGTCCAGAACTTATTTTTGTATCCCCTCGATTTGATCGGTACAAAGAAATTTCAAAAAAAATCCACGCTATTTTTCATGATTACACCGATTTAGTTGAGCCACTTTCTCTTGACGAAGCCTATTTAGATGTGACCCATAATAAAAAAGGAAACCCTAGTGCGACGTTATTGGCAAAAGAAATTAGAACTCGAATTTTGAATGAAGTCGGTTTAACAGCTTCAGCTGGAATTTCTGTCAATAAATTTGTAGCCAAAATTGCTAGTGATTACAATAAACCTAACGGTCAAAAAACGGTTAATCCTGATGAGGTGCGGTCATTTTTAGAAGAATTACCAATTCGGAAATTCTATGGCGTGGGTAAAGTGACAACTGAAAAAATGTACCAATTGGGAATTTTTACCGGTTTGGAATTGAAGAGTAAATCTTTAGAATTTTTATCAACCCATTTTGGAAAATCAGGCGCCTTTTATTACCATGTGGTACGCGGCATTCATAATAGCGAAGTGAAACCAGATCGAATTACAAAATCAGTGGCGGCTGAGCATACTTTTGATACCAATTTGTCTTCTGAAATTTTCATGTTGGAACAACTTGAAAAAATCGCAACTAGTTTAGAACGAAGGTTGAAAAAACAAAATATTGCCGGTAAAACAGTAACCTTAAAAATTAAATACAGCGATTTTTCGCAGCAAACGCGAAGTAAAACGGTTCCTTATTTTATTGCGGATAAAGGCTTGATTCTTGAAAATGTAAAAGAGCTATTGTATCAAGAGCGAATGAAAGATTCCGTTCGGTTACTTGGAATTTCATTGAGTAATTTAAATACCGAACAAAAGAAAACTGTGGTAGTACAATTGCAGTTTGCTTTTTAATAAAAAACCCCATCATGAAAACGTGATGGGGTTTAGTTTATCTTGAAGCGTTGAGTTTAGTCTCTGCTGTTTAATTTTGACAATAATCGCAAGAATTCCATATACAACCAAACTAGGGTAATCATCAATCCCATTGCGCCGTACCATTCCATGTATTTTGGCATTTTTCTATTGGCACCATCTTCAATTTGGTCAAAGTCCAAGAATAAATTCATAGCAGCAATTACAATAACAAAAACACTGATTCCAATACTCATCATTGAATTTCCATGGTGTACAGGTGTAAAACTAGTAAACAAAGAAACCAACCACGAAATCAAATAATAAGTAGCAATTGCTAAAGTTGCGGCAATCACAATAGATTTAAAACGTTCAGTAACTTGAACGATTTTGAATTTATACAAGCCTAAACAAACGGCAAAAGTAACTAAAGTTGCCCCAACAGCTTGAGTAACAATTCCTGGGAATTTTAATTCAAAAATGGCCGAAATACCACCAATAAATAAACCTTCAAAAATGGCATAACCAGGGGCTAAATAAACGGATAGTTGTGGTTTGAAGCTAGCGATTACAACTAAGATAAGGCCCATAATAGCACCTCCAATCATTGGCACCATTGGACTTTGTCCGTTAGCTGCCATCCACCAAGTAATCATGGCTGCTGCAGTTAATAGTAAAAACAAAATTAAACTTTTATTCATCGTACCAGCAATAGTCATTGTTTGTTCGTGACCAATTATGGTTGCTTCATGAACCTCTTCTTTGGATGAAGTAAAGATTCTATTGTTTAAGAACGGGTTTTTAGAATTTGTACTCATAATATTTTTAGATTTAGTGTATCAAAAGTAAATATATTTTGACAACTAAATGTTTAATTATTCATAAAATTTTGGCAATAAAAAAGCCCTCGATTAGAGGGCTTTTTATAAATATTAAGTAAATATTATTCTATTTCAGAAACGCGTAAAGTATTTACCATTCCTTTATCAGTTATTGGCATTGCTGCTAAGTTGATTAAGAAATCGCCTTTTTCAACAAATCCTTTTTGTCTTGCAATTTCATTCACATCAGTTACTGTGTCATCTGTACTTACAGATTTAGCATAGTAAAAAGATTTAACTCCCCATAATAGGTTCAATTGTGTTAAGATTCTTTTGTTGGATGTAAAAACTAAAATATGAGCTGATGGTCTCCAAGATGAAATTTGGAATGCCGTATAGCCACTATTTGTTAAGGTACAAATTGCTTTTGCTTTAATTACATTGGCCATTTGTGCTGCGTGTTGACAGATTGTTTTAGTAATAAAACGATTCGTTCTAACTTGTGGGGTATTTTGAGGCACTTTGATTAGCGGAGAATCTTCTACTGCTTCAATGATTTGAGTCATTTTTTGGATAACTTGAACAGGATAATTACCTGCTGCAGTTTCTCCAGAAAGCATTACCGCATCGGCACCGTCCATAACCGAGTTGGCTACGTCATTAACCTCAGCACGTGTTGGAGTTAAACTAGTAATCATCGTTTCCATCATTTGCGTTGCCACAATTACTGGAATACGAGCTGTTTTAGCTCTAACAATTAATTCTTTTTGTACCAACGGTACTTCATGAGCTGGAAGTTCTACTCCTAAATCACCACGAGCTACCATTAAAGCATCACAATAAGCTACAATTTTGTCCATATTCTCTAATGCTTCTGGCATTTCGATTTTGGCAATAATTGGAATTTTAAATTCAGAGTGCTCAGCAATTAATTCTTGAAGGTCTTGTAAATCTCTTGGTGTTTTCACGAATGAAAGGGCAATCCAATCAACTTGTTGACCAATAGCAAAAATGGCATCGGCAATATCTTTTTCAGTTAAAGCAGGAAGTGAAATTTTAGTATTTGGAAGGTTAACTCCTTTTTTAGATTTCAATTCACCACCTTGAATCACTTTAGCAACCACTTCGGTTTTCTTGTCAGTTGAAACAATTTCGAAAATTAATTTTCCATCATCTAACAAAATTCTTTCTCCTGGATTCACATCGTTTGGAAAGTTTTGGTACTTCATGAAAACTCTTTCTTTGGTTCCGATGATATCTTCAGCAGTAGTGAATGTAATTAAATCACCATCGTTCACCACTACACCTTCTTCCATAACTCCAACACGAAGTTTTGGACCTTGTAAATCAGCTAAAATACCTGTTGTGTAACCGTATTCTTCATTGATGCTTCGGATAGCGCTAATGCGTTCTTTAACATCATTATAATCAGCATGCGAAAAATTTATTCTAAACACATTAACTCCTGCCTCAATCATGTCTTTGATGATTTCTCTTGTACTACATGCAGGTCCAAGTGTGGCTACAATTTTTGTTTTTTTGTTTGTTTTAAGCATTTCTATTAAAAAATTAAATTGTTTTTAGATTTTATAGTTTCAGTCTCTACCACATAAACAGTTGAAAGACTTTTTATTGATTTTAGTTTTTTTACGATTCCTGCTATTTCAAGATCATCGTCACTTTCAATTTTTAAAAAATAATCCACTTTCTTCAGTTCGGGAAGTAAAAACACTTTGGTGGCCACTTCCTGACTACTATTAGAAAATAAATCTTGGTTTATTATCTCATTTTGCCCAATAACTTCATTCTTGTTTTGAATTAAATTCCAAGAGATAAAATTATCTTCATCATCAAAGTAAAATCTTGAAAATTGAGTTTCTCCTTGTTTGATACTAATCAGAATTTCTTCATTACTTTTACTCAAATTGACCGGAAGATGCTGATTGATAAAATACGCCAATCGATAATCTTCCAATGTGGTATGTATAGCAATTAAATGATAATCTATTTCGTCAAATTCGTCAAGATCTAATTTATGTATTGCCATTACATCGTAAAATGAGGTGTAAATATACTATTTCTAACGCAGGATGCCACTTGAATAGCTTGATGTTTTTGTTAAATTATCAACGAAAACGTTATAGATTGAAGAAAATCGTATTATTTTTTGTCTATTTTTTCTTGAAATGCAAAATAGGCCCTTTGTGACGCTTTTTCTTCTGCTTTCTTTTTGGAAGTAGCTCTGGCCTTGGCAATTACTTTGTCGTCTATACTTAGTTTAACACCAAAAAGCCGTTCGCCGTCAATACCATTATCTTCAAAAATGTCATAGTGAAATTGTCTTTTTTCTTTTTGACACCATTCAATCACTAAGCTTTTGTAACTAATAACTTTGCCCTCTAATCGAGTGATATCTACATAAGGAATGATGACTCTTTTTTGAATGAATTTTTCGCAATACTCATATCCTCTGTCCAAATAGATAGCACCCACTAAGGATTCAAAAATATTGCCGTGAATGTTATCGCCAAAGTGCTGAACAGGTACTTTACTTTCAACAAATTGAACTAGATTTAAATCTTTGCCCAATTCGTTCAAATGTTCTCTACTCACAATTTTGGAACGCATTTTGGTTAAATATCCCTCGTCACCTGTTGGTGCTTTATTGAAGAGATGACCTGCAATTACCGCGCTTAGCATCGCATCACCAAGAAACTCTAATCGTTCGTAATTAAGTGGATTGCCCACTTCGTCTAGAATGTTGGAGGAGCGATGGGTGAATGCTTTTTTATAAATATCAATATTTTTAGGGGCAAAACCAAGAATTTTTTCGATAGCACCAAAAAAAATCCCGTCTTCAAGAGAACGGGATTTTGAAAATATTTTTTTAATAATACGCATAGTACTATTTTAGATATCTAATTTTTTAACCAATACACAGGCATTGTGTCCACCAAAGCCAAAAGTATTACTCATCAATACTTTAACGTCTCTTTTTTGAGCTTTGTTAAAGGTGAAGTTTAATTTTGGATCGATGTTTTCATCGTCTGTGAAATGGTTGATGGTTGGAGGAATAATTCCGTATTTCAATGAAAGAATAGACGAAATAGTTTCAATCGCTCCAGCAGCACCTAAAAGGTGACCTGTCATAGACTTGGTTGAATTCAAGTTCATTGTGTAAGCGTGATCTCCAAAAACTTGTTCGATAGCTTTCGACTCTGCTAAATCTCCAAGAGGAGTTGAAGTTCCATGCATGTTAACTCCGTCAACATCTGTTGGTTGTAACCCAGCATCTCTTAAACAGTTTAACATTACATTTTTAGCTCCTAATCCTTCTGGATGTGGTGCCGTAATGTGATACGCATCAGCCGACATTCCGCCTCCGCCAATTTCACAATATATTTTAGCCCCACGCGCTACAGCGTGTTCGTACTCTTCTAGGATTAACGCTCCAGCTCCTTCTCCAAGTACAAATCCGTCACGGTCTTTGTCCATGGGTCTTGATGCTGTTTTCGGATCGTCATTTCGAGTAGAAAGTGCATGCATTGCATTAAAACCTCCCATTCCGGCAATGGTTACTGCTGCTTCAGAACCTCCTGTTACCATGACATCAGCATGGCCTAAACGGATGTAATTGAAAGCATCAATTATTGCATTGGTTGAGGATGCACAAGCTGAAACAGTTCCAAAGTTAGGCCCTCTAAAACCATACTTTATTGAAATGTGTCCACAAGCAATATCTCCAATCATTTTCGGGATAAAGAAAGGATTGAATTTTGGAGTTCCATCACCAGCAGCAAAATTCAACACTTCAATTTGAAATGTTTCCAAACCACCAATACCAGATCCCCATATCACCCCTGCACGATCTTTGTCTAATTTTTCCATATCAAAATTAGCATCGTTCATAGCTTCTGTAGAAGAAACTACGGCATATTGTGCATAGCGGTCCATTTTTCGAGCTTCTTTCCTGTCGATAAATTCTTCAACATTGAAATTTTTCAATTCGCAAGCAAATTGTGTTTTGAATTTTGAAGCATCAAAATAAGTGATTGGCGCAGCACCACTAACGCCGTTAATTAGTCCGTCCCAATATTCTTGAATGTTATTTCCAATAGGAGTTAGTGCTCCTAAACCTGTAACAACTACGCGACGTAATTCCATAGCTTCTGTATTTTTATCTTTAAACAAACAAAACCCACGATTTCTTTTTTGTATTAGTATTACAAAAGAGCTGTGGGTGCTGAATTATATATGTTTTTTTGATTGAAAGTCAATCTCGAATTTAAATTTATGAAAAATAATAACACCCGAGTACAATAAAGTATCGGGTGTTTGAGTATTATTTTTTAGCTTCCTCGATGTAAGAGATTGCTTGACCTACTGTAGCAATGTTTTCTGCTTGATCGTCTGGAATTTGAATATCAAATTCTTTTTCGAATTCCATGATAAGCTCTACAGTGTCTAAGGAGTCAGCTCCTAAATCGTTAGTGAAGCTTGCTTCTGTTACAACTTCGTTTTCGTCAACACCTAATTTGTCTACGATAATCGCTTTTACTCTTGATGCAATGTCTGACATAATCTTTAATTTTAAAATTTAATTTGTTGGCAAAAATAAAAAACTTTATTTTAAAACAACTATTTAGTTAATAAATGTGCGAACGAAAATATAAAATTTATTTTAACAAAGGTTTACGAATGCTATTTTTTTCCGTTTTTTATCCCTTTTTTTGCATACTAAATAGGTTGAAAACATGATTAAAATTGTAATTTTTGCTTCTGGTTCGGGTACTAATGCGGAAAACATCATCCGTTATTTTCAAGCAACCAAATCTGCTTCAGTGGAAGCGGTATTTACTAATAAAGCGGATGCTCAGGTAATACAACGCGCTGAAAAATACCAAGTTCCTTCTCAGGTTTTTACCAAAAACGATTTAGAAACAGGAAAAGTACTACAAAAAATTAATACGATTCAACCCGATTTAATTGTGTTGGCGGGATTTTTATTAAAATTTCCAGAATCGATTGTAGCGGAGTATCCTGACCAAATAATTAATATTCATCCAGCATTATTACCTAAATACGGAGGAAAAGGCATGTACGGAATGCACGTACATCGCGCTGTAGTAGACAATAAAGAATCCAAAACAGGCATTACCATTCATTATGTTAATGAAAATTATGACGAAGGAAATATAATTTTTCAAAAAGAGGTTACGGTTTTAATTAGTGATACTCCTGAAGTGGTAGCTGCTAAAATCCACGAGCTGGAACAAGATCATTTTCCGGTAGTCATTGAAAAATTGCTAACCAATCGATAGTCAACAGTAATCCTGTCCACTTTTAACCTCACAAACCCATAACCTTACCATGTCACATCAAGTACATATTTATACCGATGGCGCTGCCAAGGGGAATCCTGGTCCCGGAGGCTATGGTGTGGTGATGGAATGGGTGGGCCAACCATATAAAAAAGAATTTTTCGAAGGATTTCGACATACAACGAACAACAGAATGGAATTGTTAGCCGTTATTGTAGGATTGGAGAAACTTAAAAATCCCAACACGAAAGTACTCGTGGTTTCGGATTCTAAATATGTAGTCGATTCGGTTGAGAAAAAATGGGTTTTTGGTTGGGAGAAAAAAGGCTTTGTTGGTAAAAAAAATCCCGATTTGTGGAAACGGTTTTTAATCATCTACAAAAAGCACCAAGTCGATTTTAAATGGATCAAAGGGCATAACAACCACCCACAAAACGAACGATGCGATGAATTAGCTGTTATGGCTTCAATGCAAAAGCAACTTTCAGTAGACGAATACTACGAAAAAGAGGACGAGAAGTTGTTGTAACATGCCGTTTTAAAGATTCTAAAATTCTCTTCATTTTGCCACTTTGAACCTTTGCAACTCTAAAACTTATAAACTATCTTTGCCCCTTAATTTCGAAACTAAAATAATGAACAAATTATTGATTGTTGGAACGGTGGCTTTCGACGCGATTGAAACTCCGTTTGGTAAAACAGATAAAATTTTAGGTGGAGCAGGAACGTATATTGGGCTTTCAGCTTCTTTTTTTAATTTACAATCGGCTATTGTTTCTGTAGTAGGAGACGATTTTCCACAAGAGTATTTGGATTTATTGACGGCTCGAAATATTGATATTTCAGGTCTTGAAATCGTTAAAGGCGGTAAAACGTTTTTTTGGAGTGGTTTGTACCACAACGATTTGAACTCAAGAGACACTTTGGCAACGGAACTAAATGTGTTGGCTGATTTCCAACCTAAAGTTCCTCAAAATTTCAAAGATGCCGATGTGGTGATGTTAGGGAATTTACATCCTTTAGTGCAAAGCAGCGTTTTGGATCAAATGGAAGTGAAACCAAAGTTAGTGGTTTTAGACACGATGAACTTTTGGATGGATTGTGCTTTACCAGAATTATTAGAGGTAATGAAACGTATTGATGTGATCACAATTAATGATGAAGAAGCGAGACAATTGTCTGGCGAATATTCGTTAGTGAAAGCAGCTGCTAAAATCCATACTATGGGACCTAAATATGTCGTGATCAAAAAAGGAGAACACGGCGCATTATTATTTCACAACGAAAATATATTCTTTGCACCGGCCTTACCTTTAGAAGAAGTATTTGATCCAACTGGAGCTGGAGATACTTTTGCAGGAGGTTTCACAGGATTTATTGCGCAAAGCGAAAACGTATCGTTTGACAATATGAAAAATGCAGTAATCTACGGATCTAATTTAGCATCCTTCTGTGTGGAGAAATTTGGAACAGAAAGAATGCTTGCTTTAGACAAAAAAGAAGTAGTGTCTAGATTGCAACAATTCAAATCATTGACACAATTTGATATCGAATTATAATGACTCATGCCTCGAAATTTTCGGGGCATTTTTTATAAAAAATAAAACAACACAACCAATTACAATACACCAATGAGCGACGCTTTACAACACGAATGTGGAATTGCCTTAGTGAGGCTTTTGAAACCGCTTGAATTCTATAAAGAAAAATACGGAACCGCTTTCTACGGGATACAAAAAATGTATCTAATGATGGAAAAGCAACATAACCGAGGACAAGATGGAGCCGGTTTTGCAAGTATTAAGTTTGATGTAGAACCAGGTCAGCGTTACATTAGTCGTGTGCGTTCTAACGCTTCACAACCAATTCAAGATGTATTTGCTCAAATCAACGAGCGTATCAATGAGGAGATGACCAACCATCCTGATTATGCTAACAATGTGGCGTTGCAAAAAGAGAACATTCCCTATTTAGGAGAATTGTTTTTAGGTCACGTTCGTTATGGAACGTTTGGTAAAAATAGTATTGAAAGTGTACACCCATTCTTGCGTCAAAGCAATTGGATGCATCGAAACTTGATTTTGGCAGGAAACTTTAATATGACGAATGTTAAAGAGTTATTCCAAAATCTTATTGAATTAGGACAACATCCTAAAGAGATGGCCGATACCGTAACCGTAATGGAAAAAATTGGTCATTTCTTAGACAAAGAAGTGATGCAATTGTACCAAGAATGCAAAGAGATGGGCTTGAATAAAAGAGAAGCTTCTCCAGTTATTGCCGATCGTTTAGATATTGCTAAAATTTTAAACCGTTCTTCTAAAAATTTAGATGGAGGTTATGCTATGGCAGGATTGTTAGGTCATGGAGATGCCTTTGTGTTTAGAGATCCAGCGGGAATCCGTCCAGCGTATTACTATCAAGATGATGAAGTAGTGGTGGTGGCTTCAGAACGCCCAGTGATTCAAACCGTATTCAATGTGTCTTTCGAAAGTGTTCAAGAAATTGATCCAGGAAGCGCCTTGATTATTAAAAAAGGGGGTGACATTTCAATGAAACAAATTTTAACTCCAATTGAGAAAAAAGCCTGTTCATTTGAGCGCATCTATTTTTCAAGAGGAAGTGATGCTGAGATTTATCAAGAAAGAAAAAATTTAGGAAAACTAATCTTGCCATCGGTTTTAAAAGCAATTGATCAAGATACAGATAACACCGTGTTCTCCTATATTCCAAATACTGCTGAAACTTCTTTTTACGGATTAGTAGAAGCGGCTCAGGATTTCTTGAACCAAAGAAAAAATGATTATATTTTAAAGAATAGAAGCACTCTTACGGAACAAACCTTACAAGAACTTTTGAAGGTGAAAATCCGTACGGAAAAGGTGGCAATCAAAGATGCTAAATTAAGAACCTTTATCACGGAAGATAGTAGCCGTGACGATTTAGTGGCTCACGTCTATGATGTAACATACGGCGTGATTAAACCAACAGATAATTTGGTCATTATAGACGATAGTATCGTTCGTGGAACTACGTTGAAAATGAGTATCATTAAAATGATGGATCGTTTGAAACCAAAGCGCATTGTGATAGTGTCTTCGGCACCACAAATTCGTTATCCAGATTGCTACGGTATTGATATGGCAAAACTAGAAGGATTGGTTGCCTTTAGAGCGGCTTTAGCATTGTTAAAAGAGGGCAACTTATACCATATAGTGGATGAGGTGTATGCCAAATGTAAAGCGCAAGAAAATTTCAAAGATGCTGAAGTTGTCAATTATGTAACAGCTATTTACGAGCCTTTTACACCAGAAGAAATCTCAGATAAAATTGCTGAGATGTTGAGTTCGCCAGAAATTAATGCTGAGGTAAAAATCATTTTTCAAACGGTAGAAGATTTACATATTGCTTGTCCTAAAAATCTAGGGGATTGGTATTTCACGGGAGATTATCCAACTCCAGGCGGAAACCGAGTAGTAAATCGTGCTTTCATGAATTTCTATGAAGGGAAAGACGCTAGAGCCTATTAATAAAATCAAAACCCTCTTTTAGTCGAGTATTTAGGTTGTTAGTCTAAATAAAAAGAATTAAAGGAACCACATAAATATCTTTATGCTACCATTTACATTAGAAGGTTAAGTTTATGGTAGATTTGGGGCAAAAGAGGAGGAAGCAATTCCTCCTCTTTTATTTTTAAAGAACTTAAAATCATTCAATAAAAAAATCCGCGGAGATCATCAGCGGATTTTTATTTGTATACAAACAAGATTATTTGTCTAAAACAAAACGTCTTGTAACTTCTGTCCAATTAATTACATTGAAGAAAGCTTCGATATAATCGGGTCTTCTGTTTTGGTAGTGTAAATAGTAAGCGTGTTCCCAAACATCCATTCCAAGAATTGGAGTTCCGCC
Source organism: Flavobacteria bacterium GWA2_35_26 (assembly GCA_001800905.1). Lineage (GTDB taxonomy): Bacteria > Bacteroidota > Bacteroidia > Flavobacteriales > Flavobacteriaceae > Flavobacterium. Next base: position 734,187 of record MGWH01000002.1, on the reverse strand, counting down.
ACATCCTACTTCTGGCATTAATGGATTGTCTTGATTTGGTGTTCCACAAACGTCTAATTTTCCGCCTTTGTGAACGCACAACCAAGCCCATCCTGAACCAAATTGAGTAGCTCCTGCTTTAGCAAATTTAGCTTTGAATTCTTCAAAAGTACCAAAAGACGCCTCGATAGCTTCTAACAATTCACCTGTTGGTAAACCACCACCGTTTGGAGTCATTACTGACCAGAACAAATTGTGATTGTAAAAACCACCACCGTTGTTGCGAACAGCTCCATTGGTTTTGTCTAAATTGATTAAAATATTTTCAATGGTTTTACCTTCTAAATCGGTTCCAGCAATAGCTGCATTCAAGTTAGTAGTATACGCATTGTGGTGTTTTGTATGGTGAATTTCCATAGTGCGTGCATCAATATGCGGTTCTAATGCATCGTAAGCATAAGGTAATGGTGCTAATTCAAAAGCCATGATATAATTATTTTAAGTGAAAATTAAAAAGTGAATTCAAAATTAGGCAATTAACTTGAAATAGAAAAAGCAATTGGATTATAATTTTATTTTTTAAGAATCGGCCATAGCCATGCAAACAATGCTAATCTTGGTTCCAGGAATCTTCAACAACGCTTTGGCACAAACTTCTAATGTTGCCCCTGTGGTAATCACATCGTCAATCAAAAGGAAATGTTTATTATGGTCTTTTTCGTCGAAAGAAACATCAAAAATAGTATCTATTCCTTCGGTTCTGCCCAGACGATTTTTTTGCGATTGTGTTTTGGAATACACTTGACGAAATAAAATTGAATTGCTTATCGGAATCTGTAATGATTTGGCCAATGCATTTCCAAATTCAGTCACCTGATTATACCCACGTTCGCGTAATTTTTTAGGGTGCAACGGCACCGGAATAATTGTATCTACTGTACTTAAAACGGGAATGTTTTTTAATTCTTCGGCATACCATTCGCCCAAAACGGTTCCAATGGCTTCTTGTCCGCGGTATTTTAAACTATGAATCAATTCTTGGACAATCCCTTTTTTGTGAAAATACAATAAGGCAGAAACATGTTCAACCGGAATACGGCCATAAAATTTTTTATAGGCATCATTTTCTGGGTTCAAATGGTGCTGCGTTAAGGGCATTTCGTGCCGACAGCTCGTGCAAATTACATTTTCATTGGCTATCAAAATGGTCTTGCAGCCCGCACAAGTTGGCGGAAAAAATAAATGAAGGAGGCTTTTGAACATAGGATTTGGGTTAGGATAGATAAAAATAAGGAAATCAGTGATTCAAACTTTAACTATTTCCTTTTTTTTAAGGACACTTTTTATATTTTTGCACTACTATGGCAAAACAAGAAGATTTATTTAAGAATGTCGTTTCGCACGCAAAAGAGTACGGATTTATTTTTCCGTCAAGCGAAATATACGATGGATTGAGTGCAGTATATGATTATGCACAAAACGGAGTAGAATTAAAGAAAAATATTCGTGAATATTGGTGGAAATCAATGGTGCAAATGAACGAGAATATCGTTGGTTTGGACGCGGCGATTTTGATGCACCCAACTACTTGGAAAGCATCAGGTCACGTGGATGCGTTTAACGATCCGTTGATTGACAACAAAGATTCAAAGAGAAGATATAGAGCTGATGTCTTGATTGAAGATTATGCCGAAAAGCTAAATCAAAAAGCAATCAAAGAAATCGAAAAAGCACGAGTGCGTTTTGGAGAGGCGTTTAACGAACAAGAGTTTGTGACTACCAATGCCCGTGTGATGGAATACAAAGCCAAGGAAAGAGAAATTCTGGAAAGAATGGCTCGTTCTTTAGGGAATGAAGATTTAGAAGATGTAAAAGCTTTAATCGAAGAGTTGGAAATTGCTTGTCCAGAATCAGGATCAAGAAATTGGACTGAAGTTCGTCAATTCAATTTGATGTTTGGAACTAAATTAGGCGCTTCTGCTGATTCGGCGATGGATTTGTACTTGCGTCCAGAAACAGCACAAGGAATTTTTGTGAATTTCTTGAACGTTCAAAAATCAGGGCGAATGAAAGTGCCTTTTGGAATTGCCCAAACGGGTAAAGCCTTCAGAAACGAAATTGTAGCGCGTCAATTTATCTTCCGTATGCGTGAGTTCGAACAAATGGAAATGCAATTTTTTGTACGTCCAGGCGAAGAAATGCAATGGTATGAACATTGGAAAGCGACCCGTTTAAAATGGCATTTGTCATTGGGATTAGGAAAAGAAAGATACCGTTTTCACGATCACGAAAAATTAGCTCATTACGCCAATGCAGCGGCGGATATCGAATTTGATTTCCCTTTTGGATTCAAAGAATTAGAAGGAATTCACTCCCGCACTGATTTTGATTTGAAAGCGCACGAACAATTTTCTGGTAGAAAATTACAGTATTTTGATGCCGAATTGAACCAAAATTATGTACCGTATGTTGTAGAAACATCTGTTGGATTGGACAGAATGTTCTTGGCCGTTTTTGCAACTTCGTTAAAGGAAGAAACTTTAGAAGATGGTTCTACACGAACTGTGTTGAGTTTACCAGCAGTTTTGGCTCCAACAAAAGCAGCAATTTTACCATTGGTTAAAAAGGACGGTTTACCAGAAATTGCACATCAAATTATTGCCGATTTGAAATGGGATTTCAATGTAACTTATGATGAGAAAGATGCTGTAGGAAGACGTTATAGAAGACAAGATGCTTTGGGAACTCCTTTCTGTATCACGGTGGATCATCAAACTATTGAAGACCAAACCGTAACGATTCGTCATAGAGATAGTATGAAACAAGATCGTGTTCAAATTGCCGACTTGAAAAACATTATCGAAAATGAAGTGTCAATGAAGAATTGGCTGATGAAAATGAATGATTAAGTTTCGAATAGACGAAACCCAAAATAAAAAAAGTCCCAAATTCAATTGAGTTTGGGACTTTTTATTTTATTAAAATCGGTATCCTAAACTAATACCTCCTCTGCCTACAACTTCAGGACTATTGTTGCTAAATAAATTACGGCCAATGCCGGCATTAATTTCAAAGACAAAGCCTCGTTTGTGAACCCACTTTGAACCAAGTCCAAAGCCAAGTGCAAAATCAGTATAACGATCTTTTTCAATATTTATTAAATTTCCTGAATTATTGAAATAATAAGTTTTATTGTGAATACCAGTACTTAGCATACTAAACCCTTCAACAAAAAAACCTGCTGCTGGTTTTTTTCCAAAATAAGCACGATAATAAGGTGTTAAACTAAAACTGGTATCAAAATCTTCTTCATTTACAAAAAAAAGTGCAACTCCTAATCCTGAATCTTCGTTTAAAATTCGCTCATAAGTAACTTCTACAGCACCTAAAACTAAGAAAAAGCTGTTTCCTTTGATTTCGGTTTTTGGAAAATCAACTTTTTCTTTTTCTTGAGCAATTCCAAACATTGAGAAACTTAATACTAAGAATAAAAATATTTTTTTCATTTTAATAAATTTGAGATTAATTAAATTTTTAATCTAGGTAAATATAAAAATTAATTAGTACTTGTAAGTGTTGTTGGTTTTTAGAAGAAAAATTATTCTGCAATTGCATTCCAGCCTCTGGCTTTTAATGGAATTTTAGTATTAGCTCGGGTAACCAAATGAATACCTTCACTTTCTTGTGTCATATGACCAATGATAGAGAAGTTAGGATTGCCTTTTATTTTGTCAAAATCTTCCATGGCGATAGTGAAAAGCAATTCGTAATCTTCGCCTCCATTAATAGCCACTGTAGTACTATCGATATCAAATTCCTCACACACGTTAATGAATTGAGGATCTAATGGTAGTTTATCTTCGTATAAATTACATCCTACTTTGGATTGTTTGCACAAATGAATAATCTCAGACGACAAGCCGTCAGAAATATCAATCATAGAAGTAGGTTTAATTTCCAAAGCGTGCAACAACGTGCGCACATCTTTTCTTGCTTCCGGTTTCAATTGGCGTTCAATTAAATAGGTATAGGCATCCAAATCAGGTTGCGAATTGGGGTTTACTAAAAACACTTGTTTCTCTCTTTCCAAAACTTGCAATCCCATATAAGCAGCTCCAATATCGCCTGTTACTACTAACAAATCAGTAGATTTGGCTCCGTTTCTGTACGTTAATTCTGCTTCATCCGCTTCGCCAATTGCGGTAATTGAAATGATCAAACCTTTTTGCGATGAGGTAGTGTCTCCGCCAATAACATCTACTTTGTATTCATTGGCAGCCAAAGTAATTCCTTCAAATAACTCTTCTAAGGCTTCTAAAGGGAAACGATTGGAAACAGCAATAGAAACCGTGATTTGTGTCGCTTTGGCATTCATAGCGCAAATGTCGGACACATTAGAAACCACTGCTTTGTATCCTAAATGTTTCAAAGGCATATAGGCCAAGTCAAAATGAACTCCTTCTACTAGCATATCAGTTGAAACGACCACTTTTTTGTCTTTAAAATCTAAGACTGCGGCATCGTCTCCAATTCCTTTTAGAGTTGAAGCTTGCGTGATGGCAAAGTTTTTTGTCAGGTGATCAATCAATCCAAATTCGCCTAATTGCGAAATGCTGGTGCGTTGTGGGTTTTTATCTTCAATCATAATGGAGTAGCAAAGTTTAAAGGTGCAAAGGTACAAAGTTTTTTAGGCTTTGATTAGCGGATTTGAAAAACAAAACCCAACAACTATCGCTATTGGGTTTTAACTTCGTAAATCGTACTTCGTATATCGTAAATTGTTAATCGTTCAATTTTAATACCGCCATAAAGGCTTCTTGTGGAATCTCTACGTTTCCTACTTGACGCATACGTTTTTTTCCTTTTTTCTGTTTTTCCAATAATTTACGCTTACGCGAAATATCTCCACCGTAACATTTAGCCGTAACGTCTTTACGCAAGGCTTTAATCGTTTCACGAGCAATGATTTTTGCCCCAATAGCCGCTTGAATTGGAATGTCAAACTGCTGTCTCGGAATCAACTCACGCAATTTTTCAGTCATTTTTTTACCAATATTATAGGCATTGTCTTCGTGAATCAGAGCAGAAAGTGCATCTACAGTTTGTGCGTTTAACAATACATCTAATTTTACCAATTTAGAAGTTCGCATTCCGATAGGAGAATAGTCAAACGACGCATATCCTTTAGAAACGGTTTTCAAACGGTCGTAAAAATCAAATACGATTTCTGCCAATGGCATATCGAAATTTAATTCTACTCTTTCCGTAGTCAAATAGGTTTGGTTGGTAATCAATCCGCGTTTTTCAATACATAAACTCATTACGTTTCCAACGAAATCCGCTTTGGTAATGATAGTGGCTTTAATATACGGTTCTTCTACACGGTCCAATTTAGAAGGCTCTGGTAAGTCCGATGGATTGTTGACAATAAGTGGCGTTTCAGGATCTTTTTTGGTGTAAGCCAAATACGAAACGTTAGGCACCGTAGTAATAACCGTCATGTCAAACTCACGTTCCAAACGTTCTTGGATAATTTCCATGTGCAACATTCCTAAGAATCCGCAACGGAAACCAAATCCTAAAGCGGCCGAACTCTCTGCCACAAAAACCAACGATGCATCATTCAATTGGAGTTTTTCCATCGACGAACGTAAGTCTTCGTAATCTTCTGTGTCTACAGGATAAATTCCGGCAAAAACCATTGGTTTTACATCCTCAAATCCTGTAATCATATTTTGAGTAGGCTCTTTGGCGTCAGTCAAAGTGTCTCCTACTTTTACTTCTTTTGCTTCTTTAATTCCTGAAATCAAGTAGCCAACATCACCTGCTGAAATGACTTGTTTCGGTACTTGGTTTAATTTTAGGGTACCAATTTCGTCCGCAAAATATTCATTGCCTGTAGCCATGAATTTAATTTTTTGTCCTTTTTTGATTTCGCCATTAATCACACGGAAAATAACTTCAATTCCGCGGAAAGGATTGTAAACGGAGTCAAAGATTAATGCCTGTAATGGCTCGTCTTTGTTTCCTTTTGGCGCCGGAATTTTTTCGATAATGGCAGCCAAAATATTTTCAACTCCAAAACCTGTTTTCCCTGAAGCGTGAATAATGTCTTCAAGCTTACAACCTAATAAATCAATAATGTCGTCGCTTACCTCTTCTGGGTTAGCACTTGGTAAATCTACTTTATTCAAAACCGGAATAATTTCCAAGTCGTTTTCTAAAGCCAAGTACAAATTAGAAATGGTTTGTGCCTGGATACTTTGAGCGGCATCTACAATTAGCAAAGCACCTTCACAAGCCGCAATCGAACGAGAAACTTCATATGAAAAATCTACGTGGCCCGGAGTATCAATCAAGTTCAAGATATACTCTTGACCTTGGTAAGTGTATTCCATCTGGATGGCGTGGCTTTTAATGGTAATTCCACGTTCACGCTCCAAGTCCATATTGTCCAACAATTGTGCTTTTTCTTCACGAGCTGTTACGGTTTGAGTCGCACCAAGTAATCGGTCGGCAAGCGTACTTTTTCCGTGGTCAATGTGGGCAATTATGCAAAAATTTCTAATGTGTTTCATTATTCGCTTTCAATATCAAGTTCAATCCCGAAACTTCGGGACAATAGCCATTAAAATGCTATTGGTCTGCAAATATAGGGTAAAACTTTGATAGTTTTTTTCAAATTAAAGCACGAAAAATCAAAAGTTAGATTTGGTTTTTAGCAATATGAAATACTAATCAATCAGCTTTCCATTTCCAATTTTAGTAGAATTGGAACCAAATTTTGCTTGTCCTTTATTAATGATATCACCGTTTCCAAAAAGTTTTCCAGAAACTTCTTCAGATACATTAACAACTACATTACCATTTCCTATGTTTTTAACCTTCGCTTTTTTTACCAAGAGTGCTTCGGAAATAACATCACCATTCCCGATTTTTTCAATATCAAGTTGATCGGTTTTTCCGCTCAAAATAGCGTTCCCATTTCCTGTATTTTCCAATCTGAAATACCGCCCAATAATATTGTTTACCGTAATATCACTGTTTCCTGCATTTTTAATTACGCTTGCTTCAGGTAGGGTAATTTTAATAATTGTGTTCGTATTTTCAATATACATACGATTCTTTCGGTTGCCTTTAAATTGAATTTTCAATTCATGTTCTGACCTATTTTCTTTGAATTGTAATAGACTTTCTAGGTTATCATCAATAGTTACTGTAACGCTCCACGTTTTTCCAATTTCTACTTCAATATTACCATCTAGATCTTCAAAATAGACTTTGTCAAAATTTTTGTAATCATAGGTTTTGGTACTGGTTTTTCCAGAACCTTTTATTTGCGAATTACAAATAATAGTAGTGAATACTAAAACGAAGGTTGAAATTAATTTTATCATAATTGTTTAATGTTAGTTTTTATAACCCATTGATAATCCGATGTCGCCAGTTACTTTTAAAGCTACATTGGCTGGTTCGGTTGATTTATTTTCAATAATTAACGCCGTGTTTTTGTCAGCTTTTACATTTACAGTTTCGTTTGGGGCAACAATAAGTGGAGAGTGAGTACCACCTGAAATAGGCGCCATAACTAGTCTTAGATCATGATTTGAAATATTTTTTAGAACTACTTTGAATGATCCATGTTCATTATTACCAAGCACAAAACTTTCGTTGGGTTTAATTGAAGTGTTTGAATTTAAAGTGCTGAAAATGTTACATGAACTAATAAAAACGAATAGAAAACTAACTGCAATTATTTTTTTCATTGTTAAGTGGTCTTTAGTAAACCTGAAATTAGGCTTGTGATTAATAAAAAATCAAACGGTACTACCGGTAATAATTTTTCGTAAAACTAATTATTAATTTCAAATGGAGGTCAGGCTGGAGTTTAAATTTCAAAACTAAATTATCTTAACTATCTTTGCCAAAAATTTGCACCTTGATCAAAATTGGCAACATAGAATTACCTGATTTTCCTTTACTACTCGCGCCCATGGAGGACGTGAGCGATCCGCCGTTTCGCAGACTGTGTAAAACGCATGGCGCCGATATGATGTATTCGGAATTTATTTCTTCAGAAGGGTTAATTCGCGATGCGATTAAAAGCCGTCAAAAATTGGATATTTTTGATTACGAACGCCCCGTTGGTATTCAAATTTTTGGAGGAGATGAAGAAGCAATGGCGTTATCATCCAAAATTGTGTCGACTGTCCATCCGGATTTGATTGATATTAATTTTGGTTGCCCAGTAAAAAAAGTAGTTTGCAAAGGTGCAGGAGCTGGCGTATTGAAAGATGTAGATTTAATGATTCGGTTGACCAAAGCCGTAATTGACAGTACCAATTTGCCAGTAACGGTAAAAACCCGTTTGGGTTGGGACGACAGTTCAATCAATATTGATGAGGTTGCCGAACGTTTGCAAGACATTGGCGTTCAAGCTTTGTCTATACACGCTAGGACTCGAGCACAAATGTATAAAGGTCATTCCGATTGGTCTCACATAGCCCGAGTGAAAAACAATCCTAGAATTACGATGCCTATTTTTGGAAATGGCGATATCGACTCGCCTGAAAAAGCCTTACAATATAAAAACGAATACGGTATTGACGGTATTATGATTGGTCGTGCCGCTATTGGTTATCCTTGGATTTTTAACGAAATCAAACATTATTTTAAAACCGGTGAACATTTGCCAACACCGACGGTTATTGACCGAGTAGAAGCCGCTCGTAATCACTTAACTTGGTCCATGGAATGGAAAGGAGAACGCTTGGGAATTGTAGAAATGCGACGACATTATACGAATTATTTTAAAGGCATTCATTCGTTTAAAGACTACAAACAAAAATTAGTTACTATTGATGAAGCAGAAGATTTGTTTAGCGTAATGAAAGAAATCGAAGAGGTATATGCAGGTTATGAGTTTGTGTAATTGGATTTAATCCAACAACTTCTTGCTTACACGACTACTCGCAATCAGCGAAGCAATAAATCCCAGCGAAATAATAGTTCCCAATACAATCAAAACATTTTCTAAAGTAAAAACTATAGGATAAGCCATAGTTGGTGTAATCATAATCAACTCAAATTGTTGTTGCAACACTACTATTACAATTCCTAATAGCAATCCGATTACTCCACCAAAAACACTCAACAAAGTACCCTGAAGCAAGAATATTTTTCGCAAATCTTTGATTTCGACTCCTAGGTTAAATAAGGTTTTCAAGTTGCCTTTTTTGTCCAAAATCATCATAATCAGTGCGCCAATTAAGTTGAAAAGCGCTACCACAATTACCAATGTAAATATCAAGTAAACTGCAATGTTTTCGGTATTCAACATTTTATACAGCGATTCGTTCAGTTGCGCTCTATTTTTAACCGTGATCGTATTGTAGAAAATAGTTTGCAATTGCTCGATAACTGCGTTTTCATTGGTTCCTTTCTGAATTTTGATTTCCAATCCCGACACTTGATTGGGTTTATATTCTAACAATTCTTGAGCAAGACCCAAATCAGCAAAAACATATTTGGAATCCAAATCTTCATTGACTGTATAAATTCCAATCGGTAATAAATCAGACTGATTAAAGGCTTGTTCTGGATTTTCGATAGCGCCTTTCCCAGGTTTGGGAACAAAAACTTCCAAGGGTCTGTTGAAGTCCAATAACCCCATCGAAAATTGTTGCGCTATACCATAACCCACTACGACTTGATTGGTATTAGGAGCTAACCATTGGCCGTTAAAAAGATTTTTTTCAACAGGATTGACTTTGGTAAACAAACTATCAATTCCTTTTAAGTAGGTTACTTGCTGTTTGCCATCAAAGGTAAAAAGCACGCGTTCTTCGATGATTTTGGAATACGAAACAAGACCGTCAATTTGTTTGATTTGGCGTTCTTGTTCGGGTGTAATCAAAATAGATTTCCCTAAAGTTGCGTTGAGTTTTAAATCGGGATCTATGGCATTGGTAAACGAAAGACTAAATTCTTTCAATCCACTAAAAACCGATAACACCACAAAAAGGGCCAGTGCACCAATGATAATTCCCACACTAGCAATACGATTAATGATGTTAATAGCATTGTTTTTGCTAGTACTGATGCTATATCGTTTGGCTATATAAAGAGGGAAGTTCAATTTACGATTGTCTGCGTTTTTCTAAAAGATCTCTGTTTTCAATAGGATTATCTCGGTTAGCTAGCGCTTTGTCAATCTTCTCGATGTAGTCCAAAGAATCATCAATAAAGAAAACCAAATTAGGCACTTTGCGCAATTGCAGGCGCACGCGTTGCGACAAATCGTGCTTAATTAAAGTAGAATTAGATTTGATAGCCACCAATGTTTCTTGGGCTTTCTCTTGAGGGAAAATACTTAAATATATAGTAGCTACAGACAAATCAGATGTCACCGCTACTTTGGATACCGAAATAATCAAATTGGTTATTCCGTTTTTTCTCACTTCACCTTGCAGGATATCCACCAAATCTTTTTGGATAACGCCGCCTATTTTTTTCTGTCTATTTGTTTCCATGATGCAAAAATACTACTTTTAAACTTTATTCGTGCAAATTTTAAATCGAACCAAAATTTCCCGAAGCCATTCCCGCTTTACGCTCTATCTTTCCTGCCGAACCCCTGCAGGAAAGGATGCTGCTTCAATCGGGGCTAAGGTTTTGCTTTAAGTACACGAATAGATTTACAAACCCAATTATGCAAAGACACTCCTTTTCGATTTACGACGCTTCAGCCGGTTCAGGAAAAACCTATGCCTTGGTCAAAGAATATTTAAAAATTATCTTGACCTCGCCTAAAAATGATGCGTATCGAAACATCTTGGCCATTACGTTTACCAACAAAGCGGTACACGAAATGAAAAGCCGAATTGTAGGAAGTTTGTCTGAATTTGCTAAAGATACTCCATCGTCAAAAGCCCAGGAATTAATGCAAGACGTGTCAGTCGATACAGGCCTTTCGATTATTCAAATAAAGAACAAGTCACAACAAATCATCAAGCACATCATTCATAATTATGCGGCTTTTGATATTTCGACCATTGATAAATTCACCCATAAAGTCATTCGTGCTTTTGCCCACGATTTGAATTTACCCATGACATTTGAAGTGTCATTGGATACCGAAAATTTATTGATTGAAGCCGTAGATGCCATCATTGCGCAAGCGGGTGAAGACGAAATTTTGACTAATTTATTAGTTGATTTCACCATGGAAAAGACCGATGATGACAAATCTTGGGACATTTCGCGCGAGATTCTGGAAACTGGAAAATTGGTTTTGAATGAAAACAACCGAAATGAAATTACGCATTTTCAAGACAAATCCATTACTGAATTTCTCGAAATCAAGAAAAAACTGGCTGCGGTTTGTGAGGAATTAGAAAAAGAAACCATCACATTTGGCAATGAAGCAGCAGCTTTAATTGAACAAAAAGGAATTGATTTAAAGTCTTTTTCAAGAGGTACTTTTCCAAATCACATTGCAAGTATTCAAGCAAGAAAATTCAATCCAAAAAATAAAATGTTCCGGGAGCCGGATGACATTGCTATCAACAAAACAGCTCAAGATCGCGAGTTGATTGAAGCTATTGTTCCTGATTTGTTGTTTATTTTGTCAAAAGTCTATGCTTTGTTTGAGAAAATTTATTTTTACAAAGCCTTCTTAAAAAATATTACGCCTTTGTCGTTACTTAACACCGTTAGTAATGAATTGACCAAAATCCAACAAGAACAGAATATTCTTTCCATAACTGAATTCAATGCATTAATTCATCGCGAGATTCAAAACCAACCCGCGCCATTTATTTATGAGCGTCTAGGCGAACGCTACCGTCATTTTTTTATTGACGAATTCCAAGACACATCGGAAATGCAATGGCAAAATTTGATTCCGCTGATTGACAATGCGCTTTCAGGCCAAGATGAATACGGTGACAAAGGGACTTTGATGATTGTGGGCGATCCTAAACAGTCTATTTACCGATGGCGTGGTGGAAAAGCGGAACAATTTATTGAGCTGAGCAAAGATCAAAATCCGTTCAATAATCCTGACAAGAAAGTAACACAGTTGGAATACAACTACCGTTCGTATGTACAAATAATTGAATTCAACAATAGTTTTTTTAAGTTATTGGCAAACGAATTCCAACATCCGGATTACAAAGATTTATATGAAAATCATAGCCATCAAAAGGTAAATTCCAGGACAGGAGGTTATGTCAATATTTCGTTTTTGCCTGAAACTACTGAATCAGAAGAAGTAGTAGTTGACAAAACGGAAAAGTATGTGCAAGCTACTTTGGATACGATCAACCAAGTCCTTGAAAAAGGGTTTGAGTACAAAGATATTGTCATCTTGACTCGCAAACGCGGACAAGGAATTGCAGTGGCTAATTATTTGACTGAGCAAGGCGTCCCACTATTGTCGTCTGAAACCTTAATGATCCAAAACGCGACCGAAGTCCGTTTCATTATTCATGTTTTGAAATACCTCAAAAATAGTTCTGATATAGATGCTAAAGCTCATTTTTTACATTATTTAGCGTTACACGCCCAAGATAATTTACCAGTGCATGATTTTATTGCCAAAGGCAAAGAGCTGGTTAATGAAACCGAATTTGAACACTGGTTATTGCAATTTAATTTGGATTTGTCTTTTCAAAATCTCCGGAAAAAGTCCTTGTATGAAGCGGTAGAGATTATGGTGAGTAAGTTTTTGAATCCTAAACTTCGTACTTCCAGTTATGTGCAGTATTTTCTGGATATTGTTTTGGAAAGAGACATTCGCAATCAAGCAGGAGTTGCTGATTTCTTAGATTTTTGGGATAAAAGCGCCGACAAATTCAGTATTCCGTCACCCGAAGGCACTAATGCGGTTCGAATTATGACCATCCATAAATCAAAAGGATTGGAATTTCCAGTGGTGATTATGCCTTTTGCCGAGGAAGATTACAGCCGCAAACCCAAAGATAAATTATGGTTGAATGCTGAAGAAGCAACCGTTGGATTGCCTAAAGTATTGATTGACAATAGCAGCGCTGTAGAAGGATTTGGTGAAGATGCATTGGAAATATACACCGTTAAAAAGCAAGAAGAATTACTAGACAATATTAATGTGTTGTATGTTGCTTTAACTCGTGCGGAAGAGCAATTGTACATTATTTCAAGTAAAAATATCTCAAGTAAAGGCGAGTTTCCAAAGAACAACATGTGTGCTTTTTTTATCAATTATTTGTTAGCGCAAGGGATTTATAAAGAAGAAATAGTAGAATATGAGTTTGGGAATTCAGTGAAATTATCTTCAGAGGAAAAACATGAAGACAGTTCTAAAATAATTCCTTCTGTAAATGAAGTTTTGAATCCAAAGAATATTAAAATTGCGCAACGAGAAGCGCTAATGTGGGGGACTCATCAGCAAGAAGCTATTGAGTACGGGAATGTAATTCACGAAATCCTTTCTTTTGTAAACACGAAGAACGATGTGGATTTAGCTATTGTAAAAGCCATAGAAAACGGATTGATACAGCTTGGTCAAAAGGAGGCGGTGTATCAAACAATTCTTCAAATTGTAGAACATCCTGTATTAATAAATCATTTTGCAGCTGGAAATCGAGTGATGAATGAGCAAACTATTATTCAAAAGGAAGGAAAAATCATCAAGCCGGATCGTATGGTGTTAACTCCAGATCAAAAAGTATACTTATTGGATTATAAAACAGGGGTTGCTAATTCAAAATACATAGAACAATTAAATGACTATCAAAATGCTATTGAAGAAATGGGATATATAGTAGTTGAAAAAGTAATTGTATACATTGGAGCTAAGGTGGAAGTACATTTATTGTAAATTTTGAATGTATTGATTAATCCACTTTCGTATTTTTTATTCCCCAATTTCATGAGTTTATATAGCAATAGGAATACTTGTATTTGTTATATATTTAACTAAATACGGAAGATTTATTACTAATTGTTTTGCTTTTCTAAAATATGATACTATTTTTGTTAAGAATTTAAAATTAATTATAGAAATCATTAATTAAAATAAACTATGAAACATCTTAACAAAATTATCATTGCTGTTGTATTGTTTGCTGGATTAAATACTCAAGCACAAGACAGTAACAATCCATGGGCAGTTTCTTTTGGAGTAAATGCTTTGGATACTAAAACTAGTGCTGGAGGCGGAAAGAACTGGTTAGATGGCCATCTTTCACAACCATATAAAACTAAAGAAAATTGGAATATATTACCAACGATATCTTATCTTGGGGTAACAAGATATTTAGGAGATAATTTTTCAGTTGGAATTTCAGGATCTTTGAATAAATTGTCAAAATACGTCTCTGCAACAAATTCTGGACAAGTAGTTACAAATCCTGGAGATCTTATGTATTATGGAATAGAAGGTTTGGTAAAATATAGTTTTAAATCAGCTATCAAATCTGAAAAGTTTGACCCTACAGTTTCGTTAGGAGTTGGATATTCTTCGTTAGATAAAGTTACATACCAAACCATCACTCCAGCTGTTGGAGTTGTATATTGGGCAACTAAAACAATAGGTTTTGAGTATAGTACTAAATATGTAAAATCATATGAGGAGAGAGCAATCTTAAACGCAGCAAACGCACCTTCGATGATTCAACATTCATTAGGATTGGTAATACAATTCGGAGCTACTGCAACTGAATAATTCAGAACATTATTATAACTTTTAAACGCCTTAATATGTATTAAGGCGTTTTTTTTTTATAATTAACAACTAACTTCATACAATCAATTTCTAATATTTTAGTTGTATTTTAAATAATATAATTTTTTTATTAGATAATAAGACACTATTTTTGTATAACATAAATTAAAAAAGTAATTTAATAAATCAAATATGAAAAATATTAATAAAATCGTAGTTGTAGCCTTATTGATTTTGGGCTTTAACTCTAATGCTCAAGATAGTAATAACCCATGGGCATTTTCTTTTGGTGTTAACGCTCTTGATTCAAGAACTGATGCAGGTGGTGGGCGTGATTGGCTTAATCGTCATTTTTCTCAGCCTTTTGCTGTAAAAGATAATTGGAATATTCTTCCGTCTATATCTTACATAGGTTTAAATAAATATATTGGAGACAATTTCTCATTTGGTGTTTCGGGCGCAGTAAATAAAATCCATAAATTTGTAAACTACAGCCCTGCTAATGGTTATGTAGTTTCAAATCCTGGGGATTTAATGTATTTTGGAATTGACGCTACACTTAAATATAGCTTTCAGTCTTTAATTAAATCAAAAGTAATTGACCCTTCACTTTCTTTAGGGGGTGGTTATACTTTTTTAGGGGATGCTAGTTTTGGAACTATTAATACCGGAGCTGGAGTTACTTTTTGGTTATCTGAAAATGTTGGATTAGAATTTACTTCAAAATATAGAAAATCGTATGGAGAAAGAGTTGATGAAAAAGGTACGCCAGATGCACCTTCTTTCTTTCAACACACTGCAGGTTTGATATTTAAATTTGGAGGTACAGATACTGACAAAGACGGAATTTATGATAAAGAAGATGCTTGTCCAGAAGTAGCTGGTTTAAAACAATTTAACGGATGTCCTGATACTGACGGTGATGGAATTGTAGATGGAAGTGATGCATGTCCAGAAGTAGCTGGTTTGGCTGCTTTGAATGGTTGTCCAGATGCAGATGGCGACGGGATTACTGATGCTAATGACGCCTGCCCACAAGTAGCTGGTTTAGCTAATTTAAAAGGTTGTCCAGATGCTGATAAAGATGGAGTTGCGGATAAAGATGACAAATGTCCATCTGTTGCTGGTCCAAAAGAAAACGTAGGTTGTCCATGGCCAGATACTGATAATGATGGAGTTGCAGATAAAGATGATGCTTGTCCTGAAGTTGCTGGACTTTTGAGTAATAAAGGTTGTCCTGAAGTAACAGCTGCTGATTTGGATAAAATTAGTACCGATGCAAAATCAATTTATTTCCATACAGGAAAATCTACTTTTAGATCAGAAGATGTACCTGTTAAAATTGAGTCGATCTCTTCATTATTAAAACAATATCCTACTGCTAAATTTAGTATTGAAGGACATACTGATAGTGATGGTTCTGAAGCATCTAATCAAAAATTATCTCAAGAAAGAGCAGATGTTGTTAGAAATGCTTTAATCGAAAGAGGTTTGAAAGCTGAAAATTTATCGGCTGTTGGTTATGGAGAAAGCAAACCGGTTGCTACTAATAAAACTGTAGCTGGAAAAGCTAAAAACAGAAGAACAGAAGTAGTATTACAAAAATAATACACCTTAAATATTTTTTAGAAAACGCCCTGATTTATCAGGGCGTTTTTTTATTTTTATAGAATGACAAACACTTCTTTTTTAAATAAAATTGCTAAGCTACTAATGGATAACCATTCTGATCAATTATCAGATACAGTTATTATTCTACCCAATAAAAGAGCTAAGGTTTTTTTAATAGAAGCTATTAAAAATCAGTTGAGTCAAACTGTACTTGCTCCTGAAATAATTAGTATTGAAGATTTTGTTCAACATATAGCCGGAATCCGATCTG
Source organism: Flavobacteria bacterium GWA2_35_26 (assembly GCA_001800905.1). Classification (GTDB taxonomy): domain Bacteria; phylum Bacteroidota; class Bacteroidia; order Flavobacteriales; family Flavobacteriaceae; genus Flavobacterium. The sequence continues at coordinate 717,619 of MGWH01000002.1, read as the reverse complement.
TAGACGCAATAGAGCAATTGTTTGAATTTTATGAAGTTTATTTGTCAATTACACCAACCGCTCAACAACAATCATTTGAATTGTTTGCCAATTGGGCCAAAACTCTATTACAAGATTTTAATGAAATTGATCGGTATTTATTAGAACCTTCACATGTGCTGTCTTATTTAAAAGACATTGAGGATATTAAAAAGTGGGGAATTGAAGTCGAAGACAAAACTCAATTACTTGAAAACTATATTGATTTTTGGAAGTTGTTACCTAACTATTACCAATCATTATACGATCATTTACTAGCTAAAGGCGTCGGTTATCAAGGCTTAATTTATAGAGAAGCAGTTCAAAATTTAATTCATTTTTTAAATACGGTTCCCAATAAACAATTTGTCTTTGCAGGGTTTAATGCCTTAAATGCTGCTGAAGAAAAAATTGTTCAAGAGCTTCTATCTGTTGGTCAAGCCAAAATATATTGGGATGCAGATCAAACTTTTCTCAACGATCCATATCATGATGCGGGCCTCTTTTTACGCCGCTTCAAGGAAAATTGGAAATACTACAAAACGCATCCTTTTGAGTGGATTGTAGATGATTTTTCAGCAACAAAGAATATTCAAGTTATTGGTACCCCAAAGTCAGTGGGACAAGCCAAAATTGCAGGAAGTATATTGGAACAAACTATTCAAAATCATCCTGAAAAATCCTTAGATAAAGTAGCGGTTGTTTTAGGCGAAGAAAGCTTGCTGGTTCCTTTGTTGTATTCGTTGCCGGCTTCGGTGGGCGCTTTGAACATAACCATGGGGTATTCGGCTAAGAATAACCCAGCCCAGATTTTGGTAGCCAAATTATTTAAAATGCACACCAATTCCTTATCAAGAAACAACAAGGGATATGTGTTGTATTACAAAGAGGTTTTGGATATTTTGACCCATCCGTTAATAGAGCCTTATGCCAAAACTAGAGAATTAGCGCTCCTCATTAATGCCAATAATTATACTTTCATAACCCACCAAAAATTATTGGATTTAAACCCCAATCCTAGCGAATTATTCTTGTTGCTTTTCAAAAAATGGGAAACAGGTGCAGTGCCTGTTTTAGAAACAATTATTAATTTAATTGAGACGTTAAAAAATAATTTGAGTAATGATAATGAAGAGGAAAAAATAACAAAGGCGTTTGTTTTTGCTATTTTCAAGGTGATTAATAAATTGATCACCTACTATTCAAAACACCAACATATTGATAAAATTGAAACCTTGTATGCTATTTACAAGCAGGTGATTGATTTGGCCGAAGTTTCTTTTGAAGGAGAACCTTTGAATGGCTTACAAATTATGGGTGTATTAGAAAGTAGGGTTTTGGATTTTGATACCGTAATTGTCACTTCTATGAATGAAGGCAAATTTCCTGCGGGGAAATCGTCGAATTCATTTATACCGTATGATGTGAAACGCGAGTTAGGGTTACCTACTTTCAAAGAAAAAGATGCCATTTATACTTATCACTTTTACCACTTACTACAACGAGCTACCAATATTTATTTGTTGTATAACACTGAAAGCGAAGGCTTGGATGCTGGCGAAAAAAGTAGATTCATTACCCAGCTCGATGTTGAAAGACAACCCAAACATACTTTGACGCAAGAAATTTACAACGCGGTTTTGCCTGACACCGCCTATATTCCAATGGAAGTGCCAAAATCTTCACCGGTGATGTCACGATTGAAAGAGATTGCATTGCAAGGTTTTTCTCCTTCGGCATTGACCAAATACATTCGGAATCCAATAGATTTTTATTTTCAAAAAATACTGCGTATTCGCGAAGTGGAAGAGGTAGAAGAAAGCATTGCCTTGAATACGCTTGGAACCATTATACACGAAACTTTAAAAACGCTTTACGAGCCTTTTATTGGAAGATTGATTTCTGAGTCGGACCTACAACAATGCTTCAAACAAATTGATGCCGAAGTATTGAAACAATTCAAATTGGTTTACAAAGAAGGTGAAATCAAAAAAGGGCGGAATTTATTAGCTTTTGAAGTCGCTAAACGGAATGTTTCTAACTTCCTAAAAGTCGAGTTAGAAAATCTTAAAGCGGGGGACAAAATCCAAATTATTGCCTTGGAACAAACGTATGAACGTCTTTTAGAACATCCTAAATTACCTTTTCCAGTTTTGATAAAAGGAAATGTTGACCGAATCGAAAATCGTAACGGCACCATTCGAATTATCGATTATAAAACAGGAAAAGTAGAGAAAGCAACGGTCACTTTACGCAGTTGGGAGGATTTGACGCTCGATATTAAAAACGAGAAAATTATCCAGGTATTGGCTTATGCCTTTATGTTTGAAAAAGAAGCAAGAGGAGTACCAATTGAAGCTGGAATCATCTCCTTTAAAAACCTAAAAGAAGGATTTTTACCGTTCAATTTTAAGTCAGGAAAGGAAGAAACTAAAAATATAGAGGAAGAAATTCTAACTAATTATTTGGAACAAATTGTCCTCTTACTTTCAGAAATTTTGGACGAAACAATTCCGTTTATAGAAAAAATAAATTAAGATTTCACCGCCTTAAAAAACTGCAATAATTCAATTCGCAATGCATCTTGATTTTCAATGTGCGACATATGCCCGTCAGGATAACTAAGCAATTGCACTTGTGTGTCTTCAATTTGTTCTTTGGTTTCTTCGTAGTTTAAAACAGGATCTTTTTTGCCTAACACTAATAGTTTAGGATAAGGGGTTAAATGCAATAAAACTTCTCTGTCAATTCGAATTTTCATTCCTTCTAACGAGGCAACAATTCCTTGCAAAGGAGTTTTCAGCGCTTCTTTTTTTACATTTTCAATAGATTCGGAAAGACGCTCTCTATTCTCTTCGCTAAACAAATTGGAGATGGATAAGCAAATGAAATTTTGAAACGATTGTTTTACGGCTTTGATGGCACGATCACGATTGGTTTTGCGTTCTTCGCTATCTGCTCTGGAAGTGGAATTTAATAGTACCAACCCTTTGACTACATCTGGGTACAATTCGGCGAAAGCCAAAGCGACATAACCACCCATAGAATGCCCAACGAGTATTGCTTTTCGAAGGCGCAATTCAGCAAGTACTTCGTGAACTACATCGGCATTGTTTTCCATGGAATGCACATAACCCATACATCCCGTTTCGCCATGTCCCAATAAATCAATTGTGATAATTCGGAATTTTTTGCTCCATTCTGGGATAAAAGCATCCCACATTTTTTTGTTTTCCAAAAAACCATGCAATAACACAATAGCCGTTCCTTTGCCTTGGTCGGTGTAGCTGATGGAGGTGTTTTTGAAATGGGTTGTTTTCATGGTCGCAAAGGTAAATTATAAACACAAAGAGCGCAAAGAATTTTTGAATACATCTTGTCATTCTGAACTTTTTTCAGAAACTTCATTCATTTAGAAAACTGATATATCCCGACGCTTGGGGACAGCTTGACAATTGATAATAAAAAAACGGCTTACTTTCGCAAACCGTTTTTTCTATCTTTTTTCTAATTAGGCATTCATTAAACTTTCGATTTCCTCTACTTCAATTGGAATGTTGCGCATCAGGTTGAAAGGAGTTCCTTTTTCTTGAATGACCACATTATCTTCCAAACGGATACCAAAACCTTCTGCCGGAATATAAATACCAGGCTCTACAGTAAAGACCATATTAGCTTGCATTGGCTCAGTCAAAATTCCGTAATCGTGAGTGTCTAATCCCATGTGGTGCGAAGTGCCGTGCATAAAATATTTTTTATAGGCAGGCCAATCCGGGTTTTCATTTTGCACATCGGCTTTGTCAATTAAACCTAAACCTATTAATTCAGAAGTCATTACTTTGCCAACTTCAACATGATATTGTTTCCATAAGGTTCCTGGAGTTAGCATTTGTGTTGCTTCGTTTTTTACGCGTAAAACGGCATTATAGACTGCTTTTTGTCTTTCAGTAAAACGTCCCGAAACCGGAATCGTTCTAGTCATATCACTTGAATAGTTTGCATATTCAGCTGCTACGTCTAGCAAAATTAAATCGCCTGCTTTACAGACTTGATTGTTTTCAATATAGTGTAATACATTGGCATTATTTCCCGATGCGATAATGGGAGTATAGGCAAAACCTTTGGAACGATTGCGAAGAAATTCATGAGCAAATTCGGCTTCGATTTCATATTCAGCAACTTCGGGCTGAACAAAAGACAAGACTCTTCTAAATCCTTTTTCAGTAATATCGCAGGCTTTTTGGATTAACTCCAATTCTACGTTTTCTTTCACCGAACGTAAACGTTGCAATATTGGATTGCTTTTAGCCACGGCATGGGCAGGATACTTTTCTTTCCACCATTTTACAAAACGGGCTTCACGAGTTTCCGTTTCTACTGTGGCACGATAGTGTTCGTTGGTATTGATGTAGATCGTTTCCGAATGAGTCATTAATTCAAACAACACTTTTTCAAATTCGGTTAACCAATACACCGTTTTAATTCCAGACACTTCAAAAGCGCGTTCTTTAGTCAATTTTTCACCTTCCCAAACGGCAATGTGATCATTGGTTTCTCTCAAAAAAAGCATCTCTCTTTGATGTTCGTAAGGCGCATCTGGAAAAAGCAATAAAATACTTTCTTCTTGATCTACACCACTTAAATAAAAGATGTCGCGGTGTTGTGCAAAAGGCATGGTGCTATCGGCACTGATAGGGTAAATATCATTCGAGTTAAAAACGGCTACACTTTTTGGCTTCATTTGAGCCGTGAATTTAGCGCGGTTTTTTATAAATAAATTGCGGTCTATTGGATGGTATTTCATACGAATTAGAATTTATTAGAATACAAATCTAATCAATCCATTTGTAATATCTAGCACCAATTAGATTTGGATTTTCATTTTCAACACGGTCTAATACCCATTCGCTCTTAGGAGTCTTCACACTTTGTTTCTGCTCTTTTTTATGCAATTTTTCGTAAGTAGTAAAATCAATTTCATGACTTTGTTCTAATGTTTCAAACAGTTGTGCTTTGGCTACAGCCAATTCCCAATCAGCTTGAATGGTACCTTCAAACACTTTCGATTTAGAGCCACTTCCATAGGCCAAGAATCCAAAGTTCTTTCCAGAAATATCCTTTTTTGTCTTGGCAAAATGGGCTAAAGTAGACAGAAATCCCATAAAAATGGATCCCGTGTATAAATTACCAATTAATGAAGATGCAATCTCTGCAGGCTGTAATTTTTGGTTTACAAATGAACGGTATTCCTCTGATTTGCTTACCTCTTTCAATTTGTTTTGATAGTCGGCAGGAGATTCATTTCCTGAAATAATTGGGTTTACCGCGTCAAGCGCATAAATTTCAGATAGCATGCGGCGCCCTTGAAATGAATACGGCAAATGCATGATGATGCTTTCCCAAGTAGTGTATAGAGTTTCTGTAGTGTTTAGTAGTTTTTTGAATGCAAAGTAGGCATTGCGCGTACGATCCATATAACATTGATTGGAATATTGCCCATCAAAAACGGGTTGGTCTTTGTGGATTTCAATTTTAGCTTCTAAATTGTCAAACCAAGCATTGTTTTCGTTACTTCCAGTTATGGCTTCTTTTGAAATCGTTCGGTAGGGTTTGAAGAAATCAAAAACGCCTTTGGTACTGGTCGCCCATTCGTTTTCGAAAGCAATTATTTTAGGATTGGCTGCCACTAACATCGCTAAGGCTCCTGCACCTTGGGTGTATTCTCCGGTCGAATTCAAATCGTATTTGGCAAAATCAGTGGTAACAACAACGGCTTTTTTTGTCGGATTAAGTCGTACAAAGTCCAAACAGTTTTGCAATGCATCTACTCCTCCAATACAAGCAAAAGTAAAATCGACCACATCACATTCAGCTAAAATGCCTTCTCCGAATTTTTGTTCTAGTAAAGCAATTAAAAACGAGCTAATGGGTTTTGAGCTATCGATGGCACTTTCGGTACCAACATATATTCTAGCAATTTCGTTCAGGTCAATTTGGTTGTCTACTATTAGTTTGGTCAAGGCATTGGCACCAAAAACAACCGTGTCTTGGTGAACATCGGGCAAGGTCATTTTAATCAAACCCAACCCTTTTTCTAACTTTTCGGGTTCAATATTTCGGGCATTTGCTAATGTTTTTATAGGTAAATGCAGTTGAGCAACGTCAAAAGCAATAGCGTCTATTCCTGTTTTCATTCTTTTTATTTTGAATTGGTAAAATTAAAATTCGCTATTCGAATACCAATTGTTTTAGGCTTTTATAATTCGTCATTTTTTGATTTTTACGGAATGTAGAATAAATCCAAATAAAAAATAGTAATTCAATAATTTTATAGGATTTTGGTTGCTGATAAATACGGATTTTCGATTTTGTTTTTATTAGGAAATGTTTAATCAAATTTGGTTTCAAGCCCTGATTATTATTGAATTATTAAGGTTTTTAATAAAACACTTTAAAATCATTATAAATAACAACGAAAAGGTTGTAGTTGAATTGGATTTCTCCTATTTTTGTAACACTATTTAATAAAAATTTATTCAAATTATTATGGCAAAATCTGCAATTCTAAAGTCATCTCTTGCAAAGAAATATTGGATGTCTTTTACAGGTTTATTTTTATGTTTGTTCCTGTCGGGGCATTTAGCAGGGAATCTTCAATTAATTTTTAGCGATGCGTTACATTTCAATCAGTATGCATTGTTCATGACGACTAACCCAGCCGTAAAAATTTTATCTTACGTTACTTACATTTCTATTTTATTCCATGCTATTGATGGAATTTTATTAACTGTTCAAAACAGAAAAGCAAGACCTATTGGTTATGCCAAAACAGATGGTTCTTCAAGTTCTTTTTCTTCAAGAAACATGGCTGTTCTAGGAACTGTAATTTTGGTTTTTATTGTAACACATATGGTGAACTTCTGGGCTGTAATGCATTTTGACAAAAACATGCCATTGCAAACGGTTACAATAGGCCTACAAGGTCAAGAGCAAGAGTATTACTTGACTACAGATGGTGGGTATCTTCCAAAAGCTCAAGTAGATCAAAAAGCTATTAAAATTGAAAACAGAACCGAATTCTTTGATGCTGCTGCCAATGTTAAAATTAAAGAAGGATACAAAGATTTGCACAAAATTACCGTTGCCTTTTTCAAAGATCCAAAAACGGGATTGATCGCAACTATTTTATACGTTTTGGCCATGTTTACTTTAGCATTCCATTTATTACACGGATTCCAAAGTGCTTTTCAATCGTTAGGATTGAGCAATCCAAAATACACACCAATAATCAAAAAATTCGGAACTGCATTTGCAATTATTGTTCCGTTATTATTTGCCATTATTCCAGTTTACATTCACTTTTTCTTAAAATAATCAACATCAGAACATATTATGAAGTTAGATTCTAAAATACCAGAAGGTCACATTTCACAGAAATGGACTGATTACAAAGACCACTTAAAATTAGTTGCGCCAAACAATAGACCTAAAATCGACATTATTGTTGTAGGAACTGGTTTAGCGGGTTCTTCTGCGGCTGCTTCACTTGCAGAAATGGGGTACAATGTAAAAGCATTTTGTTTCCAAGATTCTCCGCGTCGTGCGCACTCTATTGCTGCACAAGGAGGAATTAACGCAGCTAAAAACTATCAAAACGATGGTGATAGTACGTACAGATTATTTTATGACACTATTAAAGGTGGAGATTACAGAGCTCGTGAAGCTAACGTTCATCGTTTAGCTGAAGTATCTGGAAATATTATTGACCAATGTGTGGCTCAGGGAGTTCCTTTCGCTAGAGATTATGGCGGAATGTTGGACAACCGTTCTTTTGGAGGAACACAAGTACAACGAACTTTTTATGCTGCTGGTCAAACAGGTCAACAGTTATTATTAGGAGCATATTCGGCTTTGTCAAGACAAATCGGTTTAGGGCGAATTGAAATGTTCAATCGTCACGAAATGTTAGATTTGGTAAAGGTAGACGGAAAGGCTCGTGGAATTATCGCTCGTAACTTGGTTACAGGAGCAATTGAAAGACATTCTGCTCACGCGGTAGTTATTGCTTCAGGAGGATATGGAAACGTTTATTTCCTTTCTACCAATGCAATGGGAAGTAACGTTACAGCAGGTTGGAAAGTTCACAAACAAGGAGCTTTGTTTGCTAATCCATGTTTTGTACAAATTCACCCAACTTGTATTCCAGTTCACGGGACAAACCAAGCCAAATTGACTTTGATGTCAGAGTCATTACGTAACTCAGGACGTATTTGGGTACCAAAGAAAAAAGAAGACGCCGAAGCAATTCGCGCTGGAAAATTAAAACCAACTCAATTATCTGAAGAAGAAAGAGATTACTTCTTAGAAAGAAAATATCCTGCATTTGGAAACTTAGTACCTCGTGATGTGGCTTCAAGAGCTGCCAAAGAAGTATGTGACGAAGGCAAAGGAATTGAGGCTAACGATACTAATGAAGGGGTGTATTTGGATTTCTCTTCAGAGATTCAAAGCAAAGGGAAACAAGCGGCTTTCGCCAAAGGAAATCACCATCCAACAGCAGAAGAAATTACTACTTTAGGAAAAGAATGGTTGAAAGAAAAGTACGGTAACTTGTTTACCATGTACCAAAAAATCACCGATGAAAATCCATATGAAACACCAATGAAAATCTATCCAGCGGTTCACTATACCATGGGTGGAGTTTGGGTAGATTACAACTTACAATCTACTATTCCAGGTTGTTTCGTAGCAGGTGAAGCAAATTTCTCTGATCACGGAGCCAACCGTTTAGGAGCTTCGGCTTTGATGCAAGGTTTGGCTGACGGTTATTTCGTATTGCCATACACAATCTCTAACTATTTAGCAGATGACATTCGTACTGGAAAAATCTCAACTGATTTGCCAGAATTCGCAGAAGCTGAAAACAGAGTTAAAGAGACCATCAACCAATTCTTAAATAATAAAGGTTCTAAATCAGTGGATCATTTCCACAAACGTTTGGGATTGATTATGTGGAACAAAGTAGGTATGGGTAGAAATGAAGCAGGATTAAAAGCAGCGATTGAAGAAATTGCAGCATTGAAAGCTGAATTCTACAAAGAAGTAAATGTACCAGGTAGTGCTGATGAATTGAATCCACAGTTAGAGAAAGCACTTCGTGTGGCTGACTTTATTGACTTGGGTCAATTGATGGCAATGGACGCCTTACAACGTAATGAATCTTGTGGAGGTCACTTCCGTGAAGAATATCAAGATGCAGAAGGTGAAACACTGCGTGATGATGAAAACTTCTCATTTGTGAGTGCTTGGGAATATAAAGGTGATGACATCACTCAAGCCGAGCTTCATAAAGAAGAATTGAAATACGAGTTTATCAAAATTGCAGCTAGAAATTATAAATAATTAAAATTATGTCTTCAGCAAAAAATATCAATATAACCCTTAAAATTTGGCGTCAAAAAGACTCTAAAGCCAAAGGGCAATTAGAAACTTACAAATTAAACGAGGTTTCTACAGCGAGTTCATTCTTGGAAATGTTAGACCAATTGAACGAACAATTAATCAATGAAGGAACAGAACCAATCGCTTTTGACCACGACTGTCGTGAAGGAATTTGCGGAATGTGTTCGTTATTCATTAACGGTCGCGCTCACGGACCAGATTCAGGGGTAACCACTTGTCAATTGCACATGCGTATGTTCAAGGATGGGGATACTATCTTTGTTGAGCCATGGAGAAGTAGAGCGTTCCCAGTAATCAAAGATTTAGTGGTAGACAGAAGTGCTTTTGATAGAATCCAACAAGCGGGTGGTTTCGTATCTGTAAATACTTCTGGAAATACAATTGACGCTAATGCCACTCCGGTTGCTAAAGACGATGCTGATAAAGCATTTGAAGCTGCAGCTTGTATTGGTTGTGGTGCGTGTGTGGCTACTTGTAAAAATGGTTCTGCAATGCTTTTTGTAGGTGCCAAAGTATCTCAATATGCCTTATTGCCTCAAGGTAAAGTAGAAGCCACTAATCGTGTATTGAACATGGTACGTCAAATGGACGAAGAAGGTTTTGGTAACTGTACGAATACAGGAGCTTGTGAAGTGGAGTGTCCAAAAGGAATTTCACTAGAAAACATTGCTCGTATGAATAGAGAATATTTAGTAGCTAGCGTAAAGTAATCTACTACCTTTTTATACTAAAAAACGCATTCCAAATTGGGATGCGTTTTTTTATTGTTAATCTTTCCACCCCCAAGGTGCAGCTGGAGTTGGAACAGTTTTAGTCAAATCAAAATGCACTGTAAACAATCGGTCTGAACCAATCCGTCTTAGATTGTATGTAAAGGAAGTTTCGTTAATTGTAATCCACCAAACATTAGCGGCAGCAGCCGGAATGATGTTAAACGTTTCCTGATCAGCCGGGAAAATTTGTACCGAAGCCGAACCTGAATTAGTGCTTGTTCCACCATATTGTGTTATTTTGTCCTCTGATCCATCTTCATGACGGTGATCGTGTTTTAATTGGATTCGATTATTTTCAAGTGTTAGTACCCAAGTTCTTGATTTATCTTCGCCTACAAAAAACGGAATTCGTATGGTTTTCTCGTCGCAATTTCTAACATGCATGACCAATTTTTTATCTTTGAATGTGTCGTTGTTTCCTTCTTTGATTTCACCTTCAAAGGATTTTCCACATTGTTTTTTTAGGTTTTCAAAAAATAATACGGCCCCCGATTTTTCTTGAGCAGTAATAAGTACGGTACTTAACATGAGTAAACCAAAAAGAATTCTTTTCATAATGTAAATTTTTACTAATATAGGTAAGTTTTACTAAGTTCATATTTCTTATTTTTATAAAAAAATCAACATGAAAGTTGCACTTATTCAATTACCATTAGTTTGGGAAGACCCAAAATCGAATCGAGCAACTATCGAGCAAAAAATCAATGCTATTGAATCAGGAACGGATTTGATTGTACTTCCTGAAATGTTTACTACAGGTTTCACCATGCATCCAGAGGCTGTTGCAGAAACCATGGAAGGTAAAACGGTTTTATGGATGCAATCTTTGGCAAAAGCCAAAAACGTAGCCATTACGGGTAGTTTAATTATAGTTGAAGAGGGAAAGTATTACAACCGATTCGTATTTGTTTTTCCAACGGGGGAAATCCAACAGTACGACAAACGTCATTTGTTCACTTTGGCAGGAGAAGATGAAGTTTTTACTGCGGGAACTTCTAAAGTATTAATCGAATACAAAGGATGGAAAATTTGTCCCTTGATTTGTTATGATTTACGTTTCCCTGTTTTTTCTCGCAACACCAAAAACTACGATCTACTTATTTATGTAGCCAATTGGCCTAAAACAAGAATTAATGCTTGGGACACTTTACTTCAAGCCAGAGCAATTGAAAACATGAGTTATACTATTGGCGTCAACCGTTTAGGAGTTGATGACAATAATTTAGAATATGTTGGCCATAGTCAAGTAGCAGATTATTTAGGAAATCCGGTAATTGAACCACAAACAACCGAGGGTGTTTTTATTGCTGAATTAGACAAGAATAGTTTGCACGAGACTCGTAAAAAACTAAATTTTTTAAAAGATCAAGACCTTTTCAAGTTGTTATAAGCCCGTTTTTTTTGCTGCTTTTTTCACTTTTGGTTCTGGAGTATATGGAATGCTTAAGTCAAATGGTTGCACTACATCCCAATTGGCACGCACATCTACTTCTTTAGAAAAGTATATTACTTCTTCAGCGTATTGTTTGGCTAAAAAATTACCAGGATCGTATACACCGTTTTTATTGTCATCATAAATGGCACGCAAGGTATATTTTGCAGGTTGAATTAAGTTGAAATTCAAACTGGTATTTTTATCAGTAATTGACGAAATTATTGCCTCTCCTTTTTCGTTTGTCAATTCAACAATTATAGGAAAACGTTTTACATTTTGTAGGTTTACTAGTAAATTCCCATAATTCTCTAACGAATTGGGGTTAATCTTAAAATTCAAACTATCATTCGCTTTTTCAAAAAAATCAGTTACCGCTCCAGCTTTTAATTGGAATTGGTACTCTTCATCGGCTTCTCTTTTGAAATTCAAATGCAATAATTGTTGGAATTCATCGTAATCAGTCGTAAACGAAATGGCTTCTGATTTTTTGTTCACCAAACTCATTTTGCTTTTGTCAAATTGCACTAATGGCGTAGCACTTTCTAAAGTAAAATAATCCTTTTCTCTTAGGCTACCTTGTTGGCCAATTTTAATACTTAAAGTATCTTTTTTTTGATCTTTTACTTTAAAAGTGAAATTCTTTTGGTAGTTGTTTTGCGCAATTTCAATAGCTAGTGAATCGGTTTTAATGGGTTTGTACCAAATTTGTAGCGAATCTTTTTTAGGCAATTGTGTAATTACTTGAGGAAGTATTTGGTCTTTGTTTTTCAATACGACTTTCGGCCTGTTTTCTTTTATTTTCAGATTACCTTCATAGCCCAAAAGCAATCGATTCCCTGATGCTTGAGTTGGTTTGTAAGCTTTAAATGGCAAATGTTCTTTAAATAATTCGAGTTCGTAAACCGTATCGTTAGGAACAGAAATGAATTGTTTGTAAAAGCCGATTTTATCTTTTTTAGGATCAAATTTATTATTGGAATTGTAATCCTTCATGGCTACCAAAAGGTATTTGCCGGCTTTCAGATTCTCCAATTTGAACGTCTTTAAACTGTCTAGCGTATTGGTTACATAACGAGGAGTTTGTTTGTATACAATCGAGTCGTTATAGTTTTTAGTTAGATCATACAGCATTATAGAAACAAAGGATTCTACCTCTTTGAAATAAGCGTCTTTCACTTTTCCGCCTATCGATAGAGAGTCAATGGATTTTCCGGTTGAGAAAATGTATTTGAATTGATTGTACGGATTACCTTCATTGTTATCAGCGATACTTTGCCCAAAGTTAAAACTGTAGGTTGTGTTATCCTGAAGGGTATCATTAATAGTAATTGTTATGTTTTTGCTTGGAGTACTCGGAATTATTAAAGGCTCATTTTTTAGCGGAGGCGAAATAATGAGTTGCTTTTTTAAGTCTTTTAATTTGATGAATTCGTCAAAGGTAAGCTTGATGGTTTTACCTTTAAATTCGGTGCTAAAATTTTTAGGGAAACTAGCTTTTAATACCGGTGCTATGGTGTCTTTTGCACCGCCTGTGATGTTGCCTCTTTTAGCACAACTTGCTAGTACAACTAGCAATAAAGTAATACAGTATTTTAAAAAGGACTTGCCCATAACGATTCGAAAATTTAAAGTCACAAAATAACAACTATATTTAATGGAATGGAAACTTTTTATCGAAATATTATGTGCTTCCGATTCGGTAATTGGATTGTAATTCTGTATTTTTAAACTTTAATTGAAGGAAACAAGATGAGAAAAATAGAACATATAGGGATAGCGGTAAAGGATTTAGAGGTTTCTAATACTCTTTTTGAAAAATTGTTTGGCGCTCCTGCCTATAAATCCGAAGTGGTCGAAAGCGAAGGAGTAACTACTTCGTTTTTTTTGAACGGACCCAATAAAATCGAATTATTGGCAGCGACCAATCCCGAAAGTCCGATTGCCAAGTTTATCGAGAAAAAAGGCGAAGGAATTCATCATATTGCTTTTGATGTGGAAGATATTGTTTCAGAAATAGCCCGACTTCAAAAAGAAGGCTTTGTGGTTTTGAATGAAACACCCAAAAAAGGAGCCGATAATAAACTGGTCGCTTTCTTACATCCTAAAAGTACAAATGGTGTCTTGATTGAATTGTGTCAGGAGAGACATCAATAGTTTCCTCACAATCAGGAGCTTTCTTGTAGTGCAAAATGGGAATAAGTAGTTTTTTCAAAACTGCTTTAAAAATAGTTGTAGCAAATTAAAAATAGTAGTAATATTGCAGACTCTTAACCGGTCCTATAGCTCAGTTGGTTAGAGCACCTGACTCATAATCAGGTGGTCCCTGGTTCGAGCCCAGGTGGGACCACAAAAAAAGCCTTTCAAGCAATTGAGAGGCTTTTTATTTTGAATCTATACTTCGTTCTTGAGACTCTAACTACTTTATTTCTTATTAATTTAAATTAACTTAATAAAAAATACTATTTAAGTTATTTGGAATATTGCGAATATCGCATATTAGGATTAAATAAAATTACTTAAATAGTATTCAACTTAAAAAAGGTTTTTTAATCTACAAAGTATTTATAAAATCAATCAACTCTATCAATTTAGATTCCTGACTAAACGATGTTTTTTTATCATTTATAAACGATTCAATGGATTCTTTATGGTTGGGGAACAATTTTATAAGTTCAGATTTCTTCATTGGGAATTCGGCCATGCCATCAGGCATTTGAATATAATACTTGCTTTTATCAATCACGTATGAGGCAGGCTTTTCTTTTCCATAAGTAGAGTTAGGAATATATTCAGGGACAAATTTAATTTTTTCTTTTTTGTACAAAGTATATTTAGGATTGTTCATTTTGTTTAAAATCATCATATATCCACTTTTATTTTCTTTGTCATAATTCTCACAATATTTGTAAAAGTTAGTACCTAGTGAAATAATACAATTGTCATTTTTTTTAGCATAATACAATTTATTATCAAGAACAAATTCCATTTCTTCTTTAAAAACGTTATAACGTATAGGGGGTGTTTTTTCAGAAAGGCAAGAGATTTCGGAAGGTAAAAAATCTTTGTTTATATATTGTGAACCTTGAATATTGGTTTTTGGTTCATCAAATGAATTGGCACTTATGAAAACTAAAAAATTTGAGTTTTGAATCGCAAAAGTATTGTTTTGACTCCATAAACTGCTCGAAAAAATAAAAAGCAACAAAACCAAAAATTTAGTATTCATAATAGTGAGATTAAGTTTGAAATTGTTCAAATTTATGAAATAATAATTAAATTTTTTGTTGTTCAGATTAAATTAGAAGTACAGTTTGACAACAATTTTTTATGTAGGAGTTGTTTTATTTAAAGAGTCCATTTAATAAAAAAACCTATCTGTTATTTTATTAGGGATTATACAATCGACTTACGTATTTCCCAATCACGTCAAATTCTAAATTGATAATAGTGCCAATTTGAAACGCATTGAAATTGGTATGTTCGTAAGTGTAGGGAATTATAGCTACGCTAAATTGATTTGCTTTTGAATTGACTACGGTTAAACTTACACCATTTACCGTAATTGAACCTTTTTCGATAGTGATATTATTAAAAACTGAGTCGTATTCAAAAGTGTAGTGCCAACTCCCGCCTGCTTCTTCAATAGCAACACAAGTTCCGATTTGATCCACATGACCTTGAACAATATGACCGTCAAGGCGATCTCCTAGTTTCATCGCGCGTTCTAAATTGACTGCATCACCTACTTTCCAGTGCGACAAATTGGTTTTGTTAATGGTTTCGGCAATGGCAGTTACAGTATAGGTGTTATCTTTAATGGCCACTACCGTCAGGCAAACGCCATTGTGTGCTACGCTTTGATCAATTTTCAATTCACCAGTAAGGCTTGACGCCACAGTAATATGGACATTCTCTTGGTCTTTTTGTATTTCTTGAACTCTTCCAACTGTTTCTATAATCCCTGTAAACATTTCTTGTTTTATTTTACTAAATTTGCACTTCAAAATTAGTAATAAATAAGCTCAAGGCAGTATGAAAAAAGCAGAAAATATAATTGTTGGAATTTCGATCGGAGATTTAAACGGTATTGGAAGCGAAGTCGTTCTAAAAACATTCGAAGATGCAAGAATGTTGGAATTGTGTACGCCGGTTATTTTTGCTAATGTAAAACAACTTTCGTTCATCAAACGCAACCTAGAATCCGAGATTAATCTCCACGGAATTGATCGTTTGGACCAATTGGTTATAGGCAAAATAAATGTGTTGAACGTTTGGAAAGAAGGTTTTGATTTGAATTTGGGCACCAATGATCCAACGGTGGGCGAGTATGCAATCAAATCATTTGTTGCTGCTACCCAAGCGTTAAAAGATGGACAGGTTGATGTATTGGTAACCGCTCCAATTAATAAATACAATAGTCAATCGGATACGTTTAAATTTCCAGGTCATACGGATTATTTAGCACAAGAATTAGAAGGCGAAGCGTTGATGTTCATGGTGCAAGACAATTTGCGTGTAGGCTTGTTGACCGATCATATTCCGGTAAGTGAGGTAGCCTCACATCTGACAGAAGCGCTGATTACCAAAAAAATTGAAACAATAAAACAATCGTTGATTCAAGATTTTAGCATTAATAAACCCAGAATTGCAGTTTTAGGAGTGAATCCACATTGTGGAGATGGCGGAGTTATTGGCAATGAAGACGATGCCATTTTAAAACCAACTTTGAAAAAGATTTTTGAAAAAGGCACTTTGGTTTTTGGTCCTTTTCCGGCTGATGGTTTCTTTGGAAGCAATCAATACGAAAAATACGATGCGGTAATTGCTACTTATCACGATCAAGGGTTAATTCCGTTTAAGACTTTGTCTTTTGGGAATGGTGTAAATTATACGGCAGGATTGAATAAAATTAGAACGTCACCAGATCATGGAACGGCTTATGATATCGCCGGAAAAGGAATTGCTGATTATAATTCGTTCAAAGAAGCGGTGTATTTGGCTATTGACATTTTTCATTCAAGAAATCAATACCATGAAATCAGTCAAAATCCTTTGAAAATAAGACCAAAACAAGAGTTTTCAAAAAAAGGAGAATAAGGCTATTGGATTTATAATAATTTTATATCTTTGCGCTCCCGTAGTTGAGGGTAAAATGCTGTTGAAATGAAGAAGACTAAAGAATATTTAATTCTCTTTGTAGGATTAAAGCTAGGAAAACATCATTTTGAATATCAAATTGACAAAACGTTCTTTGACATCTTTGAATATGACGAATTTCAAAATTCGGATATCAAAGTAAATGTAGTTTTAGAGAAAAAGTCCAATATGCTGGAAATCAGTTTCAAGCAAGAAGGAAAAGTAAATGTACCCTGTGATGTTACAGGAGAAGATTTTGATTTGCCAATCAAAAGCAAAATGAAATTGATTGTTCGCTTTGGTGAAAAATTCAATAATGATAATGAAGAGTTATTGATTTTGCCTTTCGGCGAATTTGAAGTCGATATTGCACAGTATATTTATGAAATGATTGTACTTTCAGTACCTCTAAGACGAGTTCATCCAGGAGTTAAAGATGGGACTTTAGAGTCGGAAGCGTTAAAAAAACTGAATGAATTAGCAGTCAAAGAAACCAAAAAAGAGAATAAACAAGAAGAAAATATTGACCCTCGATGGGACAAATTAAAGCAACTATTAACGGATAAATAATATAGTAAAATGGCACATCCTAAAAGAAAAATCTCGAAAACAAGAAGAGATAAGAGAAGAACACATTACAAAGCAACTGTAGCTCAAATCGCTACATGTCCTATTACAGGAGAAGCACATTTATACCACAGAGCTTACTGGCATGAAGGTAAAATGTACTACAGAGGACAGGTGGTTATCGATAAATCAGAAGCTGTTGCTTAATACATTTTTGTAGCTAAAATAGAACTCTCACCTTGTGAGAGTTTTTTTTGTTGTCTATGATTTTCATCAATTTAGAGTGTTAAAAGGTTCGGATTAGAATTTTTTTTGTAATTTTCAAATCTTTTAAAAATTTCTCAAATGCCCAGCATTTGATTACAATAAATGAATACAATGAGTACAATTACAGCCGCAATTACCGCTGTTGGAGCCTATGTTCCAGATTTTGTTTTAACGAACGAAATCCTTGAAACATTGGTCGATACGAATGACGAATGGATTACCGCTCGTAC
This sequence comes from Flavobacteria bacterium GWA2_35_26, assembly GCA_001800905.1. GTDB lineage: Bacteria > Bacteroidota > Bacteroidia > Flavobacteriales > Flavobacteriaceae > Flavobacterium. The sequence goes on along the minus strand of MGWH01000002.1, from coordinate 699,731 downwards.
AGGAATTAAAGAAAGACGTATTCTAAAAGACGATAGCAAAGGAACTTCTTACCTTGCTATTATGGCTGCAAAAGATTTAATGGCCAAAGCTAATTTAGATCCATTAGAGATCGATTTAGTTATTGTAGCAACCGCTACTGCTGATATGCCTGTTGCAGCTACCGCTGCATATGTGGCAACCGAAATTGGCGCAACAAATGCATTTGGTTACGATTTACAGGCGGCTTGTTCTAGCTTTTTGTTCGGAATGTCAACTGCTGCTGCCTACATCCAATCTGGAAGATATAAAAAAGTAATGCTAATTGGCGCTGATAAAATGTCATCTATTGTAGATTACACCGATCGTGCGACTTGTATTATTTTTGGAGATGGAGCTGGTGCTGCTTTGTTTGAACCTAATTATGAAGGCTTAGGGTTATTAGATGAATATTTACGTTCAGATGGAATTGGACGTGATTTCTTGAAAATCCCTGCTGGAGGTTCATTAATACCTACTACAATTGACACTGTGAAAGAAAACCGTCACAATATTATTCAAGATGGGAAAACTGTTTTCAAATATGCTGTAACCAATATGGCAGATGCAAGCGAACAAATCTTGAAAAGAAATAATTTAACTAATGAAGACGTGAATTGGTTAGTGCCACACCAAGCTAATAAACGTATCATTGACGCTACTGCTAGCCGAATGAATTTAGAAGAAGAAAAAGTATTGATGAATATCGAACGATATGGCAATACAACTTCGGCTACTTTACCATTAGTATTGAATGATTTTGAAAAACAATTCAAAAAAGGAGATACAATAATATTTGCTGCTTTTGGTGGCGGATTTACTTGGGGTTCTATTTATTTGAAATGGGCCTACGACAAAAAATAAATGTAAACTAAAAACAAATCATTATGGATTTAAAAGAAATTCAAAACCTAATCAAATTTGTTGCAAACTCAGGAGTTGCAGAGGTTAAATTGGAGATGGACGATGTAAAAGTAACCATCAGAACGACTTTAGAAGGTAATGCTACAGAAACAACTTATGTTCAGCAAATGCCTGCACAACCAGTATTGCAACAAGCAGTTGCTCCGGCAGCAGCTCCAGTAGCGGCAGCTCCAGCGGCGGCAGCACCGGTTGCAGAAGAATCTAAATATGTTACTATCAAATCACCAATTATTGGAACTTTCTACAGAAAACCTTCTCCAGACAAACCTGTTTTTGTTGAGGTAGGAAGTAGTATCGGAAAAGGAGATGTTTTGTGTGTAATTGAAGCAATGAAATTATTCAACGAAATCGAATCTGAAATTTCAGGTAAAATCGTTAAAATTTTAGTGGATGATATGTCTCCAGTAGAATTTGACCAACCTTTATTCTTAGTAGATCCATCATAATTTAATAGTTTAAAAGTATAGGAGTTTAGAAGTTGAAGTGTTTATTAACCTCTTGCTTATAAACCCCTTAACCCATAAACTTTCAAACAGAAAAGTATGTTTAAAAAAATACTAATTGCCAATAGAGGAGAAATTGCACTTCGTGTAATTCGTACTTGCAAAGAGATGGGAATCAAAACAGTTGCTGTTTATTCTACAGCTGATGCGGAAAGTTTACACGTTAAATTTGCAGATGAAGCAGTGTGTATAGGTCCCGCTCCAAGTAATTTATCCTATTTGAAAATGTCCAATATTATTGCTGCAGCAGAGATTACCAATGCTGATGCAATTCACCCAGGATACGGATTCCTTTCTGAAAATTCAAAATTCTCAAAAATCTGTCAAGAGCACGGAATCAAATTTATTGGTGCAGCTCCTGAAATGATTGATCGAATGGGAGACAAAGCTTCGGCCAAATCGACCATGATAGAAGCAGGAGTTCCTTGTGTACCTGGTTCTGTTGGAATTTTAGAATCCTACGAACAAGCCGCTGAATTGGCTAACCAATTTGGTTACCCAGTAATGCTAAAAGCTACCGCTGGTGGTGGTGGAAAAGGAATGCGTGCTGTTTGGAAAGAAGAAGATTTATTAAAAGCTTGGGAAGGCGCTCGTCAAGAGTCGGCTGCCGCTTTTGGAAATGACGGAATGTACTTGGAGAAATTAATCGAAGAGCCACGTCATATCGAAATTCAAGTGGTTGGAGATTCTTACGGTAAAGCGTGTCACCTTTCAGAAAGAGATTGTTCGGTACAACGTCGTCACCAAAAATTAACAGAAGAAACACCTTCGCCATTCATGACTGATGAATTGCGTTTGAAAATGGGTGAAGCTGCGGTTAAAGCAGCCGAATATATTAAATACGAAGGCGCTGGAACGGTTGAATTCTTGGTTGACAAACACCGTAATTTCTATTTCATGGAAATGAATACGCGTATTCAAGTAGAGCATCCAATTACTGAACAAGTAATTGATTACGACTTGATTCGTGAGCAAATTTTAGTAGCGGCAGGTGTGCCAATTTCTGGTAAAAATTATTTACCACAATTGCATGCTATCGAATGCCGTATTAATGCTGAAGATCCTTTTAATGACTTCCGTCCTTCACCAGGAAAAATCACTACGCTACACATGCCAGGTGGTCACGGAGTACGTTTAGATACGCATGTGTATTCAGGGTATACTATTCCGCCCAACTACGATTCGATGATTGCCAAGTTGATTACAACTGCCCAAACTCGTGAAGAGGCTATTAGTAAAATGAGAAGAGCATTAGACGAATTTGTTATTGAAGGCGTTAAAACAACAATTCCATTCCACAGACAGTTGATGGACGATCCACGATATATTGCTGGAGATTACACGACAGCGTTTATGGACACTTTCAAAATGAATGATCCGGAATAATACATATATTTCAAATAAAAACCTTGCAGCGATGCAAGGTTTTTTGTTTTAAGCTAGTGATGAATAAATTAGTGTATAAATCTTGCGGGTATTTGATTGTGGATTCCCAAAACATAATTTCATTTTTATATACAACATTTTTGTATTTTTGGTTGGAGACAAATTCAAAGTTTGCTCCATTACACAATGAAAAACAACTTAGCCACTTTATTAGATCAATTAGAAAATCATATTCCATATAGTGAATCCACGAATTTTTTAGTTTCTCAATCGACAGTTGGATGGCAAATTGAACATTCGCTTTTAACGATCAATGGGATTATTACTGCGATTCAAAATTCCAACCCAAAAGAATACAGCTGGCAGTTTAGTTTTATGAAGTGGATTATATTGGCCACCAAAAAAATTCCTAGAGGAAAGGCCAAAGCACCCAAAGTAGTGGTTCCAAAAGAGGGTATTACAATAGCCGATTTGGAGCAACATTTGACCAAAGCAAGAGATGCCATTAAAGTATTGGAATTCGTTTCGAAAAATCATTTTTTTAAACATCCTTATTTTGGAAATTTAAAAAAGAAACAAACCATTCTTTTTTTAGAAATCCACACGCAACATCATTTGAAAATTATTCAAGATATTGTTAGTAACACTAATTAAGTTAAAACAAATTTCTTTCTGTTTATGTTGAAATTGAAACGAATCCTATATAAAATAATTGTCTGGTTTTTCGGACTATCGGTTGTATTAGTGGTCTTTTTTAAATTTGTCCCAGTTCCATTTACACCTTTAATGGGAATCCGAATAATTGAAAATAAATTGGATAAAAAACCCATTTATTTTGAACACAATTGGGAACCAATAGAAAATATTTCGATGAATTTGCAAAAAGCGGTTATTGCGAGTGAAGATGGTACTTTTTTGCATCACCATGGGTTTGATTTTAGTGCTATGCAACAAGCATTTCGAAACAACGCGAATGGAAAACGAATCAAAGGCGGCAGTACCATTTCGCAACAAACTGCCAAGAATGTATTTTTATGGCAGGGAAGAAGTTACTTTAGAAAAGCGTTAGAAGCTTATTTTACGGTGCTGATTGAATTAATTTGGGGTAAAGAACGAATCATGGAAGTCTATCTCAATAGTATTGAAATGGGAGATGGAATTTACGGCGCACATGCGGCTACACAATATTGGTACAGTAAAGACGCTTCTAGTTTAACTAAAATGCAAGCGGCTGGAATAGCTGCTATTTTGCCCAATCCAAGAAAATACAAAGCTTCGAATTCTACTGCTTTTATCAATAGGAGAAAAGACCGAATTGTAAGAGTGATGCGTCACATAGGAACAATTAATTACTAAAAAAAGCCCTTCAATTAATTGAAAGGCTTTGATTTAAATAGTGGAGAAGATGGGGCTCGAACCCACGACCTCTTGACTGCCAGTCAAGCACTCTAGCCAACTGAGCTACATCCCCAATGCAGGCAGCAAATATAGTTTAATTTGGTTTTAATTTCCTAATTGCTCAAAAAAACCACGCCATTCTTTTCAAAAAAAGAAGAAACTAACAGAATAGTTTTAACTTTACAGTAAAATTTCTGCTATGGCATTACACAATTCAACTAGATCCATTTCCATTTCTATCGAGGCAACCATCGCTACGATTGAATTTGGTCATCCTGCCAGTAATTCGTTTCCTTCTTCATTATTGCACGAATTGACCCAAACTATCGAAACCGTAGGACATCATCCGGAAGTAGTGGTGGTGGTATTGAAAAGTCAAGGTGCAGCTGCTTTTTGTGCCGGAGCCTCTTTTGAAGAATTGCAAGCTATTACTAATGAAATCGAGGGGAAAGCCTTCTTTTCAGGCTTTGCTCATTTGATTAATGCCATGCGAAAATGCCCTAAAATTATTGTGGGTCGAGTTCAAGGAAAAACAGTTGGTGGAGGTGTCGGAATTGCTGCTGCATGCGATTATGTATTGGCAACTCAAGAAGCCAATATTAAATTATCTGAATTAGCCATAGGTATCGGCCCTTTTGTAATAGAACCTGCCGTGTCCAGAAAAATAGGAAAAACAGCGTTGGCTGAATTGTCTTTAGCAGCTGGCGAATGGAAATCAGCGGCTTGGGCCAAAGAAAAAGGCTTGTATGCCAATACCTTTGAAACCATTGAAAAATTAGATGATGCCTTGTCAATTTTGACTCGTCAATTAGCATCTTATAATCCAGAAGCGTTAGCAGAGATGAAAAAAGTCTTGTGGGATGGAACCTCGCATTGGGATACTTTATTGCTAGATAGAGCAGCGATTACTGGGACATTAGTGCTTTCAGAAGTGACGAAAAAGGCATTAGCTGCTTTCAAAAAATAAACCAACAGTATGTTAGTAGTATTGCAACAAGTTAATATTGTCCAAAAAATAAAACAAGCTCCTGATGGTGATTATCAGTTGGGCGTCTTAATTGGTTCTTTTATTCCTTTTGTAATTTTGGTTGCTTTGGCCTATTGGATGTATAGCCGTGCCAAAAAAAGAGACCAAGACCTTTAATTATTTCGTAAGTTTGCAGTCAAATACACAATGGAATGAGCAATATTAGAATCACTAAACAATTTAGTTTTGAAACCGGTCACGCTTTGTACGGCTATGATGGCAAATGTAAAAACGTACACGGACACAGTTATAAATTATCTGTAACGGTTATTGGCAAACCTATTGTGGATCGCTCCAACGTAAAATTTGGAATGGTGATTGACTTTACCGATTTGAAAAAAATCGTGAAAGAAGAAATTGTAGATCAATTTGATCACGCTACGGTTTTTAATGAAACTACTCCTCATATTGAATTGGCAAAAGAATTGAAATCACGTGGTCATCACGTGATTTTAGTCGATTACCAACCTACCAGCGAAAATATGGTAATTGATTTTGCGCAACGCATCAAAAACAGATTACCAGAAGGAATTACTCTTTTTTCTTTAAAACTGCAAGAAACCGATTCGTCATTTGCCGAATGGTTTGCCAGCGATAATTTGTAATTCGATACCGATGCCATTAGCTAACAATAAAAAAATATATTTTGCTTCCGATCAGCATTTTGGTGCGCCAACACCTGAATTGAGTTTTCCAAGAGAACAGAAATTTGTAGCTTGGCTAGACGAAGTGAAACAAGATGCCGAAGCTATTTTTTTATTGGGGGATTTGTTTGATTTTTGGTTCGAATATAAAACGGTTGTTCCCAAAGGATTTGTTCGAATTTTGGGCAAATTAGCCGAAATTCGCGATAGCGGCATCCCCATTTATTTCTTTGTGGGTAACCACGATTTGTGGATGGAAGATTATTTTCAAAAAGAACTCAATATTCCGGTATACCGCGACAATCAAGAATTTATGTTTGGCGACAAAACTTTTTTGATAGGTCACGGCGATGGTAAAGGACCTGGTGACAAAGGGTACAAACGCATGAAAAAAGTGTTTACTAATCCAGTTGCTAAATGGTTTTTCCGTTGGTTGCATCCAGATTTGGGTGTGGGCTTAGCGCAATACCTTTCGGTGAAAAATAAATTAATTTCGGGTGCTGAGGATGTTGTATTCCTAGGCGAAGAAAACGAATGGTTGATTCAATATGCCAAACGCAAATTGGAAACCAAACACTACAATTACCTTGTTTTTGGTCACCGCCATTTACCGATGGTATTTCCTTTAGGGAATAATTCAGACTATGTGAATTTAGGCGATTGGATTATCTATTTTACTTACGGCGTTTTTGATGGAGATACCTTCGAAATTAAGAAGTACGAGTAGTTTAATATTTAATCTACTCTTCTTTTCGATGTTCTTCCAAGTCTTTTTCTAAATCCAAATTTCTAAAGGTAGGCGAAGAAATTCCTGTAATTAAAACCGTGATAAGCGTCATGCTTCCGCCAAAAACTACTGCGGTCACCGTTCCCATTAATTTAGCAGTTAATCCGCTTTCAAAAGCCCCCAATTCGTTAGACGAACCTACAAAAATAGAATTTACTGCCGCCACTCTTCCGCGCATATGGTCTGGAGTTTTCAATTGCAAAATCGTTTGACGAATCACCACCGAAATACCATCCACCACACCGCTCATAAATAAGGCGAAAACTGATAGCCAGAAAATAGTAGACAATCCAAAGACAATAATACATAGGCCAAAAGCAAAAATAGCAGCTAGTAATTTCATTCCTGCATTTTTATTCATTGGCACATAAGCCGAAACAAACATGGTTAAGAAGGCACCAATAGCGGGTGCAGCACGTAAAATTCCAAAACCTTCCGAACCTACTTTTAAAATATCTTGGGCGAAAATGGGTAACAAAGCCACGGCGCCTCCAAACAATACGGCAATCATATCCAAAGATAGCGCCCCTAAAATGGTTTTATTTTGGAACACAAATTTGACTCCTTCTTTCAAACTTTGCATGACTGGTTCGCCAATTTTTGGATTCAAAATGGGTTTAGATTCAATTTTAGACAAAGCAATTAGTGCGATGATTGCAAAGGCAACTACGGTACACATCGACCAATGAATGCCAATCCAGGTAATTAAAAATCCTGCTATTGCTGGCCCTAAAACAGAAGCAATTTGCCAAACCGAACTGCTCCAAGTGGCAGCATTGGAATAGGCCTTTTTCGGAACAATTTGAGACATTAATGAGAATACCGTTGGTCCTAAAAACGAGCGAACTAATCCACCTAAAAAAACTAAGAAATAGATGCTGTACAAAACGACTTGGGTGGACCAACTGCTAGTAATCAAAGGCCAGGTCAATAAAAACAAGCCAATACTGATCACCGAAAAGCCTAAAATACATTTGAGTAGCATTCCTTTTTTCTCGTTTTGATCGACAATATGGCCTGCAAACAACGCCATCGAAACGGCAGGAATAATTTCCATAAGGCCAATAATTCCTAGTGATAAAGCGCTTTTGGTCAAGCTGTATACCTGCCATTCAATCACGATAAATTGCATGGACCAAGCAAAAACCATGGCAAATCGCAAGATTAAAAACACATTGAATTCTCGGTAGCGCAAGGCTTCGTAAGGGTCGTTTTTTGGTTTCATTATTGAATATCTTTTAGACGGAGTTGTAGGCTTATTTGGCCGTTCCATTCATTTTCATCTATACAATAGGCCATTTTAAATGGATTTCTATTGGCTATTACATTCTTCTTATGCGCTAGATTAAAACCAATGGCAGCAAATCCTTCTGAATGTTGTTGTTTTACAAAAAGGCGAATGTGCTCTTCATGAGCGCCCATATATTTTGGATATCCGGTATCCATAACATTTTTAGTGGCAAAAACGGGTGTCATATTTTGTGGACCAAAAGGCTCAAACTGTTTTAAAATCCGCACGAGTTTTGGTGTGATTTCTGAAAACTCAATTTCGGCATCGATCTCCATTTCGGGAGAGCGTAATTCAGGATTCATAGTTTCTCGAACTACTTTTTCAAATGCATTTTTGAAAGCCCCATAATTTTCTGCCTTCAAGGTCATTCCAGCCGCATACATATGTCCGCCAAATTGTTCCAAATATTCCGAACAAGCTTCTAGTGCATTGTACACATCAAAACCGCGCACTGAACGGGCCGAAGCGGCGTAGTAATTCCCACTTTTGGTAAATACCAAAGTAGGTCTGTAGTAGGTTTCAATCAATCGTGACGCTACAATTCCGATGACGCCTTTGTGCCAATTCTCTTGAAAAACTACCGTCGTAAAACGGTCTTGTTCTTTGTTGTTTTCAATTTGCTGTAGTGCTTCTTGGGTAATTTGTTTGTCCAAGCCTTTGCGTTCTGAATTGTAATCTTCAATTTCTTTGGCAAATTGTTGGGCTTGTTCCAAATTAAATTCGGTCAACAATTCTACCGCATGATTACCGTGTTTGATCCGTCCGGCTGCATTAATTCTAGGTGCAATGACAAAAACAACATCGGTGATGGTGAGGCTTTGTTTTTTAATTTGTTGGATCAAAGCTTGGATTCCAGGTCTGGGCGCTTCGTTAATTACTTGCAAACCAAAATGTGCCAACACTCTATTTTCACCTGTAATCGGAACAATATCAGCCGCAATGGCGGTGGCAACTAAATCCAAATACGGAATCAAATCATCCATAGTTTGATTGTGATTTTGGCTCAAAGCCTGAATCAATTTGAAACCTACTCCGCAACCGCACAATTCGTCGTACGGATACCTACAATCGTCTCTTTTTGGATCGAGAACAGCTACTGCTTCTGGCAAGGAATCGCCTGGTCTGTGGTGATCACAAATGATAAAATCAATATGTTTCTCTTTGGCGTAGGCCACATGTTCAATGGATTTGATACCGCAGTCTAAAGCAATAATCAACGAAAAACCATTGTCTTCGGCAAAGTCAATACCTTGGAATGAAATCCCATAGCCTTCGGCATAGCGATCCGGAATATAGGTCGCAATGTTGGGATAAATACTTTTTAAATAAGAGGAGACCAAGGAAACTGCAGTTGTTCCGTCTACGTCATAATCGCCAAAAACCAAAATATTTTCTTGGTTGGCTATGGCTTGTTCAATTCGGTTGACAGCCACATCCATATCTTTCATCAAGAACGGATCGTGTAAATGATCGAGTGAGGGGCGAAAGAACGATTTGGCTTGATCAAAAGTGGCAATGCCACGCTGAAGCATTAAAGTGGCGATCAATGGATCTACATTGAGTTCTTGCGCGAGTTGTGCTACTTCTTCTTGGGCGGGTTTTGGTTTGATAGTCCAACGCATATCGATTTGGGATTTGGGGGTTTATTTCAATGCTAGTGCTTCGCCTTCAAATTGAATTCCGTCCCAACCCGATTGCATAAAATTGCGAATGTTTTGGTGGTTGGTTCCTTGAGGATCGCCTAGGGCTTCTTCAAAATAATAGGCGCCGAAGCAAGCTAAAGTGGCTGCTTGGGATAATTCTTGGATTTTGGCGAAAGCAAATAATTTACACGAACCTGAATTTTCACCTGCGCCATTGTATTGGTTTCCATTCTGAAAAGCAGTAGGGGTAAAGTCGTAATTGCTTTCAATGGTTTCAATGGTTTCGGTAAAAGTTATTGCTTCGGGTGTTTGGTTTAGTTTTTCTAAAAAGTCGTGTAGTGTCATGATTTATTCTTCTTCTGAAAATTTATTTTTCTTAGCTTCTTTTAGTACGGGTTTGCCACCCACAACTACCACAATTTCACCTCTTGGGGCTGTTTTTTCGAAGTGGGTCAAGACTTCTTTAACCGTTCCTCTGACGTTTTCTTCGTGGAGTTTAGACAATTCTCTTGAAACTGAAACAGGTCGGTCTTCACCAAAATAAGTCGCAAATTCGGCTAAGGTTTTTACTAATTTGTGTGGCGAAACATACAAAATCATCGTTCGGGTTTCTTCGGCCAAAGCCAAAAAACGCGTTTGTCTTCCTTTTTTGTCAGGCAAAAAACCTTCAAAAACAAACTTATCATTGGGCAAACCACTATTCACTAAAGCAGGAACAAAAGCGGTGGCGCCTGGTAAACATTCTACTTCAATCCCTTTTTCAATACAAGCACGGGTCAATAAAAAACCAGGATCTGAAATGGCAGGAGTTCCCGCATCCGATATCAAGGCGATATTTTCTCCCGCTTGCAAACGCGCAATGACATTCTCCACCGTTTTATGCTCGTTGTGCATATGGTGGCTGTGCATGTGCGTGCTGATTTCAAAATGCTTTAATAATTTACCGCTGGTACGTGTGTCTTCAGCAAGAATTAAATCGGCTTCTTTCAGAATGCGAATGGCACGAAAAGTCATGTCTTCGAGGTTGCCAATAGGCGTGGGAACGATGTATAATTTTGACATTCGGCGCTAGAAATTCAATTGATAAAAAGGAATTACAAGAATTTTTTCTCGATAATTTCCATAAAACGTTCTTCGTATTCTTCTTTTCCTTCCCAGTTGTTGTAGTCTGGTTTTACCATATCTCTGATGAAATCGCGGGTTTCATAAAAGGTATTAAAAGTGATTAATTGATTTAATACGCGGTTGTAATCTTCCGGGTCATTCCCAAAAAGGTGTTTGGTAAAAGCGATACGATCATTCAAATCGATATTGATTCCTTTGGCTAATTTCTCATTTAAGGTCACCGATTTTGATTCTTCTATTTCTTCATGAATTTCTATTTCGTCAAGGTCGAATGCCACTGTTTCAAGAACAGTCTCCACCTTTTCGTCTTTAGGTGTTTCAAAAGCGGTACTTTCTACTTTTACAAAAAGGTCATCGCTAAAATCACCGCCAATTAAGTCTTCAAAAGAAATTTGAACGGCTTCTTGTTTTGGCGCTTCTTCGATGATTTGTTCTTCTTCCTCTTCTTCTTTTTCTAATTCAAAAGCAGGAATAAAAGGCGCTTCGATTTCTTCTTCCTCCACCTCTTCTTCCATCTCATCTTCTAAGGTTTCCAAATCTTCCTCTTCTTCAAAAACAGGTTCTTCCAATTCCGTGATTTCCACTTGTTCTTCTTCTTCCAAAATCAATTCGGGATTAGCTTCTATTTCAGGAATTTCAATTTCTTCTATCGTGATAGCAATAGGCTCTTCATTTTCAATTGCTTCGAATGCCGTTTCAATTTTTGCTTCTATTTCGGCTTGTCCTATGGTCGGTTTGCTGTCGCCAAAGTGTTCGTCAACAAAACGCAACACCGCCAATTTTTCATATAATTTTTGCGTTTCCAGATACAATTGATTGATATCAGATTTGTTTTTTAATTGTAAAATTCGGTGGGCAATGCTGATTAAATCGGCTTCCAATCTTTTTTTCATTTGATGTAAATTATACGATGTAGGTGGTTTGGTTTGCGTTTTCCTTTTTTTGTTTTTATTTCGGTAAACTTGGGACAGTCCTTTGGAAATTTTTTTTACATTTGAAAACACGTAAAAGTATAAAATTTTACATTCAATTTATACCCTTACAAAGGAAAAAAACGATTCATTTTTTAAGTTATACAACTGCACCATGTTTCTCGAAAATACAGTAAATCATAAAGAACAATTTGGTTGGATCGAAGTCATTTGCGGCTCCATGTTTTCGGGTAAAACAGAGGAATTAATCCGCCGATTAAAACGCGCTCAATTTGCCAAGCAAAAAGTAGAAATTTTCAAGCCTGCTGTAGATACCCGTTACCACGACGAAATGGTAGTATCTCACGATTCCAATGAAATCCGTTCTACTCCGGTTCCGGCCGCTGCCAATATTGCGATTTTGGCTCAAGGTTGTGATGTGGTTGGGATTGACGAAGCTCAGTTTTTTGATGATGAAATTGTACGTGTTTGTAATGATTTGGCCAACCGTGGCGTCCGAGTGATTGTGGCCGGATTGGATATGGATTTTAAAGGAAATCCTTTTGGTCCGATGCCCGCTTTAATGGCCACTGCTGAGTATGTGACCAAAGTACATGCAGTTTGTACACGAACAGGAAATTTAGCCAATTATAGCTTTAGAAAAACCGATAATGATAAATTAGTGATGTTGGGCGAAACAGAGGAATATGAACCCTTAAGTCGCGCGGCTTATTTTCACGCCATGAAAAAAAGTGAAGAATAGTAAACGTTTTTCATTCAAAATATAAAAAAGGGAAAACCATTGGTTTTCCCTTTTTTGTTTAAAAATTGTATTTTATAATGGGTGCAATTCCTATGTTTTGAATCCCATCATTGAATGGTGTCCAATAGATTTTGGAATGAATACCGAACTCGAAATTTACTTTTTTGATTAGGTAATATTCTACACCAAAAGTGATTCCGGGTTCAGAGAGTAATTTATCATTACTATACGTATGATTCTTGACTATTTCACTATAAATATCAAGAAGGCCAATACCTCCAATGATAAAGAATTTCTTAGTATCGAGTACATCCTTTTTGTAATATAATTCAAAAAACGTGGATTTTCTCCGAAGATCGTAATTAGATGAAAATTCTCTAATAAATTCATTTTTGTTTTTATTTTCAGTCATGGTAACCCCAAACCCTATACTTTCTGAAGTTGATATTTTGTATTCAAGTTCTAGATTGCCAACGGTTCCAATTGTATTGGCATTACAATCCATACAAACTCCTATTAAATCTGATTGCAAAGCAATGTTTAGTCCGTAATTGTATTTCAAACTGTACTTTGAATATTGTGCTGATACGCATATTGAAAAAAAGAAGATTGTGATAATTAGATTTTTTTTCATGGTTTAGTCTATTTTAGTTAAATGTACTTTGAAGTAATATTGAAACATACCAGCGGAACGTATTGAGTAAGGCAAATTAACACCATCTTCAGTCTTTACTCCATTCCCAAAAAAGTCTCCAAATAAGTGGGATAAAACATCTTTTCGACTCAATTCAGTATGAAATCTGATTTTTGAATTTTGCTTACTATTCATCTTCCATTCCAAATTGAATTTTGGTTCGTATGTTATGGTATTGGTAGTTTTATCAAAACCAATTGCTACAGTAGCTGAAAGTTTGGAATCTTCCTCATTGTAAGCATTTCTTTTATGGTTCATGAAAACGATTTGTTGCGATGCTTTATGTACATCCCAATCGCCATCAAAAGTAGCATATAAATCTACCCAATTTTTTTTTCTTGCATTGTGTTTGCTGATTTCAAAGTATGAAATTACATCGTGTGAATTTGCCAAGAAACCTGAATTGGGGTCTGAATTCGTTGCGATATCCCCAGAGCCCCGTACTATACTTATAAGATTGGATGTAAACATATTTCCAAGATGCCCGTTCATTTTGATTTTTGGAATGGTCACCAATAGCACATCGTTTTCTGTTATTTTTGTATGGTCAGTATTTTGAGTGAGCCAAAACTGACTTCCTGGAGTTATATACGGATCGTTACCCGTAATTACAGTTGTATTTACATCAGGAATTGGTGCTACATAAACTCTGTCTTCAATAACATAATCAGGAATACTTCGAACGAAAAGAGTGTTATTTTCATAAGCATATTCATCATCAATAATCACATCTACTTCCGATAGTAGAATTTCCTGATCGTTATACTCAAATTTGGTTCCTATATTCCAATCATCTCTTATTTCGGGATCATAGGTGACAGATATTTCATTCGTATCGTTCATATCGAAATCTTCTAGATAAGGAATGACAATTTCTAAATTTTCCTTTGCAAGTTCATTAAATAAAGAAAAAACACCTTTGTTAGTAGTTGAGTTTTTTCTCTTTAAATTATTAATAGCGGGGGTATTTTTCTTTTCAGAATTAAGAACATAATTAAAGCGTTCCTTGAAAGAGGAAAGAGCAACAGATTTATTCTGGTTTTTAGACTGAATCATTCTTTTTTCATGGGCTGTTATATTTTCAGTTGAATTTAATAATGCAGCTAATGAAATGGAGTTTCTGTTATCATTAAAGGCTGCTGTTATATTTAGAAATTCTTCTCTAGCATTTTTATCTATAATTGTCTTACCAATTAATAAAGAAATTTCATGTTTAATACTGTCTTTAGAAGTTAAAATTGTGTTATTCGTAACTAATTTTGAATCTTCATTTGATGTGCAAGAAAGTATAAAAGTGCACAGTACTAGCAATAGGTATATTTTTTTCATTTTCTACATTTTTCTTTTGCTTTCAAAGCCATTTTGAACGAAGATTTTAGAAATTAGGTTAGAGTACTCCGCCCAATTCAGTTGCTAAGGTTTTATATAAACGCAATGCGATTCACTATTTTATATTTTCATAAAACAGGAATTATAAACTGAATTTGTTATTGATTTTTGCTAATTAAAGCGATTAGAATTCGAACGATTCTAATAAACGGAGGATAAACTATGGATTTTTCATAGGCGTTTTGGGGGTAGATTTAGGATTAATAATTAGCTTAAATAGGGTTTAAGCATTTGATTTTGAGTATCAAAGATATTAATTTTTACTAAAGAAGTATTTTTTTATTTACTAATTACATTTTCTTTCGCATCCTAGCCACTGGAATATCCAGTTGTTCGCGGTATTTGGCAATCGTTCGTCGAGCAATCGGATAGCCTTTTTCTTTTAGAATGTCCGCTAATTGATCGTCGGGTAAAGGTTTGTGTTTGTCTTCTTCTTCGATGACGTTTTGTAAAATCTTTTTGATTTCTAGAGTTGAAACATCTTCACCTTGATCATTTTTCATAGCTTCAGAGAAAAACTCTTTGATGAGTTTCGTGCCATAAGGTGTTTCTACATATTTGCTATTGGCTACGCGAGAAATAGTCGAAATATCCAAGCCTACAATATCCGCGATGTCTTTCAAAATCATCGGTCGTAATTTAGTTTCGTCGCCTTCTAAAAAGAAGTCTTCTTGGTAATGCATAATCGCATTCATGGTTACAAAAAGTGTTTCTTGGCGTTGGCGAATCGCATCAATGAACCATTTGGCCGAATCTAATTTCTGCTTAATAAACTGTACCGCTTCTTTTTGCTGAGTCGATTTGTCTTTCGACACTTTGTAGGTTTGCAGCATTTCTTGGTAATCTCTAGAGACATGAAGCGAGGGGGCGTTTCGGCCATTCAAACTCAATTCGAGTTTGCCTTCCACAATTCGGATAGCAAAATCAGGGACAATGTTTTCGGTTACTTTATTGTTTCCGGTAAATGAGCCTCCTGGTTTTGGATTTAGTTTTTCAATTTCGTGAATCGCTTTTTTCAGTTGGTCGTTAGAGACATTGTATTTCTGAATGAGCTTGTCGTAATGTTTTTTAGTAAAGGCATCAAATTGATTTTCGATAATATTGGTAGCCAATTCTATGTATTCGGTCGGGGTTTTGTGTTTGAGTTGTAACAACAAACATTCTTGCAAATCACGGGCACCCACTCCAGACGGTTCTAATTCATGAATCACATGCATCAGTCGTTCGACTGTTTTTTCATCCGTGTAAACTGCTTGTGTAAAAGCCAAATCATCTACAATATCAGAGATGCTTCTGCGAATGTATCCCATATCGTCAATACTTCCCACTAGGAATTCCGCAATTTCTCGGTCCTCCTCTGTTAAAATAAATGTATTGAGTTGGTTGATTAAATCTTGATGAAAACTAATCGGTGCTGCAAAAGGCGCATCGTGGTCTTCATCGTCATCGCTATAATTGTTGACTTGTGTTTTGTAATCAGGAGTATCGTCGTTGCTTAAATAGTCGTCGATATTGATTTCTTCAGCGTCGACACGTTCTGATTCGGCCTCATCATAATCGTCATAGTCTTCTGATTCAAACTCGTCTTTTACATATTCCTCTTCTTCTTTACCTGCTTCGAGCGCTGGGTTTTCGTTCATTTCTTCCAATAAACGTTGCTCAAAAGCTTGCGTAGGCAACTGAATTAACTTCATCAACTGAATTTGTTGTGGAGATAATTTCTGGGTTAATTTGAGATTTAGGAATTGCTTTAGCATTTTTTTGTTTTCTGCCGCAAAGGCACAAAGAATCTAAGTTTTATTATTTTATTTGCCACTAAGGCGCAAAAGAATCTAAGTATAATTTTTATTACTATTAATAAAGCGCCTTATACCATTTTTGATTAA
This sequence comes from Flavobacteria bacterium GWA2_35_26, assembly GCA_001800905.1. Taxonomy (GTDB): domain Bacteria; phylum Bacteroidota; class Bacteroidia; order Flavobacteriales; family Flavobacteriaceae; genus Flavobacterium. The sequence goes on along the minus strand of MGWH01000002.1, from coordinate 683,344 downwards.
AGGCACAGTAAAATTAATTAAAAAGCCAAGTTTTTTATTGGTAATTTTCAGTTGGCTAATAATTTGTGCTTCCCACACCGCATTCACTAATTCAACTGCTTTGACTTCAATAATGATTTCATCTTCGACTACAATATCTAATCTGAGACCTTCTTTAAAAGTCATGCCGTCGTACACTATTGGTATCTCAACTTGTCTTTTAACGTTGTACCCACATTTTTCTAATTCATGAACCAAGCATATTTCATATACTTTTTCAAGCAATCCTGGTCCAAGTTCCTTATGCACTTTATACGCGCAATGAACAATGTTCTTTGCAATTTGTTCTATTCTTTCTTCCATATGCTTGGGGGCTTAGCGACTTTGTGGCGAGAAATTTAGAATTCCGCACTACCTGGTGTTCTTGGGAAAGGAATCACGTCACGAATGTTAGTCATACCTGTTACAAACAACACCAAACGTTCAAATCCAAGTCCGAAACCAGAGTGCACTGCAGATCCGAATCGACGTGTATCCAAGTACCACCATAATTCTTCTTCGTCAATACCCAAAGCTTTCATTTTTTCAACCAAGACATCATAACGTTCCTCACGTTGCGAACCTCCTACTATTTCTCCAATACCTGGGAAAAGGATGTCCATAGCGCGAACCGTTTTACCGTCTTCGTTCAAACGCATGTAAAATGCTTTTATATTAGCAGGGTAATCAAACAAAATTACCGGACATTTGAAGTGTTTTTCTACTAAATAGCGCTCGTGTTCCGATTGTAAATCGGCACCCCATTCGTCAATGATATAACTGAATTTTTTCTTTTTATTCGGAGTAGATTCTCTTAAAATTTCGATTGCCTCTGTATACGATACACGTTTGAAATTGTTTTCCAATACAAAGTTTAATTTGTCTAACAACGCCATTTCGCTACGTTCCGCTTGTGGTTTTTGTTTTTCTTCGTCTAACAAACGACTTTCTAAGAATTTCAAATCGTCTGGACATTTGTCCATGGTGTATTTAATTACGTACTGAATAAAATCTTCAGCCAAGTCCATATTGTCATCTAAATCATTGAACGCTACTTCAGGTTCAATCATCCAGAATTCTGCCAAGTGACGAGATGTGTTTGAGTTTTCAGCTCTAAAAGTAGGACCGAAAGTATAAATTTGGCCCAAAGCCATGGCAAAGGTTTCGCCTTCTAATTGTCCTGAAACCGTTAAGTTGGTTTCTTTTCCAAAAAAGTCTTTTTTGTAATCTACTTTTCCGTCTTCGGTTCTTGGGGTGTTGTCAAAAGGCAAAGCGGTTACTTTGAACATTTCGCCAGCTCCTTCAGCATCTGATCCCGTGATAATTGGCGTATTCACATACACAAAACCTTTTTCTTGAAAATAAGTATGTACCGCATGCGCTAATACCGAACGCACACGCATAATCGCGCCAAAAGCATTAGTTCTAACTCTTAAATGCGCATTTTCACGCAAGAATTCCAAAGAGTGTTTCTTAGGTTGCATTGGGAATTTCTCCGCGTCTGAATCGCCTAGGATTTCCAATTTGGCCACTTGAATTTCGTATTTCTGACCCGCACCTTTGCTTTCTACTAAACTACCTGTAACCGAAACTGAAGCTCCAGTTGTGATGCGTTTTAAAGTATCTTCAGGCGTGTTTTCAAAATCCACTACACACTGAATATTGTTAATTGTCGAACCATCGTTCAACGCAATAAATTGATTGTTTCTAAAAGTTCTTACCCATCCTTTTGCATTTACTTCTTGAAGTGTTGTGGTACTGTTTAGTAAGTCTTTAACTTTAGTGTGTTTCATTTGTATGGTATTGGTATTAAAAATCAGCTTTTCTGAGCTGCAAATATAATTGTTTTTGTTTTTTTAGAGAAGCTATTTCCCGCTATCCGCTGTATCTTTTACTTTTTCAAGAAAAAAGTAAAAGGATGTCGCTGCTATCGGGGCTAGAGCTGTTCTTTTTCGAGATTGTCTATCTCTTCGTCTGAATGTTCAATAATGTCAATTTTCGGCTCGATAAATTCCTGTTCGTTAGCCAATGTTTTGTTCAACGTCAATACTAATGCCGGCAACAACATTAAATTGGACAACATCCCAAATAATAAAGTTAGGGAAATCAATCCGCCCAAAGCAATCGTTCCACCAAAACTCGACAGCATAAATACCGAAAATCCAAAGAACAACACAATCGAAGTATAAAACATACTCAATCCCGATTCATTAAAAGTAGCATACACCGACTTGCGAATTTTCCAATTGTTTTTCCTTAATTCCTCTCGGTATTGGGCCAAAAAGCGCAGCGTATCATCTACCGAAAGTCCAAATGCAATTCCGAAAACTAAAATCGTGGATGGTTTTAACGGAATATCCAAAAAGCCCATAATTCCAGCCGTTAACAACAAGGGCAACAAATTAGGAATGATAGAAACCAATACCATTTTGAACGATCGGAACATAAAAGCAACTAATAATGCCGTCAAGAAAAATGCAAAAATCAAAGAGGAAAGCAAGTTGTCTAAAAGATAACCCGTTCCTTTTTGGAACACCAAGGCTTTTCCGGTAATCGTTACATGATAGCGATCGGGTGGAAATAATTTGTCAGCTTCTTTTCGAATCTCCGCCTCGATTTCAGGAATTTTACCGCCATTTTCATCACGCATAAAAGTAGTGATACGAGCATATTGTCCGGTGGAGTCCACATAACTCTTCATCAAATTGTCTTTGTTGTTTTTGGTCGCATTTTTGGCATACGATAAAATAAAAGACTGCTCTTGTGAAGTAGGCAATTCGTAGTATTCTGGGTTGCCGTTGTAATAGGCCTGTTTCGAATATTTAACTAAATTGACAATGGACATCGTTTTGGACAACTCTGGCATTTCCTCGATGGTTTGTTCCAATTCCTCCATTCGCTTGAGCGTAGATAATTTCATTACCCCTTTTTTGCGTTTGGTGTCGATCATGATTTCGAGAGGCATCACGCCGTCAAATTCTTTTTCAAAAAAGACAATGTCTTCAAAAAACGGTTCTTTTTTAGGCATGTCTTCAATCAAACTGCCTGATATCCGCATTTGGAATACCCCGATAATTCCGAAAACAAGCAACACAATAGCGGCTACATAAATCGAAAATCGATTGTATTTCACATTGCGTAAAATCCAGTCCATAAAGCGTTTTACTGAACCCCGATCCAAATGTCTGGTATGTCGGTCAATAGGCGCAGGGATGTAACTATGAAAAATAGGAATCACAATAATGCACAAAAAGAACAGCCCGATAATGTTGATAGAAGTGACCACTCCAAATTCCAATAAAAGTTGGTTGTTTGAAGCAACAAAAGTGGCAAAACCGATAGCAGTAGTAACATTGGTCATTAAAGTCGCCATACCAATTTTGGTGGTAACCCGTTGCAAGGCTTTGGCTTTATTACCGTGTACTTTGTATTCTTGATGGTATTTATTGGTCAAGAAAATGCAATTCGGAATTCCGATGACAATAATTAATGAAGGAACTAATGCAGTCAAAACCGTAATTTCATAGTTGAATAGTCCCAAGAAACCAAACGACCACATTACGCCAATAATTACAATAATCATCGAGATTAAAGTGGCTCTAAAACTTCTAAAAAAGAAAAAGAAAAGCAATGAGGTAACTAGTAAAGAGGCACCAATGAATAGTCCAATTTCTTTGACAATGGTTTGCGCATTCAGCGTCCGTATGTAAGGCATGCCCGAAACGCGTAAATCAATATTGGTTTCTTTTTCAAAAGCTTCTACTGCCGGAACTAAGCGTTCTAGAACAAAATCTTTTCGCGCAGGCGTATTCACAATTTTTTTATCTAAATAAATCGCCGAGCGAATACTGCCTGATTTTTTATTAAAAAGCAGCCCTTCGTAAAATGGCAAATCGGCAAAAAGTGTTTTTTTAAGTTGGGCGAGATAGGATTGGTTTCCCGTTTTCTTAGGATCTACAAAAGGAATTAACTCAAATTTTTCAAGCGAATCATTGCGCTGTAATTGTTGCAAATCGTTAATCGAAATAGCAAGATCAACAGCTTGGTCTTTTTTTAGTTGATTCATTAATTTGGTCCAAGAGGCAAACGCTTTAGGTGTAAAAATCGCTTCGTCTTTGATTCCAATAATGATGAGGTTTCCTTCTTCGCCAAATTTATTTAGAAACGCATTATATTCTACATTGACCACATTGTCATCGGGTAGCATATTGGCTTCGGTATGGCTAAAATGAATATTTTTCCATTGGGTTGCCAACAATCCAGTAATGATTACCACGATGGATAACATTAAAATCCTATTTCTAAGGACGATTCGGGCAAACAATTCCCAAAAACCTAAACTAAACCACTTGATCATTAATTTGTTTTTTAAGCGTTGCAAAGGTAGGGAAAGTGGGTTAATTTTATTCTTTTTGGAGTTGTATTTTATGTAAGATTAAATTTAGGTTACTATTTGTATTCCTATTATTATTGCTATATTTGATTTTTACATCTTTGTGAAAGATAAAGTACGCTTAGGAGGTATGAAAAATTATAAAAATGCAGCATTTTACATCGCAGTAACTGGAGGTTTTAGTGCGCTTATTTATTGGATTATTAAGGAGGGAAAGTTTCTTGAACTAAACAAAGCAATAGTTTCAACTGCTAGCGAAAATGGTTCTTGGAATGATTTCGTAGCTTCTATGTTACATAATCTACAAGATCCATTAGCCATACTTTTAGCCCAAATAGTAACTATCATTATTGTAGCTCGCTTTTTTGGTTGGGTGTTTAAAAAAATTGGTCAACCTACAGTGATTGGCGAAATTATTGCCGGAATTGTATTAGGCCCCTCTTTATTAGGAATGTATTTTCCAGAATTTTCAGCCACTTTATTTCCAGTAGAATCTTTAGGAAATTTAAAATTTTTAAGTCAGATCGGTTTGATACTTTTCATGTTTGTAATTGGGATGGAATTGGACTTGAAAGTATTAAAAAATAAAGCCAATGAGGCCGTTGTTATCAGCCACGCCAGTATTGTAATTCCGTTTGCATTAGGAATAGGATTATCTTATTTTGTATATAATCGATTTGCACCTGAAGGGGTTAAATTTTTGTCTTTTGCCTTATTTATGGGAATTGCAATGAGTATTACCGCCTTTCCAGTATTGGCTCGAATAGTTCAAGAACGTGGACTCCATAAAACAAAATTAGGCGCGATTGCTATAACATGTGCCGCCGCCGATGATATCACCGCTTGGTGTTTGTTAGCCGTTGTAATTGCAATTGTAAAAGCAGGAACCTTTGTAAGTTCTCTTTATATTATTGGTTTAGCAGTAGTGTACGTTTTGGTTATGCTGTTCATTGTAAAGCCTTTTTTGAAACGTATAGGTGAATTGTACGGATCTAAAGATACCTTAGTAAAACCGGTTGTGGCTATCTTTTTTCTCACCCTGATAATTTCATCCTATGCGACCGAAGTAATTGGGATTCATGCCTTATTTGGTGCATTTATGACAGGCGCAATCATGCCGGATGTAACTAAATTCAGAACTATTTTTATAGAAAAAGTTGAAGATGTTTCTTTGATTTTGTTATTGCCTTTGTTTTTTGTTTTTACAGGTTTAAAAACTGAAATCGGGTTGATTAACGATCCTTATTTATGGAAAGTTACCGGCTTTATTATCTTGGTGGCTGTAGTTGGAAAGTTCTTTGGAAGTGCCTTAGCTGCGAAATTTGTTGGTCAATCCTGGAGAGATAGTTTCACTATTGGTGCTTTGATGAATACCAGAGGGTTGATGGAATTGATTGTATTGAACATTGGTTTAGAATTGAAAGTGCTAACGCCTGAAGTATTTACCATGATGGTGATTATGGCTTTGGTTACCACTTTTATGACGGGACCCGCCCTTGACTTCATCAATTTTATTTTTAAAGATAAAGAGGCCGAAGTGCCCGAAATAATTGTCAATAGCAATAAGTATAAGGTGTTGATTTCATTTGGTAATGATGAAAAAGGGAAATCATTATTGCGTTTAGCCAACAGTTTAACTAAGAAACAAAAAAAAGCAGCATCAGTAACAGCCATGCATTTGTATTTAAGTGACGAAATGCACACCTTTAATACCGAAGAAATTGAAAAAGAGAGTTTTGTTAGCTTACTAGAAGAGTCCAAAACACTAAATCAAGAAATAGACACGTTGTTTAAAGCGACGATGGACATCGAAACTGAGATTGCTGATGTGGCAAATCAAGGAGATTATGACTTATTGTTGGTTGGTTTAGGGAAATCGATTTTTGAAGGAACACTTTTAGGAAAAGTAATTGGATTTACTACTCGAATTATTAATCCGGATCGTTTAATTGATAAGTTTACTGGTAAAGAAGGACTTTTTGAAAATTCTCCTTTTGATGAAAGAACGCGACAAATTATATCGAAAACAAAAATGCCATTGGGTATTTTAATTGATAAAGACTTGCAAAATGTAAATCGAGTTTTTATTCCTATTTTCACCTCTGAGGATTCTTTCTTATTTGATTATGCTCAAAAATTAATCTTCAATAACAATTCTAAAATTGAAATATTTGATGTGAACGGTGACATTCCAACTAATTTTGTAGTACAAAGTGCTATGGAATCATTGGAAAATAAATATCCTAATAACATTCATTTGATGGAAGAAGACACCATGAAGAAAGAGTTCTTGGCCTCGCAAGATATTATGGTCATTAGCCTTGAAAGTTGGAAATCGTTAGTGGATTCTCAAAGTGATTGGTTAAGCGGAGTTCCTTCAGTATTGATTTTAAAACCCTAGGTCTAAAATGTAGCTCAATTTGATAGCTATATTATCTTCCAATTTGAGTAACCCATTTGGTCCGTAGCGATAAAAACCAACGAGCCCTAGTCCTTTATAGATTTGGTTTAATTCAACTCCTGATTCAAAGTATCCTTGATTCAGTGTTTTGAATTCTAACCCTTTATGTCGCTCGGCATGATGTAAATTTCCCCACGCTATTCGAGTTACAAAAACAAAAGACGGTTTTACTTTTTTGAAAAGTGTGATGCGTTGAAAGCCATGTTTTATTTGAAAATACAAGTATTCGCTCGAGAAAAATTCGTTGTAAAACATGGTTTCAAAACTGTTTTTACCCGCAATTGTAATACGTTGCATAATTGTTTCTTTGGTAATATTATTTGGAGAAATACTATACAAATGGGTTAGCGGTAAATCGCCAAAAGCATAGCCTCCTTGAACCAGTATGCTTGTTTTTTGGCCGTTGAGTTGTTTTTTTTCATATTCGGTTTTCAGGTCAATTTTACCAAATGAGAAATCGTTTAACTCGCCGTTTGTGATGGATTTTGTCAACTGAAAAGTGAAGTTAGGGAATCGTTTTTCTACTTCAACTCTTCCCGTTGGGGTTTGCATATAGTCACTAAACGGACTCCATTTTAAAGAAACCATTGCGGTTGTCATGTTGTAATTGGTGTACGATTTACCATTTACTAGGTAACTGTAGCCAAATTTCGGTTCCACTTTTGCTGTAGCGACTTCCCAGATACTTTCTGTTTTTGGGATCAATTTGGTTTCAAAATAGGCTCTCCAATTTTTGTAATTGTAGAAAGTGCTAATATTAAAAGGTCTGGGGTCATAAATTTTAAATCCGCGTTTTTCGATTGCATATACTGTACTTGCAATTTCCCGTACATCATCAGTGTAGGCTATTCCAATCCATGAATTAGTGGGTTCACTGAGTCGTGTTCCAATTCCGATATTGTACTTAAAAGTTCCATCTTTGGTTCCGTAGGCAGTATACGTTTCCATACGAATGGTCTTAGAAAAGCGATCATTGGTTGTTCCGCCAAGGCCAATTCGAAACCCTTCATAGTTGTTAAAACTAAAAAATTTGCGAAGATCTAAATCAATTGGACCAGCAGGAATAAAGCCATTTATTAGTCGGCGACCAATTGTTAATTTACGCTCGAAATTATTTTTAATGGAGATGCTATCCAATACAGTATAAGTTCGTTTACTTCGAATGTCTAAACTGTCTTTTCGATAGGTATTCCAAAATTCGTCATTTCTATCAGTAGCTTCTTTGCTTATTTCTAAAGCAATTGCCCCTTTTTTTAATTCGACAGGTTGATTCAATTGAATTTCGAAATTAGCACTTTTTGAAAACAAATAAATAAAATCGGAAGCTCCTTTTTTTCTGGGTTTAAAGTCCTTTTCGGTGTCGCCTTCAAATTGTACTGTACCTCCTAGAAGCTGTAGCTTATCGTCGTTATTGCCTTTTACTATTTTAAACGATTTTTTAGAAGGAAACCAGATATTTTCTTGAGGTAGAAAATTAAAGTCATGCGTGCCGCTAATGTCCAAAACGCCTTTGATGCGCATAATTGCTTTCGCAATACCAAATGTGTTTTGATCAATATAAAGCACGCCTTCAAGTCCCTTTACTTTGTTTTTTTTCTTGTTTTTAAAATGAATTAGGTACACATTTCTACCTTCAATTTCAGTTGAATCTAGCAATTGGTATTTGTATTCCTTTAAGGCATCTTTAGCAATTGGACTGTTGTATTTGGTTTCAAATAATTCGTAATTCGAATCATAAATGGAAAAGGACTGAAGTTTAAACCCAAGAATTTCATAAATAGGTTGCTTTAACCCTGCCATTTTGGAACCTAAAATAGTTTCTTTTAGGTGGTTGTTTTTATATTGGTACAAGGACACTTTTTCAGTTTGAAACAAATGTTGATTCTGAATCATTTTTTTGAATTTGTAATTCGAAGAATCTATTTTGATACTTTTTTTAGGGGTGATCAAAGTGTCAATTTTAGCACTGATTGAGTCAGGATTGGCTGTAATTACAAGCGAATTGTAGCATTTAAATTCAAAAGCCGAGATCCTTTTTTGTGGATCATTCTGTTCTTTTAAAGCAATCGCTTTTCTAATAATGGCTACTGCAGGATTTTCTCGGGGAATGAGAACTTCTTGTAAATTGTTGGTGTTTTGTTGCAAGGCAATCAGATAAAATGATTTGCCATTTTCAACTGTAGTTATTTTTTTGTCGTAACCAATATAAGAAATGGTAAATTCCCGAATAGGAGCTAATGTGTTAATGGTAAATTTGCCATCAACATCTGAGAGTGTGTATGCTCCCCCCGCGCTAGAAATAGTAGCAAAAGCTAAAGGCAAAGTAGTATTGGCGTCTTTTACAATGCCGCTCAGTTGAAACTGCGCTTGAAGGGAAAGCGAGAACAATAAAAGAATACCAAACAAATACTTCATATAAACCAATTTTGCCATACAAAAGTACAGATAAAAAAAATCCGCCATACAACTATGGCGGATTTTAATTTTATATATAGGCTAACCTTACACTTTCATAATTTCTACTTCTTTCTCTGCAAGAAGTTCGTCGATTTTTTTGATGTAAGCATTAGTTAAGTTCTGAACCTCGTCTTCAGCGCTTTTACAAACGTCTTCCGAAGTTCCGTCTTTTTCTAATTTTTTGATATCGGTATTGGCATCTTTACGTGCATTTCTAACTCCAATCTTAGCATCTTCTGCTTCCGCCTTGGCTTGTTTTGCTAATTCACGTCGTCTTTCTTCTGTTAAAGGCGGTACACTAATGATAATTACATCTCCATTATTCATTGGGTTGAAGCCTAAATTAGCAATCATGATTGCTTTTTCAATTGCTTGCAACATGTTTTTTTCAAAAGGCTGTAATGTAATCGTTCTTGCGTCAGGAATACTGATTTTAGATACTTGCGAAAGCGGTGTAGCCGAACCATAATAGTCTACAAACACACTTCCTAACATGGCTGGAGAAGCTTTTCCAGCACGAATATTTACAAAAGCTTTTCCTAAATGCTCAATAGAACCTTCCATAGATTCTTTGGTACTATCTAATATAAATTCAATTTCTTCAGTCATTTTTCAGATTATTTATATTTTCAGATTTTCAGATCTTTTTGGTCTAATTGTCTGAGAAGTTGATTCTGTTTTTTATTAAATGTTAACTACAGTTCCTATATTTTCGCCTTCGCAAATTTTAATTAGGTTGCCTTCTTTGTTCATGTCAAAAACTACAATTGGTAATTCATTTTCCTGACTTAAAGTAAAGGCTGTGGTATCCATTACATTCAATCCTTTGCTCAATACATCTTCAAAAGAGATGTAATCAAATTTAACGGCACTGGCATTTTTCTCAGGATCGCAATCATACACTCCATCCACACGAGTTCCTTTTAAAATCACATCTGCATTGACTTCAATTCCACGTAAAACAGCTGCAGTATCAGTAGTAAAATAAGGATTTCCAGTTCCAGCTCCAAAGATTACAATTCTTCCTTTTTCTAAGTGACGAACGGCTCTTCTTTTGATATACGGCTCTGCAATAGATTCCATTTTTAAAGCAGTTTGCAAACGCGTTTTCATTCCTTTGTCTTCCAAAGCGCCTTGCAAAGCCATTCCATTAATTACGGTTGCTAACATCCCCATATAATCGCCTTGAACGCGATCCATTCCTGAACTTACACCAGCAACTCCTCTAAAGATGTTACCACCCCCAATTACAATGGCAATTTCCACTCCTTTGTCATGAATTTGTTTGATTTCAGCCGCATATTCTGCTAATCTTTTCGGGTCAATTCCGTAGTTTAAATCGCCCATTAAAGCTTCGCCACTTAATTTCAGAAGAATTCTATTGTATTTCATGAGTTCGTTGAGTTATTTGCTGCAAATATAGTTATATTCTGATTTTTTGAAATAGTGTTTTAAAAATTATTTGAAAGGATGTAGTAGATGTTGGTAATAAATGTCACTTTCTCACTAACTTTATAAAGTTACCTTCGGTGGTATAAATAATTGAATTATGAAAATCGTTATTGCACAGGCTTTATTTAATAGTCATTCGTATTTAGAATATAGAAAATTGATGGCCGATCTGTTGAAAGACGGAAAATCGACTGCTGTAGAACAAACCCAAGAACGCACTCATTATAGTGAGTTAAACGAGTCTAGAATGCGACGCTTGGACAAAACTATGCGCATTACGGATGAGAATGGTGCTAAGTTAAAGGCCTTAACTAAAAGGTATATTTGGCTTGTACTTTCTGAAAGTTGGTGCGGAGATGCTGCACAAATTTTGCCGATTCTCCATAAAATGGAAGTAGAATCTAATGGCAAGATCGAAATGAAATTGGTATTGCGTGATGAAAATGAAACGCTAATGAATCATTTTTTAACCAATAAAAGCAAAGCCATTCCAAAACTAATTATCATTCATAAAGAAACGGGATCAGTAGTAAGTGATTGGGGACCAAGACCTCAAGGTGCGGTTAATTTGATTGAAGCGTATAAAACTGAATTTGGAAGTATTGACGAAACGGCTAAAGCCAATTTGCAATTATGGTACTTACACGATAAAGGAGTGAGTACACAAAATGAAATTATTCTGTTGCTTCAGAATTTAGAATAACTTTTTCAAAATTTTCTGGAGTCAAAGCATTATCAACGTTGTAATCGCCAATTTTTGTTCGGCGCAAGACCGTTAAATGGGAACCGGATTCCATGGTTTTCCCAATGTCATACGCTAGCGATCGAATATAAGTTCCTTTGCTACACACGACTCTGAAGTCAATTTCTGGCAAAGCAATTCGCGTAATTTCAAACTCATAAATGGTTGTTTTTCGAGAAGCAATTTCGACTTCAATACCAGCTCGTGCATGTTCGTACAAGCGAACGCCATCTTTTTTTATAGCCGAAAAAACAGGCGGTTTTTGATCAATTTCTCCAATGAATTGAGCTACTGTTTTGTGAATTAGAGCGTCGTCGATATGAGAGATTGGATACGTTTGATCAATTTCAGTTTCTAAATCATAGGAAGGCGTTGTAGCTCCAATAAAGAAAGTTCCGGTGTATTCTTTTGGCTGTGCCTGAATTTCCGTGATTTTTTTGGTGAATTTACCCGTACAAATAATCAACAATCCAGAGGCTAATGGATCTAAAGTGCCGGCATGTCCAATTTTGAATTTTTTTGGCAAATCAAAACGGCGCTTGATACTGTATTTTAACTTGTTCACCGCTTGAAACGAAGACCATGTCAGGGGTTTGTCAATAAGTATGACTTGACCGTTTAGTACCTCTTCAGCTGTTTTCAAAGGATTATTTTAAAAATGAAAAATACAATAATAGCAATGCCCCAACAACAATTCGATACCAACCCCATGGTTTAAAACCGTATTGTTTGATGATTTCAATAAAGAATTTGATGGCCAAAATGGCAATAACAAATGCCACAACATTACCCAAAAGGAACAATTGAATGTGTTCGTCTGATTTTAAAATTAATTCGTAGCCTTTCATTTGAGAGGCTTCGTATGTTTTTAAAAAAACCGAATAACAAGTTACTGCTAGCATCGTAGGAACTGCTAGAAAGAACGAGAATTCAGCCGCAGCATGACGACTTAAACCTTGTTGCATTCCGCCAATAATAGAGGCAGCTGAACGACTTGTTCCTGGCATCATGGCTAAACATTGCCAAAAACCAATGGTAACAGCTTTCTTAATAGTGATATCTTCTTCTTTGAGTATGGTTGGGTTTTGAAATTTGGAATCGATAAAAAGTAACACAATCCCTCCAAGAATCAATACAATAGCTATAGGAATAGGATTTCCTAAAACTGCTTCAATAGCATCGTCAAATAGTTTACCCAAAACCAAAGCTGGTACAACCGCGCAAGCTAATTTTATAAAAAAACTAAGTTTAGAAAAGTCAAAGAATTTTTTCCAATACAAAGCCACAACAGCCAAAATAGCTCCAAATTGAATGGAAACTTGAAAAAGCTTTACAAAATCGTCTTCTTGAATTCCAAAATAGGAACTCAAAAAAACCATATGCCCTGTGGAGGAAACGGGAAGGTATTCAGTTAAACCTTCTATAATTGCAATTAAAATAGCTTGAAACGAATTCATTTACGCTTTTTTTGGATTTTTCAAAATAGCATAAATGGTAATTCCAAAACCAATTAAAACGGTAGTTGGAGCTAAACGAATGCGTCTAAAACTAAATACATCGTCGTTAAAAACGTTTGGGTCATCACTTCCACCACCTGACATGAGAATAAAACCTAAAGCAATTACAGCAATACCAATGAGTAAAATTTTGTAATTCACTTTTTCAAAAAGAAATTCTTGTGGGTTTTCGCTTTTATTTTTCATAAGTCATTGTTAGGGATGAAATTTCCTCAAGTATATTAATACAAATCGTCAGTACGTAAATTCAAGAAACGTTGTGTTGCAAAATACGTACTTACCCAGGTGATCAATACGCCTAATGCAAATACAGAAATTAATACTAAAGCAATTAATAATTGATCGTCAAGGAGTCCTAAATCTGGAAAATTACTCTCCAAATAAATCAAAACGCCAATCAAGGCTATAATAGCCAAACCAGCACCAATCATTCCAAGACGAACACTTCGTAACACAAATGGCTTTCTGATAAAGGCTTTGGTAGCGCCCACCATTTGCATGGTTTTGATGATAAAACGATTCGAGTGAATGGACAAACGCAATGAACTATTGATAAGTAACACTGCTATAATGGTGAAAAATCCACTGATAATCAAAATCCACATGCTGACTTTCTTGATGTTGTCATTTACTAAATTGACCAATTGTTTGTCATAAACAATATCAGAAATCATTGGATTTTTACGCAATTGACTTTCTACTTTAGCGATACTGTCTTTGTAAACGTAGTCGGCTTTTAAGTGAATGTCGAATGAATTTTGTAATGGATTTTCACCCAAAAAAGTCACAAAATCTTCCCCGATAATATCGGTATGTTGTTTAGCCGCTGCATCTTTTGAAACGTATTCAAAAGTTTTGGCAAAAGGCGCTTTTTTTAATTCGGCATCAAAAGATTTAATGATGGTATCGTTAGCTTCTTTTTTGAAAAATACGGTCATGGCAATATTTTCTCTAAAATCGTCAGCTAATTTTTTAGAATTGATTATAAAAAGCCCCAACATTCCTAACAAAAATAGCACTAAGAATACACTTAAGACTACTGAAAAATAAGAGGAAATTAAACGGCGTTTTTGAAATTTATCGTAAGAAGAACTCATAGTTTGTGAAAATTATGGGGTAAAAATAATAAAGAATTTCTTTATTTAAAGTTAATATCGTTCAAAGTTTTAACTTTCGTACAATAAACGTAAATTTGGCAGCTGAAATGGTAAAAGTGATACCAACTTTTTCATTTTTAATTTAAAAACCAACCTGTTTTCAGCCAAAGCATAGGCAGAGATAAATTTAGTATACAATGAAATACAATCCGAACGAAATTGAAGCGAAATGGCAAAAATATTGGGCAGAAAATCACACTTTTGCTGCCCAAAATAATGCTGATAAACCCAAACATTATGTGTTAGATATGTTTCCTTATCCATCAGGAGCGGGCTTGCACGTTGGGCATCCGTTAGGATATATTGCTTCAGATGTATACTCAAGATATAAAAGACACCAAGGGTTTAATGTATTGCACCCAATGGGCTATGATAGTTTTGGATTACCAGCTGAGCAATATGCCATTCAAACCGGACAACGTCCTGAAGATACTACTTCGGTAAATATTGATGGTGGGGTGGACAAAGAAGGAAACTACATTGCAGGCTATAGAAAGCAGTTGGATAAAATTGGATTTTCATTTGATTGGAGTCGTGAAGTACGTACTTCTAACCCCGATTATTACAAACATACACAATGGATTTTTATCCAATTATTTAATTCTTGGTACAATAAAAATTCAGACAAAGCAGAAGATATTATCAATTTAATTGCCTTGTTCGAAAAAGAAGGAAATACTACTGTCAATGCCGTTTGCGATGATAATATTGCGCCTTTTTCAGCTTCAGAATGGAATGCCTTAACATCCGAAGAACAACAAAAAATACTATTGCAATACCGTTTAACCTATTTGGCAGAAACCGAAGTGAACTGGTGCCCAGGATTAGGAACTGTATTGGCCAACGACGAAATTGTAAATGGAGTTTCTGAACGCGGTGGCTTTCCAGTAATTCGTAAAAAAATGACCCAATGGAGCATGCGAATTTCGGCTTATGCGGAACGTTTGTTGCAAGGTTTGGATACAATTGATTGGACCGAAAGTATTAAAGAAAGTCAACGCAATTGGATTGGAAAATCAGTTGGTGCAATGGTTTCTTTTGGCCTTGTGCCCACGGCTCACAGCTCTGAGCCGAAAGCCATAGAAGTCTTTACTACCCGACCTGATACAATTTTCGGAGTAACGTTTATGACCTTGGCTCCAGAACACGAATTAGTGGCTCAAATTACAACCGCAGAACAAAAACAAGCGGTCGAAGACTATATTGAAAAAACAGCAAAACGTTCTGAGCGTGAGCGAATGGCAGATGTCAAAACCATCTCAGGTGTTTTTACAGGAGCTTATGCGGAACATCCATTTACGAAACAACCAATTCCAGTTTGGATAGGGGATTATGTATTGGCAGGATACGGAACCGGAGCAGTAATGGCGGTGCCTTGTGGAGACGAAAGAGATTATGCATTTGCTAATTTCTTTAAAGGCCAAAACGGAATGCCAGCCATTAAAAATATTTTTAACAAAGACATATCAGAGGCTGCTTATGGAGACAAAGGCGGTTTTGAATTAGTGGATTCAGATTTCTTAAACGGCTTAGGTTACAAAGAAGGAACTAAAAAAGTAATTGAAGCCTTAGAAAAAATAGGGCAAGGAAAAGGAAAAACGAATTACCGTTTGCGTGATGCAGTTTTTTCTCGTCAGCGTTATTGGGGAGAACCATTTCCAGTCTATTATGTGAATGGATTACCTCAAATGATTGCCGCCCAACATTTGCCAATCGTATTGCCGGAAGTGGAGAAATATTTGCCAACTGAAGATGGACAACCACCATTAGGAAATGCAAATATTTGGGCTTGGGACAATGTAAATAATAAAGTAGTTGACACAAATTTGGTTGACAACGTGACTATTTTTCCTCTCGAATTGAACACCATGCCAGGATGGGCTGGAAGTTCATGGTATTGGATGCGTTATATGGATGCGCAAAACGAAAAAGAATTTGCGAGTCAAGAGGCTTTGAAATATTGGGAAAGTGTGGATTTGTACATTGGCGGAAGCGAACACGCTACAGGCCATTTGTTATACTCTCGTTTTTGGAATAAATTTTTAAAAGACAAAGGATTTGCACCAACAGAAGAGCCTTTCAAAAAACTGATCAATCAGGGAATGATTTTAGGAATGAGTGCTTTTGTGTATCGTTTGGACGGAACCAACACCTATGTGTCTAAAAATCAAATTAAAGGTCAAAATGTTCAACCGATTCACGTGGATGTGAATTTAATCAATAGCTCAGACGAGTTAGATATTGAAGCCTTCAAAAATTGGAGAGAGGATTATGCAGAGGCAACTTTTGTAACTGAAGATAACGGCAAATACATTGTAGGTCGTGAGATAGAAAAAATGTCTAAATCCAAATATAATGTGGTTACGCCAGATTTAATTTGTGCCGAATACGGTGCGGATACATTGCGTTTGTATGAAATGTTTTTAGGACCTTTGGAACAAGCCAAACCATGGAATACTGCTGGTATTTCGGGTGTTTTTGGTTTCTTGAAAAAATTATGTCGTTTGTATTTTGATGATAATGGTTTGATAGTTACTGATAACGAACCAACCAAAGACAATTTAAAATCGTTGCACAAAACGATTAAAAAAGTAGCGGAAGATATTGAGAGTTTCTCATTCAACACTTCGGTTTCCCAATTTATGATTTGTGTGAATGAATTGTCAACTCAAAATTGTCATGAGAGAACGATTCTAGAACCCTTAGCTATTTTAATTTCGCCATATGCACCTCATATTGCAGAAGAGTTGTGGTCTTTATTAGGTCACTCCAATTCAATTGCTACTGTGGCCTTTCCAAAATTTGAAGCGGCACACTTGGTAGAAAGCAGTAAAGAATATCCGGTTTCTTTTAACGGAAAAATGCGCTTTACGATTGAATTGCCTTTGGATTTAACCAAGGAACAAATTGAGGAAATTGTGATGAAAGACGAACGCACCTTGCGTCAATTAGATGGACGAACACCAAACAAAGTAATTATTGTGCCTGGAAAAATTATCAATTTAGTAGGGTAGTTATTTTATAATTTTTGTTGGAATCTCTGTTTCGAAATTTTGGAACAGAGATTTTTTATTTTTCAAATAACCAAATTAACCTATGAACTATAATTGGATTTGTCTGTCAATTTGTTGGTCTAATGAAATGAAGGTTTCTGTTCTAGAAACACCTTCAATAGCTTGAATTTTAGTGTTCAATAAATGCATCAAATGCTCATTGTCCAAACAAATGATCTTAATTAATATAGACCAATTCCCAGTAGTATAATGACATTCCAAAACTTCAGGAATCTTCTTTAAGTCACGAACGGCTTCCGAATTTCGCGCGGCTTTGTCTAAATAAATTCCCACAAAAGCCATAGTGTTGTATCCTAATACTTTGTGATTTACTGTAAACTTAGAACCTGAAATGACACCAGATTGTTCTAATTTTCGAAGACGTTGGTGAATAGCTGCTCCTGAGATTCCAATTTTATTGGCAATTTGCAGAATGGGTTTTCGAGCATCTTCCATTAAATCGCGTAAAATTTCTTTGTCGATTCCGTCTATTTCTACTTGAAGAGAATTAATTTTCATAATTGGATATTGTAACTAAAAAGGAAGTTTTAGTTTTATTTAGAAACCAAAAGTAGAAAAAATAAACGAAATAATTCATTTTGCTTCATTTTGGCTTATAAAAAAACCATCCGAAAGGATGGTTTTGTCAACTATTGAAAAGGAATTCTATTTTCCTTTGTTTGCTTCGGCAACATATTTTTCTAACGCCATTGTCATGGATGGGGTTCCAGGTGTTGGAGCCATGATGTCAATGCGCAATCCGTGATCTAACGCTTCTTTTTGAGTAGTACTTCCAAAAACAGCAATACGCGTATCGTTTTGTTTGAAGTCAGGGAAATTCTTGAACAATGATTTGATTCCTGTTGGACTAAAGAAAGCCAATACATCATAATACACATCAGCTAAATCAGATAAGTCACTCATTACGGTTTTATAAAATGTAGCAGGTGTCCAATCCACTTTCAAGCCGTTTAATGTAACCGGGATGTCTGCGTTCAATTGATCTGATGCTGGTAACAAGAATTTTTCGTCTTTGTATTTTTTAATCAAAGGAGATAAATCTGCAAAATCTTTTGGTCCTACATAGATTTTACGTTTTCTGTACACTACATATTTTTGTAGGTAGAACGCAATGGCTTCTGACTGACAAAAATATTTCAATCCTTCAGGAACTTTATAGCGCATTTCTTCAGCCACTCTAAAAAAGTGATCTACTGCATTTTTGCTTGTAAGAATAATAGCACTGTAATTATTCAAGTCAATTTTTTGCAGTCTAATTTCTTTTGCATTAACTCCTTCTACATGAATAAAAGGTCTGAAATCAATTTTTACTTTATGCTTTTGTTGCAGCTCAAAGTAAGGAGAATTCTCCACTTTAGGCTCTGGTTGCGACACCAAAATTGTTTTCACTTTCATACTATAACTTTTTCTATGCGACTCCTTTTGTAAACCAATAATACATGAAATAGTAAGGAGCTATTTCAAGAGCGCAAAGATACAAAATAAAATAAAACAACTTGCTGAATATTAAATTTTGATAATTTTTAACGGAAACCACGTAAGTTACTAGGTTTGCAGCTATTACGATTGCGATAATTAAGCTCGGAAACAATGTGTTTATGTTTTCATAATAGAAAAATAACATATTGATTGGAAGCAAAATAATACCAATATAAGTTCGGTAGGTTACTTTTTGATGATTGAATTGTTCAACGAATTCTTCAATGTGAAAGGCGGTGGCAATTATTTTTTCAATTAGCACTTTTGACAAAATGAAGAAAAGTAAAAAATTAACAATTTGAATGTATTGCATCCAATCTACTTTTGCCCCAAATCCATAAATATGTAATGATAGTTGAATGAAAAAAGCTAAAGATATTACTTGAACAAAAAATAAGGCTATGGTAAATCCATTTTTTAAATTACCACTCTCACGATATACTTTGATGTATTTATCTGAAAAAAGTAAGTTGGCAAAATCACCAAATCGATTTTCGAAAACTGATTTAGTAATAGCAATGGTTGCAAAACAAATCAAAAACAAGAGTGTTACCCAGTCAGAGTTGTCAGTTAATCGGGGATGAAGTAC
The DNA here is from genome assembly GCA_001800905.1 of Flavobacteria bacterium GWA2_35_26. Taxonomy (GTDB): domain Bacteria; phylum Bacteroidota; class Bacteroidia; order Flavobacteriales; family Flavobacteriaceae; genus Flavobacterium. The sequence continues at coordinate 664,005 of MGWH01000002.1, read as the reverse complement.
AAATTCATTCATAGTTGTACAAAATTACTAATTTTTTATTTCATTACTTTTTATTATAAATTTATTATGATTCAAATGGCATAAAAAGCTTACTTTTGCACTGAAATTACTCAAAATTATGAATGATTGCCTAGTTATAATTCCTACCTATAACGAAATTGAGAACGTTGAAAGCATCATAAGAACGGTGTTGTCGCAGCACAAGTTTTTTCATGTTTTAATCATCGATGACAATTCGCCAGATCATACTGCTGACAAAGTAATCGCTTTGCAATCAGAGTTTTCAGATCGTTTGTTTTTAGAAAAAAGAGCAAAGAAATCGGGATTAGGAACTGCCTATGTGCATGGATTTAAATGGGCTTTAGAAAATAAATACAATTACATATTTGAGATGGACGCTGATTTTTCTCATAATCCAACGGATTTAGAAAAGTTGTATAATGCGTGTCATCTTGGAGATGCTGATTTGGCAATCGGTTCTCGCTATGTAACTGGCGTCAATGTAGTGAATTGGCCATTAAGCCGAGTATTACTTTCCTATTTTGCCTCTGTGTATGTTCGTTTTATAACGGGAATGAAAATTCACGATGCTACAGCAGGCTTTGTTTGTTACAAAAGACAAGTGTTGGAAAGTATTAATTTAGATGAAATTAAATTTGTAGGCTATGCCTTTCAAATTGAAATGAAATACCGCACTTTCTGTAAAAATTTTACAATTTCGGAAGTGCCAATCATATTTACAGATCGCACAAAAGGGCAATCAAAAATGAGTAATTCAATTATTGTAGAAGCCGTTTTTGGAGTAATTGCACTTCGATTAAAAAGATTAGTCAACACATTATAAGAAAAAGATAGAATGAATAGGGTTTTAATTAAGAATGCCAAAATAGTAAACGAGGGAAGGATTTTTGAAGGCGATGTTTTAATTGAGGACGACTTAATTGTTGAAATCGCCGAAACAATTAGCGCAAAATCTGCTGATTGTAAAATTGTGGATGCTGAAGGCAACTATTTAATGCCAGGAGCAATAGATGATCAAGTGCATTTTAGAGAGCCAGGTTTGACTCATAAAGGAGACATAGAATCTGAATCTAGAGCTGCAGTCGCAGGAGGGATTACCTCTTTTATTGAACAACCCAACACAGTTCCTAATGCCGTTACCCAAGAAATTCTTGAGGAAAAATATCAAATAGCAGCTCAAAATTCGTTTGCGAATTATTCATTTATGATGGGAGCTACTAATGATAATTTGGAAGAAGTTTTAAAAACCAATCCCAAGAATGTAGCCGGAATTAAAATCTTTTTAGGCTCCTCTACTGGAAATATGCTAGTAGATAATGAAGCTGTATTAGAGAGAATATTTTCAAGTACTCCCATGTTGATTGCGGTTCATTGTGAAGATGAAACCACAATTAAAAATAATTTAGCACAATACAAAGAAGAATACGGAGAAGATGTTCCAGTTACTGCGCATCATTTAATTCGAAGCACAGAGGCTTGTTATCTTTCGTCTTCAAAAGCAATTGCTTTGGCCAAAAAAACGGGAGCGAGACTGCATATTTTTCATTTGTCAACGGCGAAAGAAATGGATTTGTTTACCAATAAAATTCCATTGGAAGACAAAAAAATTACGGCTGAGGTATGTGTGCACCATTTGTGGTTTACTAATGAGGATTATGCTACTAAAGGAAATTTTATCAAATGGAATCCAGCTGTTAAAACAGCAACTGATAAAGAAGCGCTTTGGAAAGCATTATTAGACGACAGAATAGACGTTATTGCAACCGATCACGCACCGCATACTTTGGAAGAAAAGCAACAATCCTATTTGAATGCACCTTCAGGAGGACCATTGGTACAGCATGCAGTGGTAGCCTTGTTTGAAGCTTTTCATCAAGGTAAAATAAGTGTAGAAAAGATTGTAGAAAAAATGTGTCACAATCCGGCTAAGATTTTTAAAATCGAAAAACGTGGTTTTATTAAAGTAGGATATTATGCCGATTTAGTAATTGTAAATGCAGGTTTGCCTTGGAGCGTTAAAAAAGAAAATATTTTAGCAAAATGTGGTTGGTCACCTTTTGAAGGCTATACTTTTAAATCAAGAATTACCCATACATTTGTAAACGGACAATTGGTTTATAATGCCTTTAAAGTAAAGAACATTCGTGCTGGAAAGCGTTTGTTATTCAATAGATAAAAAGATGAAAAAGAGGATTTCATTATTAGCGATTTTAACCCTTTTGGGCTGTAAAGATGACTTGGTTAAAAAACCAGACGTTCTTATTGAAAAATCGAAAATGATGGATATTATGTATGATTTAGCTTTGTTAGAAGCCATTAAATACCAAAATCCTGCTGTCTTAGACTCCAATCAAATTCGCCCAAAGCAATATATTTACAAAAAATACAAAATTGATAGCTTGCAATTAGCGCAAAATAATGTGTATTACGCTGCTGATTATAAAAGCTATAAAATTATGTTTGAAGAGGTAGTAAAGCGAATTGCAAAAGAAAAGAAACGAGCTAATGCCGCCGTTAAATTGGAACAAAAAAAGAATAACATCCGAATGGCGAAACTTAAAAAGAAAAAGCAGCTTGCTAAAAAGGTAAAAGATTCAATCGCAGCACTCAAAATAAAAAAAGGATAACAAAAAAAGGCAGTACGTATGTACTGCCTTTTTTTGTTCAATTGAATATTCTTCCTTATTCCTTTTCTCGTCCAAAGCGTTCAAAAATACTGATGTAATTATTGAAAGTCTTTTTTGATTTTTCGTACAAAGTAATATCGCCGCTTTCTTTCATAATTTCTAATAATCCACGGTAACGTTCGATATCGGTTACAATTTCTATAGCTATGTCCACTTGCTCTGTTGAAGACAAATGACTGTAATAGTTTAAGTTTTCAGTGTATTTTCCAATCAATTGAGTTAATAGTTGTTGCGCTTTAGCCTTTTCGCCTACATCATAATATCCTTTTGCAAAAGGATCTACCAAAGAGTAGTATTCAAATTGATCTACGGGCATTTTAGTCATTGCTAAATCAATTACTTTTTTAGCCTTGTCTAGTTTGCCTTCTGCAATTAGTTTACTCATCAATCGCGATAAATTCATGCGGTAGGTGATACTGTTTCTTCGTGTCTCAGGATCGTGATAGATAGAAAGACTTTCGCTATTGCCCCAATCCCAACGCATCACTTTGTCAAACATAATGTCAGTATCAATTTGACCCATATCGATTTGGCTAGCCCCTTTTGGAAGTTGCGTTCTAACAGGCACTAATTTGTAAACCATCCCTTCTAATTGAAGGAATTCTTTCATCCAAAGATAATCTTCGTTGTCAAAAGCACCTCCACTAAAATAGATCGGACGTTTCCAATTATTATTGGTTACAATGTCTAGCATCATTAATCTATTTTTGTAAATAGCACTTCCTTTAATATCAATTTCTATGGCCGAAACGATAGAATCATTGTATCGAGGACTGACCACTTTATTTTTGATAATGGTGTTTTTGTCAATAGGAATTCTAATTTTATTGGTTGGATAAAAATGGATGGTTTGTCCATTTTGCATTTCAACGGTTGACTTTGGATTTTTAATAAAAGCGATAAAATCTTTTACATCCCAGCGTGTTTCAATTTTTGGAATATGAGCCACATAATCTAATTTGTCTCCAACATATTCATTATGCTTAAACGAAATAGGAAGCGGCTCCGATTCGTAACTTTTCATTTTCATTTGGTCAATGTACCAGTCGGTCATAAATAGACTGGTATTGACAATTTTCACATCCGTTCTAAAATTCTCAATTTCTTGTGCATACCACAATGGGAAAGTATCATTATCTCCAATGGTAAATAAGATCGCGTTTTTGTCACACGAACTTAAATAGGCTTTAGCCATTGCTACTGCAGTATATTTATCGGAACGGTCATGATCATCCCAATTTTGGAATCCCATAAGTACAGGAGCGGCTAATAAACTTCCAGCAATTAAAACAGGTCCTGCAATTTTTGGAGCCAAATGTTTTTTGGCACTTTCATAAAGTGAATAGACGCCAAAGCCAATCCAAATTGCAAAAACATAAAACGATCCTACTAAGGCATAATCGCGTTCACGAGGTTCAAACGGGCGTTCGTTTAAGTAAATTTTCAAGGCAATTCCCGTAAATAAAAATAAGGAAAGTAACACGTAAAAACTTTTACGGTCTTTACTAGCGTGGTACATTAATCCAATCAATCCTAATATAAATGGTAAGAAGAAATACGTATTGCGCCCTTTGTTTTTCAAAACATCAGTTGGCAAATTGTCTTGAGAACCTAGGTGTAAGCTATCCATAAAAGGGATGCCACTAATCCAGTTTCCATTTAAATTATCATACCTACCTTGAATGTCGTTTTGACGACCTACAAAATTCCACATTAAATACCTCCAGTACATATAACCGAATTGGTATTCAAACATGAATTGGAAATTGTTTAAAGTAGTTGGTTTTTCAACAATCAAATAATCGCCGTAGTTTTTCAAGAAGGCTACATAGCCTTCGTTGTCAATTTCTTTTTGAGCATAGGCTTGTCTAAATTCAACTACTACTTTTTCAATTTCGCCTTTAAGTTGAGCAATCGCTTTGTTATACTCTTCCTCACTTAATTGACTCGCTTCGATACCGTATTTAGCCAAATCCTCTTCAAAAGGATAATCGTAATTAATTTTAAACTCGGGCGGATTAGTAAAGTTGATGTAATTTTCTACATGATCGGCACTCCACAATCTTGGTAATATCGTTTTGTGATTGTCATCACTGTTTTGCTCTGCATTTTTGAAATTATTTGTAATCTCGTATTTGCCAGTGGTGTAATTTCTTTCGTAGTTAGGCGCTTTGTCTAAATAAGGCTTGTCTTTATCTAATCCAGCAAAGGCTTCTGTAAATTGTGGTCCGTAAAAAAGCGGATTCACTCCGTATTGTTCTCGGTTGTAATAGGCAAGTACTTCGGCAGCATCCGACGGTTTGTTTTCGTTAATAACCGTATTGGCATTGGCACGAATAGGCAACATCATCCAAGTTGAAAATCCTATTAAAATGAACAAGGTGCATAGGATAATTGTATTGTAAAAAACCAATCCTTTTTGCTTGGTGTAACGCAATCCAAAATAGAAGAAGGCTACTAGCAAAAAAGTTACAAACAAGGTTCCTGAGTTGAATGGCAATCCCATTTCATTGACCATGAAAATTTCAGTTTTACCAAAGAAAGCCATAGTTAAAGGCAATAACATTTTGAAGATAAACAACAAAATAGAAACCACAACTACATTCGCAATGATGAAATTCTTAACGGTAACGGTTTTGTAATTTTTGAAAAAATATAAAAATCCAATCGCAGGAATAGTCAATAAAGCCATGAAATGTACTCCGAATGAAAGCCCAATGACCAATGAAATAATTAGCAGCCATTTATCGCCTCTAGGGGTATTCATTTCTTGTTCCCAACGCAAGCCTAACCAAAGCAATAACGCGATCAGTAACGAAGCCATAGCATAGACTTCGGCCTCAACGGCATTGTACCAAAAACTATCAGAAAAAGTAAACGCTAATGCGCCAACAAACGAACTTCCTAGAATAACGATCGAATTGTCTGTATTAATTTCATTATACGAACCGATGATTTTTTTCAAAATCATATTTGACGACCAAAACAAAAATAAAATGGTAAAGGCACTAGACACCACCGAAGTCATATTAACCATTAATGCAATGTGCTCATTGTCGAATGCAAACATGGCAAAAAACGCACCAATCATTTGGAATAAAGGCGCTCCAGGAGGGTGGCCTACTTCTAGTTTTGCAGCTGTTGCGATATATTCACCACAATCCCAAAAACTCATCGTTGGTTCAACAGTTAGGGTGTAGGTTACTAACGCTATTGTAAATGCAAACCAACCTAAAATAGTGTTCCATTTATTAAAATTGAAATCGGCCTTTTTCATGATTAAAATCGGGTATTTATTTTAAGTTGCAAAGAAAATGTTTTTTTGTGTAATCAAGCGAGCATTAACAAAAAATTCTACTCTTGAAAAAAGAGAAGTAATGATTTGGTTATTAGTTGGTTTTGGATAGCGTTACTGGGATCCCAAAAGTTTTTTGATAAAAACAATCCAAAAGTTTGCGCAAAATAAAATTTGTATTAAATTTGCACTCGCTTAACAGCACTGCTGGTCTATGGTGTAATGGTAACACAACTGTTTTTGGTGCAGTCTTTCTAGGTTCGAGTCCTAGTAGACCAACATAAAGCCTCTCAAGAAATTGAGAGGCTTTTTTTATGTGTTACATTCAAATTATAGGGTAGCAATAAATTGGATATATTCTTTGACTGATTTAAATTTGGGAGTGATCGTCGATAGTATTTTAGCGTTAGTAAATTCAGTTTTTGAATACGAAGCTTTAGCACTAGCGCGGGATAATTTTCTTTTTTGGAGGAAAAAGGTCGATAAAAACCAATCCAGTCTCCAAAAAACATTCACTAAAAAGGGGCTAGCATGCCATTTAGGGCGTTTAACGTTCAAGCTATCAGCGATAGAATTCAGTATCTCTTGAAACGAATAGTTGCTCTCAATTAAAGTAAATCGTTCGTTTTGGTTCTCACTTTTCATTAATTGGATACTCGTTTCGACTACATCGGTAACCCCGATAAATCCGGTAGTTCCCAGCGTGTAAAAAGACAATCCTTTGGCAACAGCCGAAAATAAAGCGCCACTTCCTTGATCTGGGAAACCAGGTCCTAGAATAACGCCAGGGTTAACTATGAGTACGTTTAATCCTTCTTGTTGGCCCCGCCATACTTCCATTTCGGCGCCATATTTTGAAATAGCGTAATCGCTATGCGGTTTTTCGGGATTCCATTCAGTGGTTTCAGAAATTGTAGTTTCGGTTGCATTTAGATCTCCCAAAGCGGCGATCGAACTCACAAATAGCATTTTTTTGATCTTGTAAGCCAGGCAAAAATTAACGATGTTGGCGGTCCCTTCAATGTTAGTTTTGCGAATGACTTCTTCGTCTTTTGGATCAAAAGAAATTAAAGCCGCACAGTGGTATACGAATTCAATATTTTGAAAGGCATTTTCCAAAGACGGGATGTCAAGTATATCCGCTTCCATCCATTCTATTTTTTCGAATAGATGAAACTTGTTGTATAGCGAAAATAAATTTTTGCTTTTTTCGATGGATGTTGTAGATCGATAAATTGCACGCACATTTTCTCCTTGCTCAACTAAATGAAGCAAAAGATGTGCACCCACTAAACCGGTTCCTCCTGTAACTAAAATCATGGGGTAAAGATAATTTATTTACTGCTGATTCCCAGATTTTCAAATTGATTTTGAATTTTGCGCCTGAAATTGATTTTTGCAATTGTGATTGCTGATGAAATGGCTATCTTTGCGCAAATTGTTTAAAAAATGAAAAATTTAGTAGAAGAATTACAATGGCGTGGTTTGGTTCATGACATCATGCCTGGAACCGAAGAACAACTTTTGAAAGAAATGACAACAACTTATATCGGATTTGATCCGACTTCAGATTCGTTGCATATTGGAAGTTTGGTACCTATCTTATTGTTAGTTCATTTGAAAAATTTTGGACATAAACCTATTGCTTTAGTAGGTGGTGCCACCGGAATGATTGGAGATCCATCTGGAAAATCGGATGAGCGAAATTTGTTAGACGAAGTTACTTTGGCACACAATGTAGAAGGCATCAAAGCGGTACTTTCTCGTTTCTTGGATTTTAATTCGAAAGAAGTAAATGCACCCGTTTTAGTAAACAATTACGACTGGATGAAGGATTTGTCGTTCATCAATTTTGCACGCGATGTGGGTAAACGAATTACCGTTAACTACATGATGGCAAAAGATTCGGTTAAAAAACGTTTGTCTGGCGAAGGCGAAGGAATGTCGTTTACCGAGTTCACTTACCAATTAATTCAAGGGTACGATTTTTATCATTTGCATAAAGAATACAACTGTTTGCTACAAATGGGAGGTTCTGATCAATGGGGAAATATTACAACAGGAACAGAATTAGTACGCCGAATGAATGCCGAAGGCGCCAAAGCCTATGCCATGACTTGTCCTTTAATTACCAAAGCAGACGGTTCCAAATTCGGAAAATCTGAAGGAGGAAATGTGTGGCTAACCGCAGATAAAACTTCGGTTTATAAATTCTACCAATTTTGGTTGAACACGACTGATGTCGATGCAGAGAAATACATTAAGATTTTTACTTTCCTAGATCAAGCTACTATCGAAGCTTTAATCACAGAACATCAAGTAGCACCTCATTTGAGAGTGTTACAAAGAAAACTAGCTGAAGAAGTAACTACTTTGGTGCATTCTAAAGAAGAATTAGAGAAAGCGATTAAAGCGTCGAATATTCTTTTTGGAAATGCTACAGCTGACGATTTGAAACAATTGGACGAAGCGACTTTCTTAGAAGTTTTTGACGGTGTGCCTCAGGCTGAAATTGCGCAGAGCGAAATTGAAAATGGATTGGATATTGTAACGGTTTTAAATGAAAAAACAGGATTCTTTAAATCTAATGGAGAGGCGAGAAGAGCTTTGACAGCCAATTCAATTTCAGTAAACAAAGAAAAAATAACAGAGGAATACCAACTTTCAGCTAACGATTTAATCAATAATCAATTCGTTTTATTACAAAGCGGAAAGAAAAATTATTTTGTAGTTCGAGTGAAGTAATCCAAATGAATAAAGAATAAAAAAAATCCTAATTAGTTAGCTAATTAGGATTTTTTTGTGCCGTTAATTGTTTCAAATAATTCCAAGGCATTGCCATCGGTTAACATGGAAACATAGTGACAAATATGTAACAAACGATCGTATAGATTTTCTTTTTCTATATTGTGTTTTTCAGGTAACATCTTTAGAATTAATTGATCGTAATTCGAAGCGGTTCCATTGAATTTATTGTTCATGGCCGAGATGAATTTATCCAATAAGGTTTGGATAATTTGGTAACCAACAATTTCTTTTTCGATCACTTCACGACTTTGATAGATATTTTTTACGCTCAATTTAATGATGTCATCCATTTGCGCTTTGTACTTGCTTTTATCAGTCAGCGCATAGGGAAATTTCCCCGCTAGAATTGCTTCTTCATTTTCAATAAAAACGCGAACGGCATCGTTAATTAAACTGCCAATTGCCAAGGCTCTCAAATAACTGATGCGATCTTCTTTGGTATTCAAGGTGCTGTATTTGGCACTATCAATAGAATCTTTAACTAATTTGATTAAATATTCTAAGGCATATTCTTCCTGAACTAAACCCAAATTAATACCGTCTTCAAAATCTATAATGGTGTAACAAATATCATCGGCTGCTTCTACCAAGTAGGCCAAAGGATGTCTTTCAAATCCAATATCTTTTCCAGACTTATTAGGAATTAAGCCCATGTCTGAAGCGACTTCTTCAAAGAATACTTTGTCACTTTGGAAGAAACCGTATTTCTTGTCGGCAATATTTTTAGTTGGTTTTTTCGGCAAACTTTCTTTTGGGTATTTCATAAAAGCACCCAAAGTGGCAAACGAAATTCGCAAGCCGCCCTCAATTCCTGGACGATCCGCGGTTAAAACTGAAAACCCATTGGCATTGCCTTCAAAATCGATTAAATCTTGCCATTCTTTTGGGCTGAGGTGGTTTTGGTATTGTTGTCCTTTTCCAATAGAAAAATATTCGCCAATGGCTTTTTCACCCGAATGACCAAAAGGCGGATTTCCAATATCGTGTGCCAATGAAGCAGCGGCAACAATAGCCCCAAAATCATTCATATGATAGCCATGTACTTCTTTTAAATGCGGGTATTTTTCAAGGATTTTTTTTCCTACCAATCGGCCTAAAGAACGTCCTACAACTGATACTTCTAAACTGTGCGTTAAACGGGTGTGCACAAAATCAGTTTTGGAAAGTGGGATGACTTGGGTTTTATCTTGCAAACTTCTAAAGGCCGCCGAAAAGATGATACGGTCGTAGTCTACTTCAAAACCTAGACGAGTATCGTCTTGTTCTACGCGTAATCTTTTGCCTTTGTCGCCTTGTCTTTTTAATGATAAAAGTTGTTCCCAGTTCATCGCTTGGTAGTATTTGTGAAATACAAATGTAAATAAAAAAACCCGACGCGTTGGAGTCGGGTTTTTAGGTATATTTTTTTAGAGATTAGAACGGTAAATCGTCCGGCTCTTCTTCATTTAAATTAGTTGCAGGTGCAAAAGTTTCTGCAGACGGCATTGGAGGAGTTTGTGTAGCAGCCACTGAAGCTTCTGCTTGTACTTTTCCAATTCTCCATCCTTGAATAGTGTTGAAATAAACAGTTTCACCTTGTTGGTTAGTCCACTCACGACCTCTTAAATTGATGTCGATTTTTACTTGGTCACCCACTTGGTAATTGTTTAGTAAGTCACATTTATCTTGAACAAACTGTACCAAAATATGTTGTGGGTATTGTTCGTCAGTAGTAACAACAATATCTCTTTTTTTGAAACCACCAGAACCTACTTCTTTAGTTTGGTCAATCATTTTTACTCTTCCTGTAACTTCCATCTGTATTATTTTTTAAGTTTATTTCTACTTTAGATTTACAAATATACTAACTTCTTCTTTTCTAGGCAAGAGGTCTTTTTTTGATCAACTATTTTTCTTTGGCGAAGGCCTAAAATCTTTTTCAAATTATTTCGTTACATTTATAAACTAAATTGAATCTATGTTTTCGGATAGGCGCAATACCACTCGCTGGTTAATCATATTGGTCTCGTTTTTAATTATTTCATTGATACTTTGGAATACCTATACCTTTTTTCAAATTTTCAAAAATGAAGAACGTTTGAAAATGAATCTTTGGGCCAAAGCTCAAAAAACGTTGATCAACGCCGATGCCAATGCCGATGTAGAATTACCCTTGCAAATCTTCAGCACTAATTCCTCTATACCAATTATTTTAACAGAGAATAACAAGATCATCAATGCGGTGAATATTGATGAAAAAATAATTGCAAGTACAAGCGAATCGGCTCATTTTCTAGAAGATCTTAAAAATGAAAATGACCCTATTGTAATACAATATGCACCTGGAAAGTTTCAAAAGTTGTATTATGGAAATTCGGCCTTGTTGAACAAATTAAAATACTATCCTATTGCTTTAGTATTGATTATTGTATTGTTTGCTGCCTTGGTATATAATTTTTACCGAAGTACAAAAATGGCTACTCAAAACAAACTTTGGGCCGGAATGGCTAAAGAAACCGCTCACCAAATTGGAACGCCACTTTCGTCACTAATTGGTTGGATTGAGTTGTTAAAAGCAGAGAATGTAGCTGAATCGACTACTCAGGAAATTGAAAAAGATATTGAGCGTTTGCAAACCATTACGGATCGTTTTTCAAAAATTGGATCAGAACCTAAATTAGAAAATCAAAATATTATTGCTGCAACTCAAGAAACGATTGACTATTTACAATCGCGTTTTTCAAAGCAAGTCCTATTTTCTTTTCAAGCACCAGAGTTACCCATTTTTGTTTTATTCAATGCAACGTTACACAGTTGGACCATTGAAAATTTAGTCAAAAATGCCATTGATGCCATGAAAGGAAAGGGCAATTTAGATTTGGTTATGGAACAAGAGGGCGAATGGATACAAATTAAAGTTTCAGACACGGGAATTGGAATTCCTAAAAAACAATTCAAGACTATTTTTGAACCGGGATTTACAACCAAAAAGAGAGGGTGGGGTTTAGGACTTTCCTTAACCAAAAGAATTGTAGAAGAGTATCACAAAGGCCGAATTAAAGTGGTTCAATCCGAAATAGGAAAAGGAAGTACAATACAATTGAGTTATAAAAAAAGCGAATCTATTTAAATGGATTCGCTTTTTAATTTTTATAAATTGTTTTGAATTGCTTTGGCCAAAGCTTCAAATTCTTCTTTGCTCAGCGTTACTTTGTTTTGAAAGCGCATTTCATCCATTTCGTTTAAAGGAATTAAATGAACATGAGCGTGAGGCACTTCTAAACCAATTACTGACATTCCGATGCGTTTGCAAGGGACTGTTTTTTGTAAGGCGGTAGCAATTTTTTTAGAGAATTGCATTAAGCCCAAATACAATGTATCGTCTATTTCAAAAAGTTGGTCAATTTCTTGTTTTGGAATACACAATGTATGTCCTTTCGCATTTGGATTTACATCCAAAAAAGCTAAAAAATTAGCATCTTCTGCAATTTTATAACAAGGAATTTCTCCGTTTACGATTTTGGTAAAAATAGAACTCATGCGATTGAATTTATTCTCTAGTAATTTCTAAGATGTCAAATTTCAATACACCATTTGGAACCGTAATTTCAGCTACTTCACCCACTGATTTTCCTAATAGCCCTTTTCCAATTGGAGAGGTTACAGAAATTTTTCCAGTTTTTAAATCGGCTTCACTTTCGGCCACCAAAGTATAAATCACTTCCATTCCGTTAGTTTGGTTTTTGATTTTTACTTTAGACAACACCAATACTTTAGAAACGTCTAAATGGGTTTCGTCGATTAAACGGGCATTAGAATGAATTTCTTCTAATTTAGCGATGCGCATTTCTAGCATTCCTTGTGCTTCTTTGGCAGCATCGTATTCGGCATTTTCAGATAAATCACCTTTATCTCTTGCGTCAGCAATATCTTGCGATGCTTTTGGACGCATCACATTTTTTAAATAATCTAATTCTTCTCGTAATTTTTTTAATCCTTCTGCGGTGTAATAAGATACTGTGCTCATAACTTCATTGTTTATATAAAATAGAAAAAATCCCATCAGGACGGGATTTCTTTCCACAAAGATACTATAATTTTATTTAGATTGTAACTATATTCGTTTTGACAACCTATTTCAAATGTAAATAAATTAAATTTGTTGCGCTAATTCTTAGCTACTTAATTCACAAAATAATGAAAAAGTCAGTCTGGATCTTTATACTTTTTTCGGCATTTATTTCTTGTTCGGATAACGGACCAGTCAATACAAATCCTTTTATTCCTAATTATACATTTACAGTAGATATCAATATGAACCTGCCTTCCTATTCGAAACTATTATATCCAAGTAATGCGGTGTATTATGCTGGAAAAGGAGTTAAAGGACTTATTATATTCAACACCGGAAGCGGCTATAATGCATTTGATGCCGCTTGTCCCAATCAAACGCCTTCGACTTGTTCTCCAATGACAATTGATGGAATTGATGCGGTGTGCTCTTGTGATAATAAAACCTACAGTTTATTTTCTGGGCAAGGGAGTTTACAATATCCTATGAAACAATACCGCGTTGAAGTAAATGGAAATGTATTGCGAATTTACAATTAAAAAATCCTGACATTGCTGCCAGGATTTCTTCAAATTTTATTCATTTACTTTAGAATAACAATGTTATTCCTGCTAACAAATTAGTTCCTGCTTGAGGATAATAATAGGGGTATATGTCCCACATATAGCCATTTGAACTATATTTTTTGTTCAAAATATTATTGACTAAGCCTTTGAAAACAATCGATTTGAAAACTGATTTTGGTTTGATTTCATAGGTCACATTCAAGTCGTTGATAAAGTAATCAGCTAATTTAGCTTCTGGCAATTCAATGTTGTTCATGTATTGTTGTCCTACATATTTTTGCAACCAAATAATTTGCAAGCTTTCAGTAGGTTTGTAAATCAAACTATTTCCTGCAATTACTGAAGGGGAATACGAAATGTCTTTGGTCCCATAAATTTGTCCGCTTACCGCCAAGTCTATGTTTTTATTGCGGCTTAACGTAAGGTTTGGACGAAGGCTGAATGTTGAAGATAGCACAATTGCCGCATCCACTTCTACACCTAATCGGTAGCTTTTTTCACTGTTGGAACGAATTGGATTTCCCACATCGTCTAGTGTTCCGGTTAAAATTAATTGGTCTTGGTAGGCCATATAATAGAAGTTAGTATTCAATTGCACTTTGTCCGACAAATACCTCCAACCCAATTCGAAATCATTTAATTTTTCTGGTTTCACATTGCCGCCTTCATAGTCGGTTCGATTGGGTTCTCTATTGGCTCTTGCATACGAAAAGTATACATTGTTTTTGGAATTGACGGTATAATTAAGTCCTGCTTTTGGATTGAAAAAAGAGAAGGTATCATTCACTACACCGGTTTCATTAGAATTGGCTTTGTAGTTTACATTACGAATTTGTAAGTCGCCAAAAAGACTCCATTGGTCATTTACTTGGTAATTGGCTTTCGCGAAAGCGGTGCCATCTGTTTTGGTAGCCCTATCCTCATAATAGCGATCGCCTAGTTCTGATGCGCCGGCATATCTTGCCCAAATTACTTTTCCAAAATGATTTCCTTCGTATTTGTTATAGCTTCCGCCAAAGATAAAATCCAATTTGTTGGATTGGTAATTGGCTGAAAATGTAGTTCCATAAAAATCATTGTCCAACCATTTTTGACGTATTAAATCCGTCATATTGATGGAAGTTCCATTAATTGCAATAGGAGTCAATCCATAACTTGAAAAATCACCGTCCTCTTTATAATTTTCATAATACCCTTTTCCTTTGGTGTAATGAAAGGCAAGATTGGTATTCCAATTAGCAGCTAGTTTTTCGTTCCAATGCAATTGATAATGGTCTTGTTGGTAATTGTCGGTTTCATTGTCATAAAAACGCGTCTGACCTGCCTCATCGGTAAAAATCCCTGCCGAATTAAAGGTTCTGTTAGTTAACAAAGTTTCGCCATCTATTCCGTTCCAAGATTGATAGGTTTTTTCATTTCCTCCAAAAGCCAAGGCTTTGATTAATGTAGTTGTACCAACATAAGTTCCTTGTAAAAAATAGGATTTCAAATCGGAACTCGCACGGTCAATGTAGCCGTCCGAATTCAAAGTAGAAACACGTCCCGCAATCTCAAAATGATCATTAAGTAAACCGGTACTGAACTTTACTGTATGTTTGCGTGTATTGAAACTTCCAAAAGAATTGGAGATTTCACCAGAGGCTTTCTCCGAATACGAATCGGTTAGCATATTTAAACTGGCTCCAAAAGCACCAGACCCATTGGTTGAGGTTCCTACACCGCGTTGCAATTGCACACTTTGAAGTGAGGACGCAAAATCAGGCATGTTAACCCAAAAAGTCCCGTGACTTTCAGAATCATTATAAGGGATTCCGTTGATAGTTACATTGACACGAGTTGCATCGGTTCCACGAACACGAATTCCGGTGTAACCCACTCCATTTCCAGCATCTGAAGTAGTTACAACTGACGGCATGTAGTTCATTAAAATAGGAATGTCTTGCCCTAGATTTCGGTTTTGGATTTCTTTTTTGGACAAGTTGCTAAAACTTACAGGCGTTTTAGAATTCACTCGAATCGCTGATACTAATACTTCGTCGAGTTGATTGACACGTGTGGTGTCTTTGGTTTTTTCTTGTGCCAATGTAGCCAAAGAAAATAGCAAGAATGAGCTTAAAAAAAGTCGTTTTGCGCTCAGTTTGAATAATAAAAATTTCATTCGTAAATAGATTACGAATAACAGGGGTCATTATTCTTGGTTAAAAA
The DNA here is from genome assembly GCA_001800905.1 of Flavobacteria bacterium GWA2_35_26. Lineage (GTDB taxonomy): Bacteria > Bacteroidota > Bacteroidia > Flavobacteriales > Flavobacteriaceae > Flavobacterium. Next base: position 648,372 of record MGWH01000002.1, on the reverse strand, counting down.
TTAAATGGTTACTCTAGACTACAAAATTAATAGGTGTATTAATCGTTAAGTCTGTTTTCCCTTAGCAGCATTACCCGCTCAGGTTCATTGGGTATAATCTCAGCTCGTTATTTAGAGCACCCCTTGAGACAGTGCAAATATAGAATATTCCATTTCAATTGCAATGAAAATTTCAAAATTCAATTGTAATAAAACCAGATGGATTTAATTGTGTTGTATTAGATAATCCTGAACAAATTCTAAAGACGATTGTCCGTTTTTCAGGGCTTCAGTTAAATTATCAATTATAGAAACGGCTTTTTTAAGGCGTAAGGAAGCATCGCCTGAAAGGGTAATAAATGGTTTATTGTTGTCAATTAGGGATTTTTTGAAAACGCTAAAAACCGTTTCACGTCCCTCGGGTTTATCGCGCAAATCGTCTTTTTCCCATGGCACATCTATATCGGTTAGAAAAAACAAATCGTATACGTGTTCGCGAGCCGCTTGGTCTAATAAAGGGTCGCAATAGTTATAGTATACCTCAGAGAAAACTTTGGTTACCATTAAATTGGTATCGCAAAAAAGATATTGATTGGCAGTTGCCATTTTTTCATTTTCAAGTTGGGTTTGACCGTAAGCAATTGGCAACATGTCATTAACATCGCAAATAGCTTGGTGTTTGTCCCATTTTTCTTGAAGATAGTCGCGTGCAAATTCGGGAACCCAATCGGTTTTGTAGTATTCGGCCAATTGTTTAGCTAAAGTAGTTTTTCCAGTACTTTCGGGACCGAATAAAGCTATTTTTAAAATTCTTTTAGGTCCGCTTGGGAGCTGTTTAAGGTTTTCTTCCATTCTAAATAGCCGTAAACGGCAACAATTGTAAATACTAAATATTGAAAACTAGTAAAGGTCAGTCCTTTTGCAAAATACAATGGAATAGAAACTAGATCTCCAATAATCCAAAACACCCAATTTTCTATTTTTCGTTTGGCCATAAGCCACATTCCAATAAAGAAAATTCCGGTGACAAAAGTGTCTACATATGCATACCAAGTATTGAATTTATTAAAATAAAGGTAGACAGCGACAACAAATGCGACGGTAAAGATAAAGATAAATAGGGACATGCGTTTTTCGGCATTAGAAATTACGGAAATTGGAAACTCGACGCTGTCTCCTTTTTTTCGGGTCCAACAATACCAACCATAAATGCTCATGGTAAAATAGTAGCCATTGATCATCATATCGCCCCAAAGTGTCCATTTCCAAAGCAAATACACATAAATTAAAGTGCTAACCATTCCAGTTGGGAAAACCAGAATATTATCTTTTTTGGCATACCAAACGCTTGCAATTCCTAAAAGCACCGCAATGATTTCCAGAACAATATCGTAAGTCTGGTAGTCTTTGTATTGAGAAAAGAAAAATTCGAACATAATTAGTTGAGTTGAGTTGAATCATTATTTTCAAATGCATACACTAACGTAAAATTAGTGTCCAATTCTGAAAAATAAATGGTGAATTTTTCCTCTACGCCTCCATAACTTAAATTAGCTAAAGTTGGTGTTTCATTCAATTCGAATGGAGTTACTTGAATATGATCTTTAAAGCTAATGCCTTTTTCGTTTTTGATTTTAAAAATGGCTTCTTTAGCCCCCCATTTCACAGTGAGTTTTTTAATGTATTCGGCGATGTCAGTTTTTTGAAGTCGGTTTAATTCATCGTCATTGACAAACTTATGTGCGATTTTTAGAATTATTTCGCGTTGCATTTCGATGTCGATGCCAACGGGTTCGGCACTTACAATGATAGCCGAAAAATGATGGGAATGGGTAATGGAAATGTAATTGTGGTCTGCCAAATGAGGCTTCCCAAATGCATCATATTCTAAATCAAAATCAGAATAACTGGCTAGAGCCAATAATTTTCGGATGCTTAGAAAAGCACGTTGGTGCATTTCGGACTTCATTCCGTTGAGGCGCAATTGGTTTTTTTCGTTCAATTGTACTTCTTGGTTCAATTGTTCAAATGATTCGGTGATGTCCCAAATTAGGATTTGTGTATTGGAATTGTGATGAATGGTTTTATACAAAGGCATACCGAAAACGTGTTTTAGCCCCGACAGAAGTAACATCCTTTGCTGCCGGTTTTTGGTGGCAAAGATAAAGCGAATGGCGGGAATAGCTCCAAAAAGGAATGAATTACAATTATTTTATTGATTTTTAAAAGATTAGCTCCCTAAACAATTCATAAAAGTAGGGGAATGTTTTTAAAATCATAAGTTATTATGTAGTTTTGCAAAAATTTTTAGAACTACAAATATACTATAAATGAGTACAGCAACGATGCCTTATGTGGCTTACAAAGTAAAAGACATTTCTCTAGCGGCTTGGGGAAGAAAAGAAATTGAATTAGCAGAAGCTGAAATGCCAGGATTGATGGCACTTCGTGCAGAGTATAAAGATGAACAACCATTGAAAGGTGCTCGTATTGCAGGTTGTTTACACATGACGATTCAAACTGCGGTTTTGATCGAAACTTTAATTGCTTTAGGAGCTGAGGTAACTTGGTCTTCTTGTAATATATTCTCTACTCAAGATCAGGCTGCTGCCGCTATTGCTGCTGCAGGTATTCAAGTATATGCTTGGAAAGGTTTGAACGAAGTAGATTTTGACTGGTGTATTGAGCAAACTTTATTCTTTGGTGAAGACAGAAAACCATTGAACATGATTTTGGATGATGGTGGAGATTTGACTAATATGGTTATTGATCGTTACCCTCATTTAGTAGAAGGAATCAAAGGATTGTCTGAAGAAACTACAACGGGTGTACACAGATTATACGAAAGAGTAAAAGCAGGAACATTGCCAATGCCAGCGATTAACGTTAACGACTCGGTTACTAAATCGAAATTTGATAACAAATACGGTTGTAAAGAATCGGCTGTAGATGCAGTTAGAAGAGCAACCGATATTATGTTGGCTGGAAAAAGAGTAATTGTTTGTGGATACGGTGACGTAGGAAAAGGAACAGCGGCTTCTTTTAGAGGTGCAGGTTCTATTGTAACCGTTACTGAAATCGATCCAATTTGTGCTTTACAAGCAGCTATGGATGGTTTTGAAGTAAAGAAATTGAATACAGTTATTGGTACTGCTGATATTATTATCACAACAACAGGAAATAAAGATATTGTGTTAGGATCTCACTTCGAACAAATGAGAGACAAAACGATTGTATGTAACATCGGACACTTTGACAACGAAATTGATATGGCTTGGTTGAATAAAAACTTTGGTCATACTAAAAACGAAGTAAAACCTCAAGTAGACATTTACAACGTAAACGGAAAAGATATTATCATCTTGGCCGAAGGTCGTTTGGTAAACTTAGGTTGTGCTACAGGTCACCCAAGTTTTGTAATGAGTAACTCATTTACCAACCAAACTTTGGCACAAATCGAATTATGGAAAAACAGTGCGGCTTATAATAATGATGTGTACATGTTACCAAAACACTTGGATGAAAAAGTAGCCGCTTTACACTTGGCAAAATTGGGTGTAGAATTAGAGACATTGCGTCCAGAACAAGCAGCTTATATTGGCGTTGAGGTTCAAGGGCCATTCAAGCCAGAATATTACAGATATTAATTGTTATGCTGAACTCGTTTCAGCATCTCAAAACAGAACTACCCTTACTCCTGTATTTTCAGGCGTAAGGGTTTTTTAATGCCTATTATTTTTATATTTGTTTCTATTAACAACTAAAACGAATGCTATGGAAATGAATTTTATTTCGCCTGTTGTGGCGGCTTTTACTACTTTGTTAGTAGGTTTTGTATGGTATCATCCTAAGGTTTTTGGAACAGCTTGGATGAAAGAAACAGGCTTAACTCAAGAAGAATTGGAAAAAGGGAATATGCTTAAAATCTTCGGACTGACATTTGTCTTTTCTATTTTTATTGGAATGATAATGCAGTCATTAACCATTCATCAGATGGGTGCTTTAGGTATGATTGGAGGACCAACAAAATTAGCTGAGGTAAAACCATCTTTTACAGCTTTTATGACCGATTATGGCATGGCATTTAGAACGGCTAAACACGGTGCATTACACGGAACTTTGACTGGTTTGTTTTTTGCTTTCCCAATGATTGCTATCAATGGCTTATTTGAAAGAAAGTCGTGGAAGTATATTTTCATCCATGCTGGATTTTGGACAGTTTCCTTGATGATTATCGGCGCGATAGTTTGTGGTTGGATGTAGTAAAAACATAATGGTATAAAAACAAAAAACCTGTTTCGTGAGAAACAGGTTTTTTAATGATATAGAAAATCTACAGATTATGCTTCGAATGGAAGGATAGAAACGTATGATTTATTATCTCTTTTCTTTTGGAACTTAACAACTCCATCAACTTTTGCATGTAAAGTATGATCTTTACTGATGTAAACGTTTTCTCCTGGATTGTGTTTAGAACCTCTTTGTCTTACGATGATGTTTCCAGCAATAGCAGCTTGACCACCAAAAATCTTAACGCCTAAACGTTTTGATTCTGATTCTCTACCATTCTTCGAACTACCGACACCTTTCTTGTGAGCCATGACGTATTGGTTTTAATATTGTTAATTATTCTTTAGTATCTTCTTTTTTAGCTTTTGGAGCTGCCTTTTTAGCTTTTGGAGCTGCTTTTGGAGCTGCTTCAGTTGCTGGCGCTTCTGCTACTACTTTTTCTTTTTTAGGCGCTGCAGCTTTTTTAGCTCCACCTACTGTAATACCTTCAATTACAATTTGAGTAAGATATTGTCTGTGACCGTTTCTCTTTTTGTATCCTTTTCTTCTTTTCTTTTTGAAAATGATAACTTTGTCTCCTTTTAAGTGTTGTAACACTTTGGCTTCTACTGAAGCACCTTCTATAGCTGGGGCGCCTAAAGTTACATTCCCTTTATCGTCAACTAAAAGAACTTTGTCAAAAGAAACTTTTGAACCTTCTTCGTTAGCCAAACGGTGAACATAAACCTTTAAGTCTTTGCTTACTTTAAATTGTTGCCCTGCTATCTCTACGATTGCATACATACGAAATTGTTTTTATTAATTTTAAGGTTGCAAATATACAACTAATAATTTACTGTGCAATCCCTTAGTAAAAAAAGTTTTTGGAGCTCTTATTAAGTCATAACAACTGTTAATTTTTTGTCAAACTTGAAATTATGAACATATTCAAATTAAAAAAACTATTTTTGATGTAACAATAATACTAAAGAAGTATCTAATTCAATTTCTTTAGGACTATTAAACCTAAATCTAACTTAAAATTATTAATCTTTATGAAAAAATCTATCATGATGTTAAGTGCTGCATTGATGCTGGGAGGAGTTGCTTCTGCTCAGAAAGTCGCCTTTGAGGAATACGACTTAGACAATGGATTGCATGTAATTTTGCACAACGATCCCTCAGCTCCAACTGTGGTTACTTCGGTAATGTACCATGTTGGTGCCAAAGATGAACAACCAGATCGTACTGGTTTTGCTCATTTTTTCGAACATTTATTGTTTGAAGGAACTGAGAATATTAAACGTGGCGAATGGTTTAAAATCGTTACTGGAAATGGAGGCGTGAACAATGCTAACACTACTGAAGACAGAACGTACTACTATGAAGTTTTTCCTTCAAATAATTTAGAGTTAGGCTTGTGGATGGAAGCAGAACGTTTGCTTCATCCTGTGATTAATCAAATTGGTGTTGATACTCAAAACGAAGTAGTAAAAGAAGAAAAAAGATTGCGTTATGACAATAGTCCATACGGACAAATACTTCCACAAGTAAAGAAAAATATGTTTAAAAATCATCCGTACCGTTGGACAACTATTGGTTCTATGGAACATTTGGATGCTGCTAAACTAGAAGAATTTCAAGCTTTTAATAAAAAATTCTACATTCCAAATAATGCTGTTTTAGTTGTTGCGGGTGATTTTAAACCTGCTCAAGCCAAAGAATGGATTCAAAAATACTTTGGAGTAATTCCTAAAGGAACACCAATCAAGCGTGCTAGTTTTGAGGAAGCTCCAATTACAGAAACGATCAAAGCCAATTTTGAAGATCCAAATATTCAATTACCAATGTTGGTGACTGCCTATAGAACACCTTCAATGAAAACTAGAGAAGCGCGTATTTTGGATATGATTTCGTCAATTTTGAGCGATGGAAAAAGTTCAAGAATGTACAAGAAAATTGTAGACGATAAGAAAATGGCACTCCAAATTGGAGCGTTCAATTACAGTCAAGAAGATCATGGAACCTATATTTTATATGGATTACCACAATCTCCATTTACAGCTGCTAATTTATTAGCCGAAATTGATGAAGAAATTGTGAAGCTTCAAACGGAATTAATTTCGGACAAAGATTTGCAAAAACTACAAAATCAATTTGACAATCAATATGTAAATAGTAATTCAACTATTGAAGGAATAGCTAGTAATTTAGCTACCTATCATTTGTTGTATGGAGATGTAAACTTGATCAACACTGAAATCGAAATGTACCACTCTATTACTGCTGAGGAAATTAGAGAGGTAGCAAAGAAGTATTTGAACCCAAACCAAAGAATGGTGTTGGATTATGTTCCAGTTAAAGATAAATCCCAAAACTAAGAAACATCATGAAAAAATCAATCATAATTTTATCAAGCTTATTTATAACAGCGATAATGCAAGGACAAATCATACCTCAACCGAAATCAGGACCTGCCCCAACAATTAAAATAGGGAAACCAGAGTCTTTTCAATTAAAGAACGGGTTGAAAGTAATGATAGTTGAAAATCATAAATTACCTCGAGTTTCTTTTACTTTAACTTTGGATAATGCTCCTTATACAGAAGGTGCTAAAAAAGGAGTTGCTGATTTGACAAGTAGTCTTATTGGAAACGGAACAAAAAAAATCTCTAAAACCGCTTTCAACGAAGAAATCGATTTTATGGGAGCTAGTATTAATTTTAGTTCCAATGGCGCTTCTGGAAATTCTCTTTCGAAATATTCAGGACGAGTTTTGCAATTGTTAGCAGAAGGAGCTTTGAATCCTAACTTCACTCAAGAAGAATTTGACAAAGAAAAAGCGAAAATAATTGAAGGTTTAAAAGCTAATGAGAAAAGTGTTCCAGCTGTAGCTTCAAGAATAAATGATTTCTTGACCTTTGGCAAGGACCATCCTAATGGAGAATATGTTACTGAAACGACAATCAAAAACGTAACTCTTGCTGATGTTGAGGCCAATTACAATTCGTATTTTGTTCCTGAAAATGCGTATTTAATTATAGTAGGTGATGTTAAATTTGCCGACACTAAAAAAGCCGTAGAAAAATTATTCGGTTCTTGGAAAAAAGCAGCGGCTCCAGTTCAAACTTATGCTGAGCCAAAAGACGTGGGATTTTCGCAAATCAATTTTGTAGATATGCCAAACGCTGTTCAATCAGAAGTAGCGGTGGTAAATTTGGTTAACCTTAAAATGACGGATCCAGATTATTTTCCAGCTTTGGTAGCCAATCAAATTCTTGGAGGTGACTTTAATAGTTATTTGAATATGAATTTGAGAGAGGCACATGGATGGACTTATGGTGCCGGATCTAGTATTCGTGGAGACAAACGTCTTACTAAATTTGAAGCTTCAACTCAAGTGCGAAATGCGGTAACGGATAGTACAGTAGTTGAAATTTTCAAAGAGTATAAAAAAATCAGAACTGAGAAAGTTACTGACGAAATGTTAGCTAGTGTGAAAGCCGGTTATATTGGCCGATTTGTAATGCAAATTGAAAAACCTCAAACGGTTGCAGGTTATGCTTTACGTATCCAAACACAAAACTTACCAGCTGATTTCTATGAAAACTACATTAAAAATATCAATGCGGTAACTGCTGATGATGTATTGCGAGTAGCTAATAAATATTTCTTGGCAGATAATAGTCGTATTTTAATTGTTGGAAAAGGAGCTGATGTAGTTCCAGCACTTGAAAAATTAAAAATTCCAATTTTGTTTTTTGATAAATATGGGAATGCGGTTGAAAAACCAGTTTTCAAAAAAGAAGTCCCAAAAGGAATGACAGCTAAAATAGTTTTAGATAATTATATTAAAGCTATTGGTGGCGAAAAAGCAGCTCTTGCTGTAAAAACGATTGCCATGGTAGGATCAACCACTATTCCGCAAGCTCCAGCCCCTTTGAGTTTTAATTCTAAAATCTCTGTAAAAGGGAAATTAGCAGTAGAAATAGCTATGGGCGGAATGAGCTTGATGAAACAAGTCGTTAATGAAAAAGGTGCTTTCGTAGTTCAACAAGGTCAAAAAGTTGAACTTAAAGGAAATGATTTAGAAGACATGAAAGCAGTTGCTACTCCAATCGAAGAATTGAATTTGTTGAAAAAACCAGAGGTAAGTTTGACAGGAATTGAAACGATCAATGGAACAGAAGCGTATGCTTTGAAAAACGGAAAAACTACCTTGTATTATGATGTTAAATCAGGATTGAAAATAGCGGATGTTATTACAATTGAACAAGGCGGAAAAACGATGAATAAAACCAATTCATATTTGGATTATCGTGAAGTAAAAGGTGTAAAAGTTCCATTTAATATGATTCAAAATGTAGGTTTTGAATTGAATATTAAAATGACAGATGTTAAAATTAACGAAGGGGTAACCGATGCCGATTTTCAATAAATAACATTTTTAAATAAATTAAAGGCGGTCTTTGTAGATCGCCTTTTTTTATTTCTTTGCTGAAAGGTAAACGCCAATCAATACTACAAACGCGCCTAAGAATTGGATAGGTGTCAGCATTTCGTTGTCTAATAATCCCCAAAAAAATGCTACAATAGGAATTAAATAAGTTACTGAAGTGGCAAACACAGGAGATGATAATTGAATTAATTTGAAGAAGATAATATTTGCAATCCCAGTACCTATAACGCCTAAAATGACAATAAATAGCATTGAGTTTTGAACTTGAGGAATTGTAACGACCTCTATGAAGTCTGTAAAATATAAGATTAAAGTTGCAGGGAGTAGTAAAACTAAAAAATTTCCTGTTGTAATACTTAAAGGTGCCATGCATGATAAGTGTTTCTTAATTAAATTCACATTTGTTGCATAACATAATGAAGCAATTAGAATTAATAGGGCATAGTAATAGTTTTGTTCAGGATGGTTCATTGCTCCATTCAAAATTAGTAAAGCACTTCCAAAAAGCCCTATAATTACTCCAAAGATTTGATTTCGTTTAAATTGTAATCCAAAGGCGATACTACCTAAGACCAATGTATTTAATGGAGTTAATGAATTTAATATTGAGCTTACTGAACTGTCAATTTCTGTTTGTGCAATTGCGAAAAGATAAGCCGGGATGAACGTGCCAAACAATGCAGTAATTGCAATGAATTTCCATTGCTGTAATGATATTTTTGAGATGCTTTTGAATCCAATTGCTAATAAGAAAATACCAGCAAAAAGTATTCGTAACGAACCTAATTGTATTGGGGTTAGTCCAATTAATCCTTTTTTTATTAAAATAAAGGAGCTTCCCCAAATTAAAGAAAGAACGGTTAGAAGTACCCATTTGAGCTGCTTGGATTCCATAAAAATTAGTTTGCGCCAAAATTCTAATTATTTTCTGGATAGGACCGCTTTTTTTTGATTAATTTTGTATTTATAAAAGAAATAAATTCAATTCATATGAAAATCACAAAAACAATAGTTGCATTGGCATTCGTTAGTCTTTTAATGACATCTTGTAAAAAAGAAGCCGCAACAACAGAAACAACTACAGAAAAAACAGCTGAAACACCTAAAAAAGAAGTTGTAATTGCTGCTGAAAATGTGCAGACGGCTAGTTTTGAAATTGAAGGGATGACTTGTGCAATTGGTTGTGCTAAAACCATCGAGGAAGAATTAGGCGGATTAGAAGGTGTTCAAAAAGCAACAGTAGACTTTGATTCAAAAAAAGCAACAGTTGTATTTGATAAAACAATTCAAAATCAAGACAATTTGACTAAAGTAGTTGAAGCGACTGCTGATGGAAAAACATACAAAGTAGTTTTACCCAAATCATAACTACATTAAGTTAGTAAATAAAAAAGCATCCTTTTGGGATGCTTTTTTTGTTATTTCCATTTCAAGGTTTCTAGTAATCGTTGCATATCGTTTTTGACATAACTGGCTGCAGGCATAATGGAATCAAAATTAGGTTTTGCATAAAAATAAATCGAACCTGTAAGAAAATGTTTCGTGCTATCAGTAGCATAAAATTGAGAATTGGTTGCCGCGTTCCCATCTACTTGATAGAACATCCCAAACACTTTTTGTTTTGTATTTAGAAAAGGTTGTTCTACTATGTCGTCTGCTTTAATAACATGCTCGTAGGTCAGTTTTTGAGCATCACGTAATAATTTATTGATATTTCCATTTACAGGTTTGTAGCTCAAATAAATGGTTGCCTTCATTTTTGGGTAATGTATGGTAAATCCACACTCTTTTTCGTCTTTAATAATCGCATCTGAATTCATTTCAAATGAATAATGACAAGGGCTTTCAAATCGTCTATAACTGGCTTCTGTATAGTCTAGTCGCAAATGACTTGCCGGTTTCGGCAAGGCCTCTTTTTTACAACTCAACATTGTTATAGCGATAAGAAAAAGTGGTACAAAAAGAATTGATTTTTTAGGCATAGTATATTCTTAAAAAATAGAATAGATTAGAAAGGCAAATCGTTAATAGGTAAATTAGTGTGTTGTGGTTCTGATGGAATTGTCTTGTTGTTTTCGGAATCTTTTTTGGTGTTCAAAAACGTAAATTCTACTACTTGGATTTCTGAGGTATGTTTGGTTGTGCCGTCTTCAGCTTGCCATTGACGAGATTTGATTCGGCCTTCTACATAAATTTTATCTCCTTTAGAAAGGTATTTTTCGCATAATTCTGCAGCCTTATTTCGTACAATTAAATTGTGCCATTCTGTAGAAGTGATCTTCTCGTTCGTTGTTTTATTGATATACACTTCATGAGTAGCCAATTGAAATCGGCCAATACAATTGCCTCCTTCAAAATAATGCAACTTGACTTCGTCTCCAAGATAGCCGATAAGAATCACTTTATTTACTGTTCCATTCATAATGTAGTATTTGATTCAAAGATAGGATTTTTATTTTGCTTCGATAAAATTATGAAGCACGATAGGGAATGGATAGGATTTCAAATCAGTTGAGTTGATTCCGTTTGGCAAGTGACCATTTACTTTTACATTCCAAAATTTGATGTGCAAATGCTGGTGTGACAATTTATGGAGGATACTTTTGGAATTCTCTTCTCTTATAGAAACAATATTAAAGTCTTGAAAATTGGTTTTTACCTGCTCTGAAAGCGTATCAAAGTTTTCTTCTTTTTCGGTTTCAATTAAAGGAAATTCATAAAGGTTGTGCCAAATACCTTTGTCCGTTCTTTTTTGAATAATGGTGTTGGCCAGATCATCTGAAAAGATGAGGTAATTGAAAAATCGGTTTCTAACTTTTAGTTTTTTCAATTTTACAGGTAGTATGTCAACTTTCTTTTTTTGCAAAGCCGCACAGCTTTGGTTAAAAATACAATCAGAACAATTGGGACTTTTTGGAACGCATTGTAAGGCGCCAAATTCCATTATGGCTTGATTAAATAACGCCGGATTTTCTTTTGGAATTAATTCCATTGCCAAAGCACTGAATTCCTTTTTGGCGGAAGCTGAAGCAATATCGGTTTCAATATCAAAATAGCGCGAAAGCACTCTAAAAACATTCCCGTCCACAACTGGAACTACTTCGTTGTAAGCAAATGAGGCAATGGCTGCAGCGGTATATTCGCCAATTCCTTTTAATTGAAGTAAGTCTTTGTAGTTATTTGGAAAAACACCGCCAAGTTCGTTTGCAATAAATTGAGCGGTTTGATGCAAGTTTCTAGCTCGAGAATAATAGCCTAATCCTTGCCATAATTTCAATACTTGTTCTTCATGAGCATTGGCCAAATCAAAAATGGTTGGAAAAGCTTTTGTAAACGAAAAAAAATAAGGCATTCCTTGCGCCACTCGCGTTTGTTGCAGCATAATTTCCGAGAGCCAAATTGGGTATGGATTAGTGGTATTTCGCCATGGTAAATCGCGTTTATTTTGTAAATACCAATCTATCAATAACTTAGAAAAATCCATTGTTAATTATTTGTTTGCAAAAGTAAAAGTTTATGTGATTAAAATTTAATGAATTAGCTTGAATAATTGTTTTTTTAATTCATATATTTGCAAACTCAAAAAAAAGTACAACATTTATAAATTAAGGAAAGAAAATGACGAAAGCAGATATCGTAGCGAAAATTTCAGAGAAATTAGGTCTTGAAAAAGGAGATGTTCAGGCAACTGTAGAAACATTTATGAATGAAGTGAAAACTTCATTAGAGACTGGAGATAACGTATATTTAAGAGGTTTTGGAAGTTTTATCGTAAAAACTAGAGCTGAAAAAACGGGTAGAAACATTTCAAAAAATACAACCATAAAAATTCCTGCTCACAATATTCCTGCTTTTAAACCGGCAAAAGTTTTTGTAGAAGGCGTAAAAATCAATAACGAAGCAAAATAAAAGAATAATTAATCATAAAATCTACAAGATATGCCAAGTGGTAAAAAAAGAAAGAGACATAAGGTAGCGACGCACAAACGTAAAAAAAGAGCGAGAGCTAACCGTCACAAGAAGAAAAAGTAGTTTTAAACTACTTTTTTCTTTTTAAACGTTCATTGAAATCGAAAATTAGTTATCAGTCCTCAGTTTTTAGTATTCAGCATGCTGACTACACAGAACTGTCTGCGGCTAGCTAGTTTTCCCCGGGTTCAATACCTGTTAAAAATATTGTTTAATCCATCCTTACTATAAGTTGTAGTTGATGGTTGTTCGTTATTGGTCTTTTCTAATAACAAATAATCAGCGACAAACAGCCCATTGTTCGGATAAAAATGTACAGCGTGAATAAAGAATTAATCATTCGATCCAGTTCAGAAGCCGTAGATTTTGCCTTATTAAAAGATGGAAAACTAATTGAATTACACAAGGAAGAAGAAAAAAGCAACTTTCAAGTTGGTGATATTTTTATTGCCAAAATCAGAAAACCTGTTGCTGGATTAAATGCTGCTTTTGTGAATGTTGGCTTCGAAAAAGATGCCTTTTTACATTATCATGACTTAGGTCCTAATTTAGCTTCCCAACTGAAATTCATAAAACTTGTAAGCGCAGGTAAATTAAAAGATTTCTCCCTAAAATCATTTCAGTTTGACAATGAAATTGATAAAGACGGTACCGTTACAGATGTTTTGAGTGCCAATCAATCAATTTTAGTGCAAGTCGTAAAAGAACCAATATCAACCAAAGGACCAAGAATTAGCGCTGAGCTTTCTCTTGCCGGACGTTTTATTGTGTTAGTTCCTTTTTCTGATCGTGTTTCTATTTCGCAAAAAATAGAAGACAAAAAAGAAAAGGACCGTTTGAAAAGACTCGTACAATCAGTTAAACCAAAAGGATTTGGTGTTATTGTTCGCACAGTAGCCGAAGGCAAAAATACAGCCGAATTAGAAAAAGATTTGCAGAACCTGCTTAGCAGATGGACTGCAATGTGTAAGAAATTACCAACTGCTCATCATCCGTCAAAAGTTTTAGGAGAGCTCAACAGAGCGTCTTCTATCTTGCGAGATGTATTTAACGATACCTTCAGTGGTATTCAAATTGATGATGAAGAGTTGTACCAACAAACCAAGGATTATGTGCAAGAAATTGCACCATCCAAAGAATCAATTGTGAAGTTTTATCAATCCAATGATACTCCCATTTTTGAGAAATACAATATAGAGAGACAAATCAAGACTTCGTTTGGAAAAACGGTTTCTATGAGTAAAGGGGCTTACCTTATTATCGAACATACCGAAGCTTTACACGTTATTGACGTGAACAGTGGGAATCGTTCGAATAAAGCTTCTAATCAAGAAGACACCGCCATGGAAGTAAATATGATTGCTGCCGCTGAAATAGCAAGACAATTGCGTCTTCGCGATATGGGCGGAATCATCGTAGTTGATTTTATTGATATGGCGAATCCTGAAAACCGCAAAGTATTATTCGACTTCTTACGAGAAGAAATGAGTGATGATAAAGCCAAACACAAGATCTTACCGCCAAGTAAATTTGGATTAGTTCAAATTACACGACAACGCGTAAGACCAGAAATGAATATTAAAACTAGAGAAGAAGATCCGAATAATGAAAGTGGCGAAATTGAAGCGCCAATTCTTATTATTGACAAGATTACTTTAGATCTAGAAAGATTAGTAAAAAGCCATCCATCTGTTGTGCTTAATGTACATCCGTTTGTGGCTGCATACCTTACCAAAGGTTTTCCATCAATACGTTCAAAGTGGTTCTTTGAACATAAAAAATGGGTGAAAATCATACCACGTGACGCTTACACGTATTTAGAATATCATTTCTTTGACAAAAAAGGGAATGTTATTTCAGAATAAAAATAGAAACCGCCTTTCGAAAGAGAGGCGGTTTTTTTATGCTTTAGTGTGAGATTATTTAGTATTTATTTTCTTCGCTCTGCAAAAAATTGTTTCATCAATGCACCTGCTTCTTCAGCCAAAACTCCAGAAACTACTTCAGTTTTAGGATGTAATTGAGTTCCCATTACGGTACAACCTCTTTGATTGTCGCTTGCGCCATAGACAATTTTGGAAATCTGACTCCAATACAAAGCCCCAGCACACATTTGGCAAGGTTCCAGTGTGACATACAAAGTGCAATCTTTCAAGTATTTTCCACCCAAAAAATTAGCAGCGGCTGTAATGGCTTGCATTTCGGCATGAGCCGTAACATCATGCAATAACTCGGTTAGATTGTGACTGCGCGCAATGATTGTATTGTTGATCACAATAACTGCCCCTACAGGAATTTCGCCTTTATCAAAAGCCATCTCAGCTTCTTGTAAGGCTTTCTTCATAAAATAGGTGTCGTTGAAAGGGTTTTCCATTTGGCAAAAATAAGAATTCAATTTGTACATTTGCACCATGTCAAACAATTTACTTTCAAGCATTAACTGTCCTGCTGATTTACGTCAACTTGATGTGCATCAGTTGCCGCAATTGGCTCAAGAGCTACGCGACTTCATTATTGATGTCGTTTCGGTAAAAGAAGGGCATTTGGGTGCTAGCTTGGGAGTAGTAGAATTAACCATTGCCTTGCATTATGTTTTTGATACCCCTAACGATTGTTTGATTTGGGATGTTGGGCATCAAGCGTATGGTCACAAAATAGTGACAGGCCGCAGATCAAATTTTCATACCAACAGGCAACTTCACGGTATTTCCGGTTTTCCAAAACGAAGCGAAAGTGAGTACGACGCTTTTGGCGTAGGCCATTCGTCTACTTCTATTTCTGCAGCTTTGGGAATGGCAATTGCCGCCAATTTGAAAGGGGATATTGAAAGACAACACATTGCGGTCATTGGCGATGCTTCGATCGCTTCGGGAATGGCTTTTGAAGGATTGAATCACGCTGGAGTTACCGATGCTAATTTATTAGTGATTTTAAACGATAACGCCATTGGTATTGATCCAAGTGTGGGTGCCTTGAAAAATTATTTAACAGCAGTCAAAGAGGGCAAAAACCCTAGACAAAACAACATGATTAAGTCCTTGAATTTTGATTATTCAGGGCCTATAGACGGCCATGATATTCAGGCGGTTATCCAAGAATTAGAGCGACTCAAAAAAATAAAAGGACCAAAGTTTCTTCATATCATTACCACCAAAGGAAAAGGGTTACAACAAGCAGAAGAGAATCAGGTGCAATACCATGCGCCAGGAAAATTTGATGCTAATACAGGAAATATTATTCCAAAATCAGATGAAAATCTGCCGCCAAAATACCAAGATGTTTTTGGCGAAACTATTTTGGATTTGGCTCAAAAGAATGAAAACATCATTGGAATTACTCCAGCAATGCCAACGGGAAGTTCTCTTAAGTTAATGATGGATGCTTTTCCTAAACGTGCATTTGACGTGGGAATTGCCGAACAACATGCGGTTACTTTGGCAGCTGGAATGGCAACCCAAGGCATGATCGTTTTTTGTAATATCTATTCTACATTTTTGCAAAGAGCCTACGATCAAGTAATTCATGATGTTGCTTTACAAAATTTACCCGTAATATTTTGTTTGGATCGTGCAGGTTTAGTAGGTGAAGATGGTGCTACTCATCATGGCGTTTTTGATTTAGCTTATTTACGATGTATTCCGAATTTAATAGTCTATTCGACAAGAAATGAAAAAGACTTACAAAATATTTTATATACGGCGCAATTAGGATTAGATCATCCTATTGCAATTCGATATCCAAGAGGTCGCGGACAAAATTGTCATTGGAAATCACCCTATCAAAAAATAGCTATTGGCCAAGGCCAATGCATACAAGAAGGAACTCAACTAGCCGTTTTATCCAATGGAACCATTGGGAATAATGTAACGCAAGCTTTGGAAAATTTAAATCTTCCAAATACTATTGCACATTTTGATTTTCCTTTTGTAAAGCCATTAGACGAAGCGCTTTTACATACTATTTTTTCAAAATTTGAAATGGTTATTACTATTGAAGATGGAGTTGTTAGTGGTGGATTTGGAAGTGCTGTATTAGAATTTGCGGCAGCAAATAATTACCATTCCAAAATACAGTTACTAGGTGTTCCGGATGAATTTATTGAACAAGGAACCATTTTGGAATTACAACAATATTGTAAAATTGACGTTAGTAGTTTGCAAAGTTTTTTTCAAGAACTGCTCAACAATTAAAGATATAAACAAAGTATAATGAGGTTAGGATTTTCTTTTTTTCTATTTCTTTTTTCGGTTTCGATCTTTGCTCAAGAAGTAATTGATGCCAAAATACCCGATACGACCTCGCATTGGACCAAAAAAAACAGAGTAGGATTTGATATTTCAGAAATTGCATTTGTGAACTGGAGTGCCGGAGGGAATAGTGCTATTTCGGGTTTGTTGAAAGGGGATTTCTCCAGAATTTATGCCAAAGGAAATCAAAAATGGGTCAACGATTTATCCATTCGTTATGGTCTAAACAAACAAGATGGTTTTGAGATGCGAAAGACAGACGATGCCATTCAAATCAACTCGACTTTTGGTTATAGAAAAGATACGATTACCAATTGGTATCATTCGGCTAAATTTAATTTTAACACTCAATTTACTAATGGATATGCGTATCCAAATACGGACAAAGCGATTTCTAGATTGTTTGCTCCTGCGTATTTTTTTCTGGGTGTAGGTGCTGAAAATGCGAGTAAATCAAAGCATAGAGTGTTTTATATTTCTCCGTTTACGTTCAAAAACACTTTGGTATTAGACCAGCGACTGGCCAATCAAGGAGCTTTTGGGGTTACCAAAGCACAGTACGATGCTAACGGAAATATGATTATCAATGGTAAAAGATCAAAAACAGAATTGGGGTTTTTATTCACCAGTTATTATAAAAAAGATATAGTTAAAAATGTCATATTAGTTAATAGGTTAGTCCTGTACTCCGATTACATTAATAACTTTGGGAACATTGATATTGATTATGATTTTATGCTAGATCTAGTCGTCAATCAATATGTAAGGGCTAATATTGGTGCGCGAATTATATACGACGATGACATCAAGGCGAAAGAAGAAGTAAATGGCAGTCAGATTACGGTAGGTCCAAAACTTCAATTAAAACAAATGTTGGGTATTGGTCTTGTGTATACTTTTTAAACGACCATTAAATTACATCCTCGAATATCAGAATGGTCAAATCGACCTAATACTTCAAAACTGCCGTTACTATATTTTTTACCCAAATCTTGTGTAGCAATGAACGAACAGGAATTGATATTGGCCAAGTCAATTACATTGATCCCGCCTGTTTTTCCTTCTCTAACATAGGATAAAGCATCTTCGGTGTCGCGAATACTAATTTGCATCCAGGAAGGGCATTTAAAAATTCCGTCACCTAAAGAATAGGCTTGCGACAGTAATTCCGTCATTCCATATTCCGAATGGATGGACTTCACCCCAAAGCCATTACAAAGCTGTAGGTGCAATTCTTCGCGAATCATCTCTTTGCGTTTGCCTTTCATACCACCCGTTTCCATGATAATAGTATTTTCTAACTGGAAAGAATGTTTTTCGATTAAATCAAGTAAAGCATAAGTGACGCCAATTAAAATCACATTTTGACCTGATTGGTCCAACTGAATTATTTTTTCAATAAGTTCATCGTAATTATGCAAGTAAAATCCGCTATCAGGATGATTGGATAGTTGAATTAAATCATCCACCATATGGATTAATGAGGAGCCTTCTCGCTCTAAATAGGAGGGAAGTAAAGCCAATACTACATAATCTTCAATGTTGCCATAGAATTGTGAAAATCCTTTGCGGTAGCTTTCTTCATAAATACTGACATCAGTAACTAAATGTTTGCTCGTAACAATTCCAGTTGTACCACTGCTTGTGAAAGTAGTTAGGATAGGATTGGAATTTGACACTACTTCGTGACTTTTAAAAAATTGAATGGGTAAAAAAGGAATCTGTTGGATGGTTTTTACCTTTTGAACATCGGTCTTTAAGAAATCGCAAAATTCACGATACACCAAATTATTCTCGTATTGAAAACGAAAAACTTTCAAAGCCATTTTGTCAAATTGCTTTTGATTATTACTAGTGAATATATCGTGAGTTGAAATCAAGAATTATTTTTTCACAAAAGTAATTGAAATAAATGGGAAAAGAAATGGGTATGAAACATACCTTTTATGGTAGCAAATTTATCGAATAATTAATTTTCGTGTGGCAGTGCTTTCTTCCTCTCTTATTTTGATAATGTATACGCCAGGAGAAAGAGACGAGATGTTTAATTCTCTAGTATTTAATTGAGTATAAAACACTTTTTTGCCTAAAACATCAAAAATTTGGATTTCTTTTTCTGCATCATTTTTTGTTGCAATGTACACTTTCCCATTAGTTATAGGATTAGGATACAAGCTCAAACCTTCAATGGCAGACTCTTGTATTTTGGATTGCTGTTTAACGTCTTGTGCCTTGGCACTAGAAACAATTAACAGCAAAAACAGAAAAGGGATGTAGTACAACTTCTTCATGTTCTGAAAGTAACAGTATAAAAGTACTATTTTTTTCTACAGAAATACTAAAATGGATAAAAAATCGTTTGGTCAAAAAAAATATATTTTTTTTTAAAATTAATTTAACATTGCAAACAATTACAAATCAAATACTTAACTACTAATTCAATTGAAAATCGTATAGATTTGTGTTTCAATGTTACCAAATTGTTAAGTAAATGTTTGGTAGATGTAAATTAATGTCTATATTTATTATCGAATTATTAACAATTAAAACCTAACAAAATGAAAAAAATTATGATGATCGCAGTGTTAGTAGTATCTAGTGTAACTTTTGCACAAAATAGAGAGCCTAAATTAGAAGAAGTAAACGGTTTAGTTAAAGCAACATATTATCACGAAAACGGAGAAATCCAACAAGAAGGATTTTTTGCTGATGGTAAATTAGAAGGAAAATGGGTTTCTTACAATGAGAATGGTGTAAAGATTGCAATTGCTGAATATGCAAAAGGTAAAAAAGTAGGTAACTGGTTTTTCTGGAACAATGAAGGACTTTCTGAAGTTGATTTCTCTAAAGACAGTATTTTATCAGTTAAAAAATGGAGCAAAGGAACAGTTGCTTTAAATTAATCTTGTAGTAGATTAATAGAAAAACCCCTGTTAGGTATTCCTAACAGGGGTTTTTTAATTTATAGAAGAACCTATTGAATTAAATTCACACCATTTACTGTTGCCCAAGCACCTGCAGTTAAACTAGCACCAGTTGCTGAAGAGCTAAGTGTATAATTGGCTTCTAGAAAATTTACTGTAATTGTTGTTCCAACAGTTGCAAATTTAGATGTAATATCATCTTTTTTAACTGAAGTTAATTTAATTTTACCTTCATTTACTTGTGTATTAGCATTAGCATCTTGAATACGAACTGCTGTTGCTCCTGTTGTAGTATAACCAGAAATCACAATATTTGAAAAATGACCATTCCCGTGTTTTTTAAACTGGATTGCATCATATTCAGCAGCAGATGAACCTCCTTCTGTAACTGTTCCAGCGGCTCTTTTTAAAGTTATATTAGAAACTACTGGGTAGAAAGCATTGTTATTATTTGAAGCTTCAATTTCCATTCCAAAGTTTCCTGTTGTCACTTGGTAAGCGTACCAATTGGTATTGTTTTCACCTTTCCAACCGTCTTGCCAGTCAAAAGAATCATCAAAATTTCCGTAAGAAATTAAATTTTTAGCACTCACTGTACCACCATAAAATTCAAAACCATCATCAGCACCTTTGTAGGAAACTAGATTCTCTAAAACAGTTCCAGATCCTACAGAATAAAATGAAAATCCATTCATTTCACTTGTACCATCAGTAATTTTTTTTCCAGCGTATTCTACTCTTACATAACGTAATGTTCCGCCATTGTGAGCTGCATTAGTTCCACCATATGATAAATTTAAACCATCTTCAGAGTTTTTAGAGGCAACCGCAACACCATTTACAGGAGCGCCAGTTATTGGTGCATCACCATACATGATAATTCCGCCCCAAGCTCCAGGAGTTGCTGAAGGTTCAGTTAAAATAATAGGTTGAGCAGCGGTACCATTCATAATTAATTTACCACCATTTTTAACTACTAGTGCATCCACACCATCAGCTGCATTTGCAGTAATAGTTGACCCTGCGTCAAAAGTTACAGTAACTCCAGATTCAATAGTTACAATTCCTTTTAATGTGTAATTTCCAAAAGCAATAGTTCTGTTTGAAGTGATAGAACCTGTTAATTCTCCAACTACTGGAATTTGAGTTGTGTCTTCATCATCAGTTGTTGAACATCCTGTAAAAGTTAAAGCTAAAATTGATAAGCTTAAAATTAATTTTTTCATTGTTTAATTTGTTTATTTAAATTATTAAGGCAAATGTATTTGACTTGTATTTTATTAATGTATAGTAATTGTTATAAAATTGTTAGTCGTTGAATAATTAATAGTTTCCTGAACGTTACTTAATTGTAAACAAAAAAGAGCAGTGAATAACTGCTCTTAATTTGTTTAGAAAGAATAAGTCAAGTTAGTTGAAAACCCAATTCCTCTTTGGTATGATTGAAGCAAGTAAGATGCTTCGTCAATAGAAATCTTATTGTTGGTTCCTAACTCTCTTTTGTAAATAGGATCTAGTATATTATCTACTGAGAATTTTAAATTCCATTTTTTATTGATAACACTACTCCAAACTAAATCTAATTTATGAAATGGTTTTTCATAGATATGATCGTATCCAGCAATTCCAACTGCAAAAATTCGTTCTCCATAAACACTATATACTAATGAAGCTGTATTTTTCCATGCATCCCCTGAATTAAATTCATATTTAATGTCTGAATTTACTAACCAATCAGAGGCTCCTTGTAATTTTCTCTTTTCAAAAGTATCGAAGTAACCACTTCTATTTTTGTTTACTGTTGCTTCTGTAAACATTAATGATGTATTAAATCCAAATGAGAACCCTTTCAAATTATCATTAATACGTGATAATTGAACTAAAAACTCAAATTCAGCACCAAATAACTGAGCACTTTTGTTATTAAAGTAAGTTATAGTTTGCCCACTACCTGTAGCACTTGAAAGCACTGTTCTTTCGATTGGATTGTCAATATATTTGGCAAATACTGTAGCAGCAAATAATTCTTTGCTAGTTGGGAAAATTTCAAATTTTAAATCAGCATTATAATTTTCACTGTTGATTAGGTCTGAATTCCCTCTTTCAGTTGTTCCATCTGCATTAATTAAGTTGATATCAAGACTTTCAAAAAGAACTGGTTTAGTATACGTTTTTGAAGCTGTAAAACGAATATTGCTTTTTTCTGAAGCTACATATTTAACATTTAAAGAGGGTAAAATATATAATTTTTCAACTGTCTTTTTTCTGTATGGGCTTGATATTGGATCAGAAATCGTTCTGAATTTGTATTCACGAATTGTATTTTCTGCTCTAAGTCCAGTGTTGATTTCTAATTTATCATTTAAATGGAATAACAAATTGGTGTAAATTCCATCAGCTCTTTGAAAAACTTTTGTTTTGTATTCACTTGAAGATTCTTCTTGAAAAAACATTCTATTATTCGCTACATCAGCTTGAATAGTTGACTCTACTTCATTAATGTTCACAATAGTTGGGATAGAAGCTCCGTTTGGTTTACCAAAGGCAAATCTAAATTTAGAAATCATATATTCAGCAAAACCATTGTATCCAATAGACAATTTATTTTGTTTGTCTTCGTTTTTACCAAATTTCAAGTTGTATTCTAGTTTTCCTGATAAATGGAAATTATTGTCGATGTTGAAAAATTGACGAATTAAATTGTTAGCACCATATTGAGTTTCAACTTGAGTTTCACTAATTTTTCTACCAGTAACAAATTTTCTATCTGGTTGATTGTAATTAGTTCTTGTATAAGATATACCTCCGTTTACAGAATGTTTGTCATCAGCAGTGATTTTATAATTTCCAAACAATTGGTTTGAGAAATATTGTGACTCTTCATACTGGTTCAAACGGATAAACTCATTTGGATTTTGAATTGCAGTTCTAGTGTAACCCAATTGGTCTTGGATACTATTTTCGGTTGATTTTAAATACAAACTATTAGTAAATAAATTTAAACGACTTGATTTATATTGCAATCCAAATAATACAGAAGATTGAGTTGAAAATTTGTATTGTACTCTATTTAAATTGTTATCGTAAATACCTTGTCCTTGAGAAAATGTTCTATCAACACCTTC
The DNA here is from genome assembly GCA_001800905.1 of Flavobacteria bacterium GWA2_35_26. GTDB lineage: Bacteria > Bacteroidota > Bacteroidia > Flavobacteriales > Flavobacteriaceae > Flavobacterium. The sequence goes on along the minus strand of MGWH01000002.1, from coordinate 625,400 downwards.
TCTAATTTGGTATTTATTGTCAAAATTAGTAGCGAAATTGTAATATAATTTATTGTCACCAATTTCGAATTTATCTGTATGGCTAACGCCAAAACTTGTATTTAAAGGAGCTTGTTTTTTAGTTACATTCCAAGTAGATTGATAATCATTACTTATTCTAGCTGATGGTTTAGTTCCATAAGCTGAAGGCATTGTTCTTTCTTGACCTCCAAATCCAAAGAAGCTATTTGTATTAGTTGCATCACTTGAAATTAAAAAATCACTTAAGTTATTATTAGTTGTAAAACCTGTTCCAAATGATATTTTAGTTTGACTTTCGGTTGGTTGAGAAGTTGTTACGTCAATAGTCGCTCCTGCGAAATCACCATATAGATTAGCATTAAATGTTTTGTAAACATCCATAAATCCAACAACATCTGTTGGGAATTGATCTAATGGAATTATCTTTTTAAATGGACTGTTAGACGGTACCGCTAAGTTATTTAAAAGTAAATTATTGTATCGATCCTCTAAGCCTCTAATAAATAACCCTTTTGATTCAACTTTAGAAATACCAGTGATCTTTGTTAAACCTTCTTCAACGTCACTAATACCCTTTGCAGAAAGCTCTTGTGCACCAATACTTTGTTTTATTGCTGCTGCATTTTTTTGATCTAAAAGTAAAGCTGTGGCTTTTTCTCTATTTGCTTTCGCTTTAACCACAACATCTTTTAAAGTGTAGTTGCCAGAGCCTAAAGTTTTATTAATAACAAGTGTTTCATTCGCTTTTACAGTGATTGGCATTTCAATGTTTTCATAGCCTACAAAGCTAAATTGAATAGTATAGTTACCAGCAGCAAGATTAATGCTGTATTTTCCATCGATGTCAGTATTTACTCCGATAGTTGTTCCTTTAATAAGCACATTGGCAAAAGGAAGGGGTTGGTTTTTTGATTCTTTATCTAAAAGTGTACCTGTGACTGTACCTTTGGTTTGTGCGAAACTTATTGCACAAATAAATAATGTAATTAATACAAATTTTAATTTCATTTTAATAGTTTTAATTTTCCTGCAAATTAACCGCGGCAATGTTGTTTCGAGGTTATCACTTTGTTATATTTTGAATAACTTAATATTACCAAATTGTTACTAGATTAAATTTAGGTTAACTCGATTTTCGGTGTGTAAATTTCTATATATTTACAACTTGTTAATCTAAATAAGTATAACTTAGATTCAAATAAAAGAAACTATGGCAAAGAATAAAGCTAAAATCTTATTGGTCGATGATGAACCAGATATTTTAGAAATTGTGGGGTATAATTTATCACAAGAAGGATATCAAATTAGTACTGCTTCTAATGGAAAAGAAGCCGTTGCTAAAGCCAAATCGGATTTGCCAGATTTAATTATTATGGATGTCATGATGCCTGAAATGGATGGTATCGAGGCCTGTGAAATTATTAGAAAATTACCTGAACTGCCTAATGTAATTATTACCTTTCTAACTGCTCGTAATGAAGATTACACCCAAGTGGCTGGTTTTGATGCAGGCGCTGATGACTATATTAGTAAACCGATCAAGCCAAAATTATTGGTAAGTAAAGTAAATGCTTTGTTACGACGTTTTAATGATCAACAAAAAAATGTGGGGACTTTAAGTGTTGGCGGGATCGAAATCAATCGCGAAGAATACATTATTATTAAAGATGGAATCGAAATATCATTACCAAGAAAAGAATTTGAATTGTTCTATTTACTAGCATCTAAACCTGGTAAAGTATTTAAAAGAGAAGAAATTTTAGATACAATTTGGGGGAATGATGTAATTGTTGGAGGAAGAACAATCGACGTTCACATCAGAAAGTTAAGAGAAAAAATAGGAGATGATTATTTCAAAACTATCAAAGGAGTTGGTTACAAATTAGAAGTGTAATCACTTTTTAAAAAAAGTAGTACTTTAGACAACGCATTTATTGCGTTGTTTTTTTATTTAATACAGTTATGGCCGTTAAAAAAAGTTTCAAGAAAAATTATCAATTTGCCCTTAAATCATCTTCCTTAATAAGTTTGTTTACCACACTTTTGGGAATGATTTTAATGCGATTTACCTTGCAGCAAGATAAAAATGCGGTTCTTATTTACGGTTTGATCTATTTTACTGTCGTATTTGTTTTTTCTTTTTTGGTTTTGCAATACCGAATCGAACGTTTTATTTACAGAAGGATTAAACAAATTTATGATGACGTTGCAATACTTGAATCATCTACTATGGGAAGTCAACCTATAGCAACCGATATGGAAACGCTATCAAGAAAAGTAAAGAAATTTGCCTCGGATAAAAAATTGGAGATTGAAATGTTGCAAATAAGAGAACAATACCGTAGAGAATTTTTGGGTAATGTTTCCCACGAATTAAAAACACCATTATTTACGGTTCAAGGGTATTTGTCTACACTTACTGATGGCGCTTTTTCGGATAAAACAATTCTAAAAAAGTATTTGGATCGCGCTGAAAAAGGAGTTGAACGATTAATCTATATCGTAGAAGATTTAGATATGATTAGTAAATTGGAATCGGGTGAGTTGAATTTAGAAATTTCTGAATTTGATGTTGTCAACTTGATTCAAAGTGTGGTAGACATGTTAGAAATGAAAGCCACTAAAAAGAACATCACACTTGTAATAGAACATAATAATAAACCAATGTGGGTGGCAGCCGATAAAGATAAATTGCAACAAGTGATTATCAATTTAATTGTAAACTCAATTAAATATGGTAGAGAAGGTGGTGAAACGGAGATTTCAGTAACTGGATTTACAAGTAAAAAATTCTTAGTGCGTATTACTGATAATGGAGAAGGAATTGAGTCACAAAATATCCCTCGCCTTTTTGAACGATTCTATAGGGTAAATAAAAGTGGTTCTCGTTCAGAAGGAGGTTCTGGTTTAGGATTGTCTATTGTAAAACATATTGTCGAAGCACACAAACAAAAAATATATGTTGAAAGTGAATACGGCGTTGGTTCTGAATTTTCATTTACAATTGACAGAGCTGCCAAAAAAAGATAGAGACACCAATAGCCCGAAACATCAATAAATTAGTGTTAATTTTCATTAAATTAATGTTGATCCTACAAGATTAATTCTATTTTTGTTCTAATGAAAAAACTTGCCAGTATATTACTTTTTTTATTCGTTTTATTTTTAATAACACCTACTGTTGTAAGTGCGATTGAAAATGATGGGGATATTTCGGTAGTGTCCAATTTTTCGGAAGAAGAACAGGTCCAAAAAGACATCAAGCTGGTTTTTTATTTTGAACAAATTCCGAATAGGCTCTATTTGCCATCTGTAACAAATGAATTTGTATCTTCTAAGAACACATTAAAACACAGCGATATTTCTTTAGGAATTTTTATACCACCACCAGAACTAAGTTAAAACACCTTTCATTTTAAAGCGTATTGTTTTAAAATCAATTTACGCACTCTTATATGTGCTTTGTTTTTATCTATAATTTAGTTCAATATCATGTCAAAAAATAACAATATTTTTGCCAACCTTAAATCTGATTTTGCTTCCGGTTTAGTGGTTTTTTTGGTGGCGCTACCTTTGTGTTTAGGAATTGCAATGGCTTCAGGAGCACCTTTGTTTTCTGGAATTATTTCCGGAGTTATTGGAGGAATTGTGGTCGGTTATCTTAGTCAATCTCATATTAGTGTTTCTGGTCCTGCCGCGGGATTAACCGCTATCGTATTAACCGCTATTACTGATTTAGGAGCATTTGACGTATTTCTAACCGCTGTTTTTATAGCGGGTTTATTTCAGTTGGCTCTTGGTTTCTTGAAAGCCGGAACGATTTCAAATTATTTTCCAACCAATGTTATTGAAGGAATGTTAGCCGGTATTGGGATCATTATAATTATGAAACAATTACCTCATGCCGTTGGTTTTGATAGTGATTTTGAAGGGGATCAATCTTTTATTCAGGCTGATGGGAGTAATACTTTTTCTTCTTTGTTTCATATTTTTAATTATGTGCAATTAGGTTCGATCGTGATTTCGATATTGTCATTGGGTATTTTGATCGCTTGGGATAAGATTTCCTTTCTTAAAAAATTAAAATTAATTCCTGGAGCCTTAGTGGCAGTTATCGCTGGAATCGTTTTGAATGAATTTTTTATAAGTTCAGGAAGTAGTTTGGCTATTGCCAAAGAACATTTGGTCTCATTGCCTGTTCCTTCTTCATTTGAGGATTTCAAGCAAATTATTGTTACTCCTAATTTCAATGGGTTTATAAATCCAAAAGTGTGGGTAGTTGGACTTACTATAGCAATTGTAGCTTCTATTGAAACTTTATTGTGTATTGAAGCTGCAGATAGAATGGATGTTCAAAAAAGATATACAAATACCAATGTAGAGCTTAAGGCACAAGGTATTGGAAATATTGTCAGTTCGCTTTTGGGTGGTTTGCCAATGACATCTGTTGTAGTGCGTTCTTCTGCGAATAATAATGCGGGAGCCAAAACAAAAATGTCAGCAATAATCCATGGTGTTTTACTTTTAATTAGTGTACTTTCTATTCCGTTTTTGTTGAATAAAATACCCTTAGCTACCTTGGCCGCTGTTTTACTTTTGGTAGGGTATAAACTGGCAAAACCAGCGACTTTTATTCATTTTTGGCACAAAGGAAAATACCAGTTTATTCCGTTTATAGCGACTTTAATTGCGGTAGTATTTACTGACTTGTTAAAAGGGGTAGCGCTGGGAATGATCATTAGCGTAGTATTTATTTTAAAAGGAAATTTAAAAAGAGCCTATATTTTTAGAAAAGAAGAATATGCTGATGGTGATGTAATTCATATCGATTTAGCTCAGGAAGTTTCGTTTTTGAATAAAGCAGCTATCAAGCAAACATTACAATCAATTCCTGGAAATTCTAAGGTAATTATAGATGCTAAAGACACGATTTATATTGCGCATGATATTTTAGATTTGATCCATGAATTCAAATCCATTAGAGCCAAAGAGGAACATATTAAAGTGAAATTGAAAGGTTTTAAAAAAGAATACCAATTAGAGAATAGCGATGACAACCATGTGACTATCGTTCATGAATACGATGCATTGAAAAGGGTTATGGTTGAAAAAGAAGTCAAACATTTCGATCAAAAATAAATACTTCAACCAGAAAAAGTTTAATACCTTTAAAATAAAATTAAAATGAAAGAATTCTATAAAAAAATACTAGATAATAATAAAAAGTGGGTAGAAGAATCATTAGAATTGGATCCCAATTATTTTGAAGATTTAGCCAAAGGACAAACACCTCCCTTATTGTGGATAGGCTGTTCAGACAGTAGAGTTCCTGCTAATGAAATCATTGGCGCCAAGCCGGGAGAGGTATTTGTACATAGAAATATTGCCAATATGGTGATCCACTCCGACATGAATATGTTGAGCGTATTAGATTATGCGGTCAATGTTCTTAAAGTAAAACATGTATTAGTTTGTGGACATTATGGTTGTGGTGGAGTTAAAGCAGCTATGGGAAATGATTCTATAGGCATAATCGACAATTGGATTCGTCATATCAAAGATGTATATCGTTTGCATAATCATTATCTAGATTCTATTCTAGATGAAACGGAACGCTTTAACAAATTTGTTGAACTGAACGTGAAAGAACAAGTATTTGATTTAGCAAAAACATCGATCGTACAGTCAGCCTGGAAAAAAGGACAAGATTTAACTTTACACGGCTGGGTATATGGCTTGAACTCAGGATTTGTTACAGACCTTGAAGTCAATATTAGTTCCGATAAAGATTTAGATGATGTGTATCAGTTAAAATTTTAATTCAAGATGAGAAAGATATTTGTAATTCTAGCTGTGTTTATCGCTGTTTCAATTACAGCTCAAACACATGAAATACTCAAGCATAACGGAGAAAAAGTATTGATTAATTATATCAAAACAGATACTAATTTAATTTACTTTTCCAATCCAAATTCTTCAGAAGAAGGAAAAATTAGTACTTATGCAGTACAATCACTCAAAGACCAATCTTCAGGGCTTATTCAGGTTATTTCTTCGAAAGTTGACATCAATAAAGGATTCGTTTTTTTGAAAAATAATGAGATTGCTGGTCTTAAAAAAGTAGCTACTACTTCTGTTTTTCTTGGAAGGCCAAAAGGAATGTCCTTTAACGATTTGAGCGTTTTGAAAAAAAGAAGATTGCAAGAAAAAGCAAATCAAAAAGAGGCGTTATTTGTTGTAATCACCTCAGAAACATTTGATACAATTCAAGCTGATTTGTATTCGTACTAAGTTTAATTTAAAATAAAAAAGCACCTGTAAAGGTGCTTTTTTTATTTGAAGTAGTATCGTTCTTATTCTTTAGTCACAATTTGCATTGTTTCTCTACTGATTTGTTTTAACAAAACAGTTTTGTCTTTTTCAACTGTTTTAGCTGCAGCATCATCAAAATGTCGGATGGTATAAAGCGTAACATTTTCTTCAAAATCGACTTTGAATTTTTTAGAAAGCACGGCATTTAATGCATTGAATTCACCAAATTTATCCTCAACACAAACAGAAAAACTAATTGCTGAATTTTGAATTAAGTTCACTTTGATTTTATGATCGTGAAATAATCCAAAAATTTCACTGATATTCTCCTCCATTATAAAAGAGAAATCAATAGAGGAAAGAGAAATCAATAATTGGTTTCGTTTAACAATGAAGCAAGGTAAATGAGGTTCTAAATCTACTCCTTTTGAAACACTTGTTCCTTTTAATAATGGATTGATAAACGATTTTACATACAAAGGAATTTCTTTCTTTTGTAGTGGTTGTAATGTTTTTGGGTGAATTACAGAAGCACCATAGAACGCCAATTCAATTGCTTCGCGATACGAAATTTGATTTAACAAACTTGCATTTTCAAAGTAGCGAGGATCTGCATTCATTACGCCAGGTACATCTTTCCAAATCGTTACACTCTCAGCATTCAAGCAATAGGCAAAAATAGCAGCAGTATAATCAGAACCTTCACGACCCAAAGTAGTAGTGAAATTATTATCGTCGGACCCCAAAAATCCTTGTGTTATATTTAAAATCTTAGGCGCAATATTTTTGGCAATGTTCTTTTGGGTTAGTTCCCAATCTACTTCAGCATCTCTATAATTAGCATCTGTTTTAATAAAGTTTCTAACGTCGATCCATTGGGTTTTAATCCCCATAAAATTCATAAAATGACTAAGAATTGTGGTCGAAATTAATTCTCCAAAACTCACAATCTGATCGTAAACAAAATTGTAATTTGGTGATTTATTGTGTGCTAAAAAGTATTCTAGATCAGTAAACTGCTCATTGACTGCAGCGAAAACTGGATCTTTGTCATTTTCAAACAAATCCAACAAGATTTGATTATGGTATTTCTTAATTTCTTGAACGGAGGCACTCAATTCAGCAGATTTTTCAAAGTAATTTTTGATCACTACTTCTAATGCATTTGTAGTTTTTCCCATAGCAGAAACTACTAATAAGACATCTTCATAACCTGCTTTTTGTAATACGTCATATACGTTTTTGATTCCATCGGCATCTTTAACAGAGGCGCCACCAAATTTGAATATTCTCATTTTATGTATGCTATTTTAATTTATTTTCAACAAAATAATGGATGCTTTCTTCATCCATTTGCGCTATTTTCCATTCGTCAAATACTTTCGCTCCTGAATTTTCATAAAACTCAATAGCTGTGGTGTTCCAGTCTAATACGGCCCATTCGATGCGACGTACATTGTCTTTTTTTCCCTGTTTTATTATTTCTGAATACAATGCATATCCAAGACCCGTTCCTCTCATGCTTTGTTTTACTACCAAATCTTCCAAATGAATCGTTTTTCCTTTCCATGTTGAATAACGGTAATAGTACAAAGCGATACCAACAATGTTATCATCAACTTCGGCTACAAATACATGAAATAAAGGATGAGTTCCAAATCCATCCCGAATTAAATCGTCTTCCGTTATCACAACCGCATCAGGTTCTTTCTCAAAATCAGCTAATTCCTGAATTAGAGCCAAAACGCCTTTCATGTCTTCGGGTTTTCCTTTTCTTATGATCATAAATTAGTATTTTATCTGCTTGCTTTTTTGTAATAATAAGCCAAATTCTATAATTTGTTTAACAAATATACAATGATAGCTAGCTTCATAACAATATTTATGTAGTTTTCACAAAAAAAACATTATTTGTTAGTTGGCTTTCACTTTGATACCGTTGTGCAATAAAAAAAACCCAATTAAGGGCTTTTATATTCAAGGGGTATAAATGTATTATTTATACATGTTTTTCATTTCGTATATAAAAGTGTCTAAGTCCACTTTTTTATCAATTAAAGTAAGTGCTTTATGAATGATATAACCAGCATTACTTGGCGTAAAACCTAAAGCAACACCCAATTTCTCTAATAATTTTTCCTGCCCATCGCCTAAATGATGATCAATGTGTACCATTCGTCCTAAATCGAATAAACGCTCTAATCTCTCATTATACGAATACGGTGGGTTGATAGGATATAAAGATGGATTTTCTAAAATTTCTTCATACTCCGAGTTGGAGATTTGAAGGTTTGTTGCTAATTTGTCTAAGAAAGCTTTTTCTGCTGTTGAAGAATGTCCATCGGCAAGAGCCACGCGAACTATGGCTGAAAAATGTCCTTTGTTTCTGGTTTTGAATTCGCTATCAAATAAATCTGAAAATGACATAATATGTGGGTTTTATAATAAGCATAAAGGTACATATTTTTTCAAAAAAAGGCTAGGTTCAGCGCTTATTTGGAATGTTTTTTTATTACAAAAGTTTTCTCATTCCACAGAATTCGCTTTTTCAAAATTAATTGTAAGTTTACCAATAATTAGAAACTAAAAATACTTATGTCAGAGTTTTGGGTTTATTTTCAAATTGGCTTGCATCATGTTTTAGATATTCAGGCATATGATCATGTCTTGTTTATGATGGCTTTAGTGTTGCCTTTTACCTTTAAAGATTGGAAAAGATTATTGTTTTCGGTTACACTTTTTACGGCAGGTCATACTACTGCTTTGTTGCTTTCAGTCTATGAAATTCTGGTTATTAAGGCTTCTATTGTTGAATTGCTAATCCCCATCACTATTTTGTCAACTGCGGTTTTTAATTTATTTACTATTGGCAAAACGAATAGAAAAGAAAACCTGAATTTGATTTTCCTAATTACTCTTTTCTTTGGTATTATCCATGGTTTAGGATTTTCAAATTATTTTAAAACCCTATTAGGAGGCAGTTCAAATTCCAAATTAATACCTTTGTTGGAGTTTGCTTTAGGAATCGAAGGAGCACAAATTACAGTGGTATTAGCGATGTTGATCGTGGCATATAGTGTGCAAAGCCTATTTAAATTTTCAAGAAGAGATTGGATTTTAGTAGGGTCGGCATTTATAATTGGTGTGGTGGTACCAATGATTTTAGAAAATGAAATTTGGATTCAATAAAAATGGAAGATAAAAAATTAAATAAATACGATAAGGCCTATTTGCGAATTGCTAAAGAGTGGAGTCAATTATCGTACTGTAAACGCAAACAAGTTGGCGCTATAATTGTTAAAGACCGAATGATTATTTCGGACGGTTACAATGGAACACCTTCTGGATTTGAAAACTGCTGCGAAGATGAAGAAGGATTGACCCGTTGGGATGTTTTACACGCCGAGGCCAATGCGATTCTAAAGGTAGCACGATCTACTCAATCTTGTGAAGGGGCTACTTTGTATATTACCCTTTCTCCTTGTAAAGAATGTAGCAAATTAATTCATCAATCAGGAATTAAACGAGTGGTTTATCACAATGGCTACCGCGACGATTCGGGACTTCAATTTTTGACAAAAGCAGGAATTGAAGTAGAGCACATTGCTGTACTTGAGGAAGAATAAATTAGTTATTTTTTTGTACTATCATGTACTTGTACTGGGACACCTTCATTCCAAAGGGTAAGTAAGTCCGTAGCAACAGCCGCTCCACTTCCTGCGGCAATCGTAAGCTGACTTCGGCATCCAGCTAATGTTCCAATAACATAAACACCTTCAATTACTTTATGATCTGTATTTTTTAATTGAATGCGTTGTTTTTCGGCTAAAGCTTTTTGATGAGGCTCAACAAACTGAGTAAGGCCTCCAATGTTGAATGTATTGGCAGAACCAATTCCTACAATAATACTTTGAGTTGAATAGGTGTTTTTATTAGAGACCACGATAAAATTTGGATATTCTCCTTCGATTTTCAACACTTTTTCATCAGAAATCTGAACAACATGCGGGTACATTGTAGTAAGGTGAGTTTTGCTTTCCAGCAATAATTCAGCACCTAATTTGCCAGGAGTAATTCCGTAAGCATTATTAAAAACAGCTTCTTGTAAAGCGGAGGATTTTTGGTGGGTAAAAATGCCGATTTTTTTCTCAGAGGCAAAGGGTTTGTTTTTGGCTGAACCTAAAACAAGCGCGCAAGATATTCCTGAAACGCCGCCTCCGATAATTAGTACGTCAAATTGATTATTCATTCATTTTCTTTTCAATCTCTTTTGACATTCTAAAAATTAATAGAATTAAAATGGCACAAAAAGAGGCAGCAATTCCAATCAAAGCATACATACTTTCACCAGCAAATAAATCATTGAAATTTAATCGAGTTGCATTAAAAATAAGCAATGCTGAGGCTAGTAAAATTAAGACAAGTGTAAAAATTTTCATAGGTTGGGTTTTAATATTCCAATTTCTTTACCTAAAAAGGAGCCGTAAATTTATAAAATTAATAATTACACAAACAAACCTTTAACATTAGCGGCAAATAATTTAACAGCTATTGCTAAAAGTACCACTCCAAAAGCCTTTCTGATTACCCCTAATCCATTTTTCCCTAATAATTTTTCGAGTCTGGAAGATAGTTTCAACACGATATATACTAAAATCAAATTGAATACGATTGCAATTAATATATTGATTGTGTGAAATTCAGAGCGTAACGAAAGTAAAGTAGTCATCGTTCCGGCACCTGCAATTAATGGGAAAGCAATAGGCACTATAGAAGCAGAACTGGACTCTTCGTCTCTATAAATACGAATTCCTAAAATCATTTCTAAAGCGATAAAAAATAATACAAAGGATCCGGCTACCGCGAAAGAGTGGACGTCTATTCCAATTATCTTTAGAAATTCTTCTCCAATAAATAAAAAAACTATCATGATTACTCCAGCAACGAGTGATGCTTTTTCAGATTCAATATGTCCGTGTTTGGTTCGTAAATCTACTATAATTGGAATACTACCTACAATATCAATTACGGCAAACAATACCATTCCAACAGTCAGGATCTCTCTAAAGTCAATTTCAAACATCTCTTTTTTTTGCTGTAAAGGTACACTTTTAAAGAAATTAAAGATGAGGATATTTCCATCGACATTTTAATTTAAGGTCAATTTAGTGTTATTTTCTTCAACTGCTTTGATTACCTTTGCGCTTCATTATTCAATATATGTATCCAATGTTTCAATTAGGAAAAACCATCGTTTCTGAAGAAATACTCGAAAGAGATTTTGTTTGTAATTTATCTGCTTGTAAAGGGAATTGTTGTATCGATGGAGATGCAGGCGCTCCATTAAGTGCAGAAGAAACAAAAATCATGGAAGAAATATATCCTAAGGTGAAACCGTATTTACGCCCCGAAGGTATTGCTGCCATCGAAGCGCAAGGAACTTGGGTAAAAGGAGAAGATGGTGATTTTGAAACTACTTTAATAGAAGGTAAAGATTGTGCCTATGTTATTTTTGATGGTGCCACTGCATTGTGTGGTATTGAACAAGCCTACAATGAAGGAATTGTAAGTTGGAAAAAACCTGTTTCTTGTCATTTATACCCTATTCGCGTTAAAGATTTTTCGGAGTTTACCGCTGTAAATTATGACAAATGGGATATATGCAACGATGCCTGTACTTTGGGCAAGGAATTGCAAGTTCCAGTCTATAAATTTGTCAAAGAAGCCCTAGTAAGAAAGTTTGGCGAAGATTGGTATTTAGAGCTTGAAAAAGTAGCTTTGGATCTAAAAAAATAATACAACCTACCTCGGCAATTTACAGTTTGCCAGTTTTCTAAAAATCCTATATTTTACAGGACTACATCGATTTTTAATTTTTCAAAACATTGATTTGTAGCTAATTATGTTTTGGATAAGAATTGCTATGTTTTTCCGACTTTGTTAAAAACTATAGCCGATTGTGAATAAGTTTGACTTTTTATACCCGCAAGATTTTACAATCTTTGTAAACCCCAAACATTCCAAAATCTAATGTATTTTCAATCAAAAAAATAAACCCATATTTATGTCTGCTATTGAACCAATTTTACAAGAAAACAAAGATCGTTTTGTGATTTTCCCAATCAAACACCAAGATATTTGGGAGTGGTACAAGAAACAAGAAGCGTGTATTTGGACCGCTGAAGAAATTGACTTGCATACCGACTTGAATGATTGGAATAATAAATTAAATGCAGATGAAAAATATTTCATCAAACACATATTGGCATTTTTTGCCGCTTCTGACGGAATTGTTAATGAAAATTTAGCTGAAAATTTCGTTTCGGAAGTACAATATCCAGAAGCTAAATTTTTCTATGGTTTCCAAATCATGATGGAAAATATTCACAGTGAAACGTATTCATTGTTGATTGATACCTATGTGAAAGACGAAGCTGAAAAACACGAATTGTTTCATGCTATCGAAACGTTTCCAGCTATCAAAGAAAAAGCAGAATGGGCTTTGAAATGGATTAGCTCTGAATCTTTTGCTGAACGTTTGATTGCTTTCGCTGCCGTAGAAGGAATCTTCTTCTCAGGTTCTTTCTGTTCTATTTATTGGTTAAAGAAACGTGGTTTAATGCCAGGATTGACTTTTTCTAACGAGTTGATTTCAAGAGACGAAGGAATGCACTGTGATTTTGCAGTTCATTTGCATAACAATCACTTAGTAAATAAAGTGCCAAAAGCGAGAATTACTGAAATTTTAACCGATGCATTGAGTATCGAAAGAAAATTCATCACAGAATCACTTCCTGCTAGTTTGATTGGTATGAATGCCAATTTAATGACTCAATATTTAGAGTTTGTAACGGACCGCCTTTTGGTAGAATTAGGATGTGATAGAGTATACAATTCGTCGAATCCGTTTGATTTCATGGACATGATTTCGTTACAAGGAAAAACTAACTTCTTTGAAAAACGTGTTGGTGAATACCAAAAAGCAGGAGTAATGAATACCGATTCTGAAGCTCAAAAAATTACATTCGACGCCGATTTTTAATCGGAACTAGATATAAATTCTAAATAGATTACCGCGCTGCGGCGCAAACAAATAATAACAAATACTCGAAAGCAAAGAAGGGATTTTTTGTTTTCTTAAAACCACAAGATTATGTATGTAGTAAAAAGAGACGGTCATAAAGAACCGGTAATGTTTGACAAAATCACAGATAGAATTAAAAAACTATGTTATGGTTTAAATGATTTAGTTGATGCTGTAAAAGTAGCAATGCGTGTGATTGAAGGATTGTATGACGGAGTTACTACATCAGAATTAGATAATCTTGCGGCTGAAACCGCAGCTTCGATGACGATTGCTCATCCAGATTACGCTCAATTAGCGGCGCGTATTGCGATTTCAAATTTGCATAAAAATACCAACAAATCATTCTCAGAAACGATGAATGAAATGTATCATTATGTAAATCCAAGAACCAACCAAGCTTCTCCTTTATTGTCAGAAGAAGTACACAAAGTAATTCAAGAAAATGCAGAGTTTTTAAACTCGCATATCATTTATAATAGAGATTTTAATTACGATTATTTCGGATTTAAAACTTTAGAGCGTTCGTATTTGTTGCGTATCAACGGAAAAATTGTAGAGCGCCCACAACATATGTTGATGCGTGTATCAGTTGGAATCCACATGAATGATTTGGATTCAGTGATTGAAACCTACGACTTAATGTCGAAAAAATTCTTTACGCATGCAACACCAACGTTATTCAACGCAGGTACACCAAAACCACAAATGTCTTCTTGTTTCCTTTTGGCTATGCAAGATGATAGTATTGATGGAATTTACGATACCTTAAAACAAACGGCTAAGATCTCGCAATCAGCGGGTGGAATTGGATTGTCAATTCACAATGTTCGTGCAACGGGATCGTATATCCGTGGCACTAACGGAACGTCTAACGGAATTGTTCCGATGTTGAGAGTATTTAACGATACCGCTCGTTATGTAGATCAAGGAGGAGGAAAACGTAAAGGAAGTTTTGCGATTTATATCGAAACTTGGCATGCTGATATTTTTGATTTCTTGGATTTGAAAAAGAACACAGGAAAAGAAGAAATGCGTGCAAGAGATTTATTCTTTGCCATGTGGACATCTGATTTGTTCATGAAACGTGTGCAAGAAGATACTACTTGGACCTTAATGTGTCCTAACGAATGTCCAGGATTGTATGATGTATATGGTGATGAATTTGAAGCGCTTTACACCTCATATGAAACGCAAGGAAAAGGAAGAAAAACGATTAAAGCACGTGAATTATGGGAGAAAATTCTAGAATCTCAAATTGAGACTGGAACGCCATATATGTTGTATAAAGATGCGGCTAACCGTAAATCCAACCAAAAGAATTTAGGAACTATCCGTTCGTCTAACTTGTGTACCGAAATTATGGAGTACACTTCGAAAGACGAAATTGCAGTATGTAACTTGGCTTCTATTTCGTTGCCAATGTTTGTTGAAAACGGAAGTTTCAATCATCAATTATTGTTTGATGTGACTAAGCGTGTAACACGCAACTTGAATAAAGTAATTGACAGAAATTACTACCCTGTACAAGAAGCAGAAAACTCAAATCTACGTCACCGTCCTGTAGGACTTGGGGTACAAGGATTAGCAGATGCTTTCATTATGTTACGTTTGCCATTTACAAGCGACGAAGCTAAAAAATTAAACCAAGAAATCTTTGAAACATTATACTTTGCAGCGGTAACCGCTTCGATGGAAATGGCTAAAGAAGAAGGACCATATTCTACTTTCAAAGGATCTCCAATTTCGCAAGGAGAATTCCAACACAACTTGTGGGGTATGAAAGACGAAGAATTATCAGGTCGTTGGGACTGGGCATCGTTACGTAAAGAAGTAGTAGAACACGGAGTTAGAAACTCGTTATTGGTAGCGCCAATGCCAACAGCTTCGACCTCTCAAATTTTAGGAAACAATGAAGCGTTTGAACCGTATACCTCAAACTTATACACTCGTCGTGTGTTGTCAGGAGAGTTCATCGTGGTGAACAAGCATTTATTACACGATTTAGTAGAGCGTGGTTTGTGGAACGAAACCTTGAAACAGCAAATCATGCGTGAAAACGGATCAGTTCAAAACATTGATGTGATCCCACAAGATTTGAAAGAATTATACAAAACGGTTTGGGAAATGTCAATGAAAGATATTATCGACATGTCTCGTCATAGAGGATATTTTATTGACCAATCACAATCGTTGAACTTGTTCATGCAGGATGCCAATTATTCTAAATTAACTTCGATGCATTTCTATGCTTGGCAATCTGGATTGAAAACTGGAATGTATTACCTAAGAACGAAATCAGCAGTAGATGCAATTAAGTTTACGGTAAACAATGATAAAAAGGCAGAACCAGAAACTGTAGTGGAGTTGGAAGTTAAAGAACAACCTGTTGCAGTGCTTAATGAAGCAGTTGAAATGACAGCTGAAGAATACAGAGCTATGATTGAACAAGCGCGTAACGCAGGTCCTGAGGAATGCGAAATGTGTGGTTCATAAAATCATTACAAATACCAACTTGAACAGCCGTCATTATTGACGGCTGTTTTTTTTAATAGTATATTTGTTGTAGCAATAGTTGTTTAAAAATCATGCATTATCTTACCCAAGACTTAGTTTTTCCATCCGTATCAAAAGCAAATGAAGACGGCTTTTTAGCTATTGGCGGAGACCTATCTCCCGAGCGATTAATTTTGGCCTATCAAAGCGGGATTTTTCCTTGGTTTGAACCCGGAGATCCCATCTTGTGGTGGTCGCCGAATCCCAGAATGGTTTTGTTTTTTGAAGATTTAGTCGTGTCCAAAAGTATGCGCAACATTTTGAATCGGAATACATTTAAAGTAACCTTTAATCAAGATTTTAGAGGTGTTATTTCCAATTGTCAAAAAATCAAGCGAGAAGGTCAACAGGGGACATGGATCACTAATGATATGATTGAAGCCTATTGCAAGTTGAATGAATTGGGGATAGCCAAATCGGTTGAGGTTTGGCAAGATGACGAATTAGTAGGTGGTTTGTATGGAGTTGATTTAGGAACTGTTTTCTGTGGCGAAAGTATGTTTTCGAAAGTAGCCAATGCTTCCAAAGTTGCATTTATACATTGGTCGCGAAATCTTAAAGTAAATAATTATAAACTGTTGGATTGCCAAATTTACAATCCGCATTTAGAAAGTTTAGGTTGTCGTGAAATAGCAAGAGATGAATTCCTTGAAATCCTCAAAAACTGAATTCAATTTCAAAGTCAATTCGTAAATCGCACATCGTAAATCGTACCCCGTAATTAGCTAGTTCTTTTCCAGCAATCGGCCACATGATCATCTACCATTCCCGTGGCTTGCATATGTGCATAAACCACAGTTGAACCTACAAATTTAAATCCGCGTTTTTTCAAGTCTTTACTGATAGCATCTGAAAGTGGGGTAGTGGAGGTAATGTCTTTCATAGTTTGTGGATGATTGATAATGGGTTTTCCATCGGTAAATTGCCAAATGTACTTGCTAAAACTACCGAATTCTTTTTGCACCTCCATAAAAGCAATCGCATTAGAAATTGTAGCACGTACTTTTAATTGGTTTCGTATAATCCCAGCATCCTTTAGTAAATCTTCAACTTTTCGTTCGTCATAAAGTGCTATTTTTTGGTAATCAAATTGATCGAACGCAGCACGAAAATTTTCTCTTTTTTTCAAAATGGTAATCCAGCTTAATCCAGCCTGAAACGTTTCCAAGATTAAAAATTCAAATAATTTTTGGTCGTCATAAACGGGAACTCCCCATTCGTGATCGTGATACGCTTCGTAAATTGGGATGCCTACGCACCATTTACATCTGATTTTATCCATTTTAAGCCTTTATTTCGCTATCTAAATAGTTTTTTATAATTCGGTGACCAATATAAATCATCGGCGTTAAAAGCACCGCTATACCTAATTTAAAAGTGTAGCCCGTTAATGCAGATCCGATAAAAGTTTCAAAGTCAATTTTTCCAGGCAACCAAAATGCAATTCCTAACACAATAAAAGAATCAAATAATTGGGAAATAACAGTGGAGCCGGTTGCTCGTAGCCAAATTTTTGTGTCGCCGGTTTTGTTTTTGAAATACCAAAATACGGTCACATCAATTAATTGAGAAACTAAAAAGGCTATAATACTTCCGAAGATGATCCACATACTTTGTCCAAAAACGGCTTGAAATTGAGCGTCACTAACTGGGCTAATTCCTTTCGCAGCGGGAATAGCTATGCCTAGTAGTAAAATAATAAACGCATAAGCAATTAAACAAGCGGTCAGAATGGAAAGTCTTCGAACCCCTTTTTCGCCAAAGTATTCATTGATTAAATCGGTTGTTAAAAAGACAATGGGCCATGGTAAAATTCCAATACTCATGACAAATGGGCCAATTTGAATTAGCTTTCCTCCAATTAATTCTGCCACCACCGCATTGGTGATAAAAATCCCGGCCAGGATTACAAATACGATGTCTTTTTTGGATTTGAACATTGGTGCAGTGTTTTGTGTTTCAAACTTACTATTTTTATTTTTAATTATTGGTGCAAAAAAAATCCCATTCCGTTAGGAATGGGATTTTATATTTGAGATTAAAAATCTACTTTAGATTAACCTAAAGCGGCTCTTTTAAATCCTGTAACAGTTAAGTTAGCATCTACTGATTTTACGTAAGAAGCAACATTCATAGAACCATCTTTAATGTAATCTTGGTTTACTAATGTATTGTCTTTGTAAAAACGTTGGATTTTTCCTTTAGAAATGTTTTCCAACATTGCTTCTGGTTTACCTTCAGCTCGTAGTTGCTCTTTTGCAATTTCGATTTCTTTTTCAATAACTGCAGCATCAACTCCAGCTTCGTTCAAAGCAATTGGGTTCATCGCAGCAGCTTGCATTGCAACGTTTCTAGCAGCTTCTTCAGCTCCAGCAACATTAGCAGATAATGAAACTAAAGTAGCGATTTTATTTCCAGCGTGGATGTAAGAACCAATGAAGGCTCCTTCTAATCTTTCGAAAGAACTGATTTCAATTTTTTCTCCGATTACTCCTGTTTGCTCGATTAATTTTTCAGCTACAGTGATTCCGTGGAAATCAGTTGCTAAGAAAGCCTCTTTAGAATCAAAGTTCAAAGCTAAAGCAGCTAATTCTTGTGCTAATTTCACGAAAGATTCGTTTTTACCAACGAAGTCAGTTTCACAGTTTAATGAGATTACAACACCTGATGTTTTAGCGTCGTTTACAACAGCGATAACAGCACCTTCTGTAGATTCTCTATCAGAACGGTTAGCCGCTACTTTTTGTCCTTTTTTACGTAAGTTTTCGATCGCTAAATCGAAATCTCCTTCAGCTTCAACCAAGGCTTTTTTGCAGTCCATCATACCTGCACCTGTGATTGTTCTTAATTTATTTACGTCTGCAGCAGTAATTGTTGCCATAATTTTTTTAATTTAAAGATTAAAAGATTGAAAAATTTAAGGACTAAGTATCAATTGTAACAATTAATATTTTGTAATCTTTAAATCCTTCAATCTTTAAATGGTTTTATTTATTCTTCAGTTGCAGGAGCTTCAGCAGCCGGAGCAGCCTCTACTTCAACAGGAGCAGCAACTGCTTCAGCAGCAGGAGCAGCAACTTCGTCAGCTTCTTTTTCAGATCCTCTATCAGAAAGACCTTCAACTACAGCTGCAGTAACTAAAGTTAAAATTTTATCGATTGATTTAGAAGCATCATCATTTGCAGGGATAACGTAATCAACCTCTCTTGGGTCTGAATTCGTATCCACCATTGCGAAAACTGGAATGTTTAATTTTTGTGCTTCTTTTATTGCGATGTGTTCTGCTTTGATATCAACTACGAACAAGGCTGCAGGTAGTCTAGACATGTCAGCGATAGAACCTAAGTTTTTCTCTAATTTAGCACGAAGACGATCTACTTGCAAACGCTCTTTTTTAGAAAGAGTCATGAATGTTCCGTCTTTCTTCATTTTATCAATAGTAGCCATTTTTTTAACAGCTTTACGGATAGTTACGAAGTTAGTCAACATTCCGCCAGGCCATCTTTCAGTGATGTAAGGCATGTTTGCTGCTTTAGCTTTTTCAGCTACGATATCTTTTGCTTGTTTTTTGGTAGCAACGAATAAGATTTTTCTACCTGATGCAGCGATTTTTTTCAAAGCTTCATTAGCTTCTTCAATTTTTGCTGCTGTTTTATATAGATTGATAATGTGGATTCCATTACGTTCCATATAAATGTAAGGAGCCATGTTTGGGTCCCATTTTCTAGTCATGTGTCCGAAGTGAACACCTGCTTCTAGTAATTCTTTTACTTCTACTTTGTTTGACATTTTTTGTTTAGTTTACGTTCTGTTGATTAGCAATGTTTCTTTTGGCTTTTTGGCTTTAGACTTCATTTAGATGCTAAACTAATTTCCCGCCTCAACGGGACAACAACAACATTGTTTTTAAATTTAATAATCAATATGTCTTGTATAAATAATACAAGACAGGTACTATTAACGTTTAGAGAATTGGAATCTCTTACGAGCTTTCTTCTGACCGAATTTCTTACGTTCAACCATTCTAGGGTCTCTAGTTAATAAACCTTCTGGTTTCAAGATTGCTCTGTTTTCAGCATTTACTTCACACATTACACGTGCTAATGCCATTCTTACAGCTTCTGCTTGACCAGTTGAACCACCTCCGTATACATTTACTTTTACGTCAAAATTGTTAGCGTTCTCTGTCATAGACATTGGTTGTAACACTTTGTACTGTAAAGTAGCTGTAGGAAAGTAAGTTGCGAATTCTTTTTTGTTTACAGTGATTACTCCTGTTCCTTCCGAAACATAAACACGTGCAACAGCGGTTTTTCTTCTACCGATTTTGTGAATAACTCCCATTACTTAAGATCGTTTAGGTTAACAGTTTTTGGTTTTTGAGCGCCTTGTTTGTGCTCAGAACCAACAACAACATTTAAATTTCTAAAAAGTTCAGCTCCTAATTTGTTTTTAGGTAACATTCCTTTTACAGCTTTTTCTACTAATAAAGCTGGATTTTTTGATTGCAATACTTTTGCAGTCAAAGTTCTTTGTCCTCCAGGGTAACCAGTGTGACGGATGTATGTTTTTTCATCCAATTTGTTACCTGTAAGGTTGATTTTTTCTGCGTTAATAACGATTACGTTATCTCCGCAGTCCACGTGTGGTGTATAACTTGGCTTGTACTTACCTCTCAAAATCATAGCGACTTTTGAAGCAAGACGACCTAAGTTATGACCATCAGCATCAACAACAATCCACTCTTTTGTAACGGTGGCTTTGCTTGCTGATTGTGTCTTGTAGCTTAATGCGTCCATAATATATTTTTAATTAAACATTCCATCCCCAATAAAGGGGTTGCAAAAGTACAATTATTTTTCTGAAATACAAATTGTCTGAAAATATTATTTAGTCTTGATTATCAGTAGCTAAAGGATTTGTTTTCAGACTACTTTTTGTTTTTGTTTTTTTCGAACCTCTTTTTTGTATCTTTTGGCTTAAATTTTTTTAAAAGTCTTGATTTTTCTAGTGTTTTTTCAATGAAAATCTGGCCGTGATGAGTCAAATCGAGTCATTCAACCGATTTTTTTCTTATTTTAGCACTTTAATTTCCAACTATGAAAGCTAAAGCAACTCTTAAACAAATCGCCAAAGAACTTAATGTGTCTGTGTCAACAGTTTCAAAAGCACTTAACGATAGTCCTGAAATTAGCGAACAAACCAAAACGAAAATAAAGGAATACGCTAAACTTAAAAACTATAAGCCTAATGTGATTGGGTTGAATCTTAAGAATAGAAAAACCAAAACAATCGGCGTAATTATTCCGAATATTTTGAATTCGTTTTTTGCCAAAGTATTTAGCGGAATTGAAAAAGTGGCTGACGAGAAAGGATATAATGTGATCATGTGTATTTCGAATGAGTCTTTGGAAAAAGAGGCGCATACACTAGAGATGTTGAGTAATGGTACGATTGACGGATTTATTTTATCTGTTTCTGAAGAGGCACAAAAGCAAAACAATTACGATCACTTTAAGGAAATTATCAATGACGGTACTCCAATTGTCATGTTTGATCGAACTGCCGAAGGTATTGATTGTGATAAAGTCATTGTTGACGATTTTGATTCGGCTTTAGATTCTACGCAACGTTTAATTGATTTAGGGTGTAAAAATATTGCCTTACTTTCATCTGTTGATAATTTGAGCGTTGGAAAACTTCGATTTGAAGGTTATTTAAAAGCATTAGAAAAAAATAATATTCCAGTCAATACTAATCTGATCATTAGAACCGACTCCGAAGAGGATTTGAAAGTCCAAATGGAGGAAGTTTTCGCCAAAAACAAAATCGACGGTATCTTTGCTTTAGAAGAAAATGATTCGGTTGCTGCTTTACGAATGGGCTTGAAAAAGGGATATAAAATTCCGGAAGAACTTTGCATCATTGGTTTTGCCGATGGAATTTTAGCTTCTAGAAGATTGTCTCCAAGTTTGACTACAGTGAGTCAACACGGAATTGAGATTGGAGAAGAAGCAGCCAAGTTATTAATTAAACGTTTGGAAGACGATTCTGAAGAAGAACCGCCGTACGAAACAAAAATTATTAAAACCGTTTTAAAAGAACGCGAAACTACCGCAAGAGTATAAAACAAAAAATCCATTCTATTGAATGGATTTTTTTATGGTATTAATGGGCTTCTAGCCAATCTTTTCCTATTCCAATTTCCACTTCCAAAGGAACACTTAAAACCACCGCTTGTTCCATTTCGTGTTTGATCATTGGTTGAATTTTTTCCAATTCACTATTGTGAACATCAAACACCAATTCGTCATGCACTTGCAATAGCATTTTTGATTTCCAATTTTCAGCAATTAATCTTTTGTGAATATTGATCATGGCAATTTTGATAATATCGGCAGCGCTTCCTTGAATTGGGGCGTTTACCGCATTTCGTTCCGCGGCACCTCTCACAATTGCGTTGGCTGAATTGATGTCTTTTAAATAACGTCTACGACCTAAAATAGTTTGTACAAAACCATTTTCTCTGGCGCTTTCTATTTGCTCCTGAATGTAGGATTTAAGTTTTGGATAAGTAGTGTAATACGCTTCGATTAAGGTGGCGCTTTCAGCACGAGAAAGCGAAGTTTGATTGCTTAATCCAAATGCCGAAACACCATATATAATTCCGAAGTTAACCGTTTTAGCATGACTACGTTGTTCTTTAGTTACTTCTTCTAAAGGCACATTGAATACTTTGGCAGCGGTACTTTTATGAATGTCTTCGCCTTGTTGAAAAGCTTTGATCATATTTTCTTCTCCGCATAAAGCGGCAATAATACGCAATTCAATTTGAGAGTAATCGGCAGAGAGTAACGTATAGTTTTCATCTCTTGCAATAAATGCTTTTCTAATTTGTCTTCCACGTTCTGTTCGAATTGGAATATTTTGCAAATTAGGATTATTGGAACTCAAACGACCAGTAGCGGCAACCGTTTGCATGTAATCGGTATGAACGCGATGCGTTTTGGCATCTACTTGCAAAGGCAATGCTTCGACATAGGTATTTTGTAATTTGATCAACGAACGCCAATCTAAAATGGCACTTACGATTTCGTTGTCTTTAGCCAAATAACTTAAGATTTCTTCCCCAGTTGCATATTGACCAGTTTTGGTTTTCTTTTGTTTGGCACCGCCAATTTTAAGTTTGTCAAATAAAATATCTCCCAATTGTTTTGGAGAAGCCAAATTGAATTTTTCGCCTGCAATTTCGTAAATGCGACTTTCTAATTTTGCAATATCGTCTCCTAATTCTTTCGATAACGATTGTAAGAAAGGAACATCCAAATTGATTCCTTCTTTTTCCATGCTGGCCAAAACAGTAACCAATGGAATTTCAATTTCTTCGAAAAGTTTTTTAGTATGGGTTTTGTCTAATTCAGTGTTGAAAATTTCTGAAAGTTGTAAGGTTACATCAGCATCTTCCACGGCGTATTCTTTGATTTCTTCCAAAGGAACATCTCGCATCGATTTTTGATTTTTTCCTTTTTTTCCAATTAACACTTCAATAGATTGCGGCGCATATTTCAAATAGGTTTCGGATAAGATATCCATATTATGGCGCATGTCAGGGTTAATCAAATAATGCGCAATCATGGTGTCAAACAATTTCCCTTTTACTGTAATGCCATAATTAGACAAAACTTTTAAGTCGTATTTTAAATTCTGTCCAATTTTTTCGATTGTTTCGTTTTCGAAAAAAGGAACTAATTTTTCAATTAAAGATTGTGCTTCGGTTTGGTTCTCCGGAAACGGAATGTAAAACCCTTTTCCTTTTTCATACGAAAATGAAATTCCGACTAACTCGGCATGTAAGGCATCTAGACCAGTTGTTTCGGTGTCAAAACAAACCGAAGTTTGATTTTGTAGGTTTTGCAATAAAAGTTTGATTCCTAAATCGCCTTGAATAATTTGGTACGAATGGGTTGTGTTTTCTAAGGTATTGTAATATTGATGACGGGTTTCATCAGAACCTTCATCGATAGCGCTTCCAAAAAGGTCAAATTGTTCTTCCGTTTTTGGTTGTGGTTTTTTATATAATTTGGCCTCGTCAACTACTGGAGCAGTTTCTCCTTTCCTAAATATAGCGTCAAATTGTTCGGCCATTCTTCGAAATTCTAGTTCGTTGAATAAAGCATCTGTTTTGTCCACATCAGGGGTAGACAATTCATAATCGGTTTCGTTAAATTGGACAGGACAGTCTAATAAAATTGTCGCCAAGGTCTTAGATAAAAGTCCTTTTTCCTTATTGGCTTCAATATTGTCTTTCATTTTTCCTTTCAACTTGTCGGTGTTGGCCAATAAGTTTTCCATGGAGCCGAATTCCTTTAATAATTTCTTAGCAGTAACTTCGCCCACACCTGGTAATCCCGGAATATTATCGGCTGCGTCGCCCATCATTCCAAGAAAATCAATTACTTGTTCAGGTCTGTCTATTTCAAATTTTGCCAAAACTTCAGGAATTCCCCAAATTTCAATTCCGTTACCCATTCGGGCAGGTTTGTACATAAAGATATTTTCAGAAACCAATTGCGCAAAATCCTTATCTGGAGTGACCATGAAAACTTGGTAATTCTGTTTTTCGGCTTGTTTGGCAATTGTCCCAATCAAGTCGTCTGCTTCATATCCTTTTACTTCTATAATAGGAATATGCATGGCGCGCAGTAATTCTTGTATATAAGGTACCGCAATTTTAATGGCTTCAGGAGTAGCATCGCGATTGGCTTTGTATTCAGGGTAAATGTCATTTCGCAAATCACTACCGCCTTTGTCAAAAGCAACCGCTAAATGATCTGGTTTTTCTCTTTTTATCACATCCATCAGTGAATTCATAAATCCCATGATGGCGGAGGTGTCCATTCCTTTTGAATTGATCCTTGGATTTTTAATAAAGGCATAATAACCTCTAAATATTAAGGCATAAGCATCAAGAAGGAAAAGGCGTTTTTTGGCAGACATTGGTATTTTGTTCTAAAATTTGAATCTGTAAAAATAAGTAAACCGAATGAAAGTTTTCTTTAAGAGTTAAATTTTAATTAATTAAATCCTGTTGTGAATAATTAAGTTGTTATTTTGTTCCCGAAATTATTTAGTGCATTATAAATGAATGTTGTTTTACTACTCTTTTTTCTGATCTGGGGGGCTATAGAATGGTTTTCCTTTCAAGCTTTTCGCACATTAATACAACGAAAAAAAGTATTGGTGTTGTACCAAGTAGTTTCGTTATTGTTTGCGATTTACTTTTTATATACTATCTCTCAATTTGATCGTTCCAAAGGTCAAACACATCAAACGATGTTTGTATTAGGGCTTGTATTAATGGTTTATTTGCCTAAAATTGTGTTGGCAATTGTAATGTTCACCGAAGATGTATTTAGAGTTGGGAAAGGTTCTGTAACTTTTTTAGCAAAGAAAAAGAACGATCAACCATTTTTTGCTTCAAGAAGAAAATTTGTGAGCCAGTTAGGATTGGGATTAGCAGCGATACCTTTTTTATCTTTACTATATGGAATTTTTGAAGGGAAGTATAATTTTAAAGTAATTAAACAACGTATTTATTTTCCAGATTTACCAGAAGAATTTGACGGGTTTACGATTACACAAATTTCGGATGTGCATAGCGGTAGTTTTGATAATTCGGAGAAAATCAACTATGCTATAGATTTGGTAAATGCGCAAAATTCAGATATGATCTTATTTACAGGAGATATTGTAAATACACATGCCAAGGAAATGATTCCGTGGATTAGCACCTTTAATAGAATCAAAGAACATAAATACGGTAAGTATTCGGTGCTTGGGAATCATGATTATGGAGAATACGTCACTTGGCCATCTGAAAAAGAAAAAGAAGCTAATTTTCAAGCGATCAAAAATTTATACGGGCAAATTGATTTCAAATTGCTTTTGAATGAGCACACTTTTATTGAAAAAGGAGGTCAAAAACTTGCATTAGTGGGTGTTGAAAATTGGGGCCACAATTTCAAAAAATTAGGAGATATCGACAAAGCAGCTGAGGGATTGACTCCTCAGGATTTTAAAATACTTATGAGTCATGATCCAAGTCATTGGGACTATATTGTACAACATCATAAGAACCATTTTCACTTAACATTATCAGGTCATACGCATGGAATGCAGTTTGGAATTGAAATTCCAGGCTACTTTAAATGGAGTTTGGTACAATATGTGTATAAGCAATGGGCGGGATTGTATGAAAACAAAGGAAGGTATGTCTATGTAAATCGAGGTTTTGGTTTTCATGCCTATTCGGGTAGAGTAGGAATTATGCCGGAAATTACAGTAATAGAGCTAAAAAAAGGCAATAAATTAGTGTAATTAACTAAAAATACTACATTTGTAAAATATTTATCTCTTTTAAAGCAGATTATAAAAATTAAATTTTTGGTTTTATGTCAAAATTTGGAGAACTTATAAACGCACAAATTCCAGTGTTAATCGATTTTTACACTGATTGGAATGAGTCTTCGGTTTCAATGCATCCAGTTATACGAGATGTTGCGGCCGCACTTGGTGATAAAGCCAAAGTGATTAAAATAGATGTTGATAAAAATCAAGAGCTAGCCGAGGCACTTCGAATTAAAGGTTTGCCAACTCTCATGATTTACAAGGAAGGTCAGATGGTTTGGCGACAAGCTGGAGAACTAGATGCAAACGCAATCATTAATTTGGTTCAAGAACAACTATAAAAGTTAAAAAATAGATATCAAAAAAGTTTTATGATTCATTTCATGAAACTTTTTTGTTTTAGACAACTGTTGTATAATTATTTTTAATATTAAAAAATAACACTATATTTGCATCGTTATTTATTAAAATCTAGATAATGAGGGGACTAATCGTCCCCTCTTTTTATACAACTATGACGTTCAAAGAAAAAGTAAATACACTGGTTGAGGAATGCTTATTAGATAAGCCAAGTTTGTTTTTAATTGACTTAACAATTACAGATGCTTTCAAAATCATTGTCAATATAGATGGAGACAATGGAGTAGCATTGCAGGATTGTATCGATGTAAGTCGCTCAATTGAAAACAATTTAGACAGAGAAGAACAAGATTACTCGCTAGAAGTAGCCTCAGTAGGAGTGGGTTCGCCATTAAAAATGGTTCGTCAATACAAAAAAAATGTTGGTAGAACGCTGATAGTGAAGACATCAACTGAAAATATTGAAGCCGAATTGGTCGAAGCTAATGATGATTTTGTAATTTTGTCATGGCAAGCAAGAGAACCAAAGAAAGTAGGTAAAGGAAAAGAAACCGTTCAAAAGACGTTGGAACTTCCGTATACAGATATAAAAGAAGCAATTGTTACAGTAACATTTTAAATAAAGATTTCGCATGGAAAATTTAGCATTAATCGATTCATTTTCAGAGTTTAAAGATGATAAACTTATTGATCGTGTAACGCTTATGGCAATTTTAGAAGATGTATTTAGAAATGCATTAAAGAAAAAATACGGTTCAGATGATAACTTCGATATCATTATCAATCCTGACAAAGGAGATATGGAGATTTGGAGACGACGAGTGATCGTTGCTGACGAAGATTTGGATTTCGAAAACGAAGAAATCACGCTTACTGAAGCGAGAAAAATTGAAGCCGATTTTGAAATTGGTGAAGAGGTTTCTGAAGAAGTAAAATTAATTGATTTGGGAAGAAGAGCTATTTTGGCATTACGTCAAAACTTGATTTCTAAAATCCATGAACACGATAATACTAATTTGTACAAACAATTTAAAGATATTATCGGTGAAATATATACTGCCGAAGTACACCATGTAAGACCAAGAGTAGTTATTTTGGTGGACGATGAAGGTAATGAAATTGTATTGCCAAAAGAAAAACAAATCCCATCTGACTTTTTCCGTAAAGGAGATAATGTTCGTGGAATTATCGAAAGTGTTGAATTAAAAGGAAACAAACCTCAAATCATTATGTCTAGAACCTCTAATGTGTTCTTAGAAAAATTATTTGAACAAGAAATTCCTGAAGTTTTTGACGGATTGATTATGGTTAAAAATGTAGTAAGAATCCCTGGTGAAAAAGCAAAAGTAGCTGTAGATTCTTATGATGATAGAATTGATCCTGTAGGAGCTTGTGTGGGTATGAAAGGATCACGTATTCACGGAATTGTTCGTGAGTTAGGAAACGAAAATATTGACGTAATTAATTACACAACAAATAATCAATTATACATCACTCGTGCTTTAAGTCCAGCAAAAGTATCTTCGATTAAAATTAATGAAGAAACTAAAAGAGCGGAAGTGTTCTTAAAACTTGAAGAAGTTTCTAAAGCAATCGGTAGAGGGGGTCACAATATTAAATTAGCAGGTCTTTTGACAGGATATGAGTTAGATGTAATTCGCGAAGGAGATGTTGCTGGTGGTGAAGAAGATGATATTGAATTAACTGAATTCTCAGATGAAATCGAACAATGGATCATCGATGAATTTGCTAAAATTGGATTGGATACTGCAAGAAGTATTTTAAAACATGAAGTAGCTGATTTAGTGAGAAGAACTGATTTAGAAGAAGAAACAATTCTAGATGTAATTAAAATTTTAAAAGAAGAATTTGATAATTAATCTAATTCTTGAATACACATCTTAATTTTTATCAATGTAAATTAAGAAACACAACAAAAAGATAATAATAAAAAGGTTTTATGTCTGAAGAGAGAGTAATAAGAATTAACAAGGTTTTAAGGGAATTAAACATTTCGTTAGAAAGAGCAGTAGATTATCTTAAAGATAAGGGAATTGCTATTGATGCAAATCCAAATGCTAAAATTTCTGAACGAGAGTTTGGTATCCTACAAAGTCAATTTGCGGGCGATAAGGGGAATAAAGAGGCTTCAAAAGAAGTAGGAGAAGAGAAAAGAAAAGAAAAAGAAGCGTTACGTATTCAACGTGAGCTTGAAATAGAGGAAAAACGCAAACAAGAAGAGGAGCGCCAAGAAGTTATTAAAGCGAAAGCCGTTGTAACTGGTCCAATTCAAGTGGGTAAAATTGAACTCAATCCTAAAAAAGCTGCTCCTGCAGAAGTTAAAACCCAAAATGCACCCCAAGATGTTGTTTCTGAAAAACCAGTTTCAGACAAAAAAGAAGTAAAACCTGTTGCTGAGGTAGCTCCAAAACAAGATAAAAAAGGAATTGCAGCTGAGGTAATCGCCGAAGGCAATTCGGATGATGCTCAAGTAGACGAAACGATTACTACTCAATATCAAAAATTATCAGGTGCTACGTTAACAGGACAAACTATTGATTTGTCGCAGTTCAATAAGCCTAAAAAGAAAAAAGAAGATCCTAAAATTACTCCTAATAAACCAGGCGTGCCAGGTGCACCAGGTACAGGAGCTAATGCTGGAAAAAATAAAAGAAAAAGAATTGTTGCTAAGTCATCTACTCCAGGTGAGCCAGGAGCACCAAATCCAAATAAAATAACTCCAAATACTGGAGGTGGTTACAATGCAAATAGAAGCGCTAAACCTGGTTTTGTAAAAGGGAATAGACCAGCTATTGTTGCAAAAGTAGAACCTACAGAAGAAGAAGTAAAAAATCAAATTCGTGAAACTCTTGAAAAACTTCAAGGTAAAGGTGGTAAATCTAAAGCTGCCAAATACAGAAGAGATAAAAGAGATACACACCGTCAAAAATCTGATGAAGAGCAAAGAGCAATTGATGAAGGAAGTAAAACGATTAAAGTTACTGAATTTGTTACCGTAGGTGAAATTGCTATCATGATGGACGTGCCTATTACTAAAGTAATTGGTACTTGTATGTCACTTGGAATTATGGTTACGATGAATCAGCGTTTGGATGCTGAAACATTGACTATCGTTGCAGATGAATTTGGTTACGAAGTAGAATTTATTACTGTTGATATCGAAGAAGCCATTCAGGTTGTTGAAGATAAAGAAGAAGATTTAATGTTCAGAGCCCCTATCGTTACGGTGATGGGACACGTAGATCACGGTAAAACCTCTTTATTAGATTACATTCGTAAAGAAAATGTAATTGCAGGAGAGTCTGGAGGAATCACGCAGCACATTGGTGCTTATGGGGTGACTTTGGATAACGGTCAAAAAATAGCATTTTTAGATACACCAGGTCACGAAGCCTTTACAGCAATGCGTGCACGTGGAGCTCAAGTTACCGATATTGCAATTATTGTAATTGCTGCGGATGATGATATCATGCCACAAACTAAAGAGGCAATTAGTCACGCTCAAGCGGCAGGTGTTCCAATTATTTTCGCAATTAACAAAGTAGATAAGCCAAATGCTAATCCAGATAAGATTAAAGAAAGATTAGCTGGTATGAACTTGCTAGTTGAAGATTGGGGTGGTAAAATCCAATCCCATGATATTTCTGCAAAAACAGGATTAGGTGTAAAAGAATTACTTGAAAAGGTTTTGCTTGAAGCTGAAATTTTAGATTTAAAATCAAATCCAAATAAAGCAGCTCAAGGGACTGTTGTAGAAGCCTTCTTGGATAAAGGTAAAGGATATGTTTCTACTTTATTAGTACAACACGGAACATTGAGAATTGGAGATTATATGTTAGCAGGTAAACATCATGGTAAAATTAAAGCCATGCATGATGAACGTGGACATGTAGTAATTGAAGCAGGACCTTCAACTCCAGTATCTGTTTTAGGTTTGGACGGAGCAGCTACTGCTGGTGATAAATTCAATATTTTTGAAGATGAAAAAGAAGCAAAACAAATTGCTTCAAAACGTTCTCAATTGATGCGTGAGCAATCGGTAAGAACACAACGACATATTACATTAGATGAAATTGGACGACGAATCGCATTAGGTCAATTTAAAGAATTGAACGTGATCCTTAAAGGAGACGTTGATGGTTCTGTTGAAGCATTGTCTGATTCGTTCTCTAAATTATCTACCGAAGAAGTTCAAATTAATATTATCCACAAAGGAGTGGGTGCAATCACGGAGACTGACGTAATGTTGGCTTCTGCTTCGGATGCAATCATTATTGGATTTAATGTTCGTCCTGCAGGAAA
Organism: Flavobacteria bacterium GWA2_35_26; assembly: GCA_001800905.1. Taxonomy (GTDB): domain Bacteria; phylum Bacteroidota; class Bacteroidia; order Flavobacteriales; family Flavobacteriaceae; genus Flavobacterium. The sequence continues at coordinate 594,337 of MGWH01000002.1, read as the reverse complement.
TGCAAGACAATTAGCAGATAAAGAAGAAATCGATATCCGTTATTATTCAATTATCTATGCCGCTATTGACGACTTGAAAGACGCAATGGAAGGAATGTTAGCGCCTGAAATGAAAGAAGAAGTTCTGGGTACAGCTGAAATTAGAGAGATATTTAAAATCTCTAAAGTTGGATCAATTGCAGGATGTATGGTGATGGATGGTAAAATTACAAGAAACGCTAAGGTTCGTGTAGTTAGAGAAGGAGTGGTTGTATTTGATGGTGAATTAGTAGCGCTGAAACGTTTTAAAGACGATGTGAAAGAAGTTACGAAAGGGTATGATTGTGGTATTCAAATTAAAGGGTATAATGATATCGAAGAAAGAGATGTTATTGAAGCCTACCATGAAGTAGCTATCAAAAAGAAATTGAAATAAAATTGACAAGCATAAAAAAATCCCGATTATTCGGGATTTTTTTATGCTTAATTATTATTGAGGTTTTATGAGTAAAGTGTTTTTGTATTTTTTTTTGATTTCGGCAAAATTTCTTTCCGCTTCCATTCTAGATTTAAAGTTACCTACCCATACTTTGTAGTTGGGAGTATTAAACACAATAGTAGCATCAATGTCTTTAAATTCTTGTTTAAATTGAATTACAGTTTTTTTTGCTTTTTCACTTTCTCCACTAAATATCTGAATTTTATATCTCTCTTTTGAAACTAATGATGGGTTAATTTTTCGCTTTTCTACAATTAAATGAGCCACTTTATCTTCTGTATTTGTATTGTTTTTTGATGTTTGTGCCTGAATTACAACACAATAAAAAGTAGTAAAAATAAATACAAAAACTACTTTTGAAATGCCTAAAATTCTCATAATGTGATGGTTTTTATACAAATGTAATATTTACTTAGATAATACTAAATGCAAATATTATTTAGAATTAATATAAATTGAATTTAAGATTATTTTAAGGTTTTGAGAATAGTTCTTAAGTCGTATTTTTGTGCAAGTTTTAAAAGAATGTATACGTTTTTCTAAAAAGTGTTTTTAGAATTAATTGTACTAATTTTAGTAGATAATCATTATACTATATGAAAAAGATGGGTAACCATAATTCGATCGTAAGGAAATTATATTTCTGCTTAGCTTTAATGCTAACTTTCTCTCTAACTTCATTTGCTCAAGATGCTGCTCCGGCGGCTGATGCTGCTGCGGCTCCTGCTGCTTCTGCTGGAGGTGATCCTGTTGTTGGTAAAGAACTTTTTAATGCAAATTGTGCGGCTTGTCATAAGCTTGACGCAAAAGCGACTGGTCCTGCTTTAAGAGGTGTGGCTGGTAAGTATGAGATGTCGTGGATCTACAAATGGGTTCACAATAGTTCTGATTTAATTAAATCAGGAGACGCTCAGGCTGTGAAAATTTATGAAGAGTATAATAAGTCAGTAATGACTGCTTTTCCTCAATTATCAGAAGCAGATATTGATAACATAATTGCCTATACTTCTACTCCGAAAGAAGAAGCGCCTGCTGCCGCTGTTCCTGGTACTGAAGTAGCTGCTCCTCAAGCCGAAGGAGGTATAACAAATACAATTATTTTAGGTGCTTTGGCATTGGTGATGGCGATGTTGGTAGTGATGTTGTTTTTAGTAAACAGCGTATTACGTAAAGTAGCTAAAGCTAATAATATTGAAGTAGCTCCAAAAGAGCCTACAACTCCAATTTGGAAAGCATTTGTTAGAAACCAATTTTTAGTTTTGGTTACAGTAATATTTTTATTGTTATCTGGAGCTTATTTGGTTTATGGTTTCTTAATGCAAGTTGGTGTTGATCAAGAGTATGCGCCAATTCAACCAATACATTATTCTCACAGAATTCACGCTGGAGATAATGAGATCAATTGTAAGTATTGTCACTCTGCTGCTAGAGTTAGTAAAAATGGAGGTATACCTTCTTTGAATGTGTGTATGAATTGTCATAAAAACATTGCCGAAGTTGCTGAAACAACTGCTACTCCTGAGTACAGCAAAGCATTTTATGATGAGCAAATCCAAAAATTATATACCGCTGTAGGTTGGGATCCTGCTACACAATCGTATACAGGAAAAACACAGCCGGTTAAATGGGTTCGTATTCATAACTTACCTGACTTTGTATATTTCAACCACTCACAACACGTAACTGTTGCGGGTATTGAGTGTCAGACTTGTCATGGTCCAGTTCAAGAATATGAAATTCAAAAACAGTTTGCTCCTTTGACAATGGGTTGGTGTATTGATTGCCACAGAAAAACAGACGTTAAAATGGAGGGTAATGAATATTACACTAAAATCCACGAACAACTTTCTAAAAAATATGGAGTAGACAAATTGACTGCTGCTCAAATGGGAGGTTTAGAATGTGGTAAATGTCACTATTAATCAAATTATTAAGTTTTTAATATTTATATATGTCATCAAACAAAAAATACTGGAAAAGTGTTGAGGAACTAGACGGAAATAGTTCTATTGTTGAGGCGCTTAAAAATAACGAATTCGTTGAAGAAATTCCTACTGATGAATTTTTAGGAAATAGTGATTCTTTATCCTCTTCTACAACACGTCGTGACTTTTTAAAGTACGTTGGATTTAGCACTGCTGCTGCAACTCTTGCTGCATGTGAAGGTCCTGTTCATAAATCAATACCTTATGTGTTACAACCAGAACAAATAATCCCTGGTGTAGCTGATTATTATGCAACTTCTGTTTTTGACGGATTTGATTTTGCTAATTTATTAGTTAAAACACGTGAAGGTCGCCCAATCAAAATTGACAACAACACTATTGCTGGAGCAAAATTTTCTGCTAACGCAAGAGTTCATGCGTCTATCTTGTCATTGTATGACAGCATGCGTTTGAAAGAACCAAAAATCGCTGGTGCTAATGCAAGTTGGTCCGATGTGAATGCTAAAATTGCATCAAGCATTGTAGAAGCTAAAGCAAAAGGAGGTCAAGTTGTTTTGTTGACTAATACTTTGGCAAGTCCGTCAACTGAAAAGTTGATTGCTGAATTTGTTGCCAAAAATCCAAACGCAAAACATGTTGTTTATGATGCAGTTTCCTCTTCAGAAGCATTAGATGCTTTTGAAACAGTATATGGTGAAAGAGCCTTAGTAGATTATGATTTTTCTAAAGCTTCTTTAATTGTTTCTGTTGGTGCTGATTTCTTAGGCGATTGGCAAGGTGGCGGATATGGTGCAGGTTATGCTCAAGGTAGAATACCTAAAAATGGTAAAATGTCACGTCACTTCCAATTGGAAGCGAATATGACTTTATCTGGTGCTGCTGCAGACAAGCGTTTGCCAATGTCTACGGCTAATCAAAAACAAGCATTAGTTCATATTTATAATGTAGTAACTGGTTCTTCAGTTGCAGTAAATTTAGATGAACAATTCAAATCAGAAGTTACTAAAGCGGCTCAACAATTAAAAGCTGCTGGTTCAAAAGGGGTATTGGTATCTGGAATTCAAGATAAAAATGCTCAATTATTAGTATTAGCAATCAACCAAAAATTGGCTAGTGAAGCTTTTACAACTTCTGGAACAAGACAAATAAGAAAAGGATCTAACGAGAAAGTAGCTCAATTGGTTAGTGAGATGAAAGCTGGTAGCGTTCATACATTAATTATGAGTGGTGTTAATCCAGTATATACTATGGCAGATAGTGCTTCTTTTGTAGAAGGACTTAAAAAAGTAACCACTTCAGTTGCCTTTACTTTGAAAGAAGATGAAACAGCTTCAGTTGCTACAATTGCTGCACCAGTTCCTCATTATTTAGAATCATGGAACGATTTAAGTTTGACTAAAGGTACTTATAGCCTTACACAACCTACTATTCGTCCATTATTTAATACCAAACAATTTCAAGATGTTTTATTGTCTTTGAATGGTAACGCGGGAACTTTTTACGATTACATTAAAGGAACTGCTGCTTCTATAACAGCTGGTTCTACTTGGAATAAAGTATTACACGATGGTGTATTTGTTGGTGCAATTCCAACAGCTTCTGCTGGATCAGCTGATTATGCCTCTGCAGCATCAACTTTATCAAAATCAAAAGCTGCTGAATCATTTGAGTTAGTTTTATATACCAAAACTGGTTTAGGAGATGGTCAACAAGCGAACAATCCTTGGTTACAAGAATTCCCTGATCCAATCACAAGAGTATCTTGGGATAATTATGTAACGGTTTCTAATGCTGATGCTAAAAAATTAGGATTATCAAATGAAATTGTTGCTAACGGTGGATTGAATGGTAGTTATGCTACTATTACAACTGCAGATGGTGCCAAATTAGAAAATGTGCCTGTAATTGTTCAACCAGGTCAAGCTGTTGGAACTGTAGGTTTGGCTTTAGGATATGGTCGTAAAGCGGCTTTAAAAGAAGAAATGGCTGTAGGTGTAAATGCTTACGCTTTATATAAAGGATTTAATAGTGTACAATCTGTTTCTATAGCGAAAGTTGAAGGAGAGCATGAGTTTGCTTGTGTTCAAGGTCAAAAAACGTTAATGGGTAGAGGGGATATTATTAAAGAAACTACTTTAGAAATTTTCAACACTAAGGATGCTAAAGAGTGGAATGAAGTTCCTATGGTATCTTTAGATCACAAAGAAGTAGAGTCAACAAAAGTGGATTTATGGGATTCATTTGATCGTTCAATTGGACATCATTTTAATCTTTCTATCGACTTAAATGCTTGTACTGGTTGTGGTGCTTGTGTTATCGCTTGTCATGCAGAGAACAATGTTCCTGTAGTTGGTAAGGCTGAAGTTAGAAGAAGTCGTGATATGCACTGGTTGCGTATTGATAGATACTACTCTTCTGAAAGCACTTTTGAAGGTGATAACGAAAGAAAAGAAAACATTGCAGGTTTGTCTAGTTCATTGTCAACATTTAACGAAATGGAAAAAGCGGGAGATAATCCTCAAGTGGCTTTCCAACCGGTTATGTGTCAACATTGTAATCACGCTCCTTGTGAAACTGTATGTCCAGTAGCGGCAACTTCTCATGGTCGTCAAGGACAAAATAATATGGCTTATAATAGATGTGTTGGTACTCGTTATTGTGCAAACAACTGTCCTTATAAAGTACGTCGTTTCAACTGGTTCTTATACAGTCAAAACAGCGAGTTTGATTATCATATGAATGATGATTTAGGTCGTATGGTATTGAATCCAGATGTAAATGTTCGTTCTCGTGGAGTTATGGAAAAATGTTCAATGTGTCTTCAAATGACTCAAGCAACAATTTTAAAAGCAAAAAGAGAAGGAAGAGCTATTCAAGATGGAGAATTCCAAACCGCTTGTTCAAATGCTTGTTCTAATGGAGCAATGGTATTTGGAGATGTGAATGATACGGAAGCAAAAGTAGCTAAGTTGGCTGCTGATGATAGAATGTATCATTTGTTAGAGCATGTAGGAACTAAGCCAAATGTGATTTATCACGTTAAAGTTAGAAATACTTAGTTATTAAATTATTTATTAAGAAACAAGATAAAGGATTATGTCGTCTCACTACGAATCAAGCATTAGAAAACCTTTAGTTATAGGTGATAAATCTTATCACGATGTAACGGTAGATGTTGCAGCACCTGTTGAGGGAAAAGCTAACAAACATTGGTGGATTGTGTTTTCAATCGCATTAACAGCTTTCCTTTGGGGATTAGGCTGTATTATCTATACTGTATCTACAGGAATTGGAACATGGGGATTAAATAAAACCGTGGGCTGGGCTTGGGATATCACTAACTTTGTTTGGTGGGTAGGTATCGGTCACGCAGGAACATTGATTTCAGCTGTATTATTGCTTTTCCGTCAACGATGGAGAATGGCTATTAACCGTTCTGCTGAAGCAATGACTATTTTCTCTGTAATTCAAGCTGGATTATTCCCAATTATTCACATGGGTCGTCCTTGGTTGGCTTACTGGGTATTGCCTATTCCAAACCAATTTGGTTCATTATGGGTTAACTTTAATTCACCTTTGCTTTGGGACGTATTTGCAATTTCAACGTACCTTTCTGTATCATTGGTTTTCTGGTGGACTGGATTATTGCCTGATTTTGCTATGTTAAGAGATAGAGCAATCACTCCATTTAACAAAAGAGTATATTCTATATTAAGTTTTGGATGGAGCGGTCGTGCAAAAGATTGGCAACGTTTTGAAGAAGTATCTTTAGTTCTTGCAGGTTTAGCTACTCCTTTGGTACTTTCTGTGCACACTATTGTATCGATGGACTTTGCTACTTCAGTAATTCCAGGATGGCATACTACCATTTTCCCTCCTTACTTCGTAGCTGGAGCCGTTTTCTCTGGATTTGCAATGGTTAATACCTTGCTTATCATCATGAGAAAAGTGTCAAATCTAGAAGCGTATATCACTATTCAACATATTGAATTAATGAACATTGTAATCATGATTACAGGTTCTATTGTAGGGGTTGCTTATATCACTGAATTATTTGTGGCTTGGTATTCAGGTGTTGAGTACGAGCAGTATGCTTTCTTAAACAGAGCAACAGGACCTTATTGGTGGGCGTACTGGTCAATGATGACTTGTAACGTTTTCTCTCCTCAATTCATGTGGTTTAAAAAATTAAGAACAAGTATTATGTTCTCATTTATTATCTCAATTGTGGTTAATATTGGTATGTGGTTCGAGCGTTTCGTAATCATTGTAACATCATTACACAGAGATTATTTACCATCATCATGGACAATGTTTTCACCAACATTTGTTGATATTGGTATTTTCATTGGAACAATTGGTTTCTTCTTTGTATTGTTTTTATTGTATGCTAGAACATTCCCGGTAATTGCTCAAGCAGAGGTTAAAACAATCTTAAAAGCAACTGGAGATAATTATATTAGAGAAAGAGCAAATAAAGAGTCACACCATGAGTAATAAAGTAATATACGCCATTTATAATGACGATGATGTATTAATGGATGCCGTTAAAAAAACACGTGCAGCTCATTATCATATCGAAGAAGTTTTTAGTCCATTTCCTGTTCACGGTTTGGATAAAGCGATGGGATTGGCCCCAACACGTTTAGCCATTTGTGCTTTCTTATATGGGTTGTGCGGTATCTCTTTTGGAACTTGGATGATGAATTACATTATGATCCAAGATTGGCCACAAGATATTGGTGGAAAACCAAGTTTTAGTTATATTGAAAACATGCCAGCTTTCGTTCCAATTATGTTTGAAGAAACGGTATTTTTTGCAGCTCACTTAATGGTAATAACTTTTTATATGAGAAGTAAATTATGGCCATTTAAAGAAGCAGAGAACCCAGATGTTAGAACTACAGATGACCATTTTTTAATGGAAGTTGCGGTTCATAATAATGAAGCTGAATTAGTTTCATTCTTTGAGAACACTGGAGCTGTTGAAGTTAAAGTAATAGAAAAGCATTAATCATAGTTATGAAAAATATATTTAAAATAGCGTTATTGTTTGGTATGACTACATTGGTGTCATGTCACGATAAATCTGCGCCAAACTACCAATATTTTCCAAACATGTATGAATCTGTAGGATACGAAACGTATTCTGAATCAGCTGCATTTAAGGATGGTAAGGAAGGTCAACTTCCTGCAACTGGATCATTAAAAAGAGGATTTGATGTGTATGAATATGAAAATTCTACTGCAGGTTATGAGTTAGCTAAAGCTAATTTGAAATCACCACTAGATTCTATTCAAAAAGATATTGTTAAAGGACAAGAACTTTATGAAATCTATTGTATCAGTTGTCATGGTGCTGCCGGAAATGGTAAAGGGAAATTAGTAGAAAGAGAAAAATTCCTTGGAGTTCCTAGTTATGCTGATAGACCAATTACAGAGGGTAGTATTTTTCATGTAATTACTTATGGATTAAACTCTATGGGTTCACATGCCAATCAATTGGATGCCAAAGAACGTTGGTTAGTGGCTAACTATGTTCTAAAACTAAAAAGCGAATTATAATTTATAATTGTTGAACTAACTGATCGTTAAAGATATGTATACATTTTCAAGTAAATTAAAAACTTTTTCACTAATCCTTATGGCTGTAGGTCTTTTAGGAATTGGTTACGGTTTTTATACTGCTCCTAAAGATATAAAAGAAGTAGAAGCACTTTTGGCTGCTGAAAGTCATGGTGGTCATGCTGCTGTTAAAAATGAGGCTACTGAGGCTCATGAGGTAAAATCGGAAGCGCCTATTGAAAAAGGTCATGAAGCTACTGAGGCTCATGAAGCTGACCAATCTCATGAGATGAAAGCAGAAGCTCCTATTGAAAAAGCACATGAAGCTACTGAGTCTCATGAAGGAGATGCTCATGCTGAACATGAAGCACACTTAACACATGTTTTGCATCAATTGCAAAACAAACCATGGGCTGCATTATATGTTGCTTGTATTTTCTTCTTGTTAATTTCAATGGGAACATTAGCATTTTATGCTATTCAACAAGTGGCACAAGCTGGATGGTCTCCGGTATTATTTAGAGTGATGCAAGGTATTACAGCCTACTTACCTGTAGGTTCTGTTTTGTTCTTTGTTTTTTTAATTTTATCTGGATTGCATTTTAATCACTTATTCGTTTGGTTAGGTGAAGGGGTTACTGACCCTAACAGTGCCAATTACGATCACATTATTGCTGGTAAAGCTGGATATTTAAATTTTCCATTTTGGATTGTTAGAGCGGCTATTTTCTTATTAGGCTGGAATGCTTACCGATATTATTCTAGAAAAAATTGTTTGGCACAAGATGAAGCGGATGATAATTTGAACTACAAAAAGAACTTCAAAATGTCTGCTGGATTTTTAGTGTTCTTCATCGTATCTGAATCAATTATGTCTTGGGACTGGATTATGTCTATTGATCCGCACTGGTTCAGTACATTATTTGGATGGTATGTATTTGCAAGTTTCTTTGTAAGTGGTATCACAATGATCGCGATGGTAACTTTATACCTTAAATCAAAAGGCTATTTAGAGCATGTAAATACTAGTCATATCCATGATTTAGCTAAATTTATGTTTGGTATTAGTGTATTCTGGACCTACTTATGGTTTTCACAGTTTATGTTGATTTGGTATGCTGATATTCCAGAAGAAATTACTTACTACGTAACTCGTATTCAATTGTACAACTTGCCATTTTTTGGAGCAGTTGTCATGAACTTCTTATTCCCATTATTGATTTTGATCAATACAGATTTCAAAAGAATTACTTGGATATTGGTTATGGCGGGTTCAGTTATATTATTAGGACATTATGTTGACTTCTTTAACATGATTATGCCTGGTACAGTTGGTGACCAATGGTTTATTGGAGTATCAGAAATTGCTTCTGTTCTTTTCTTCTTAGGTTTGTTTATTTATGTTGTTTTCACAGCATTAACTAAAGCTCCTTTATTGGCTAAAAGAAATCCATTCATTGAAGAGAGTAAACATTTTCATTATTAATAATATTTAAATAAAAACAGATGACAAGTTTGTTGGTAATTATAGTTTTAGTTTTATTAGCTGTTGCAATTTGGCAGTTGACCAAAATATTTGATTTGACTCAAGTAGGGAATTCAAGTGCGGATGACTCACAAATAGCCTCTGATAATGATAACAATGTTCAAGGATATTTGATGTTTGGCTTTTTAGCATTCATTTATATTTTTACAATTTATGGTTTAGTGAAATGGGGAGATCTTCCTTTACACACTCCTGCATCAGAGCACGGTTCAGATGTAGATACTTTGATGAATATCACTTGGGTTTTGATTTTTATTGTTCAAGCTATTACTCAAGTATTATTACACTTTTTTGCTTTCAAATACAGAGGTAAAAAAGATCAAAAAGCGACATTTTTTGCTGACAATAATAAATTAGAAGCCATTTGGAGTTCGATTCCTGCTGTAGTATTAGCTGGTTTGATTTTATATGGTTTGTATGCTTGGAACAACATCATGTTTGTTGATGAAGACGAAGAAGTAGTTGTTATAGAATTATACGCTCAACAGTTCAAATGGACTGCACGTTATGCAGGTGCTGATAATGTATTAGGTAAAGCAAATGTGAGACTTATTGATGGTGTTAATGCTGTTGGTATGGATTTGTCAGATCCAAATGCACAAGATGATTTTGTGACTTCTGAATTGCATATTCCTAAAGGGAAGAAAGTACTTTTCAAGATTCGTTCTCAAGATGTTTTGCACTCAGCCTATATGCCTCATTTTAGAGCTCAAATGAATTGTGTTCCTGGTATGGTTACTCAGTTTGCTTTTACTCCAGTTTATACAACAGCTGAATATAGAGAGTTGCCATTTATGGTTGAAAAAGTAACAAGAATTAATGAATTAAGAACTAAGAAAAGTGCTGAACTAGTTGCGGCAGGAAATACAGCTCTAGATCCGTATACATTTGATTACCTTTTGTTATGTAATAAAATCTGTGGAGCGTCACATTACAATATGCAAATGAAAATTGTTGTGGATACTCCAGAAGAATATAAAGCATGGTTGTCTGATAAAGTAGCTTTAGTTAAAGAAGTGAAAGCTTCAAATGAGCCAGCTCCAGCTGCAGATGGTACTTCAACTGACACTACAGTTGTATCATCGGATACTGTTGCTTCTAAGGTTGCAATGAAATAATTAAATTAAAATTTATAAAGTATATAAATATGTCAGCAGATTTACACGGTCACGAACACGATCATCATCATAAAGAAACATTCATTACTAAATATATCTTTAGTATTGACCATAAAATGATTGCTAAACAATACTTGTTAACGGGTATTGTTATGGGAATTATTGGTGTGGGTATGTCATTGCTTTTCAGAATGCAATTGGCTTGGCCAGAAGAATCTTTTAAAATTTTCAATATTTTATTAGGAGATAAATTTGCTCCTGATGGAGTAATGGCTAATGATATTTACTTGGCTTTGGTTACTATTCATGGAACCATTATGGTTTTCTTTGTATTGACAGCTGCTTTGAGTGGTACCTTTAGTAATTTATTGATTCCACTTCAAATTGGTGCTCGAGATATGGCTTCAGGATTCATGAATATGATTTCCTATTGGTTATTTTTCTTGTCAAGTGTTATTATGATTTGTTCTCTATTCGTTGAAGCAGGTCCTGCCTCTTCTGGATGGACAATCTACCCTCCTTTAAGCGCATTGCCTCAAGCAATTCCTGGATCAGGAACTGGGATGACACTTTGGTTAGTTTCTATGGCTATATTTATTGCATCTTCTTTAATGGGATCTTTGAATTATGTTGTAACTGTAATCAACTTGAGAACAAAAGGAATGACAATGACGAGATTGCCATTGACAATTTGGGCTTTCTTTGTTACTGCAATTATTGGTATAGTTTCATTCCCAGTATTATTATCTGCAGCCTTATTATTGATTTTTGATAGAAGTTTTGGAACTTCATTTTTCTTATCAGATATTTATATTGCAGGAGAAGTACTACACTATCAAGGTGGTTCACCAGTATTATTTGAACATTTATTTTGGTTCTTAGGTCACCCTGAAGTATATATCGTATTATTACCAGCTTTAGGAATTACTTCTGAAGTTATTGCAACGAGTTCTCGTAAACCTATTTTTGGATATAGAGCCATGATTATGTCTATCTTGGCGATCGCATTTTTATCTACGATTGTTTGGGGTCACCATATGTTTATATCAGGTATGAATCCATTCTTGGGTTCGGTATTTACCTTTACTACTTTGTTGATTGCAATTCCATCTGCTGTAAAAGCCTTTAACTACATTACTACTTTGTGGAAAGGAAATTTACAGTTTAATCCAGCTATGTTGTTTTCAATTGGATTAGTATCTACTTTCATTACTGGAGGTTTAACAGGTATTATTTTGGGAGACAGTACTTTGGATATTAATGTTCACGATACGTATTTCGTAGTAGCACACTTTCACTTAGTAATGGGTATTTCTGCTCTTTATGGAATGTTTGCTGGTATTTATCATTGGTTCCCAAGAATGTTTGGTAGAATGTTAAATAAAAATTTAGGGTATATTCACTTTTGGGTAACAGCGGTTTGTGCTTATGGAGTTTTCTTCCCAATGCACTTTATTGGATTAGCAGGTTTACCAAGACGTTATTATACAAACACTAACTTCCCATTATTTGACGATTTGCAAAATGTAAATGTTTTAATTACAACATTTGCTTTAATCGGAGGTGCTTTCCAATTGGTGTTCTTATACAATTTCTTTGTAAGTATTTTTTACGGTAAGAAATCTGAACAAAATCCATGGAAATCAAATACATTAGAATGGACAGCTCCTGTAGAACATATTCACGGTAACTGGCCAGGAGAAATTCCAGAAGTACACAGATGGCCTTACGATTATAGTAACCCAGCTCATGATGAAGATTTTGTTCCGCAGAATGTTCCAATGAAACCAGGTGAAGAAGTTTTACATCACTAATATAAAAAAGCCTCTATTGTAGAGGCTTTTTTATTTCTACTTTATCACTACTATAATTTCTTACTAATCTTTCTCTATATTTGTTTCATGAACGAAAATTTAGATCCAACTACAAAAGGCTATAATCCAGAAGAACTTGATCTTGAAAAAAGATTGAGACCACTTTCATTTGATGATTTTGCGGGTCAAGATCAAATTCTTGAAAACCTTAAGGTATTTGTAGAAGCAGCTAATCAGCGAAATGAAGCTTTAGATCATACCTTGTTTCATGGACCTCCCGGTTTGGGTAAAACTACCTTGGCTAATATTTTGGCTAATGAATTGCAAGTAGGAATCAAAATAACATCAGGCCCTGTTTTAGACAAGCCAGGTGATCTAGCGGGTTTATTAACTAATCTCGAAGAACGCGACGTTTTATTTATCGATGAGATCCATCGTTTAAGTCCAATTGTGGAAGAATATTTATATTCTGCAATGGAAGATTTCAAGATTGATATTATGATTGAATCTGGTCCTAACGCTAGAACGGTTCAAATCAATCTAAATCCTTTTACTTTAATTGGTGCTACTACACGATCGGGTTTATTGACCGCGCCAATGCGTGCTCGTTTTGGAATCTCCTCTCGTTTACAATATTACACTACAGAACTTTTGACTACTATTATTGAACGTAGTGCAAGTATTTTAAAAATGCCTATTGATCTTGAAGCAGCTATTGAAATCGCTGGACGAAGTAGAGGCACGCCTCGTATTGCTAACGCATTATTGCGTAGAGTACGTGATTTTGCGCAAATTAAGGGTAATGGTACCATTGACATAGAAATTGCAAGATATGCCTTAAAAGCGCTTAATGTGGACGCGCATGGTTTGGATGAAATGGATAATAAAATTTTAAATACTATTATCGATAAATTTAAAGGCGGTCCTGTGGGTCTTACAACCTTGGCAACTGCGGTTTCAGAAAGTAGCGAAACTATTGAAGAAGTCTATGAGCCTTTCTTAATTCAAGAAGGATTTATTATGCGTACTCCACGAGGTCGTGAAGTAACTGACAAAGCGTATAAGCACTTAGGAAAGTTAAAAACCAATATTCAAGGCGGATTGTTTTAATTCTATTTTTATTTCTACTCAATCAAAATATTCGCAATTCATCAAATTAGAGGCGCAAAGCCTTGGTTTTTTGTCCTGCGGTATATCCAAGGCTGGTTTTTTAGAAAAAGAAGCGCCACGGCTTGAAAAATGGCTTAAAAATAACAATCATGGTCAGATGGCCTATATGGAAAACCATTTTGATAAACGTTTGGATCCTACTTTATTGGTAGATGGTGCCAAAAGTGTGGTCTCGTTACTTTTGAATTATTATCCTTCCGAATTTCAAAGAGAGGACTCCTATAAAATTTCCAAATATGCTTATGGCCAAGATTATCATTTTGTAATCAAAGAAAAGCTTAACGCTTTATTATTTGCAATTCAAGAAAATATAGGAGCTGTTTCAGGAAGAGCTTTTGTAGATTCTGCTCCAGTATTGGACAAAGCTTGGGCTGCCAAAAGTGGATTGGGTTGGATTGGTAAAAACAGCAATCTGATTACCCAAAAAATGGGCTCTTTTTATTTTATTGCCGAATTAATTATTGATTTGGAATTGGAATATGATTTTGCAACAACCGATCATTGCGGCAGTTGTACTGCTTGTTTAGATGCTTGTCCTACCCAAGCAATAATTGCGCCTTACCAAGTCGATGGTAGCAAATGTATTTCGTATTATACTATTGAATTGAAAGAGAATCTTCCTGAAGAGATGAAAGGAAAATTGGATGATTGGGCTTTTGGATGTGATGTATGTCAAGATGTTTGTCCGTGGAATCGATTTTCAAAACCCCATAGCGAACCCTTATTTCAAGCCAATCCTGAATTGCTTTCATTTTCCAAAAAAGACTGGGAGGAAATTACGTCTGAAACTTTTCAAAAAGTATTCAAAGATTCACCTTTGAAAAGAACAAAACTAGAGGGTTTAAAACGGAACATACAATTTCTGAAATAAAATCAATTAGTTTCTACTTGACTCTCTTTCAATAATTTGAGTGTCTAATTCTATAGTTTTTGGATTGTATTCTGATTCTTCTTTTCGTGCTGCCATTTCTTCTAATAATAAATTAAAAGCAGCGATGCCCATTTCGTGACTAGGCTGTTCTACCGTACTTAATTTTGGCGTAATAACTTGAGACATAAACCAGTTGCTAAAACCAATTACTTTGACATCCTTCGGCACATTTATTTTTTGATCGTTACAATACGCTAGTGCCCCTACGGCTACTAAGTCAGTTATTGCAAAAATCCCATCTATATCTGGATGTTCTTCAAATAATTGTTTGGTAAATTCCAGTCCTTCTTCAAAGTTTACTTTTTCACAGGTGTATACTAGTTTGGAATCAAATGGAATTCCGTTGGATTCTAATGCTTTTTTATAGCCTAAATAACGATCAATAGAATTTTGAGGATTTAGTGGACCACGGATGTGAGCTATTTTTTTACAACCATTGTCAATTAAGTGTTGTGTGGCATCAAATCCCGCTTTTTGATCGTCAATAACTACTTTGGAACATTTAGCAAGTTTGGCAATTTTATCAAACATGACTAATGGAATTTTTCTATTCAATATGTCTTGAATATGCGAATCGTTATTGGATTCATTAGACAAGGATATTAATATACCATCAACCCTTTTGTTGATTAATAAATCGACTTGTTTTTTTTCTAACTCTAGGCTTTCATTGGATTGTAATATAATCACCAAATACCCATTTTTTTCGGCAGCATCAATTATTGATTTAATGATATTTGAAAAAAAGTGATGAGTAACTTCAGGGATAATTAAACCAATAGTTTTGGATTCTTTTGTTCTTAAATTTACTGCAAAACTATTGGGTGTATAATTGAGGTTTTGAGCCAATTCCTTGACTGCTTTTTTAGTTTTTTCACTAACATCAGAATAATCTTTTAACGCCTTTGAAACGGTCGTTATCGAAATTCCTAGGGTAGTTGCAATTTCTTTAAGAGTAATGTTTTTCATTGACTTTTGATTTGGGAACAAATATATTAAATATCAGTTTGTGAATTAGTTTACTACTAGTAAAACTCATAGAAACGCCAAGATATTCATTTTTTTGAAAAAAGGGTTTTAATTTGTTTACTATTTACAAATAGGATGTAATATGTTATATTTTTATCAAAAGTATCAGATATAAAAAATGCGGTTTCAATTCATTTGAAACCGCATTAAATACAAAAAAATAAGGTTTATTTTACCTCTAAAATTAATGATTCATATGGTCGTAAAGTGTTTGATTTTGACGATCTTGTCGTAGGGTAATTGCCCAAAATCAGTCTTGTGTTTTTTGTAGAAAAACCCAAATCAAATGCAGCTTCTTTCTCAGTAAAGTTTAATAAAACCACTACTTTTTTTCCCTCAAGTTCTCTAGTATATGCAAATACATTAGGATTATCATGATCTAATAGAGTGTATTTTCCATATTGAAGCACTGGACTCGCTTTTCTAATTTTAACTAATTTTCTATAATAATTCAAGACTGAATTTGGATCTTTTTCTTGTGCTGCTGCATTAATTTCAGCATAGTTTGGATTTACTTTTAACCAAGGCTTACCCGTTGTAAATCCTCCATTAGCACTAGTATCCCATTGAAAAGGGGTTCTTCCATTTTCTCTAGAAGTTTGTTTTTTGTTTTCCAAAAAAGCCTTCAAATCGCCACCCGCATTTTTAAGTTGTTCGTATTTGTTTCGGGTATCAACATCATTATAATCTTCAATATTATCAAAGCGAATATTGACCATACCAATTTCATCTCCATTGAAGTTATAAGGGGTTCCTCTCATAGTCATAACGAAAGTAGAAAGCATTTTAGAAGAAACAGCTCTAAATTGAGGTGTATCATTTCCAAATTTACTCACCATTCTTGGCTGATCATGATTGGATACAAAAATGGACAACCATCCTTTGTCTTTAAACACTTCATCATATCTAGAGAAAATGTCTTTGTATTTTACTAATCCAAATTCGCGAACATGATTTCCAATATCCACACTTTCAAAATGATACGCTAGGTTTAATTCTTTTCGATCTGGATCAACAAATTTCATAGCTGCTTCTGGCGAATCTCCAGCACCTTCAGAAACCGACATGGCATTCGGAAATTTACTCAAAACTTCACGATTCATTTCTTGAATGTGCTCGTGTAATTTAGGCCCATTTCCATAAAATTTGATAATCTCAAGTGTGTTGTTTACAATTTCTTTTGGTAGTGCTGGGAATGAATCGTCTTTTGAAATAAATTGAAAAGCATCCATTCTAAATCCATCAATTCCTTTGTTCAACCAAAACGTCATTGTGTCGTAAATTTCTTTACGAAGAGAAGGATTATTCCAGTTTAAATCGGGTTGTTTTTGAGAGAAATAATGCAAATAATAAGCGTTGGTTGTCGCATCGTATTTCCAAGCGTTACTATTGACATCAAAAAAACTCCAACGGTAAGGTGGAGTCCCTTTTTCTGCAGGCCACCAATAGTAATAATCACGGTATTTATTGTCTCTTGAGCTTTTTGATTGTTTGAACCAATCGTGTTCATCACTACTGTGATTAACTACCATATCCATAATTAATTTAATGTTTCTTTTGTGCATTTCTTGCAGCAAAAGATCAAAATCAGCCATGGTTCCAAAATCCTTTAAGATTTCTCTGTAATTGCTGATATCGTAACCGTTATCATCATTAGGAGAATCGTAAATTGGGCTTAGCCAAACCGCATCAATTCCTAAACTTTTTAAGTAGTCTAATTTGGAGATAATTCCTTTGATATCTCCAATTCCATCTCCATCACTGTCTTTAAAACTGCGAGGATAAATTTGGTAAATAACGGCTTCTTTCCACCATTTGGCATCACCATTTTTTACGATTGTTGTTTTGTTTTCTTGTGCTGTTATACTCATAAAAGAAGAAAAGAGTAAGGCAATCAACAGCATTTGATTCTTTTTCATGCGGGTAATAATTAAGTTGTAGTTTATAGTTATTTAATGATTTCGTTGAATTCTAAACGTTCACCATCAGGTCCTAGAATATTGAAATATTTACATCCTTTGTTCCAAAAATTCAGGAAAACAGGTTCTTTCTCGAGAATGGTAAAATGGTTTTCTTTTATAGTTGTAAATGCCAATTCGATATCATCCACATCAAAAGCAATGTGGTCAATATGACCATCTTTCCTGTTTGTTATTTCTGTTAAATAAGAAGCTGGCATTTGATACAATTCTAAAATTATACTATCTCGCTTCATCATGGCTACAATTCCGCCTTTTTCACCCTCTATTTCAAAGCTTGATGGCATTACATTTGTAAAACCGAATTTTTCATAAAAACCAATCGATTTTTGAATATTAGAAACAGGGATGCCAATGTGTTGTATGTGGTTGATTTTTAAATCCATCTTTTTATACTTGCATAAAATTTGCAATAGCTTCAGGTGAAATTTTTGGATTAGCTCCTTCTTCTTGTGCCACAAGTGCGCCTAATGCACAAGCAAAATTAATGGCTTTTTGAGGGTCAATTCCAGTCAATAATTGGGTTAACAATCCAGCCAAAAATGAATCTCCAGCACCAACGGTGTCAGCTACGGTTATTTTGTATCCGCTATTGTAAAATAATTGGTTATTGTACATTAAAACTGCCCCGTGACTCCCTTTGGTGACACAAATATGTTGGGTGTTGGTTTTCTCGGCAATAAACTGCATGTTTTGTTCCAAAGAATGAAAAGGGGAGCCTAAATACGCGCTAATTTCATACAATTCGTCATCATTGAATTTGATGAAATCCGCTTTGTTCATTAATTCGGAAAGTAATTCTTTAGTATAAAATGGCGCTCTTAAATTCACGTCAAATATTTTATATTTTGCCGAATGTAAAAGTGTTAATAAGCTTTGATACGAAGTTGTATCGCGACAAACCAAACTTCCAAAAACTAAGGCATCGGAATTGGCGACCACATTTTTCGCTTCAGTTGTAGCTTCAATTTTGTCCCAAGCTACGGGATAATTAATGGTATAGGAAGCTGAGCCTTTATCGTCTAATTTCACTAGTACTTCACCAGTAGCAAAATTGGGGTCTATTTGAATAGAATTGGTACTTACTCCATTTTGGGAAACAAAATCAAGTAATTCATTCCCGATTTCATCTTGTCCAATACGACTAATGATCTGCGTATCGATTCCAAGTGAAGCCATTCGAAGGCCTACATTTAAAGGTGCTCCGCCTATTTTTCTGTGCGTTGGAAAAACGTCAAATAAGACTTCGCCAAAACAAGCAATTTTTGTCGCCATAATTAGTTGTTATTGGATAAACTTTCAGACAATTCTTCTAATGTTCTTCCTTTAGTTTCTGGCATTTTGAAAAATACCCAAAGGAGTTGGAATACCATCATAATGCAGAAAATTGCGAAAACAGTAGTGGTTCCAATTTCTTTAAATAAAAATGGAATGAATGACGGAATCAATGCTGCTAAAACCCAGTGCACTGAGGTGCCAAATGAAGTTCCGGCCGCTCTTAATTTGTTAGGGAATAACTCAGAAATAAATACCCAAATTACTGCTCCTTGACCAATGGCATGAGAGGCAATGAACAAGAAGAAAAATAGCGGTACAGCCATTCCTTTCCATTCAAAATAAAAGGCAGTTGTTACTAATCCTAACGAAATTATATAACCAAAAGAACCTAAATACATCAAGGTTTTACGACCGTATTTGTCAATTAAAGAAATACCAACCATAGTAAATAACAAATTGATAATTCCAATTCCAATGCTACTTAAGAAAGAAGCTGATTTTTCTAAACCTGCCAATTCAAAAATACGTGGGGCATAATACAAAAAGGCATTAATTCCAGATAGCTGATTGAAAAATGCAATGAAAAAGGCAAGTAGTAATGGTTTTCGGTATTTTTTCATGAAAATAGATTCGTTTTTTACTTCTTGAGCAGTTTCTATTTCCATGGCTGCAATTTCTTCTTCTGCTTGAGCGTCAGAATTGATTTGTTTCAAGATGGAAATAGCTTGGGCTCTGTCTTTTTTGTATTCAAAAATCCAACGCGGACTTTCTGGAATTCCAAAAACTAATAAGGTGTAAACAAATGCTGGAAAGGCTTGAATTCCAAGCATCCATCGCCAAGAGTTTTCTCCAATATCTTGCAAGTAAAAATTAGAAGTGAAGGCGATTAGAATTCCAAAAACAATATTAAATTGGTACAAGGCTACTAATTTTCCTCGATCCTTTGCAGGCGCGATCTCAGAAACATAGGTTGGGGCTGCAATAGTTGAAGCACCAATTCCAATTCCGCCTAAAAATCTAAAGATAGAGAAGATGATAGAATCAGTAGCAAATGCAGTTCCGATTGCCGAGATGAAAAATAATAATCCAATGATAATTAAGGTCTTTTTTCTACCAAGAATATTGGTTGGATACGAACCAAATATGGCACCAATAACGGTTCCCCAAAGGGCTGATGACATCACTACTAATCCGTGATACAAATCGGAGGATCCCCATAATTGTTGCAATTGTTTGTCGGCTCCTGAAATTACTACGGTATCAAAGCCGAATAAGAACCCGGCCAAGGCTACTACAATAGACCAGTAAAGAATTTTTTTGTTGTTCATTTTTTTTAGTTTTTATGGTTTAGTTAATTTAGGTTGTAAATAGTATTTACCAAATTCCTTTTATAGATTGAAAAGAAAGTGTTTTAATCTCTTGATTTTCATCTGATTGAATGGTTAATTTAGTGTAAGGTTGGTTCGGGAAAATTTGTTCTGTAAACGAATATACTCCTCCGTTTAAGAAAATTTCAATAGAAGACCAATCCAATATGATTTGAAAATCGATGTTTTTTGTAATTATATTCGGAGTAGGAGTTGTATGAATTTTTTCGCCAAAACTTTTCTCGAAATTCACTTTTCCTGAAAGTCGTCTGTCAATAGCAAAAGTTTGTTTTTGAGCATCGTATTGAAGTACTAACAAATCATTTGCATCATTCGAAAATACTAATTTAAGATTTTTGTTTTCCGCTTTAAATTGGATTTTAGATTGATTTACATTGGAGTAAGCAAATACTTTATCTACACCTTTATTTAATTTAATTTTTTCAATAGAAAAGTCTGTTGATAATTGCTTATCTAATTGTGCAACAGGCTGACTTTGTAATACATAATCTCCTTTAATTGTGGAAAGCGAAAGTGTTCTTGGCAACGTCATTGCACTTCGCCAATTGGTTGTTGGCGTATCTCGGGCATAATTCCAATTACTCATCCATCCTAAGAAAATGCGTTCTCCACCTGGAGCATCATTATACGTAACACCGGCATAATTATCCGTTCCATAGTCTACCCATTTGGTTTCTTTTTGAGAAGTGGTAAAGGTTTTTCCATCAAAATCACCTACAAAATATTGTGTTGCCGAACCACCATTTGGCCCCCCCGGATTAATACTCACTAAAAGAACCCATTTTTCTTCTTGAGTTCCGTTTACTTTTACTTTAAACAAATCAGGACATTCCCAAACGCCTCCATGAGCCCCTTTATTTTGCCCAAATTCGCTTTCTAGTTTCCATTGAAGTAAATTAGCTGAAGTGTATATTTGAGCACGATCGCCTGCAACTAAAACCAAATCCCATTGATTTGTCTCCTCGTTCCAAAACACTTTAGGATCTCTAAAATCCTTTAAGGTTATGTTATTGATAATTGGATTGGCGTTGTATTTTTTCCAAGTTTCTCCTTGATCTATACTGTAAGCTAAACCTTGAGTTTGGGTATTAATTTTTCCTGCCTTTTCAAATTCCATGTTATGGTATGTAAAAACGGCGATCATTGGAGGGTTTTCTTTTGTTCCAAGTCCTGAAGTGTTGTTGGTAT
Organism: Flavobacteria bacterium GWA2_35_26; assembly: GCA_001800905.1. Taxonomy (GTDB): domain Bacteria; phylum Bacteroidota; class Bacteroidia; order Flavobacteriales; family Flavobacteriaceae; genus Flavobacterium. The sequence goes on along the minus strand of MGWH01000002.1, from coordinate 572,907 downwards.
CCATTACCGCACTACCTGAAAATATGTATCCTAATTCATCAGGGAATAAGGCAATTTTTTGATGTTGCCAATGAATTAAATCTTTACTAGTGGCATGTCCCCAATGCATAGGTCCCCAGACTATGTCATCTGGATAGTATTGGTAAAACAAATGGTAGGTTCCATTGTGAAACAACATTCCATTCGGGTCATTCATCCATTTTTTTTCTGGCGAAAAATGGAATTGCGGTCGAAAAGGTTCTTTGTAATATTGGGTTGCATCAACCTTTTGTATTTCTTTTGATGAAATCGAAATAGCATTTTTTTCTTGAGCTTGGCTATTGAAGTGAAATAGAGTACCTAAAATTAAGCCGCCTAGTAGGATTATTTTCTTTTTGTTTTTCATCTTGATTTTTATTGGGAGCTAAAAATAGTATTCTTTTTATGAAAAGATGGCTTCTGTATATATATTAATGTGTAGAATTTTTCCGAAATCGTTGTCGGTTCAGTATTGTTACGGCTTAATTTGATCGAATAATTTTAAATGTCCAAATTTTAACTCATATGGATAGGATTAAGGAATTGTTTAAGTTGTAAAAATATATTTTTTACTATTTTATAGAATTCGCAATAAAAATATAATTTCAAGCTTTTTATTGAATAAAATTCATCGTTTTTTCAATGTATTTGATTTAAATATACTAAATGTATTTTTTTAGTCGTTTTTTTTTACAGAATAGCTATTTTTTTGCGTGTTTTTTTATGGTATTAATTTTCGAATCGAAAACGTTTTCGATGCCCCGAAAACGATATAGTTCACTTTTTCTTAATTTTTTCATAAAATTAGTATTATGTTTGGCTCAATATTTAAAACAAACCATTTATTAACCAACTTATTTATTACGTATGAAAAATAGTCTACTTAAAGGCTTGATGGTTTTTCTAACCATGCTATGTACAAGTTTGACATACTCGCAAGATGTGTCAGGTACCGTATCCGATGCTAGCGGACCTCTTCCAGGGGCTTCTGTATTAGTTAAAGGAACGACAAAAGGAGCACAAACTGATTTTGATGGTAAATTTACAATCAAAAACGCTGGCTCAAACGCAGTTTTAGTTTTTAGTTACATTGGTCTTAAAAGTCAAGAAGTAAATGTAGCGGGAAGAAGTAACGTAAATGTTACTTTAAAAGAAGATTCAGCAGAATTAAAAGAAGTAGTCGTTATCGGTTACGGTTCTGTGAAGAAAAAAGATGCTACCGGAGCAGTTGATCAATTAAGCTCAAAAAGCTTTGACAACGTAGGTGCACCATCTCCAGCAGATTTGTTGAGAGGTAAAGTTTCAGGGGTTCAAGTAACTTCTGCAAGTGGTGAGCCAGGTGCTGGTGCAAGCATCAGAATCCGTGGTAACTCTTCTATTCGTTCAGGTAACGGTCCGCTTATTGTTGTGGATGGTGTGCCTTTAGATGGTGGAGACATTACTGCAGGTGGAAGTGATATTGGTTTAGGTGGATCTTCTGCTAGAAACCCATTGAACTTCATCAACCAAAATGATATTGAAAGTATGACAATTCTTAAAGATGCGTCTTCTACTGCTATTTATGGTTCTCGTGGAGCAAATGGTGTAATTGTTATTACTACTAAAAAATCTAAATCTAAAGAAGCTCAGTTAACGTATTCAAATTCATTTACTTTCAGTTCTTTAGCTAGTAACTTGAAATTGATGAACTCTGCTGAATTCGTTGCTAACGGAGGTCCAAATAATGGTTCTACTGGTTACAACTGGGAAAAAGAAGTTTTAAGAAATGCTTTCTCTTCTAATCATGATGTATCGTTCACAAAATCTTCTGATAATTCATCAACTCGTTTATCTATTGGTGCTTCAAATACTGAAGGTATTGTAAACAAAACAGGATTAGATAAGTATACAATTGCTTTCAACAACTCTAATGACTTTTTTGGAGGTGATTTGAAAATTGATACTAAAGTGAATTACTCAAGTTTAAGAGACCAATCTGCTTTGATTTCAAACAGTGCTGGTTATATTGGTAACTTGATGGGAACTGCTATTTACTGGAACCCAACTACAAAATTGCGTAATGCAGATGGTTCTTACAATGTAGTGAGTAATACTTACATTAACCCAGCTCAATTATCTGATGCTTATACAGATTATGCAAATACTCAAAAATTATTGGCTAGTGTTAAATCTACTTTAAAAATCAATGATAACTTGAATTATCAATTTTTAGTAGGTGTTGAAACTTCTAATTCTAGTAGAAAATTCCAATTATCTCCAGGAATTGATATTCAAAACGTAGCTCAAGCTACTGCTCCAGGAGCTACTGCTCCTAAATTTGGACAGGCTGGTATTTCAAATGTTGAAAAATTAAACAGAACATTTGAGCATACTTTGAACTACAACAAAACAATTAACGATAATTTCCAATTTGATGCTTTATTAGGTTATTCTTACTATGACTATACTGCTAACGGAAGTGATGTTTCTGCTAAAGGTTTTGATGCAAAACAAACTAACTTGATTGACAATATCGAAGGTGGTTTGCAAAACGAATACCGTGCTTCTTCTTGGAGAAACCGTGTTGAATTGCAATCTTATTTTACAAGAGTAAATGCTACATTGTACAAAAATTTATTAGTTACAGCTACACTTCGTGTGGACGGTTCTACTAAATTAGGTGCAAATAACAAATACGGATCTTTTCCTTCTGTTGGTGTTGGATACAAAGTATTTGAAGACAAAGCAGGTTTATTGAACAACTTGAAAGTTAGAACTAACTACGGTGTAACAGGAAATCAAGAATTTGCTGTAAACTCTGCAGTAGCTCGTGCTTCATATGGTAACAACGGTAATTTAAATGTTGATACTAATGATAATGCAGATTTGAAATGGGAAACTACTACATCTTACGGTGTTGGTGTTGATTTCGGTTTGTTGAACAATAGATTAACAGGTTCTGTTGATTACTTCCAAAGAGATACTCAAGATTTAATCTTCCCAGTGCCTTCTGCGGCTACTCAACCAGGTCCACCGTCTCCACGTTTCGTTAACTTACCTGGAAACTTGATCAACAATGGTATTGAGGTAAGTGCAAACTACAAATTGATTGATTCTGAAAAATTAACTTGGGATGTTTCTGCAAATGCTTCATTCTTGTCTAACAAAATTGAAAACTTCGCTGGATTTATTCAAGCAGGTGCTTTACACGGACAAGGTTTATCAGGTGCTTATGCGCAAGTTGTAACTAATAATGAGCCAATCTACAGCTACTATATGTATGAGTGGAGAGGATTTGATTCTACTGGTGCTTCAGTTTATGCTGATGCTGCTGGTGCAGATGCTTCATTAGGTTTAGCTGCTAAAAAATTAGTTGGAAAAACAGGTTTGCCTAAAATGAACTTAGGTTTCTCTACTAATGTAACATACAAAAACTTTGACGCTGCAGTTTCATTCTACGGTGCTTTTGGTCACTATTTGTATAATAATACTGCTAATGCCTATTTCTTTAAAGGAGCTTTCCTTGGAGGAAGAAACATGCCTGCTAGTGTTGCTTCTTCTGCTCAAGCGCAAGGAGATCCTAACTCACCTTCTACTAAATATTTAGAAAAAGGAGATTTCTTGAGAATGGGTAACTTAACTTTAGGTTATACTTTCACAGGTGCTGGATTGGATAAATTGAAAATTAAATCAGCTCGTTTCTTTGTGAATGGACAAAACTTATTGTTATTCACTAACTACTCTGGTTTAGATCCTGAGGTGAATACAGATAAATCACTTAACGGTGTGCCATCTGCTGGTATCGATTATTTATCTTACCCACGTTCAAAAGCAATTGCTTTAGGTCTTAATGTAACTTTTTAATACTAATATCAATGAAAAGAAATAACATAATAAAAGGTTTATTGTACTTAGGTATAGTATCTTTTAGTATCGGATGTACTAACTTAGATGAAGAAATCTTAGATGGTGTATCAAATAATACCTCAGGAGGTACTGCAGTAAATACTGCTGCAGTTTTAACCTCTGCTTATAATGGTTTAAGAGATTTTAACGGCCAAGGTGGTGTGTATGCATTGAATGAAATGTCTACAGACGCAATGGTTGGACCAACTCGTGGTGGTGACTGGGATGATAATGGAGTTTGGAGACAAATTCATACACAAACTTGGGCACCGGATCACGGTGAGGTTAGAAACGCTTGGAACTCTTTATTATCAAATGTTTACAACTGTAATTTGGTAATTGAAAATGGAGGAACTGCTACTCAAGTTGTAGAAGCTCGTTTCTTACGTGCATGGTATATTTATAACGTAGTAGATTTATTCGGTCAAGTACCTTACAGACCAGCTGGTTCTAGTAAATTAGATGATCCTAAAGTATGGACTCGTGCTGAAGCTACAGGATTTATCATCTCTGAATTAGAAGCTATTGTTAATGCATTACCTGCAAGAACAGCTGGAGATGCAAGTATTGCTAACAAAGATGCAGCTCGTTTCTTATTAGCTAAAGTATATTTGAACAAAGGTGTATTTACTGCTGCTAATCCAGCTGGACCTTACACTTTTGATGCAGCTGATATGACTAAAGTAGTTCAAAATGTTGATGCATTAACTAATTCATTAGCGTCTAACTATTGGTCAAACTTTGCTCCAAACAACAATACTTCATCTGAAATTATTTTTTCTTCTAAAAATAACAAAGGTGGTGAAGGTGGAGGAATGCAGTCTAAATGGAGAATGTGTAACCACTACAACCAAACTCCAGACGGATGGAATGGATTTGCTACTGTAGCTGATTACTATAGCACATTTAATGCTGCTGATAATCGTGCTCACTATGCTGCTCCTGGTTATACTTACACAGTAGATGCTTCAGGTAAAGGTATTGGTTTCTTAGAAGGTCAAATGTATAAAAACGGAACTGCAATTCCTGCAAATGCATTGAAAGATAGAAACAACAATCCTTTGAATTTTACTGCTAACGTAACATTAATTACTTCAGGTGCTTCACTTGAAACTGCTGGTGTTCGTGGTATTAAATACATTCCAGATGCTGACAACCTTGGTCAACCAGATAATGATTTGATCTTGATGCGTTATTCTGATGCTTTGTTAATGAAAGCAGAAGCAATTGCTAGAGGTGGATCAGGTTCAGTAGGTACTATTATGTCTCAATTGGCTGCAAGATCAGGTGTAACTGCTGCTGCTGCTACTTTAGATGGTATCTATGCTGAAAGAGGTCGTGAATTATGGTGGGAAGGATGGAGAAGAAACGATGCAATTCGTTTTGGAAAATTCCTTGCTGCTAGAGCTTTGAAACCATATGCTTCTGATGCTAAATATTTATTGTATCCAATTCCTGCGGATGCATTATTTAACTCTAATTTATCTCAAAATCCTGGATACTAATTATTCCTGATTTTGTTTAAAATAGGTAAGGAGGACAGCAATGTCCTCCTTATTTTTTTTATGAGCCTATAGGGCTCTTTTTTTGTTTACAATCTCCAGTAAACACAACAATATTAAGCTTATTTTAATTTTTTTATATTCTACTTTTTCCATAAATTGCTGGCTCATATTATTTCAAAATTAACCACCATTTTATTATGTTGAATCGTCTACTTTTTATTGTTCTTGTATTTGTTACAGCAAGTTGTTCTAAAGGCAATTCAGATGCGCTTTTTACTCTTTTGGAACCTTCTCAAACGGGAATTGATTTTAAAAATGAAGTCAAAAACGGAGAGAACATGAACATTTTTAAATACCGAAATTTTTATAACGGAGGTGGAGCAGCAATTGGCGATATTAATAATGACGGTTTAGCGGATGTTTTTTTGATTTCCAATCAAGGCGCTAATAAATTGTATCTAAATAAAGGTGATTTTAAGTTTGAGGATATCTCTGTAAAATCAGGCATTCAAGGTAAAAAGGCATGGTCTACCGGTGTGGTTATGATAGATATTAACGGAGATGGTTTTTTAGATATTTATGTTTTGGATGCTGGAAATAATATTGACGCGATAAGAAAAAGTCAACTATACATCAATAACGGTAATAGCACTTTTACTGAAAAAGCAGCAGAATACAATTTGGCAGATACCGGAATAACAACACATGCTGCCTTTTTCGATTATGATAAAGATGGTGATTTAGATTGTTATATTTTAAATAACAGTTTTATTCCTGTGAGTTCTTTGAACTATTCCAATAAAAGAGAATTACGTGACAAGGACTGGAAAGTGGCTGATATATTGAAAGGTGGTGGTGATAAGTTGCTTCGTAACGATGACGGGAAATTTGTAGATGTTAGTGAAGCTTCCGGAATTTATGGAAGTTTGATCGGTTTTGGATTAGGTGTAACTGTTGGAGATGTTAATGGTGATTTGTATCCAGATATTTATGTTTCCAATGATTTCTATGAAAGAGATTATTTGTATATCAATAATAAAAACGGGACTTTTTCTGAGCAAATTCAAACTTGGGCTACACATATTAGTCAAGCCTCAATGGGGGCAGATCTTGCCGATATTAATAATGATGGTAAAGCTGATATCTTCACAACTGATATGTTACCTGAAGGCGACGAACGTTTAAAAAACACTACCAGTTTTGACAACTATGATTTATTGTCCCGCAAATTAAACATGGATTTCTTTAATCAATACATGTCTAATGCATTACACATCAATGAAGGTACTCATTTTACAGAAATTGCCAATTTTGCGGGTGTATCAAAAACCGATTGGAGTTGGGGAGCGCTAATTTTCGACATGGATAATGACGGATACAAAGATATTTATGTATGTAATGGTATTTATCATGATTTGACTAATCAGGATTTTATGGACTTTTTTGCTAATGAATTGATGCAAAAAATGGTGGTTACTGGAGTAAAAGAAGATATTGAAACCATTATTGCTAAAATGCCAAGTACTCTAATTCCTAATTACGCTTTTAAAAATAATAGGAATTTGACCTTTACTAATAACGCTACATCTTGGGGATTAGATACGCCAAGTTTTTCTAATGGAGCAGCTTATGGTGATTTGGATAATGATGGTGATTTGGATTTAGTAGTTAATAATGTGAATATGGAGTCGTTTGTATTCCGTAATAATTCAGAAAAAAATAAAGCCAATCATTTTGTAAAAGTGAAGTTGAAAGGTGATCTTAAAAATAAGTTTGCTGTTGGAAGTGTTGTTGAATTATATTCTGGGAAAGAAGTGATCCGTCAAGAGTTAATACCGTCAAGAGGATTTCAATCGTCAATTGATTATGTAATGACTTTTGGTGTTGGAACTAAAAAAATTGATTCCTTACAAGTGATTTGGCCAAATGGCAAAACACAAACTATTAAGAAAGTAGCTTTAAATACAACTATCAATTTGTCCATTGCAAATCCTACATCAGATTATGTATTTAAAACAACAATTACAAAGCCATTTTTAAAGGAAGTTACATCGAATTGGGTGGCGCATAAAGAAAATGATTTTATCGATTTTGATTACGAAGGATTGATTTCTAAAATGCTTTCACAAGAAGGGCCTTCATTAGCAGTTGGAGATATTAATGGCGATGGTAATGACGATGTGTTTGTTGGTGGAGCCAAAGGACAAGCAGGAAAAATATATACTAATAAAGGAACCGTTTTCAGCATTACTAAACAAGCTGCTTTGGATGCCGATGCTAATTTTGAAGACACCGCTGCTTCTTTTCTTGACGCTGATGGCGATGGTGATTTGGATTTAGTAGTTGGTTCTGGAGGTAATGAAAGAACCAGTCCGGAAAATTTTAAAAATCGTTTGTACATGAATAACGGAAAAGGAATCTTTTCTAAATCTACTACAGTTATTCCTTCTGCAAGTACCAATGTAGCTGTAATAGCTCCATACGATTTTGATCAAGATGGCGATGTGGATATTTTTGTGGGTAGCAGAAGCGTTCCTGGAGTGTATGGAATTGACCCTAAGCATTTGCTATTGGAAAATGATGGAAAAGGCAATTTTACCAATGTAATTGATAAAAAGGCTTTCAAACTAAATACAACAGGAATGATAACCGATGCTGTTTGGGAAGATGTCGATAATGATAATAAGAAAGACTTACTATTAGTTGGTGATTGGATGGCGCCTCAAATTTTCAAAAATACAGGAAAACGTTTGGCTGTGTTTAAATCAAATTTATCTGGATATAATGGTTTTTGGAATTCGGTTCAATGTGTAGATTTGAATAATGATGGGAAAAAAGATTTAATTTTAGGTAATAAGGGAACAAATACATCCTACAAAGCAACTGCTAAAAATCCAATGCGTTTGTTTATCAATGACTTTGATAGTAACGGAACGATTGAACAAATTAGCACACGTACAATTGATGAAAAAGACATGCCTATTAATTTAAAACAAGAATTGGCTAAACAAATTCCTTCTATTAAAAAGAAAAATTTAAACTACAGCGATTATGCAAGGAAAACAATTCAAGAGATCTTTGCTCCTGAAGTAATTGCTAATTCGTTGCAAAAAATGGCAGTTATTCAAGAGAGTATTATAGCAATAAACAAAGGGAATGGTCAATTTGAAATCCAAATAATGCCTCAGGAAGTACAATTGTCAACTGTAAATACCTCTTGTGTTTTGGATATCAATAAAGACGGAAATTTAGATATTATCCTTGGAGGAAATCAATACGAATTTAAACCGCAATTTGGACGTTTGGATTCTAGCCACGGAAGTGTTTTATTAGGGAATAAAAAAGGCAAATTTAATTTGTTGCCGTATACAAAATCTGGAATTTTCATCACAGGTGAAGTGCAAAAAATGAAGGCAATTAAAACTAAAAATAAAGCAGCTTCATTTATAGCAGTAGTGAATAATGCCTCACCTAAATTGTTTACGATCAATGAATAATTTCATTACAATAGCGCTAGCATCTTTAATCATTGCAGGCTGTTCCAAAAAAGAAAACCAATTGTTTGATAAATTGTCTCCAGACGAAAGTAAGGTGACATTTGTGAATCAATTGGACGAATCCAAAAACATTTCGATTTTAGATTATCTCTATTATTACAATGGAGGTGGAGTGGCACTTGGCGATATTAATAATGATGGTTTAGTAGATATTTATTTTACTTCTAACCAAGGAAAAAACAAATTGTACCTGAATAAAGGGGCAAATAAATTTGAAGACATTTCTATAAAAGCCGGTGTTGAAGGTGAAAGCGATTGGAATACCGGTTCCATTATGGCAGATGTTAACGGCGATGGTTATTTGGACATTTATGTTTGTGCCGTTGTGGGAATTCACGGATTTGAAGGTCATAACGAGTTGTACATCAACAATAAGGACAACACATTTACCGAAAGTGCGGCTGAATACGGTTTGGACTTAGACAATTTTAGTACATCAGCAGCCTTTTTAGATTACGATAATGACGGTGATTTGGATATGTATTTATTGAATCATGCAGTACATTCAGAAGCATCTTATGGTAAAGCTGATATTAGAAATAAAAGAAGCTATGAAACGGGGGATAAATTATTTCGAAACGACAATGGTCATTTTATCGATGTGAGTGAAAAAGCTGGAATTTTCGGTGGAGCCAATGGGTATGGATTGGGAATTGCTGTATCCGATTTTAATCTAGATGGTAATCCGGATATTTATATTTGTAATGATTTTCATGAAGACGATTATTACTACTTGAATAATGGCGACGGTACTTTTACCGAAAGCATGAAAAATTATTTTGGGCATACCAGTCGTTTTTCAATGGGTGTAGATGCTGCCGATATCAATCACGATGGTTTTCCTGACCTGATGACTTTAGACATGCTTCCTGAAGACGAAACGGCTTTAAAATCTTCTGCTGGAGATGATAATCCGCAAATGTTGAAATACCGTACAGAAAAGTTGGGCTACCACTATCAGTACACTCGAAATATGTTGCAAATCAATCAAGCTGGGAAACATTTTACGGAGACCGCTTTACTAAGTGGAGTAGCAGCAACAGATTGGAGTTGGAGTACTTTATTTGCTGATTATGATCAAGATGGTGAACAAGATATTTTTGTTTGCAACGGAATTCCAAAACGACCTAATGATTTGGATTACATAAAATACTATTCCAATTCAAGCATTAAAACCAAGTTAAATTCGACAAAACTTATAGATAAACAAGCTTTGAAAAAAATGCCTTCGGCAAATGTACCGAATTATGTATTTCAAGGGTCTAAAGATTTACAGTTTAAAAACCGATCTAATGACTGGATAGAAAATGACTCCATTATTTCTAACGGTGGTGGCTATGCTGATTTGGATAATGACGGTGATTTAGATATCGTAACGAATAATTTGAATAGTGTTGCTTCGATTTACATCAATAAAACAAACACGAAAGCCAATTACTTAAAAGTAAAATTACGATTTGGTGGAAAAAACACTATGGGTGTTGGTACCAAAGTAATTTCCTATGTCAAAGGTCAAAAACAATTTAAAGATATTCAAACGACCCGTGGTTTTCAATCCAGTTCAGAACCAATTGCGCATTTTGGTTACGGTAAAATTACTCAGATAGATTCGGTTCAAATCATTTGGCCGGATAAAACGTACCAGACACTTAAAAAGGTAAAAACCAATCAAACGCTTACAGCTCTGCCTAATAAAAACAGAAAAACATTTAATTACGCCAATTTACATCCTTCAGTATTGCCGATTTTTAAAAAATCAGCAACTAATCTAGGGATAGATTTTATACATCAAGAAAATGATTTTGTGGATTTTACATCACAAAAATTAATTCCTTATCAACGTTCTGATCGTGGTCCTGCAACAATTATTGGAGACTTAAACAATGATGGGAAAAAGGATATTTTCTTTGGTGGAGCACAAGGAAAACAAGCAGCAATTTATCTTCAAAATGGAAATGGGTTTACCAAGAAAAGTTTTTCAACTATTGTTGCTGATTCAATTTATGAAGATGCCTCAGCAGTTATTGGTGATTTTAATGGTGATCGCCAAAACGATTTGTTCGTTGTGTCTGGAAGTGGGCAATATGCAGCCAATTTAATTCCAAGATTGTACCAAGGAAGTGCATTGACTAAATCTAATTTGCCAGAAACCAAAGGGATGAATGCCTCGGTTATTAAAACAATCGATTACGACAAAGACGGAGACTTGGATGTTTTTATTGGTAACAATTCCAAATCAAATAGTTTTGGAAGAATGCCTGATTGTTATTTGATGAACAATAATAAGGGTGTGTTTACCATAGTACAAGGAGCTACTTTTTCAAGTATCGGAATGGTAACGGATGCTCTTGTAACTGATTTTAATAAAGACGGCACTCAAGATTTAATAGTCGTTGGTGAATGGATGAAACCTACTTTTTTTGCCAATAGTAAAGGAAGCTTTAAAGACGTTACAGAGAGTTTATTGCCAGGGAATCATAATGGATTATGGCAATCTATCGCTGCCTTTGATATTGATCACGATGGGGATCAGGATTATCTATTAGGGAACTGGGGAATGAATTCCAAATTCAAATCATCTTCAGAGTTTCCTATGAAAATGTACTATGATGATTTTGATACTAATGGAACATTTGAAACGATTGTAGCGATTGAGAAGAAAGGAAACTACTATCCGACTATGGGGCTTGACGAATTAGTAGAAGAATTCAGCGGTATGTTGAAGAAAAAATTCAATAATTACAATTCCTTTGCTGGAAAAAAAGTCGAAGAAGTGTTCGATCCAGCTATGTTAGAAAAAGCGGCTATGTATGAAGTACATAATTTAAAATCCGGCTACTTGAGAAACGATAAAGGAAAATTTACCTTCGTTCCTTTTTCAAATAAAATGCAGGTTGCTCCAATTACTAGTTTCGTGCAATCTGATTTTGATGGCGATGGAAAAAATGAAATTTTTGCTGCGGGTAATTATTTTGGAGTTACCCCTTTTCACAGTAGATTTGATGGTTTTTCAGGAGCATTAATTAAAAATCAAAAAACGATCTATTTGGGTAACCAAATTGGAATAGATTTGTCTCAAAAAGCGGTGCGCCATCTTGATATTATTCCGTTTAACGGGAAGAACTATCTTTTGGTCACCATCAATAATAAAAAGGCGGAAGTGTATGAACTTCCGATGCATAAAAATTAAATTAAAAAATATGAAAATTAAAATTGCTCTTTTAGGATTGCTATTGGTTCTTTTTAGCGCTTGTAAAAAAGACCAACCTATTGTTGTAACTACAGATGATTATTGTGCTGCGGTAGATACTGTAACTGGAATTATGGTACATGATATTTTTTCTCCACCGGTTGCCAGTAGAATTTATGTCTATCCTAATGTAGCTGCTTACGAGATTATTGCACAAAACAGTTCTAAGTACGAAAGTCTGCAGGGACAGTTAAAAGGCTTGGATTCCATTCCAGTATTGGATGCTAAAAGCGGTGTGAATCAAAAATTGGCTGCTTTAATTGCCCATATGGAAGTGAGTAAACAATTAATTTTTTCGGAAGAAGCATTGGAAAAATACAGAGACAGTTTGTATGAGAAGTGGGGTTCAGAAAATAAAAAGGAATTTGAAGTTTCTAAAGAGTACGCTTTAAAAGTAGTTGATAGAATTAAAATTTGGATGGGAAAAGACAATTACAAACAAACCAGAACGTATCCAAAATATTCAGTACATACCGATCAACCAGGAAGATGGCAACCTACTCCGCCGGCCTATATGGATGGCGTAGAACCACATTGGGGAGAAATACGAACTTTGGTAATGGATTCGGCTTCTCAATTTAGACCAAAAGCACCACATCCATTTTCTACTGATAAGAATTCATTGTTTTACAAAGAAGCGAAAGAAACCTATGATGTTGGAAATACAATGTCTGAGGAATTATTAGCTATTGAAAATGCTAGGACAAATACTATTCCTGAAAAATCTGCTATTGCTACTTTTTGGGATTGTAATCCATATGCTACTGTGACTCAAGGGCACATGATGTTTGCAAAAAAGAAAAACACACCCGATGCGCACTGGATTAATATTGCCAAAATAGCATTGAAGAAAACCAAATCCGATTTTGAAACCACTGTTTTTACATTTACTAAAACGTCTATCGGAATTTTTGAAAGTTTTATTAGTTGTTGGCACGAGAAATACAGAACCAATGTAATTCGTCCGGAAACCTATATTAATTTATACATTGACGAAGATTGGAAGCCGCAATTACAAACGCCTCCTTTCCCAGAATATACCAGTGGACATTCTGTAGTATCTTCTTGTTCTGGAGTGATTTTGACTGAGATCTTTGGCGATAATTTTAGTTATACAGATGATTCTGAAATACCGTTTGGTTTGCCAAAAAGAAATTTCAAGTCATTCAAACAAGCGGCTTCAGAAGCTTCAATGAGTAGGTTGTATGGTGGAATTCATTACCGAGCTGCTATTGAAAATGGGGTTGAACAAGGAACAAATTTGGGGAATTATATTAATAAAGAAATCAGTTTTTTTAAATCAAAATAATAATAAATAAGTACAATGAATACTAAAATTAAAGGATCTATTGTTGTCATTCTAATCGCTTTTGTTGCTTGGTATTTTTTATTGAAGCCTTCTGATTATACCATTCGTTTTGAAGCCAAAACTGCTACTGGAACTATTTATCAGGGTGTTCAAGATTGGGCTGCAGCCAAGACTAAATCCAATACAGAAAGTTATACTACTGTAGAAAAAAGAAACTACGATTTAATTAAACAGGAACTTAAAAAAGGGGACGAACATTTAGTATATACTTGGACGCTTACTTCAGTGAATGATTCCACTACTAAAATTGTGGTTGATATAAAAGATGAAAATCACAGTTGGTACAATAAACTTACCGCTCCGTTTGTCTCGACCCCATTTCGTGAAAAACAAATTGCGCGCGTTAAAGATTTCAAAGTGGGATTAGATGAGCATTTAAAAGCATTTAAAGTACGTATTGATGGTGAAGGTGAATCAACTGCTGATTACATTGCCTACATAAGTCTTACCAGTGTAATGCAAGAAAAAGCGCAAACGATGATAGCGAATGATGCTGTTATTACGGGCTATTTATTTAGAAATAATATTAAAATTGTTGGAAAGCCTTTTATAGAAGTTACTAATTGGGACAAAGACAAAGAGATACTTCAATTTAATTATTGTTTCCCAATTCCGAAGGATGCTAAATTTGTTGCAAATCCAAAAGTAAAATTCAAAACAATTCCGGCTGTCAAAGGATTAAAGGCAACCTATTTTGGAAATTTTAGAACTTCGGATAGAGCTTGGTTTACGTTGTTAGACTATGCTGAAAAACAAAATGTAAAATTAGATACTAAAGTTGTTGAATATTTCTTAGCCAATCCATTTAATGGAGGTAATGAATTGGAATGGGAAACTAAGATTATAATTCCTTTTGCTAAAAAATAAGATAAAAATTATACTTCATACTCTCATCAACTCGAAAACGTTTTCGCCTATTGCGAAAACGTTTTTTGGTTTAATAGGGTTTTAAATTGAGATTTTACATTTACTTTTACAAGCTAACCAAATAACCATACAGGATGAGTTCGAAATTAAAACTAAATTTTTGGCAAATAATAAATATGAATGTTGGATTTTTCGGGATCCAATATAGTTTTGGTTTACAACAAAGTGCTGTGAATCCAATTTATGATTTTTTAGGTGCTAATCCTGATCAAATTCCAATATTGAATTTGGCAGGACCTTTAACAGGATTATTAATTCAGCCCATCATTGGTGCAATGAGTGATAAAACGTGGCACCCGCGTTGGGGTCGACGTAAACCGTATTTTTTCATAGGAGCTATGATTTGTAGTGTGGCTTTATTGTTATATCCTTTTAGTAGTTCTTTATGGATGGCTGCAGGTTTATTGTTGTTATTGGATGTTGGTAATAATACGGCTATGGAACCTTACAGAGCTTTTGTTGCTGATACATTGGATGAAGAGCAACAACCTACAGGTTTTCAAGCGCAAAGTTTCTTTACTGGATTTGGCCAATTTTTATCCTATATTTCACTTTTCTTATTTCCAATAGTGTTTGTGGGTTATACCGGTGCGTTACCAAACTGGATTTATGCTTCCTTTTTTCTTGGATCGGTTTTATCAATTACTTCCATTTGGTGGAGTATGAAAAAAACCCCAGAGATTCCTCCAACAGCAGAAGAATTAGTGCGTTTAAAAGCAGAACCGTTAAATATTTTTTCTCCTTTTATAGATATTTATAAAGCAGTATTAGAAATGCCGAAAGTAATGTGGCAATTGTTTTTGGTTTATTTATTTCAATGGTATGCTTTGATGTGCTATTGGCAAAACAACGCTAAAAGTATCGCGCTTTCTGTTTGGGATGCAACACCAAAAGATAAATCGCAGTATGAAAATGCAGTAGAATGGAATGGTTTAATTGGTGCTTTTGGTTTCGTAATCACGTTTTCTATTGCTTTTTATTTGGCAAAATTAGCCAAAAAATACAGTCCAAAATTAGTTCACTTTGCTTGTTTAATATTAGCAGGTTCTAGTTTTTTAATTTTCCCAACAATACAAAATGAGTATTTGTTTTTTGCCGTTATTATTGGTTATGGAATTGGTTGGGCAAGTATGATGGGAATCCCTTATTTGATTATTGTAAATGACATTCCTAAAGAGCGTTATGGTGTTTATATGGGAATTATCAATATGATGATTGTTATTCCAATGATTTTTCAAAACTTAACCTTTGGATATATCCTAAAAAACTTCTTGAATAATGATGCCCGATTAGCCATCAGTTTTGCGGGAGTTTTACTATTGATAGGTGCAGCTTGTACTTTATTGATTCAATCAAAAAAGAGTGCTCAAAATAATTAAACACAAATAGTTCGTTACAATTGGAAAAAGAAATAGACTTGATCTGTGCCGGAGAGGTACTTATAGATTTTATAGGACACGAAGTAAATACATCTATCAATAGAACCAAAGATTACCACCGTTTTTTAGGTGGTTCGCCTACTAATGTTGCCGTAAATGCGACTCGTTTAGGATTAAAATCAGTCATAGTAGCTACTTGTGGAGAAGATGGCCTTGGCGAATATATTGTACGAAAGTTGAAAGACAATCATGTGATTACCTCTTACCTTAGAAAATCTGAAACGGAGCCAACTTCTGTGATTTTTGTTTCTAAATCTACAGGAACACCTGATTTTATTCCTTATAGAGAAGCTGATTATCAAATTTTACCTTCTCAAATTCCAGATGAATTATTAGAAAGTGCCAAAATTTTCCATACTACCTGTTTTGCATTAAGCAAAAATCCAGCGCGTGCGACTATTGTTGAAAGAGCTAAAAAAGCCAAATCATTAGGGCTGCAAACTAGTATTGATATTAATTTTTCAGAACGCATTTGGCCAGACCGAGAAGAAGCAAAACAAGTATTAAGAGATTATTTGTCTACCAATCCGTTAGTAAAATTGAGTGAAGACGATTGCTACCGACTTTTTGCGGCTTCTAAAACAGAAGATTATATTTTTGACTATTTTCATGAATTAGGTGCTTCGACCATTTGTTTAACCAAAGGGAAAGATGGAGTTGTTTTGTCAGACAAGGAACACGGTATGTTTCATCAACAAGCTACTCAAATAGACGATATCAAAGACACGACCGGAGCCGGAGATGCATTTTGGACTGGATTTTTATATGCTCGATTGTTAGGTAAAGATTTTGAAGAGACGATTACAATTGCTCAAAAACTAGCTGTTTTGAAACTACAAAATGTAGGTCGACTACCCGAAGGTATCAACATCAAAGAATATTTAGCATCTGGTAATTAGATTTTTTGTTCTTCGAAAGATTATTTTCTTAACTTTAGGGTTCACTAAATCTTAATATTATGACTGTAAATCAAATTCTTAGTTCAAAAGGAAAAGAAGTATATTCAGTGCTTTCAACCAATACAGTGTTTGAAGCATTGACTATAATGAGTGAAAAAAATATTGGAGCAATTCTCGTAATTGAGGATACGGTCTTAAAAGGGATTCTTTCAGAACGGGATTATGCTCGCAAAATTGTTTTGAAAGACAAGTCATCAAAAGATGCTTTAGTAAAAGAGATTATGGTTAGCGAAGTAATTTGTATTAAACCATCTGATAATTTAGACTATTGTATGGAATTGATGAATACCAAAAAGATAAGGCATTTGCCCGTAATGGATAATAATATAGTGGTTGGAATCATTTCGATTAGTGATGTAGTTAAAGCGATTATCGAAATACAAAAAGACACGATTAACCATTTGAATTCATACATTACCCAATAGAGTATACTAAATAGATACAAAAGCTGCAATTGATGCAGCTTTTTGCATTTTGCAAAAGACTCGTTCTAAAATCCTTTTTTTAGCTCAAGAGTTCTATCTTTGCGCATCTTAAAATTCAAAATGAAATGGATAAAAATAGTAAAAAAAGCGAGGCATTATTATATCATTCCCATCCACAACCAGGGAAAATTCAGGTTATTCCAACTAAAAAATATGCTACTCAAAGAGATTTATCTCTGGCCTATTCACCAGGTGTTGCTGAGCCTTGTTTAGAAATTGCAAAAGACGTCAATGACGTATATAAATATACTACTAAAGGAAATTTAGTTGCCGTAATCTCAAACGGTACTGCTGTTTTAGGCTTAGGCGACATCGGTCCAGAAGCTTCTAAACCAGTAATGGAAGGAAAAGGATTATTATTTAAAATTTTTGCTGGTATAGATGTTTTTGATATTGAAGTTGATACTAAAAATGTTGAAGAGTTTATTCAAACCGTTAAAAACATCGCACCCACTTTTGGAGGAATCAATTTGGAAGATATCAAAGCGCCAGAATCCTTCGAAATTGAGCGACGTTTAGTAGAAGAGTTGAATATTCCGGTAATGCATGATGACCAACATGGAACTGCAATCATTTCATCTGCAGCACTTTTAAATGCTTTAGAATTAGCAGATAAAAAAGCAGAAGATATGAAAATGGTAGTTTCTGGAGCGGGTTCTGCTGCTTTGGCTTGTGCCGATTTATATATTTTGCTTGGTATTAAATTAGAAAATATTCTAATGTTTAATAGTAAAGGGTTATTGACCAAGGACAACCCTTCGTTATCGCCTTTGCAACAAAAATACGCTAAGGATATGCCTCAAATGACTTTGGCAGAAGCCTTAGTTGGAGCGGATATTTTCTTAGGATTATCATCAGGAGATATTATGTCGCCGGAGATGTTATTGACTATGGCTGATAATCCTATTGTTTTTGCTATGGCCAATCCAGTTCCTGAAATTGATTATAATCTAGCAATAGCAACTCGAAAAGATATCATTATGGCGACTGGAAGATCTGATTTTCCTAACCAAGTGAATAATGTTCTTGGGTTCCCTTATATTTTTAGAGGTGCATTAGATGTCCGTGCAACTAAAATTAATGAAGCCATGAAAATGGCAGCTGTTAGAGCTTTAGCGGCATTAGCAAAAGAAAATGTACCAGAACAAGTAAACATTGCTTATGGTGTAACCAAATTAACTTTTGGTAGAGAGTATATCATCCCATCTCCATTCGATCCTAGATTAATAACTGTGGTTGCACCTGCTGTAGCAAAAGCCGCTATGGATTCGGGTGTGGCGTTAAATCCGATTACAGATTGGAACGAATATGAAGAATCACTTTTGGAACGATTAGGGCATGATAATAAAATGGTTCGTTTGATTACCAATAGAGCCAAAAGAGATCCAAAACGTATTGTATTTGCTGAAGCAGATCATTTAGATGTTTTGAAAGCAGCCCAAATTGTTTATGAAGAAGGTATTGGATACCCTATTTTATTAGGCCATAGGGATGTAATTTTAGAATTAAAATCAGAGATAGGGTTTGAGGCAGATGTAGTCATTATTGATCCTAAGGTTTGTGAAGAAGAAGAACGAAGAAATCGTTTTGCATCGGCCTATTGGAAAACAAGACAAAGAAGAGGAATCTCCTTATTAGATGCCCAAAAATTAATGCGCGAAAGAAATTATTTTGCTGCAATGATGGTCAATGAGGGTGAAGCAGATGCTTTGGTATCTGGACATTCAAGAAGTTATCCATCGGTGGTAAAACCAATGCTGCAATTGATTGATAAAGCTCCAGGGGCCTCATTAGTTGCCACTACAAACATGATGTTAACGGCTCGAGGGCCAATGTTTTTATCGGATACTGCTATTAATATCAATCCATCGGCTGATGATTTAGCTAAAATTGCCATTATGACTGCCAATTCTGCCAGGATGTTTGGGATAGAACCAGTGATTGCCATGGTTTCTTTTTCAAATTTTGGTTCCTCAACTAACGAAGGCGCTGGTAAAGTGAGAGAAGCCGTAGCTTATTTACATAAAAATCATCCTGATTTGATTGTGGATGGAGAAATACAAGCTGATTTTGCTTTAAATCAAGAGATGTTGGAGAAAAAATTTCCTTTTTCAAAATTGGCTGGCAAAAAAGTCAACACTTTAATATTCCCTAATTTAGAGTCGGCTAATATTACCTACAAATTATTGAAAGAATTGAACAATGTTGAATCGATTGGTCCAATTATGTTGGGTATGGGAAAACCAGTTCATATTTTTCAATTAGGTGCAAGCGTTGAAGAAATGGTGAATATGTCAGCTATAGCTGTAATTGACGCTCAAGAAAAACAAAAAAAGTAATAATTAGAGAACCCCTTCTTCATCATGATAGCACATATTCAAGGAAAATTAGTAGAAAAAAATCCAACTGATGTCGTAATTGATTGCGGTGGAGTAGGGTATCATATCAATATTTCATTACATACCTATTCGTTACTACCCAATACTGATCAAATTAAATTGTTCACCTATCTTCAAGTTAAAGAGGATGCACATACATTATTTGGTTTTTTCGAAAAATCGGAACGTGAAATATTCAAAATGTTATTATCGGTATCGGGAATTGGGGCAAGTATAGCTAGAACTATGCTTTCTTCTTTAGAACCTAAACAAATAATTCAAGCAATTGCCTCAGGCGATGTTGGCACGGTCCAATCCATAAAAGGAATTGGGTTAAAAACCGCACAACGCGTCATTCTTGATTTGCAAGACAAAGTGCTTAAATTATATGATTTAGATGAAGTTTCCATGATATTAAACAATACAAACAGAGATGAAGCGTTATCTGCTTTGGAGGTTTTAGGTTTTGTTCGTAAAACATCAGAAAAGGTAGTAGAAAAAATCATCAAAGAAGATCCAGATGCTTCGGTTGAATCGATTATTAAAAAAGCATTAAAAAGTTTGTAATTGCATAAAGAAACAGGGAATTTCATGAATAAAATTTGTCATTTAGTGCTAATTTTATTTGCTACTTGTGCGGTTCAAGCTCAAGTTACACCAGTAGGTCAAGATACTATTAAAAAAGGGTTTTCAATAGGAAAAATTACTATTAAAGACCCCAAAAGTATTTTGTCGGGCTATACCTATGACCCTGTAACGGACCGATATGTTTACACCAATTCGGTTAATGGTTTTACAATTGATTACCCAATTATTTTAACGCCTAAAGAATATGAAAGTTTGGTTCTTAAAGAATCAATGCGCAACTATTTTAGAAAAAAATTAGATGCAGTAGATGGAAAAAAACTAGGAGCTGAAGAAGCTAAAAAAGATTTATTACCCAGGTATTATGTCAAATCTGGATTGTTTGAAACCATTTTTGGAGGCAATACAATCGATGTAAAACCAACAGGTTCTGTAGAAATGGATTTAGGACTTCGGTATACCAAACAAGATAACCCCTCTTTTTCTCCTAGAAATCGTACTACGACTACATTTGATTTTAATCAAAGAATTAGCTTAGGCTTAATGGGGAAGGTTGGAAAGCGACTCAGTGTAAATGCCAATTATGATACGCAATCCACTTTTTCTTTTCAAAATCTATTTAAAATAGCTTACGACCCAACTTATAGTGCTTCAGAAGATGCGATTATTCAGAATATTGAAGTGGGTAATGTGAGCATGCCTTTGAATAGTACTTTAATTCGAGGAGCACAAAGTTTATTTGGGGTAAAAACCAAATTGCAATTTGGTAAAACTACGGTTACAGGAGTATTTTCTGAACAAAAATCACAAACTAAAAGCATTGTAGCCGAAGGGGGAGGTGCCATTCAAAATTTTGAAATCTTCGCTTTGGATTACGATAGTGATCGCCATTTTTTCTTGTCCCAATATTTTAGAAATAATTACGATAAAGCGCTTGAAAAATACCCATTAATAAATAGTAGAGTTCAAATCAACCGAATTGAAGTTTGGGTGACCAATAGGCAAAACCGCATTACCACTACTAATAATAATATTCGAAATATTATTGCTATTCAGGATTTAGGAGAGAGTCAAATATCGGGAGTGGCAGATGCAGAAATTGTGGTGAAAGATCCTTCAACTGGAATCTTTAATCAATTACCTAATTCACCTACAGACAATAAAAACAATGATTACGATCCAGATCAAATCAAAGCCGGAACTGGATTGTTAAATTCTAATATTCGCGAAATGGCAACGGCACAAGCCGGGTTTAATTCCACAGTAAGCGAAGGACAAGATTATTCTAAATTAGAAAATGCTAGAAAATTAAATCCTAATGAATTTACTTTTCATCCTCAACTAGGGTACATTTCGCTACAACAAAAATTAGCCAACGATGAGGTTTTGGCTGTGGCCTATCAATACACCATTGGCGATCAAGTGTTTCAAGTGGGTGAATTTGGGAATGATGGAATTGATGCGACACTGGTAACAGGAAGTACCCCAGCAACCCAAGCAGTAATTACTCAAAGTTTGATTTTAAAGATGCTAAAAAGCAATCTGACTAATGTGAAAAATCCAGTTTGGAATTTGATGATGAAAAATATTTATCAAATTCCCGGAGGCTATCAATTGAAAAAAGAAGACTTTAGATTCAACATACTGTATACCGATCCTTCTCCACTAAATTACATAACTCCTGTTGCAGGTTCGCCTTTTCCAGTTAATCCAAGTCCGGATAATAAATTAGCTGAAACACCTTTGTTAAAGGTATTCAATTTAGATAAATTGAATTATAATAATGATCCACAGGTTGGTGGAGATGGGTTTTTTGATTTTATGCCTGGTTTGACTATTGATGCTCAAAACGGTCGAATTATTTTTACTGTAAAAGAACCTTTTGGAGAGTTGTTGTTTTCAAAATTAAAAAATACAGGATCCGCTGAATCCTATCAAAGTGTAGACTCTTATAACCCCAATCAAAAGAAATATGTTTTTAGGAACATGTATCGAAGTACTCAGTCAGCGGCTTTACAGGATAGTGAAAAGAATAAGTTCTTACTGCGTGGAAAATATAAATCATCAACAGGTGACGGAATTCCAATTGGAGCGTTTAATGTGCCACAGGGTTCTGTAAAGGTTTCTGCGGCAGGAAGGATATTGGTAGAAGGAGTCGATTACAGTGTGAATTATCAATTAGGAAGGGTTCAAATTTTAGATCCTTCACTTCAAGCGTCAAATACCCCTATTGAAGTTTCGTTAGAGAATAATTCTATTTTTGGACAGCAAACCCGACGTTTTATGGGGGTTAATGTAGAGCACAAGATTTCAGATCAGTTTTTGGTTGGCGCTACATTTTTAAAAATGACCGAAAGACCGTTTACTCAAAAATCAAGTTTTGGACAGGAATCGGTGAATAATACCATTTTCGGACTGAACACTGCATTTTCAACTGAGGTGCCTTTTTTAACACGATTAGCCAATAAGTTGCCAAATGTTGATACAGATGTTCCTTCTAATCTTTCTGTTAAAGGAGAAGTTGCTTTCTTGAAACCCGATACGCCTAAGGCAGATCAATTTCAAGGGGAATCAACCATTTACGTGGATGATTTTGAAGGATCACAGTCTACTATTGACATGCGTTCACCTTTAGCTTGGAGTTTGGCTTCTACCCCAGTTAATGATTCTGAAAGCAGGTATAATTTTAATGAAAGTGCCAATGATTTGTCTTACGGATTTAAACGCGCTAAGTTAGCGTGGTATACTATAGATCCTGTTTTCTACACCCAAAAGCCGAGCGGAATTTCGAATACTGATCTTTCTTTGAATTCAACAAGAAGGATTTTTAGCCAAGAATTATATCCGTTAACGGATATTGCACAGGGACAAACACAAGTAATCAATACTTTGGATTTGAGTTACTATCCTTCGGAACGTGGACCATATAACAATAATTTAGCAGTTGGGTCTAATCCTAGAGCAAATTTTGGAGGCATCATGCGCGCCATTAACTCCACTAACTTTGAACAAGGAAATGTCGAATATATTCAATTTTGGGTTTTAGATCCTTATGTTGGAAATGGCGCTACAATACCAACAAATGCTGGAAAAATATACTTCAATTTGGGAGAAATTTCCGAAGATGTTCTGAAAGACGGAAGAAAACAGTATGAAAACGGATTAGGACCCGATCAAGTTGTTGCTAATCCTAGACCACTTTGGGGAAATGTACCGGCTTCTCAATCATTGATTTATACTTTTGATACCAATCCGACCAATAGAACCAATCAAGACATTGGGCTTGACGGTCTAAAAAATGATGACGAAGCAGCAACCTATTCCAATTTTGCAACCGAAACAGATCCTGCGGCAGATGATTATAATTATTATTTAAATGCTTCTGGGGATGTATTAGATCGCTATAAAAATTACAATGGTACTGATGGGAACTCAGCAGTTTCTATAGACACACCAAACAGAGGCGCTACAACTTTTCCAGATGTAGAGGATATCAATCGAGACAATACCATGAATACTATTAATGCGTATTATGAATACAGTATTGATATGAAACCGAATATGGAGGTGGGTCAAAATTTTGTAACTGATATCAGAAATACGCAAGTCACATTGCCTGATGGTTCCACTACGGATGCTCGATGGATTCAATTTAAAATTCCGGTTTCACAACCTCAAAACACCATAGGTAGTATTTCCGATTTTCGTTCTATTCGATTTATGAGACTTTTTATGACGGGATTTGCAAATCCTGTAACGGTTCGTTTTGGCGCATTGGAATTGGTTCGTGGAGAGTGGAGAAGGTATACCAATACATTGGATGTAAGAGATGTCAATGTAGATGACGACAGAACGGATTTAGATGTTCTGGCACTTAATTTACAGCAAAATAATGAACGATGCCCCATTAATTATATCACCCCGCCAGGAGTAGTACGCGAACAATTGTTTAATAACAATACGGTTATCAACCAAGATGAGCAATCACTTTCTCTTCGTGTAGCTGGGGATGGTCTAGAAACCGGAGACTCAAGAGCTGTGTTTAAAAATGTAAGTGTTGACATGCGTCAGTTTAATAAATTGAAAATGTTTTTGCATGCAGAATCGTTGCCGAATGAAATCGCGATTCGAGACAATCAAATGATAGGATTTATTCGTTTTGGAAATGATTTTACCCAAAACTTTTATCAGATCGAAATCCCTTTAAAAGTAACCTTGCCATCTTCATCGTCTAATTCGGATTGTACACCCTTAAGTCCCGAAGTAGTTTGGCCCGAAGAAAATCAAATCGATCTAGCTTTGGAGTTGTTAACCAAATTAAAAATTAAGTCGATGAGTGTTGATCCAACCACTTTGCCTCAAGATGGTATTTACTATCAAAATGAAGAGGAATTGGATCCCAAAACGGCTGGCAAAATCAATAAACTTCGTTTAGGTATCAAAGGAAATCCTAATTTTGGTTTGGTCAGAACCTTGATGGTAGGGGTAAAAAGTAACGAAACATCGAGACGAATTAAAGGAGAAGTTTGGTTCAATGAATTGCGTTTGGCAGATATGGATAATAAAGGCGGAATGGCGGCGATATTGAATGTAGATTCCAACATGGCTGATTTAGTGACGGTTTCTGCATCTGGTAAGAAAACATCGATTGGATTTGGTGCTTTGGAGCAAGGCCCAAATGAACGAAGTCGAGAAGATATTCAGCAATACAATATTGTAACCAATGTTAACCTAGGAAAGTTGTTGCCTAAAAAATGGGGAGTTAATTTGCCTTTCAACTATGGTGTGGGAGAAGAGATTATTACGCCAGAATACGATCTATTCAACCAAGATATTCGATTGAAACAATTACTAGATAACACTTCGGATGCTAATAGTAAGGCGAATATTCGCAATCGTGCCATTGATTATACAAAACGAACCAGCATAAACTTTATTGGGGTTCGTAAAGAAAAAAATCCTCAAAGTAAATCCCATTTGTATGATCCTGAAAATTTCACATTTTCGCAATCGATCAATGCAGTAGAACGTCATGACTTTGAGATTGAAGATTATGCCGATCAACAAGTTACCACCTCTGTAGATTTTGCTTATAGTTTTAAATCAAAGCCTTTGGAGCCATTCAATAAAATGGCATTTATGAAAAAAAGCGGGTATTGGAAATTACTACAAGACTTTAATTTTAACTTTTTGCCAGATAATATTTCATTTAATTCAGATATTATTAGACAATACAATCGCCAACAATTTAGACAAGTAGATGGTGTAGAAGGAATTGGTTTAGACGCATTGTATAGAAGAAATTATGCGTTTAACTATCAATATGGGTTTAATTATAATCTTACAAAAGCATTAAAATTAAATTATTCAGCTTCTTCCGGAAACATCGTAAAGAGTTACCTAAACTCTGACAATACTTCTAATAATGACTTAACGGTTTGGGATGATTATTGGAACATTGGAACACCAAATCAACACCAACAACAGCTTGTAGTTAATTATGATTTACCGATTAACAAGATCCCTCTTTTCAGTTTTATAAAAGCGAATTATTCCTACACAGCAGATTATAGTTGGCAACGTACCTCTGAGGCTTTGTCTCAAATTGAAATAGATGGTGCCTCTTTTAATTTAGGAAACACCATTCAAAATGCCAATTCAAATAATTTGAATGCTACTTTTAATATGGAAAGTTTGTATCGTTATTTAGGTATAACTAAATCAAATCCGCAATTCAATTCAAGGCCTAAACTGGTAGCTCCAAAACCAGGAGAAAAAATGGTGCAGGCTACTAATTCACAAAAACAATCAAGTCCTTTTAAAGATGGATTAATTGGTGTTTTGACCGGTGTGAAAAACATCCAAATGAATTATACCCAAAATAGCGGAACTGTGTTGCCAGGCTATACTCCAGGTATTGGATTTTTTGGTTCTTCTAAACCCACAATGGGATTTATTTTTGGTAGCCAAGATGATATTCGATATGAAGCTGCTAAAAGAGGTTGGCTGACTAATTATCCAAATTTTAATCAAAATTTCACCCAAGTAAAGAATACTATTTTTAAAGCTACCGCCAATATAGATGTGCTACCCGATTTAAAAATTGATTTGAGTTTGGACCGATCGTATTCAGAAAATTTTTCAGAACAATACGATATTGAAAACGGAAGTTATAATGCAAGATCGCCTTATAGTTCAGGAATATTTTCAATTTCAACGGTACTTATTTCAACTTCTTTTGCCAAAAGTGATGCAATTTCATCTGCTGCTTTTGATGATTTTAGAGACAATCGAATAATTGTTGCCAATCGTTTAGCAATTGCACGTGGGATTGATATTAACAACCCAGCAAATTTAGATGCGGATGGATATCCGTTAGGTTATGGAAAAAATAATCAAGCAGTTTTATTGCCTGCTTTTCTTGCCGCTTACTCGGGATCAAGTGCTACAGATGCGTCATTAGGTATTTTTAAAAATATGCCATTGCCCAATTGGTCGATTCGATATAATGGATTTATGCGTTACGAATTTTTCAAGAAAAATTTTAAACGAGTTTCGTTGCAACATAACTATAGATCGTCGTATACGATTAATGCATTTCGTTCTAATCTAGAATTCGATAAAAATCCAGAGGGATTCGATAAAAACGGTAATTTTCTAAATTCAACGATTATGTCCAACGTCAATTTAGTGGAACAATTTAGTCCATTAATTCGGATGGATTTTGAGTTGAAAAATTCATTAAAAGTACTTGCCGAAATCAAAAAAGACAGAGCCTTGTCTATGAGTTTTGATAATAATTTATTGACTGAAGTGAAAGGTATTGAATATGTTGTTGGTTTAGGTTACCGATTTAAAGATGTAATCATTTCTTCGCGTTTAGCAGATAATCCAACGGGAATTATAAAAAGTGACATTAATATAAAAGCAGATTTGTCTTTACGAGACAATCAAACATTAGTGAGGTATTTGGATTACAATAAGAATCAATTAGCCGCAGGTCAAAATATTTGGACTTTAAAAGTGACTGCAGATTATTCTTTTAGTAAAAACCTAACGGCTATTTTCTACTATGATCATTCCTTTTCAAAAGCGGTTGTATCTACTACTTTTCCATTAACCAATATTAGATCGGGTTTTACACTTCGATATAATTTTGGAAATTAATTTCCAATTCTAATTTGAATTTCGAATGAAGATAGTACCTTTGCTTTTCAAAAATTCAAAAATTAATTTTATATACACCTAATTATGAATATACCTGCAAATTTAAAGTACACAAAAGATCACGAATGGGTAAGCATTGATGGCGATGTTGCTACAGTTGGAATTACTGATTTCGCTCAGAAAGAATTGGGAGATATTGTTTATGTTGAAGTAGAAACTTTAGATCAAACGCTAGATAAAGATGAGGTTTTTGGTACTGTAGAAGCTGTAAAAACGGTTTCTGATTTATTTTTACCATTGACAGGAGAAATCATTGAATTCAATGATGCATTAGAAAGTGCACCAGAAAGTGTAAACTCAGATCCTTATGGTGCGGGTTGGATGATTAAAGTAAAAGTTTCTGATTTAGGAGAAATAGATTCATTGCTTTCAAGCGATGCTTACAAAGAATTGATTGGTGCTTAAAAATCTTTATTTTTGGATTGCCTTCAGCTGGACAGTAGTAGTCGCTTATTTTTGTTTGGCTCCAGCTTCAGATATTCCCTCGGTTAGCATTCCAAATTTAGATAAATTAGCCCATTCTTTTTTTCATTTTGTATTTACCATACTTTGGTTTTTATTTTTTAAAAAACAAGTAAAAAAGAAAAATCAAGCGAAGCTTTTAGTTGGCGCTGTGTTTTTTTCTTTGTTTTTCGGTATTGGAATAGAAGTACTTCAATCCCGACTTACGATCACTCGAAATGGAGATTTTTTTGATGTTTTGGCTAATTTTACAGGAGCATTGCTAGCTTTAGTTTTTGTTGTTGTTGCAAAACAAATTCGAAAAGAACATACATAGAATACATAATTAGTCCCACTTAGGTGGGATTTTTTTATACCTAGAATATGAAATTACAACCTACAGCGGTTATATCATTTGCTCTTTTTCTAATTACTTTGGCAGTCAACTTGTCCATGCCATTATTTCGTCCTTATGCTGAATTAGCGGGATTCAATAACGGGCAAACGTCATTAGTCTTATCGGCTTATATTTTAGGAATGCTGCCCTGCTATGTTTTTTTAGGTGGAATTTCCGACCGAATAGGCCGAAAGCCGGTGTTGATTTTTAGTCTTTTTTTAGCTTTTTGTTCCAATTTAATTATTACTGTTTTCCCAAAGGTTTATGCGTTGATTTTTGCGCGCTTTTTTCAAGGGGTTGCCTTGGCGTTGAGCATGGGGACAGGAACTGCTTACATTGCTGAATTACTGCATCCCGATTCTAGAGCATCAGTTCGAGCGGCTAATTCGACCTCAATGGCAACTGCAATTGGTTTTAGTGGAGGTGCATTTATGACTAGTATTGCTTTGCTTATTCATTTTACTTATTTGCCGTTTACTTATTTTATAGCAGTTGGGATTACAATACTAGGTTTACTACTTACTTTTTTTCTTCCCAAATTACCGCCAATTGGTGGATCATTAGTTCGATTGCCCTATTTTCCAAAAGGATCTTTTCCGATTAATGTATCGATTGCTATTTGCTGGGCAACAACTGGCGTTGTCATTGCAATAATTCCTACGCAATTGGCCACTTTTGGATTTACAGCCTATGCAGGTTTTTGTTTGGTGCTAATTAATTGGACGGGTGGTTTTTTACAACCCATTATTCGAAAACATTTTCAACCAGCAACCAGTTTAAAATTAGGATTTGCGATAATTCCAATTGGTTTCGGATTCGTAATAGCAGGATCGTATTTTGGTTTGTTGCCACTAGTATTATTGGGGACGGCTTGTATTGGTTTGGCTGCATATGGATTTAGTTACCAAGGCGGTTTGGCACTTATCGCCGATTTAGGAGGTTTGCAAAAAGCGAGGGCCGTATCGGGTTATATGTTTTTTGGCTATGTTGGTTTTGGAATACCAGCAGTTATACTTGGATTTTTAGCAGATTCAATAGGAATTATTTCTTCATTAATGGTTTTTGAAATAACAATAATTATACTTAGTTTGTATTTGTATTTTACTTTTGATCAGCAAAAAAAATAATTATTTTTGAAGTATTTTTTTCTAAAAAAAATCTAAAATTCAAGCTCTAAATTCCGTAATCTTATTTGTATCTTTGCACCAGTTTTATACCAATTACATTGAATACAATTTCACTCAAAGCTATTTATTTTGATTTCAAAGCGATCACTAAAGCAGGTCTTGCAGTTAGTGTTGTTTTTTCATCTATCGCAGGTTTTTTGCTTGGCGTAACGGATTTGGCATCATTAAGTGGTGTGGTTCTTCTAAAATTAATTATTGGGGGATATTGTATGGTTGGCGCTTCTAATGCATTCAATCAAGTAATCGAAAAAGATCTAGATGCCTTAATGGATCGTACTAAAAACAGACCTATACCGTCAGGCAGAATGGAGTCTAATATTGCATTGATAATTGCTGTTGTGCTTACTGTTTTAGGGATTGTTTTACTGTATACAATCAATCCCAAATCGGCCATGTTTGGTGCCGTTTCAATATTTCTATACACAAGTGTATATACACCCTTAAAAACTGTTACCTCTCTATCCGTTTTCGTGGGTGCTTTTCCTGGAGCTATCCCGTTTATGTTAGGTTGGGTTGCGGCAACAAATAATTTCGGCATCGAAGCAGGAACTTTGTTTTTAATCCAGTTTTTTTGGCAGTTTCCTCACTTTTGGGCCATAGGTTGGTTTTTATA
The DNA here is from genome assembly GCA_001800905.1 of Flavobacteria bacterium GWA2_35_26. GTDB lineage: Bacteria > Bacteroidota > Bacteroidia > Flavobacteriales > Flavobacteriaceae > Flavobacterium. The sequence continues at coordinate 542,685 of MGWH01000002.1, read as the reverse complement.
TGAAGATTATGAAAAAGCAGGTTTCTTTATGTTGCCAACAGGCAAGAAAGATAAAGGAACAGCCATGCAAGTTATTTTGTATACGATTTGGCTGATAATTGCATCTCTTTTGCCGGTATTGGGATATACAGGGCAGTTATATATTACGCCAATTGCTGCCGTTATAGTTTTATTACTAGGACTTTGGATGTTGTTTTATGCAATTCGATTGTACCAATTACGAACAGCGAAAGCGGCAAGAACCTTAATGCTAGTTAGCGTTTCGTACATTACTCTATTACAATTAGTTTATATATTTGACAAATTTTTAAGATAGTTATGAATATGACAATGACACAAAACGAAGAAAAAGTAAAAAAAGAGCGTTCGGCTAAATTAATTTTATTGTTTGCAATGGTAAGTATGACCATGATGTTTGCAGGGCTAACTAGTGCTTTTGTAGTAAGTAAGTCAAGAGCAGATTGGTTGAAAGATTTTCAGTTGCCAACAGCCTTTTATTGGAGCACATTTGTAATTTTAAGTTGTAGTCTTACCTTTTTCTTGGCAAAAAAAGCCATAAAAAAAGACAATTATGCGCAAACAACTTTAATGTTATTGTCTACATTATTTTTAGGGATTTTATTTGTGATTTTGCAATTTGTAGGTTTTGGACAGATTGTAGCAGAGGGCTTCTATTTCACGGGACCAGCTAGTTCAATTACTACTACCTTTCTTTATGTAGTTACGGTTATGCACTTATTGCACTTGGCGGGAGGGATAATTTCACTGTTAATTATAATTTATAATCATTTTAAACAAAAATACAATGCATCACAAACTCTTGGAATTGAACTAGGTGCGATGTATTGGCACTTTTTGGATATTCTATGGGTATATATATTTTTATTTTTAATTTTCTTTAAATAAGAAAAAAACGTAAATTTGGGAACTTTTTAACGAATTACTTTTTATGGGAGCTACAGTTACTACTGCAAATAGTGAAGAAAAAACTTGGGGAGGCGGAAATGAGCCAATGGGAGCAAGTTATGGTAAATTAATGATGTGGTTTTTTATCGTATCAGATGCCTTAACATTCTCTGGATTTTTAGCAGCTTATGGTTTTTCTAGATTTAAATTTATTGAAACTTGGCCTTTGGCTGATGAAGTGTTTACACACTTTCCATTTTTACATGGAGTAACTGCTCCAATGTATTATGTGGCATTAATGACATTTATATTGATTTTCTCCTCTGTAACAATGGTTTTGGCCGTTGATGCAGGACATCAATTAAACAAACAAAAGGTTACTATCTATATGTTTTTGACGATCATTGGTGGTTTAATTTTCGTTGGTTCTCAAGCTTGGGAATGGAAAAATTTCATCAAAGGGGAATATGGTGCTATCGAAACAAAAGGAGGAAGTTTACTTCAATTTGTTGACAAAGAAGGTCATAGAGTAGCTTTGGCTGATTTTGCTGCCACTTTGCCTGAAGAAAGAGAACAATTGACAAGAAATAAAGGAAGATGGTTCATGGAAGAAGCTACTTTACCAACATATTCTGTTGCTGAAGTTCAAGCTGGTTTTGAAGCTCACCCTGATTTGTTAATTAGAACTGAAACAATCAATAAAGAAAAACAAAAAACAATTTTATCAAGAGAAGAATCTGTTGCACGTTTGCAAGATGCAGCTGTAGTTGTTGAAGGAGCTAATTTAATTAGAAACGAATACGGAAATAAATTATTTGCTGATTTCTTTTTCTTCATTACTGGCTTTCACGGTTTTCACGTTTTCTCTGGAGTTGTCATTAATATCATTATCTTTTTTAATGTTCTTTTAGGAACTTATGAAAAAAGAAAAAGTTATGAAATGGTTGAGAAAGTGGGGTTATACTGGCACTTTGTAGATTTAGTTTGGGTATTTGTATTTACAGTATTCTATCTTGTTTAATTTTCAAAAAAAGTAATTATCATGTCACACGATCACGTATCAAATACTAGTAGAATCTGGAAAGTTTTCGGAATTTTATCTGCAGTAACAATTATAGAAGTTATTTTAGGAATTATTAAGCCTGAATCGCTTCATATGACTAATTTTTTAGGAATGAATTTGTTGAACTGGATATTTTATGCTTTGACTATTTTTAAAGCGTATTATATTGTTTGGGCTTTCATGCATATTGAAGGCGAAAAAAGTTCATTGCGAAATGCAGTGGTTTTTCCAGTTGTATTTTTAGTATTGTATATTCTTTTTATTTTATTAACCGAAGGAGATTATATTTATGAGGTTTTTAAGAATTCTACTATAAAATGGAATTTTTAACACGATATTAATTCAAAAAAAGAGGTACGCTTTGCGTGCCTTTTTTTATTTTTGTACTTTATTAAACTGTTCGAACTTATGAAAAAAAATATAGTTTTATTTGTGCTATTTGTTTTACCTATTGTTGCGTATCTTTTTTTTGCATCAGGAGTCAACAGTTATACAAAACTACCGGTTTTAACTCCTAAAACTGCTGATTTTGGAAATTGGGAATCACTTAGCGGAAAGAAAGTAAGTTTGGATAGTAAGGTGACTATACTTGGTTTTGGTGGAACTGAACTATTAAATAATAGAGGTAACCTATATAATTTGAATCAGAAAGTGTATCAAAGATACCATGGATTTAAAGATCTGCAGTTTGTTTATTTGTGTCCCCTTGGTACTGAAAAAGATGCAGAGCGAATTGTTAAAGCATTAGGAACCTATACAGAAGTGAATCAATGGCAATTTGTTTTTGCTACTCCTGAAGCAATAGCAGCTTACCATAAACAATTACATTTAGTAGATAAATTAGATGCTAATTTAGGGACATCCATGATTTATATTCTTGATAAAGAAAGAAATCTTAGAGGAAGAAAAGATCGTAATGACTACAAAGAGGGTTACGATACGTTTCACCCATCAGAATTAAGTAATGAAATGTTAGACGATTTTAAAGTGATTTTATACGAATACCGTGCAGCACTTAAAAAAAACAATAATGCCTCAAGAAAAATTTAATTGAAGAAGCATGAAAAATAAATCTTATATAGGGATCTCATTTATTATTTTAGTTTTCGGAATATTAGTTGTTCCAACTATCGTTGAACGTGTTCAAAAAGGGACTGTTACTTCAGCAGACCGTTTGGATAAAGTCCAAAATGGCGGGTCTGATAATGAAAGTTTAGTTAAAATTGGACCTTGTCCAAAATTTGAATTAACGAATCAAAATAATGTAACGATTACAAATGATACTTTCAAAGGGAAGGTTTTTGTAATTGAGTTTTTCTTTACTAGTTGTCCTACCATTTGTCCAAAGATGAATCAAAGTATGTTGGCTATAGAAAAGCAGTTTTTTGGAAACCCTAATTTTGGCATTGTCTCTATTAGCATTGATCCCGAAACTGATACGCCTAAAGTGTTGAAAAAACATGCTACAGCATTAGGTGTTACTTCGTCTAACTGGCATTTCTTGACTGGTAGTAAAGATTATATTTTTAATTTAGCCAACAAAGGTTTTAATTTGTACGCTGGAGAAAATAGTAAAGTAAGTGGAGGATTTGAACATTCGGGACTTTTCGCTTTGATTGACAGGAATGGATTTATTCGTTGTCGTAAAGATCAGTATGGAAATCCAATTTTATATTATGATGGCTTAGAGGCCAAAGGAGTAAAAGAAATACAAGAAGATATAAAACTATTATTAAACGAATAATTATGAAAGAAAATACAACTATTGATAAAAAGTACAATACATTAATTGTATTAGTTTCTATTGTGATACCCGTAGTAGTAGCTATTTTATTTAATGTTAAATTAAAGGATTTAGGTTATGATGTGGAACCGCTTTCTTTTTTACCTCCTATTTATGCGACAATTAATGGTATAACAGCCGTAGTTCTTATTGCAGCTGTAATGGCTATAAAAAAAGGAAATAGAAAACTTCATGAACGTTTGATGACTTTTGCAATTGCATTATCATTAGCTTTTTTAGTAATGTATGTTGCTTATCATATGACTTCTGATTCTACCAAGTTTGGAGGAGAAGGTGCTATTCGTTTGGTTTATTTTGGCTTCTTAATATCTCATATTATTTTGTCGATTGCCGTAATACCTTTAGTTTTGATCAGCTATGTACGCGCTTTGGCTACCAAATTTGATAAACATAAACAAATTGCAAAAATCACGTTTCCTATTTGGTTGTATGTTGCTGTAACGGGCGTAATTGTTTACATTATGATTGCTCCTTACTATGTACACTAATCCATTTCAAAAGATACCAAAAAGAAAATCCAGTTGGATTTTCAATTGGAGTCTTACTGTACTTTTCTTTTTTATTTTCGGCACTACTTCTAATGCGCAATGTGCGATGTGTAGAGCGTCATTAGCAAGCGAAGGAAATAAAACTAAGGCAGAAGCTGTAAATGATGGAATTGTTTACTTAATGGTAATTCCGTATGTTTTGGTTGGGGGAATAGGGTATGCTATTTATAGAATGAAGAAAAAATAGGGCTATTTTAATCCGTTTATTGTGATTTTTATCTCGCCATCAATTTTCAAATAAGCCAATAGTGCTTGATTTGTTAATTGTATTTTTTTCAATTGAATATTTCCAATATTTCCATTTACATAAACTCCTGATAGTGGAGAGTAATTCTTCAAGTACCCTTCAATATTTTTCTTTCCTTCTTCTAAATTTTCACGAATCGAATACCTACAATTGGCTTCAATTTTTTTAAGGATAATACCTTGTGCTAACCAATTGGCAGTTTGAAGGAGTTTGTTTTTGGTTTCTAGTGCATAATCCATCTGGTCAAAATAGATTTCTTTACTAGTTTCGTTATATTTTGGCACACCAGTCAAGTAAATAGATCCGTTTACATTTCCAGTAACATCTAGAGCGATAATAATTTTTCCCTTTTTATGCCAAATAGTTGCATTTTGCACTTTGATTTTCTTTTTACCAGCAACAAATTCTTGTCCAGCAAAGTTTTTTGTTATGAGAGTGGATGCATCTTGGTAGGTTGATACCGAAGTAATGTTTGCGGTTATTGCATTTGGAATACTTGTTACGGCTTTTAAAATAATCGCGTTAGCATTAAATTTAGTCTCAGGTTTTTTACCAATTAGGGTTTCAATAGTGCATTTTAGTCCCATGTTTATATGGATAGATTCGCCAACTAATTTGGCATTGGTACTGTATATTTCTACAGGTGTAACTCGAAGCCAACTTTCATATTCTTGACTTATTTGAAAAGGCAAAGCTATTTTTTCCAGAGCAGATAAAACATTAGGCTTGAAATCCATAGATTTGGAAATTGACTCGTCTATTTTTCTTTCTATTTTAGCTTTAAAAAGAGGAAGACTTGAATTGATTAGGAAGGTTACCGGGATATTTTTTCCTAATAGTTTCATGGTAGGGCTTTCATTCCATTCAATGGATTGAAATTTTGTTGTAGTAGATAGCTTCCAATTTGATAAATCAACATCGCTGATTAAAGTTACAACTCCATTCAAGTTGAATTCCTTTGTGTTATAAAGTTGTATTCCCAGTTTTGTAGTGCCTATTCTGTAACGTACAGTCACTTTTAATGGTAAAGTAGTTTTTAGTTTGCCATTATCATTTTGACCAGTACTATTTTCGAATTGAATTGGAGCAACTTTCCATATTTTAACTTCAATATTATCATCTTCGATAATTGTATCTTCATAAATTAAACCGTTTAGTAAGCTATTGGTTTTATTTTCAATGTCTTTTAATTGCAAGGATATGGGTAAATTGATGTAGGAAGGGCTGTTATCATAGGCTAAAGGAACTGCATCATCAGGCTCAGGCTTGAAGCTAGTAATTTTAGTAGGCGATGAACAGCTAACGGCTACTAATAGAAAACTTAGAAATAAAACAATAATGCTGATGCGTTGCATTGAATATGAATTTGTACAAAAATACTAAAAGTAGTATATTTTTGACCGTAATTGTAACAAATGAGAAACTATGATGTCTAATTGGTTTTAGTTGCTAAAATAATTAGAGCTTCGGCTGTAATTCTGAACTAGAAAATGTAAATTTGTAATAGTATCTTACACTACATTCATTCAAAGTATATGAGAAAAAATAGTTTTATCAGTTTGGTTGTAATCTTCTTTATTGGATTATCTACCCAAGCACAATCTAAAAAGTGGACTCTTGAAGAGTGTGTAAACTACGCTTTAGAAAACAATATATCAATCAAGCAATCGGAATTGGATACTCAGATCGCATCTGTAGATAAAAAAACTGCTATTGGCAACTTTCTTCCTTCAATTAATGTTACTACAAATCATTCATGGAATATTGGTTTGAATCAGGATATTACTACGGGTTTGTTAAGAAATCAAACCACTCAATTTACTTCTTCTGGAGCCAATGTAGGAATTGATATTTATAAAGGACTCCAAAATCAAAACAATTTACGAAGAGCAAATTTAGCAGTAATTGCTTCTAAATATCAATTGCTTAAAATGCAAGAGGATATTGCTTTAAATGTTGCCAATGCTTTTTTGCAAGTGCTTTTTAATAAAGAAAATTTAAAAGTTCAACAAGAGCAATTGGCGATCAATGAAAAACAATTGAATCGTTCCATAGAATTGGTGAATGCTGGATCTATTCCAAGAGGGGATGTTTTAGACATCAAAGCTAATTTGGCTTTAAACCGACAAAATGTGGTTGCCGCTGAAAATGCGTTATTAATTTCTAAATTGAGTTTAGCTCAGCTATTACAAATAAAAGAGTTTGAAAATTTTGACGTAATTGATGCTATCAGAGTAACTGATGAAATTGCTGTTTTAACACAATCTCCATCGGCAATTGTTGAAAAAGCGAAAGAATCTCGCACAGATCTTAAAATTGCTCAGACTAATCTAGAGATTGCCCAACAAAATCTAGCCATAGCAAAAGGAGCTTTTCAGCCTACTGTTCAAGGTTTTTATGGATTCAATACCAGAATTTCATATGCAGATGTAGCCACCATTTCAGGTGGAGCTCTTGTAACAAAACCAGCGAATCCTTTTTGGACTCAGTTCGGTGATAATAAAGGACAATCTTTTGGAGCACAATTGTCAATCCCTATTTTTAATGGATTTTCTGCTAAAAATAATGTAGAACGCTCCAAAGTTAACTTAGAGAAATCTAAAATTGCTTTAGAACAACAAAATCTGGACTTACAGCGAACAGTTTATGCCGCTTTTGCAGATGCCAAAGGCGCATTGAATGCTAATGAATCTGCCATTTCAACATTGGAAGCGCGCCAAGAAGCATACAACTATGCCAAAGAAAAATATGCTGTAGGTATGATGAACTCGTTTGATTACAATCAAGCCCAAACCTTATTAATAAATGCACAATCTGAAGTGCTAAGAACTAAATACGACTCTATTTTTAAAATCAAAATTCTTGAATTCTATTTTGGAATTCCAATCATTAAAAACTAAATTATTATGTCAAAAAAGACCATATACATCTTAACTGGTGCTGCAGTAGCTTTAATTACGTTATTAATTGTTTTGTCTAAAACAGGCGCAATTGGTAATAAAGATGAAGGAAAAGAAATTGAAACAGTAAATGTTGATGCTTCAACAATTATCGAAACCGTTTCTGCCACTGGAAAAATTCAACCTGAAATTGAAGTAAAAATTGCTTCGATGGTTTCGGGTGAAATTATTGAATTGCCAATTAAGGAAGGACAAGTTGTTAGAAAAGGAGATTTATTAGTTAAGATCAATCCAGATTTATATACTTCAGGTTTGAATAGAGCGCAAGCAAATTTATCCGGAACTAAATCGGGCTTACAACAAGCAGATGCTAGTTTTAACGAAGCGAAAGCAAGTTACGAAAGAAACCGAATCTTATTCCAAAAAGGAATCATTTCTAAAGCAGATTGGGATAAATCGATTGCTGCTTTTGAAGTGGCTAAGTCATCCAAAGAATCAGCCTATTACAATGTTAAAAGTGCTTCTGCTTCAGTAATTGAAGCGAAAGACAATTTAGGTAGAACGGTAATTTATGCTCCAGCAGACGGAACAGTTTCTGTTCTTAATGTAGAATTAGGGGAGCGCGTATTGGGAACTCAACAAATGGCAGGTACAGAGATTTTAAGAGTGGCCAATTTGAACAATATGGAGGTGGAAGTTGATGTTAATGAAAATGATATTGTTAAAATAAAAGTTGGTGATGAGGCTAAAGTTGAAGTTGATGCCTATTTGAAAAAAGAATTTAGAGGTGTAGTTACCAGTATTGCTAATTCGGCAAGTTCTGCATTAACTGCAGATCAGGTGACTAATTTTAAAGTTAAAGTACGTATTTTGAAAGAATCGTACCAAGATTTATTGGAAGGAAAACCATCAAAATATTCTCCATTTAGACCAGGAATGACCGCTACTGTTGATATTATTACTAAAACTAAGAAAAATGTTTTATCAGTTCCAATTAGCGCTGTTGTGGTAAAATCGGATACAGCTGCTGTGAAAGAAATTAAAGTAGATGATCCTGAAGCAGAAAAATCAGCGCCTAAAAGTGATAAGAAATTTGAGTGTGTGTTTGTTAAAGTTGGTAACAAAGCTAAAATTCGCGTTATCAAAACCGGAATTCAAGATGATACCAACATTGAAGTGTTAACGGGTCTTAAAAAGGGTGATGTTATTATTACGGGTCCATACACAACGGTTTCCAAAGATTTAAATTCTGGCGATAAAGTAAAAGTAAAATCAGATAAGAAATAAATCAGCTTGAATTATATTTTAAATATTGAAACGGCTACTAAAAATTGTTCGGTAGCTTTAGCTCAAGAAGGAAAAATTATTCTTTGTAAAGAAATTGCCGAAGAAGGCTATTCTCACGCTGAAAGATTACATGTCTTTATTGAAGAAATTATTCAAGAAGCTGGAATCACTTTTCAAGATCTTACAGCAATTGCAGTAAGTCAAGGACCAGGTTCCTATACTGGATTAAGAATTGGAGTTTCGGCTGCTAAAGGCTTATGTTTCGCTTTAAACATTCCTTTAATTGCAGTTGACACTTTACAAGTTTTGGCATCTCAAGCAACTATTTCTGAGGGATTAATAATTCCAATGCTCGATGCACGAAGAATGGAAGTCTACAGTGCTATTTTTAATTCTAAATTGGAAAAGCAACGCGAAGTTCAAGCGGAAGTTATCACTGAAAATTCATTCGAATCGATTACTGAGCCTGTATATTTTGTTGGCGATTGTGCAGATAAATGCCAATCTGTTTTAGTAAAACCTAATTTTGTTTTCTTACCAGAAATCAAATACCCTTCGGCCAAAGAAATGTCCACCTTGAGTTTTGCAAAATTTCAACAATCTGATTTTGTAGATGTCGCTTATTTTGAACCTTATTATTTAAAAGATTTTATGATTACGACTTCCAAGAAAGTTGTGTAATCATCTCCTGAAAATCTTCTACTGGTAATTGACATGTTTTATTTTGACAAACGTAAAAGAGATTTTTGCCCGGTGTAAATCGATCTTTTAGAAAAGGCAAGGGAGAGGATTTTTCAGTACCAGCTACAATTACGTTTGGCATATACAAGCCAGTTATAATCGTATTCATTTCCTTTGCATTAGGTCCACAAATAGCCAATTCTCTATTTTGTTCGGATAGGCTCAGAGACAGATCCAGCCAATTAGAATAAGCTGAAGGATAATCGATCATTGGTAGAAGAACAGCAAGCATTTGTTGGCTAACTTTTTCATAATAGGAGTTATTAAAATAGATGCCGAGTTGGTTCAAATTTTTAGCCATAACCGAATTAGAAGCTTGAATTACATTGTCTTCTGTTTCAAAATGTACACTGATTAATGCGTCATCTTTATCCGAAGTAAATCTAAAAAATGCTTGTTCAGCATCATAAAAATGTTCTAAAGTATAATCGGTTAGTTGTTTGGCATCATGAAGCCATTTTTCTTCAAGTGTTACTTCGTATATAGCAATAAAAGCACCAATTACAAAGCAATAATCCTCTAAATAACCATTGATGGAACTTGTGCCATTCTTATAACTGTGGAATAAATGACCTTCATTCGACCACAGTTTTTTGATTATAAAGTTGGCATTTGCTATAGCAGCATTTAAGTAATCTTGGTTGCGCAAAGCTTTATATGCATCAACATATCCTTTCAACATAATAGCATTCCAAGAAGTAAGACATTTGTCGTCCAATCTTGGTTTAGCACGTTTTTCTCTTTCGGTATAGAGGAGTTGTTCCCAATTTTTCTTTTTGCTTGCTAATTCAGTTAATGAAAGATGGTTTTGTTCGGCAATCGTTTCAAGACTTCGATTCTGAATTAAGACATAATTTTCCTCCTCCCATAAACCAAAAGAATTGATATTAAATACCTGAGAAAACAGTTCGAAATCTTCCTTTATCAATACCTTTAATTGATTGTTTTTCCACACGTAAAATGCGCCTTCTTCTAGATGCTCTTTGTCATTTAAACTATCTGCATCCAAAGCAGAATAGAAACCTCCTTCTGCTGTTTTCCATTCTTTGTTCACAAAGTTTAATGATTTCTCAATTATTTCTTTATACAAAGGATTTTGGGTCAATTTATAGGCGTCGCTATACAATGAAATCAATTGTCCATTATCGTATAGCATTTTCTCAAAGTGAGGAACGTGCCATTTAATATCGACAGAGTAGCGAGAAAATCCGCCATCTACCGTGTCAAAAATCCCTCCATAAGCCATTTTAGTCAATGTGAGATTAACAAAATCTAACAATTCATTATCTTGATTTTGATGCGCATAGCGTAATAAAAAATGGTAATTGTTGGGCATCATAAATTTTGGTGCTCTAGCCATTCCACCAAACTCCCAATCAAAACTCTTTTTCCATTTGGCGACTAAGTTTTCTACTAGTAGTTGTTGATTTATGTTTACTTGACTCTCATTTTGAATGATAGAAATGGCATTAATACCTTGATGTAATTTTTCGGCATAATCAATCATTTTTTCTGGAGCCAATTGATACATCTTTTGCAATTGTTCCAAAGTGTCAGTCCATTCCTCTATTCTAAAATACGTTCCGCCCCAAACAGGTCGACCGTCAGGTAACGCCACAATATTAAGAGGCCAACCACCGTGTCCGGTCATAATTTGCACAGCTTTCATGTAAACTGCATCTACATCGGGACGTTCTTCTCGATCTACTTTGATGTTTACAAAATGAGCATTCATAACAGCTGCAACGGATTCGTTTTCGAAACTTTCGTGCTCCATTACATGACACCAATGACAAGCCGAATAACCAATACTTATAACAATAAGTGAATTTTTTTCTTTGGCAGAAGTCAAAGAGGTATTATTCCATGCTTTCCAGTGAACAGGATTATTGGCATGTTGTAATAAGTAAGGACTGGTTTCTAAATGGAGCTCGTTCATTTTTTTGTGGCTAAAAAAAAGCGTTTCAGGATGGAAACGCTTTCAGTACAGTATAATTAAGCGTTGGCCGCTTCGACAACTATCGTATCATCATTTAGCATAGATTTAAGTAAGCCTTCAATGCCGCTTTTTAAAGTAAATGTAGAAGAAGGACAACCACTGCAGGCACCTTGAAGAATTACTTTTACTACTTTATTTTCTTCGTCAAAAGAATCAAATGCAATATTTCCGCCATCGGCTGCTACGGCTGGTTTTACATATTCTTCTAATATGTTGATTATTTTTTGCGATGTAATATCTAAATTGTCAAATTCTTCTGTTTTTTTAGTTTCATCAACCAATGTTTCTTGCGCAAAATTTTCATCTAAAACAGTTCCGCCATTTTCAATAAATTGTTTGATAAAACTTCGCAGTTCTAAAGTAATTTCATCCCAATTATTGACATCGTATTTAGTAACAGAAATATAGTTTTCGTCAATAAATATTTCTTTTACATAAGGAAATTTGAACAATTCTTTCGCCAAAGGGGATGCAGCTGTTTGATCTATATTTTTAAATTCAATTGCTGTGCGAGTTAGCATTCTACTTACTACAAATTTTAATGCGGATGGATTGGGTGTAGTTTCTCCATAAACGGTAATGGGTTGTTTTTTTGCCTTGTTATCCTCTTGTTTGATAATAATACCTCCATCATTTACAAATTTTTCAATTTGTTCTGCAACTTCTTCTTGTACATCTTTCCATTCTACAATGCTAAATCGTTCAACAGCAATAAAGTTTCCTGAGATATATACTGTTTTTACAAATGGTAAATAAAAAAGTTGTTGTGCTAGAGGTGATGCTCCTGCTTCGTCTATGTTTTTGAATTCAAAATTTTCATTTTGAGTGATAAAATCTGGAAATTCAAATTTTAATATAGCTGGGTTTTGCGTTTCTTTTATGGTAACTTTTGTCATGAGTTTTTATTTTTTGCAAATTTACTAAAGTTATTTTCTTTGAATCGCTATATTTGATAATTAAATACAATACTACCATAGTATTAACGTTAATTTAAGAAACTATATACCACAAACTGTGCGCAATAAATTAGGATTTTTATTTTTTGTTTTATTGATTCAATTTACCTCTCTTGCACAAGAGGGAATTCCTGTATACTCGGATTATTTGACAGATAATTATTATTTATTACATCCCTCGATGGCGGGTGCTTCCAATTGTGATAAATTAAGGATAACAGGTCGTAAGCAATGGTTTGGTCAAGAAGATGCTCCAGAATTACAAACCGCTAGTTTTAATATGCGCCTTGATGAAAAATCTGGGGCTGGAATTATTTTGTTTAATGATAAAAATGGATATCATTCTCAAAAGGGAGTCAAATTGACTTATGCGCATCATATAATGTTTTCTCGTGATGATATAGATTTGAATCAATTGTCTTTTGGGATGAGTGCCGGATTTATTCAAAATCAATTGGATGAAACTACATTTACAGATTTTGATCCGATTATTTTCGGGCAAGTTCAAAAGAGTTCTTATTTCAATGCTGATTTTGGAGTATCGTATAATTTCTTAAATTTTTATGTTCATGCTACGGTTTTGGGGGCTTTAGATGTTAAGAGATCATTGTATAGTGATTATGAGAGTCCTAATTTGCGTAGGTATATATTCAGCACAGGTCATGCTTTTGGTGATAAACAAACTATCCTTTGGGAGCCTTCGATTTTGTTTCAAATGATTGATGCTACTAAAGAAAAATTAGTTGATTTTAATATAAAAGCCCAAAAACAATTTGCATTAGGAGAAGGTACTATTTGGGGTGGATTTTCTTATCGACGAAGCTTTGAAGGTGCACAATATTTGAATGGGACTGGTATCTCGAGTCAGAAATTACAATATTTAACTCCTTTTTTTGGAGTAACCTATAAACAATTTATGGTTGGATATACCTATTCTAAAGTCACAGGACCTATATTATTTGATCAAGGTGCCTATCATCAAATTACTTTAGGTTTCAACTTTAATTGTAAACAAGAATACTATATCGGAACTACTTTATAAAATCCTTTTATTTTAAGACTATGCTAATCAAATCGGTTAACGGGAAGTCACCCGAGATTCCAGAAGATTGTTATGTTGCTGAAAATGCTACAATTGTTGGGGATGTAACTTTTGGTCACTCTTGCAGCGTTTGGTTCAATGCTGTTATTAGAGGTGATGTACATTTTATATCTATTGGTAATAAAGTAAATATCCAAGATGGTGCTATTATTCATTGTACCTATCAAAAACACCCTACGATTATTGGTAATAATGTTTCTATTGGCCATAACGCCATTGTGCATGGTTGTACTATTAAAGATAATGTCTTAATTGGAATGGGAGCGATTGTAATGGATAATTGTGTTATCGAAAGTAATTCAATAGTTGCTGCGGGTTCTGTAATTACGCAAAATACTGTAGTGGAGTCTGGGACCATTTGGGCGGGTGTGCCTGCTAAAAAAGTAAAAGACATTAATCAATCTGATTTTGCTGGGGAAATTGAGCGTATATCGAATAACTATGTAATGTATTCTAATTGGTTCAAAGAAGAATAGTTTCTTTAAAAATTGATTTGTTCTGCGGTATATTTATTATTTAAAATAGCATTTAGTACCGCTGTATCTGTATTAGAATAAAAAATAGGTTCTGGGTTTTTTATGTTTGATACGCCTACCTTTTCTTGTAGTACTTTTTGTGTTTGTCTTGCAACAGCTTGTCCTGAATCGATAATTTGAATGTGATCAGGAAGCATTTTTTTTATTTGTGGAATCAAATAAGGATAATGGCTACAGCCTAATACTAAATAATCAATATTAGCATCAATCATGGGTTGCAAATAGGAGTGAAGTAATTGTTCCATTTCTATAGAATTGATCTGTCCTCCTTCGATAAGTTGCACCAAACCATGTCCCACCTGTTCAACAATTCTGGTGTCTTGAAACATTTCGGTGGCTCTATGGAACAATTCGCTATTGAGAGTTCCTTTGGTAGCTAAGATTCCAATAGTTTGTGTCTTTGAATTGGTTGCTGCAGGTTTAATTGCAGGTTCAATACCAATAAAAGGGACAGTGTATTTAGCTCTTAATTCTTGGATAGCATTAGTTGTTGCCGTATTGCAAGCAACTACGATAAGCTTGCAATTCATTTCATGAAGAAAATCAGTATTTTTAATACTCAAATCAATTATTTCTTGTTTTGATTTTTGGCCATAGGGAGCATTTTTACTATCGGCGAGGTAAATCGTTTTCTCATTGGGAAGTAATTGATGTATTTCTTGCCAAATTGATGTACCTCCAATGCCAGAGTCGAAAATTCCTATAGGTTGGTTGTTCTCCATAGAAACAAAGTTACCAACTACAATTTTAAATTCCTACAAATAAATTGGTGTATAAAAAAACGGCTCTTTCCAGATGAAAGAGCCGTTTGTATAAAATAAAGTTTCAGATTAAAATCCTAAATCTTTTTTCACATCAATTGTTAAGTTAGTACCATCAGCTAATAAAAGAGAAGATCCATCTAATACGTATTGGAAACCTTTAGCTTTTCCTACTTTTTGGATTGAAGCTCTTACTTTTTCCATTAATGGTTTTACAATATCTGATTCTTTTTGTTGTAATTCTTTTTGAGCATTATCTCTATAGTCTACAATTCTTTTTTGCATGTCTTGTACTTCTTTAGAACGCTCTCCGTTTACAGCCTCAGTTACAGTAGCTGCTTCTGCTTCGTACTTTTTTAACTTTCCTTGGTATTCTTCAACCATTTTTTTATATTCAGCATCGTAAGTAGCACTTAATTTTTCTAATTGTTTTTGTGCATCTAACATGGCTGGCATTTTTGCCATAATTTCATTAACATCTACGTGAGCAGTTTTTGTTTGTGCTGAAATTTGATTTGCTCCTAAGAATACTATTGCAGCGATTACTAAAGTCTTGATTTGATTCATTGTTTTAAGGTATTTAATATTAATTTTTGTTTGTATTTGTTTTTAATTTTTCTTCAGCTGCTTTTTTAGCTGCGGCTCTTTCTTCTATTATTTTATTTCTTTTGTCTTCAGTAGCCTTTCTTTTTTCCTCGATTACTTTTTTACGTTCTTCAAGGTTTTTAGCTTTTTCTTCTGCTTGTTTTTTTCTAATTAATTCTGCGGCTTCTTGCTTTTCATTACTTGTAACTTCTGTAGTAGCCGTTTTGTTTGCTAAATTAGGGTTTATCTTTGCTTCTTTTTCAGCTGCTAATTTTTTTCTTCGTTCTTCGAATTCTTTTTTCTTTGTCTCTTGTAATAATTTACGCTCTAATATTTCTTTTTCTCGAGCTTCTTTTTTTGCATCTAACGCTTTTTGTTTGTCAAGAATTTCAGGATTTTCTTTAATTTCATCCTCTCTTTTTTCTTTCTCTTCTAACTCTTTTTGTTGTTTTTTAGTTAGTTGTTCTATTCTCTCACTTCGATTAATAACACGTAAAACTTGGTCGCTAATATCAAATCTTTTTGCTGCAAATAACATAGTTAAATCGGAAGATTTATCAAATATGAAATCATATTTTTTTGCTTCTGCAATATCTTGTACTGTTGTAAAAACTTGATCCTGAATAGGCTTGGTTAACAGTAATTTTTGTTGAATTAAGGCACCATTGGCACCAAATCTATTTTGTTGAAACTCTAATACCTCTTTCTCTAAAAACTTGATTTCAGCTTCTCTTTCTTCAATTAGTTCTTTGGTTAACAAAGGTTTTTCTGTGTTTAACGATTCAGAAAGTTTTTTTATTTCATTCTTTTTTTCTTCAATTTCTTGTTGCCACTTTTGTGCTTTCTGTTCTAATTGGTTTTGAGCTTCTTTATAATTGGAAACATTTTGCAAAATGTATTCCATATCAATATAACCAATTTTAGTGCTTTTAATTTGCCCTTGAATTGCTCCAGTTCCAATAATCGTTAAAAATAGAAATAATAATTGTTTTCTCATAACTTTTGTTGTTTTGGAAATGAATTCAAGTCTTAGAACTGTTGTCCAATAATGAAATGGGTTTCCCATCCATTAGGTGCTGTTTGTCCAGGTAATGCATCAAAACCTTTAGCAAAATCGATTCCTAACAATCCGAAAGCCGGCATGAAAACTCTTAATCCAACCCCTGCAGAACGATTTAACGAGAAAGGGTTGTAGTTTTTAAAAGAATCATATGACGAACCAGCTTCTAAAAATGCTAATGCATAAATGGACGCCGATGCTTTCAGTGTAATTGGGTATCTCATTTCTAACGAAAATTTATTATAGATTGTAGCTCCCAATTGTTCTCCCGCATTATTAATTGGTGTTAGAGAGTTGTTTGGATAACCTCTTAATTGGATAGTTTCTCTACCGTCCATTGCAAAATTAGCCATACCATCTCCACCCAAATAAAATCTTTCGAAAGGAACTGATCCACGATTTTGATTATATGCTCCCATGAAACCAAATTCTGACAAACTACGCAATACTAATTTTCCGTATATTTTGGTGTACCAATCAGCTTTAAATTTGACTTTGTAGTATTCCAATAATTTGAATTTTTCCTGGTCTACTTTGGATGGGTCAGCTACTGCATCTTGGATATTTGTTACTCGGTTTGGAGTTGGGTTTTCTGCACTTGGTAATGCTTTTACTAGATCACCTTCGTTTACCAATACTCCGTCTGTTCCTGCATAGGTAGTTCCAACATGTCGGTATTTGAATTCTTCTAGGTCGCCAAGAGTTGCATAATTGGTTTTGCTAAATAAAGAATAAGGAGGTGTTAATTTAGCTGAAACACTAAATTCTGAACCATATGTTGGAAATATTGGGTTAACTCCTTTGTTGCTTCTAGTTAAACCTACGGTGTAAGATAAATTTCTTGAAGTACCATTTCCAAATGTAAACAAACCAGTATTGTAATTATTTAATGCATAATGTTGGTAACTCAATGATTGTGATAATACAAAATAATCATCAGGGACTGTTAATCTTTTTGCTATACCTACTGAAAGTGTTAGGATGCTAAAACTTTTAGATTTATCTACTTGATACGTAACAAAATTATTTAAATATTGTTGACTAAATGATAATGAAGAACTAAACTGAACTGGTTTTTTACCACCAAACCAAGGTTCAGAAAACGAAGCGCTGTAGGTTCTAAAATATGTACTTGCTTGTAAACGCAATGATACTTTTTGTCCATCTCCCATAGGCAATGGTTTATAAGCTTCTTTTTTAAACATATTTCTTGCAGAAAAATTATTGAAAGATAGACCAAGTGTTCCAATAAAACCACCACCGCCATAGCCTCCTTGAAGTTCAATTTGACTTGCACCTTTTTCGGCAAGGTTATATTCAATATCAACAGTTCCAGCACTTGAATCTACGTTTTTAAATTTTGGATCAATAGTCTCCGGATCAAAGAAACCAAGTTGCCCAATTTCTCTAATTGTTCTTACTAATTCTTCTTTACTGTACTTTTCTCCTGGTTTAGTTCGTAACTCTCTGTATATAACTTGATCGTTAGTTTTATCGTTTCCAACAACAGTTATTTTGTTGAAGTAAGCAATAGGTCCCTCGGTAACGCGTATTTCAAAATCAATAGTGTCATTTGCAGTTTTTACCTCTACTGCATTGATGCTAGAAAATAAATATCCATTGTTTTGGTACAAGTTAGTAATGTCTTCTCCGTCTGGTTTTGATTTGTCAGCAATCCTTTTTTCCAATAAAACGCCATTATACACATCTCCCTTTTTTAAGCCTAATACTCTACTTAATCCTTGGTCAGGATAAACAGTATTGCCTAAAAATTTGATGTTTCCAAAGTAATATTTATTTCCTTCTTCAACCTTAATTGAAACAGCCAAAGCATTTTTAGATTTATCATAACTTACTGTATCTGAAACGACTCTGGCATCTCTAAACCCTTTTTCTTTGTAAGCATCAATTACTTTATCTAAATCTGACTTGTATTTGTCTTTGATAAATTTGGAGGCTTTAAATAAACGAGTAATTTTTTTCTGTTTGGTATCTTTCATTGCTTTTCGCAATGATTTATCAGAAATTTTGCTATTACCCACAAAGTCTATTTTATCAATTTTGACCTTTGTTCCTTTATCTATAGTAACCAACATATTTACTTGGTTAATTGTAGTAGTATCCGCAACGGTATTGATATTTACTTTGGTGTTGAAATAACCATCTTTTTTGTATTTGTTTTCAATGTAGTTTTTGGTAGTAGTAATTAAGTTTTCATTTACTACTTTATTTTCAGTTAGCCCATTGTCTTTGATTAAGCCTTCTGTTTTGTTTTTCTTTACACCGACAAATCTAACCTTATTTAATTTAGGTAATTCTTCTAAATGAAGATCAAGATAAACACTGTCATTTTCTACTTTATTTACATAAAATGAAATTTCATTGAACAAACCTAATTTGCCTAATTTTTTAATGGCGCTACTAATTTCTTCTCCAGGAACAGTAATTTCATTTCCTTTTTGTAATCCAGAAAAAGCGACAACTGTTTGGGTGTTAAATGTAATTTTACCTACTATATTGACATCTGCTAAAAAATATTTTTTCCCTTGATCAAATGGTACTCTGTCTTGAGCTGCTGCTTGGAAAATACTTCCAAATAATAGTAAACAAATTACTATTCGTATGCTTTTTTGTAACACTAAAAAATTATTTAATTTGTTCGCTTGTTTTTCCAAATCTACGTTCTCTTTTTTGATAACTAAGGATAGCCTCATATAAATCTTCTTCTTTAAAGTCAGGCCATAATATGTCGGTAAAATATAATTCTGCATAGGCTATTTGCCAAAGCAAAAAATTACTGATTCTATGTTCTCCACTAGTTCGTATTAATAAATCTACCTCTGGTAAATTTTGGGTGTAAAGATGCTCATTTATAATGGAATCGTCAATAGAGTCTATTGAAATTATATTATTTTTAACTTTATCACTTATATTTTTAACGGCACGTACAATTTCTTCTCTTGATCCGTAACTTAATGCTAAGGTTAGTGTGAGTTGCGTATTGTTGGCTGTTTTTTCAATTACTTCTAGTAATTCTTTTCGAGCGATTGAAGGTAATTGGTCTAGATTACCGATGGCATTCATTTTGATGTTGTTGCGTTCTAAAGTAGGGAGTTCTTTTTTAAGTGAATTAACCAAAACTCTCATTAACGCTTCCACTTCTAATTTTGGGCGGTTCCAATTTTCAGTTGAAAAAGCATACAAGGTTAAATTTTCAATCCCTAATTTGGTACAAGCTTCGATAATTTTTTTTACCGATTTAGTGCCGCTTTCATGGCCAAGCGCTCGTAATAAACCACGTTGTTTTGCCCAACGACCATTCCCATCCATAATAATGGCGAGGTGTTTTGGGAGTTTATCTTTATCTATAGTATTTATTCTATCCATTTTATTCTGCACAAAAACAAGGTTTGTTCCCAAACGTATAGGTTAATGTTATACCTGAAAACACATACCAATCGTTGTTATTTTGGTTACCAAATTGTATGGGTTGCCAACTATCATTTCTAGGCAAACTCCCATCAATGTCATCAGCAAAGGTGTACCGAGCACCAATTTCCAAACCTAGCACAAAATTAGAAGTTAAATTGGATTTTACACCTAAAATTATGGGTAATGCAAGAGTTTTTTGTTTTGAATCAAATTCAGCTAGACCATATTTGTAAAATAAACTATCGTAAAAGCTTAAGCTAAGTCCTGTAAAGACATACGGAGTTATTTTTCTTTCTAAAGGATTGTAGATGTTAAAATCAAAAAAATTGAATTCGATTCCTCCAGAAATTTCCTTTATTGTGTTCTGGAAGGAAAAACCTCTATTTATTCTTCTTAATTCTTCAGAATCAATATCATTAGACTCTAGGTTTGATTGTATGTAAGTAATTCGCCAAGAATGTCTGGGTGTTTTATTCCATTTGTAAATCAAACCTACTGTTGAAGCATTTGGATTAATGAAAGTAGTCGCGCCAACATCTCCAATGAAGTTACTTCCCCCCACAAAAACGCCTAACTCATTAATTTGAGCTTGGGTAGCTGTGAAGCAGCAGCAGCTTAATAATGCAAAAAAGAATTTATTCATTGAAATAAAAAATGGTGCACAAATATAGGAATATCAGTCTGAATTAATTTTAATTGGTAAGTTGTCTAAAAGAAAGGTTGTATTGTAAAACTTAAAAGACAAAATAGGAACGAGAAAATCAATTAAATCGTATAATTGGAACTAATTTCTTTTATCTTCTCCCCACAATAATTTGTTGCGCAAGGTTTTTAAGAAGGTTTCTTCTGGGATTTCAATCATATTTATTTCGAATGGATTTTTTTTGATAATTAAAATTGATTCGTTCTTAACAGTTGTTACTCGGGAATCGAGCGAAACTAAATATTGATCTTCTCGGCCGGTAACTCGAAGTTTAATTTCAGTATTGTCTGGAATAACAAGTGGTCTAGCGTTTAAATTATGGGGAGCTATTGGTGTAATTACTAAACTTTTAACTTCAGGAGTTAAAATAGGTCCGCCACAACTCATTGAATAACCAGTTGAACCCGTTGGAGTGGAAATAATTAAACCGTCTGCCCAATAGGAATTTAAAAATTCGTCATTCAAATAAGTTTCTATTGTAATCATCGAAGTAGTATCTTTTCTACTAACGGTGATTTCATTCATAGCAAAATTGATCTCATGGATCGCTTCATTTTCTGGGGAACACTCTAGACTAAGCAAGGCTCTTTTGGAGATACTGTACTTTTTGTCAATTACAAATTGCAAGAACGAATCAATTTTTTCTTTTTGAACCGTTGCCAAAAAACCTAATCGTCCTGCATTGATCCCCAAAATAGGCACTCCTGAATTTCGTACTAAAGTAGCCGCTCTCAAAATAGTTCCATCACCACCAATACTGATTAACATATCAAAACTCGAATCAAGTTCGTTATGAGACGAGAAGGTCGGATAGGTTTCGTGAATAATATTTTTTTCGTACAACATTTCTAAAAATGCCGATTCGATGATGAGCTCAACGTTATTCTTTTTAAAAAAAACAAAAATGTCTTTGATAATCGGCTCGGTGCTATTAAGGTAATATTGTCCGTAGATGGCTATTTTCATTTTCTATAGGTATAACTCGAAGTTAAATGTTGAGGTATCTGTCTAAATAATCAGAACGTTCTTTTAGCGTATTGATGTAATTGTCCTCATTATGTTCGGAAATAATTTCATAATTATAGCGTCTGAAAGTCTGAATAATATCATTGACAACGCCCAAAGTCACTTTTATTGTAATTTCTATCGTTTCATTGTCCGAATTAGAAGCAAAAAGACCTAATAATTTACCGTTATTACTTTCAATAATTTGAGTGATTTGGCTCATGGAGTAATCAACCAGCGCTTTTTTTACAATGATAATCCCTCCCGATTCTTTAATAAAGGGTGTTTCGTTAAAAAACTTCATAATATCGGCTAATTCATAATAGCCAACATAATTGTTGTTTTCATCTAAAACAGGAACAATATCCGAATTATTTTTGCCAAAAACTTCTAAAACATCTAACCAAATCATATTAGGTCTTACAAAAAACGGTTCCAAAGTATATTTGTAATCGCCTACTTTTTTGTCGGTGTCAAAAGTTTCTAAGTCGTCAGCAACAATACTGCCAATGTAAATTCCCTCTTCCAAAACCGGAAAATGAGAATAAGTAGCGTCCATAAAAAAATCTTGTGCAGCAAGAACTGTTTCTTGGCTGTCAAGAGCTCTAAAGTCGTTGTTAATGAAGTCTGTAATCGCTGTCATAAAATCAATCCTCAATGGTGAATGCAAAATAATCAAAAAAAGGCAAAAACTCCTACCTTTTACTTTGTATTTTTGTCACTGCAAAAATAGTTTATTAAAACCAATTCCAGTTGTATGACAAAGTTAAGTGTAAATATCAACAAAATAGCAACTTTACGAAATGCCCGTGGCGGAAATGTACCTGACTTATTGAAAGTCGCTACCGATATTCAAAAATTTGGAGCACAAGGCATCACCATTCATCCGCGACCAGACGAACGGCATATTCGGTATCAAGATGCGCGCGATTTGAAGTCTATCGTCACAACCGAATACAATATTGAAGGCAATCCACAACATAATTTCATTGATTTAGTATTAGAATGCAAACCAGATCAAGTGACTTTAGTGCCAGATGCGATTGGTGCTATCACGTCTTCGGCAGGTTGGGACACAGTAAAAAACCAAGCGTATTTGACGGAGATGATTCAGGAATTTCAACGCAATGGAATTCGCACTTCTATTTTTGTAGATCCCATTGTCGAAATGATTGAAGGGGCCAAAAAAACTGGAACGGATCGAATCGAATTGTATACCGAAGCCTTTGCGCATCAATATGGCTTGGGCAATGAAAAAGGAATTGAGCCTTATGTAACTTCTGCGATTTTGGCTAACGAATTGGGATTAGGCATTAATGCAGGTCACGATTTGAGTTTGGATAATGTTCAATTTTTCAAACAAAATATTCCCGGATTATTAGAGGTTTCCATTGGTCACGCGCTTATTTCCGAAGCCTTGTATTTAGGTTTGGACAATGTCGTTAATATGTATTTGCAAAAATTAAAATAGGTGAATTTGTTGTATTCAAAAATAGAAGGTTCTGGCAAACCACTATTAATTCTTCATGGATTTTTAGGGATGTCTGACAATTGGAAAACATTGGGAGTGCAATTTGCTTCCGAAGGTTTTGAAGTCCATATTTTGGATTTACGCAACCACGGACGCAGTTTTCATTCGGACGAATTTAGTTACGAAATTATGGTACAAGATATTGTTCAGTATTGTAAGGAACATCAGTTAAGCAACATCAATATCATTGGTCATTCCATGGGTGGAAAAACAGCAATGTTGCTAGCAGCGCGCTATCCAGAATTAGTTGAAAAATTAATTGTGGCCGATATTGGTCCAAAATACTATGCACCACATCATCAAGATATTTTGGCAGGTTTGAATGCCGTTGATTTTACTTTAAAACCAAGTCGCATTGAAGTCGAAGCAACACTTTCACAGTATATTCCAGACTTTGGAACTCGTCAGTTTTTATTGAAAAATTTGTATTGGCAAGAGCCGGGTCAATTGGCGTTCCGATTTAATTTAGCAGTTTTTAATGAAAAAATTACTGAAATTGGTGTTCCCTTGCCAGCAGATTTAGTTTTTGAAAAACCGACACTTTTTATCCGTGGCGGTAATTCCGATTATATTTTGGATTCGGATGTTCCGAAAATTAAAGAACAATTTCCAAATGTTAGAATTGAAACTATTCCAAATTCGGGTCATTGGCTTCATGCCGAAAATCCAGCCTTGTTTTATGAATTGAGTTTGTCTTATTTAAATTAATTGAGTTATGAAGTTGTTGATTAGAATATTGGTTACCACAATTTTAGTATTGGTCTTATCTTATTTTATGAAAGGCGTCCGAGTAGACGGACTGGTTACTGCAATTACGGTTGCAATTGTTTTGGGATTGTTGAACGCCTTTATCAAGCCCGTTTTGGTGTTTTTTACTTTGCCTTTTACCATTTTTACTTTAGGTCTATTTTTAATTGTGATTAATGGAATATTAATTTTGGCATGTACCAAGATAGTGGGTGGATTTCATGTAGATTCGTTTTGGACGGCGACCTTATTCAGCGTCATTTTATCGCTTTCGCAATCCATTATGTATAAAATAACTGGAGGTTCAAAAAAATGAGGATTATTAGGTTGTTTTTTACCTAAAGTATTGATTGCATTAAAACTTGTTTGGGTTGTAAAATTTTTATAATTTTGCAACCCAATTTTATTATGTAAATTAAAGAACAAGATGGATATCAAAAGAGTAGCTATAGATGCTGTAAATGAAACGATTGTCATGACTGTGGTTCACATGGATTACAAAGGACAAGTAGCAAAAAGAATCAATGAAAAAATGCCTTTGGCTACCGTAAAAGGATTTAGAAAAGGACAAGTGCCTAAAGATCTTGTTGAAAAACAATACGGAAAAGGAATCAAAAAAGAAGAGGTTAAAAAAGTAGTTGATTTGGCTTTAGAGCGTTTTATTCAATCAGAACGTTTGAATCTTTTGGGAACTCCATTGGCTAAAGAAAATGAAAATTTAGATTGGGATGCTGAAGAATTGGTATTCGAATATGAAATTGGTTTAGTACCTAATTTCGAATTGGACTTAGAAGCAAAAAACAATATCATCAAATACATTGTTAAAGCAGATGACAAATTAATTGACGGTCAAGTAGCGCGTATCCAAAAACAATTTGGTAAAGCAATTCCTCAAGAAGTTGTAGCTGAAGGATGTGATGTAACTGGAACTTTTTCAAATGAAGAAAAAGGGATCAACAATAAAACGGTTTTGGCTTTAGATGTTTTCAAAGATAAAAAGACAGCTAAAAAATTCATTGGAAAACAAGTGGGTGATGTTGTAACGGTTAATACAAAAGGATTGTTTGAGGATGATCACCAATTGATGGACTACCTTAAAGTAGGACACGATGAGGTTCACTCTTTAGCGGTAGATGTTGACTTTACTATTGAGTCAATCAACTCAACTGAATTGGCTGAATTGAACCAAGAATTGTTTGATAAATTATTTGGAGAAGGAAGCGTAGCTACTTTAGCTGAATTGAAAGCTAAAATCAAAGAAGATGCTGAAAGCCAATTTGCGCAACAAGCAGACCAAAAATTATTAGGTGATGTAACGGAGTTTTTAATTGAAAACACCAAATTCGATTTGCCGGCTGAATTCTTGAAAAAATGGTTACAAACCGTTGGAGAGAAACAATTAACAGCTGAAGAAGCTGAAGTAGAATATGCTCGTTCTGAAAAAGGATTGCGTTTCCAATTGATTGAAGGTAGAGCATTGGCACAAAGTAATATCCAAATCAATTTTGAAGATTTGAAAGCTTTTACTTCAAATGCGATCAGACAACAAATGGCTCAATTTGGACAAACTAATCCTACTGATGAGGAAGTTCAAGGAATTGTAGCTCGAGTATTGTCAAACCAAGAAGAAGTAAAACGTTTATCGGATCAAGTGGTTGCTGCTAAATTATTGGAAGTATTCAAAGAAAAAGCAAACCCAACTACAAAAGAAGTTACTTACGAAGAATTTATTGCTGCTTCATACGGAGAATAATTTCTAAAAAATTAAGTATATTTGAGCGTCAAAAGAATTTTCTTCTGACGCTCTTTATTTTTTTTTAAGTTTAAGTTCTTGTTGAGCAACTTTAAACTTTTAAACTTTAAACTTTTAAACTAAAAAAATGAACTACGGTAAAGAATTTAGAAAATTTGCTACAAAGCACCAAGGGGTAAATGCCATGTATTACGACAAAATCGTAGGGGCAATGACACCCAAAAATATGACTCCTTATATTATTGAAGAACGTCATTTGAATGTTTCGCAATTAGATGTGTTTTCACGATTAATGATGGACAGAATTATCTTCTTGGGAACAGGAATTGACGATCAAATTGCTAACATTGTACAAGCGCAATTACTATTCTTAGAAAGTGCCGATGCTTCTAAAGACATTCAAATTTATTTGAATTCACCAGGAGGAAGTGTATACGCTGGATTAGGGATTTACGATACCATGCAATACATCAAACCTGATGTAGCAACAATTTGTACAGGAATGGCGGCTTCTATGGGAGCGGTTTTGTTATGTGCAGGTGCTGCTGGAAAACGTTCGGCTTTGCCACACTCAAGAGTTATGATTCACCAGCCTTCTGGAGGTGCTCAAGGAGTAGCGACTGATATGGAAATCAACTTACGCGAAATGTTGAAATTGAAAGACGAATTGTATAACATCATTTCGCACCATTCAGGACAAACTTTTGAAAGAGTTCATGCGGATAGCGAACGCGATTATTGGATGATTGCTGAAGAAGCAAAAGCGTACGGAATGATTGATGAGGTTCTAGTTAAAGGATAAATAGTTACTAGTTACTAGTTATTAGTTGTTGGATTAATCTAACAACTAAAAACGACCAACTATCAACCAAAAAAATAAATGGCAAAGCAAGTATTAGAATGTTCTTTTTGCGGGAGAAAAAAACCAGAAACCAATTTGTTGATTGCGGGTATTGATGCGCACATTTGTGATAAATGTATCGAACAGGCCAACGGAATTGTATTAGAGGAATTAAAATCGAGTGGAATCTCAAAACAGGTTGGAGATTTAATTCTTAAAAAGCCAAAAGAAATCAGAGCCTTTTTAGATCAGTATGTGATTGGTCAAGACCAAACTAAAAAGGTCATGTCGGTTGCGGTTTATAATCATTACAAACGTTTGATGCAACAACAACTGGATGATGAGGTTGAAATTGAGAAAAGCAACATCATTATGGTGGGTCAAACCGGAACTGGAAAAACATTGGTCGCTAAAACGATCGCAAAAATGTTAGACGTTCCTTTGGCTATAGTTGATGCAACAGTACTTACTGAAGCCGGTTATGTGGGAGAAGATGTCGAAAGTATTTTGACGCGTTTACTTCAAGCTGCTGATTATGATGTGGCTAAAGCCGAAAGAGGTATTGTGTTCATTGACGAGATTGATAAAATTGCTCGTAAAAGTGATAATCCATCGATCACCCGAGATGTTTCAGGAGAAGGAGTACAACAAGCTTTACTGAAACTATTAGAAGGAACGGTAGTGAATGTACCCCCAAAAGGAGGTCGTAAGCATCCGGATCAAAAATTTGTGGAGGTGAATACTCAAAATATTCTATTTATTGCAGGAGGTGCTTTTGATGGTGTGGAGCGTATCATTTCAAAACGTTTGAACCGTCAAGCAGTGGGATATAGTACCTCAAAAAATGTAGATAATATTGACAAAGACAATTTGCTTCAGTATATCATACCAAAAGACATTAAAGATTTTGGTTTGATTCCGGAGATTATTGGTCGTTTGCCTGTATTAACACATATGGATCCATTGGATAAGGAAACTTTACGCGCTATTTTAACACAGCCTAAAAATGCCTTAATTAAACAATATGCTAAATTGTTTTTGATGGATGATGTCGAATTTACGATTACAGATGGCGCTTTGGATTTTATTGTTGAAAAAGCGTTGGAATACAAATTAGGGGCTCGTGGATTGCGTTCGTTATGCGAAGCGATTTTAACGGATGCGATGTATGAATTACCAAGTTCTGAGGATAAAAAATTAGCCATTGATTTGGAGTACGCTCAAGAAACCTTGAATAAAAATTTATTGAAGCGTTTGGAAATTGCATCCTAATTATTGGTCACTATATGATATAGAAACCTGCTACTAATTGATAGCGGGTTTTTTTTATGTGGATTTGTAATTTTGTCATCGGTTTTAAAAAAACAACATTATTCTTTTTTATCAGCGATAGAATGTCGATTTTTGCCCAACTAACTAACAACACTACAAATGGCAATAGAAGATAAAGAAATAATTTTATTAAAAGTTTCTGGTCAAGATAAACCGGGTGTAACAGCAGGTTTAACTTCTATTTTGGCAAACTATGATGCCGTTATTTTGGATATTGGTCAAGCCGATATTCATGATACGCTTTCGTTAGGAATTTTGTTTCAAATTAAAGCGGGTTCCTCTTCAGGACCAGTTTTGAAAGATCTACTTTTTAAAGGGTATGAATTAGGAATTAAAGTAAAGTTTATTCCGATTTCAATTCCTGATTACGAAACTTGGGTAAAAGCACAAATCAAGCAACGTTATATCATTAACATTTTAGGAGAAGAACTAACAGCTGTTCAACTGGCTGCGGTAACCAAAATCATGTCGGATCAACATCTGAACATTGATTCCATTATTCGTTTAACGGGAAGAACATCGGTAGTCGACAAAGAGGAGTATCCTCGTTCTTGTGTGCAATTATCAGTTACCGGAATTATTGAAGATAAAACAGCAATGACGGCTAGTTTTATGGAAATATCTAGAACATTGAATGTGGATATTTCGTTTCAAGAAGACAATATGTACCGTAGAAACCGCCGTTTGGTGTGTTTCGATATGGATTCGACTTTAATTCAAACTGAAGTAATTGATGAGTTAGCAGATCTAGCTGGAGTAGGAGAGCAAGTACGTGCTATTACCGAATCAGCGATGAATGGTGAGATTGATTTTAAAGAAAGCTTCAAAAAACGTATGGCATTGTTGGAGGGTTTAAGTGAAGAAGTATTGCACAATGTAGCCGTCAATTTGCCTATTACCAAAGGAGCGCACCGTTTGATGAGAGCTTTGAAATATTATGGATATAAAACCGCTATTTTATCTGGAGGGTTTACCTATTTTGGAGAATATTTGCAAAAGGAGCTGGGAATTGATTATGTCCATGCTAACCAATTGGAAATCAAAGACGGCAAATTAACGGGTAAATACTTGGGCGAAATTGTCGACGGACAAAAGAAAGCGGAATACCTTCGAGCTATTGCTGAAAAAGAAGGCATACACATCAATCAAACTATTGCTGTGGGTGATGGTGCCAATGATTTGCCGATGCTGAATTTAGCAGGTTTAGGAATTGCATTCCATGCCAAACCTACGGTAAAAGAAAATGCAGCGACCTCAATTTCAAGTTTGGGATTGGATGGCGTCTTATACCTGTTAGGTTACCACGATCGTCATATTGATATGATGGAAGACTAGAGATTCGATAGAGTAAAATTATAAAAGCCCAACATTTATTGTTGGGCTTTATTTTTGTCTTTATTTTTTTTATAATTTTAATTCATTAACCAATTACTTATTAAGAATAAAATGGTAATGAATTTAGAAACGTAATATTGTAATAGCCCTAACAATATTGCGAATTCCAATTAGTATTAGTAGAAATTAAATCCCAAATCAAATGAAAAAAATTAGTAGATTATCAAGTCTATCAATGATTTTAATTTTATTAATCTCATGTGATAAAAACGACTCTCAAATTAATGGTACTGTTGCAACTAATGAAAAAACAGTTCCTTCAAATCCTATCTATTATTCTACTTCAGAAAAAGAGTATGCTCAAGCCTCGCCTTTTACCAGGCGTTTAATTAATCAAGTTGATGCTGCAGTAAACTCTTTAAATTTATTAACTAGAGAACCTAGTGTAATTAAATATGAAGTAATAATTAGTATTGACAAAAATCCTGAAAATAAATTTTCAAATTTTGTATCTATTGTTCCATTTGACAATTCGTTAAACAGTTTTGTATTGAAACCTGATGGCAAATGTCATATTTGTGGCATGGGAGGTGCATATAGTTGTATAAAAGAAGTAGAAACTTATATGGAAACTCATAATTTAGACGAAATTGATGTACATGTGAAACGATCTTCAGATGGATGTATCGATATCACCTTTAAATGATAGTCTTAAAAAGATAACTTTTTCCTAATTATCGGGGCAATAGTAGGGAATAAGTTGAAAAAAAATAATTAAAAAGCTAAAAGAAAAATAGTTTAAATACTCAATTTCTTTTGGCTTTTTTTATTGTAACCCTTTCAATTGCTCCAAATACTCTCTTTGATTGGATAGTCTCGGAATTTTGTGTTGGCCGCCTAATTTATCTCGCTCTTTGAGCCAATCATAAAATAGATTGGGTCTAGCCAAATTAATAACCAAAGGATTTAGGGTCATATTATTATAGCGTTTGGCTTCGTAATCGGAGTTGAGGCTCTGTATGGTTTCATCTAATATTTTTTGAAATTGAACGAGATCACTCGGATTTTGTTTGAACTCAATCATCCATTCGTGAGCGCCTTTTTCTTTGCCATCCATAAAAATAGGAGCCACGGTATAATCCACTACTTCGGTTTGGGTGAGTTGGCAAGCTTTGGCAATAGCCTGATCGGTATTTTCCACCATTAGTTCTTCGCCAAAGACATTGATATGGTGTTTGGTTCTTCCTGAAACACGAATTCTGTATGGATTTAAAGATGTAAAACGAACTGTATCACCTATTAAATAGCGCCATAGTCCTGAATTGGTTGTAATTACAACAGCGTAGTTTTTAAACAATTCTACCTCTGCCAAACGGATTACTTTTTGATTGGGTGTGCCAAAAGTATCCATTGGAATGAACTCATAGAAAATACCATAATCTAGCATTAATAATAAATCGCTAGAATCATTCAAATCCTGAATAGCAAAGAAACCCTCAGAGGCATTGTATATTTCGTAGTATTTAAAATCGGATTTTGGGAGTAACTTTTGATATTGTTCGCGGTAGGGTTCAAAGCTAACTCCTCCATGAAAATAGACTTCTAGGTTAGGCCAAACTTCTAATAAATTACCTTTCCCCGTTTCTTCGAGTATTCGGTTCATCAAGACTAACATCCAAGAAGGAACTCCTGCAAAGCTAGTTACATTTTCATTTTTAGTTTCGTTGATAATTGCAGCCAGCTTCTGCTCCCATTCGCTCATCAACGATATTTTATTGCTAGGTGTGCTGCTGAATTCGGCCCAAATAGGCATGTTTTCAATCAAAATAGCAGATAAGTCACCAAACAACGTTTCCTTATCTTCATAAATTTGAGAGCTTCCTCCCAGGCGAAGGCTTTTTCCCAAAAACATATCAGAATCTTCATTGTTATTCAAGTACAAACACAACAAATCCTTACTTCCTTTGTAATGACAATCTTCTAATGCATCATTACTTACTGGTATAAATTTACTTTTAGCATTGGTGGTACCGCTTGATTTGGCAAACCATTTAATTGGTGCGTCCCAAAAAATATTTTGTTCACCTTGGCGCGTACGTTCAATTAGTGGTTGTAAATCTTCGTAAGTAGATACGGGAACTCGTTCTGAAAAAGTAGTGTAGGAGTTGATCGAACTAAACTCGTATTGGGCTCCAATTACCGTATTTTCTGCACGCCGGATCAAATTCATCAACAATTCTTCTTGTACCTCGTTTGGGTACTTCAAGAACAATTCAATTTGATGAATCCGTTGCTTTAAAACCCAAGAAGCAATGGAGTTAATGATCGGTATGGGCATATTTGTGAGTTAGGAATTATGAATTTCGGATTCCGAATGATAACTTTACCAAAAATAACATTTTTTGTTCAATTCCAAACCTGAAACTTAAAACCAAATGACTTACGAAGGAGTTTTAACCAAAATGCAAACTGAATTTGGCGAACCAATTCAGTATTATCTTGTTTTTGAAGACAGCTTTTTGAATGTAAACCAACTATTGGGTAAACCAATGGAAATCAATTTTGTAGGTTTTCAGTGTTTGAATTGTGGGAAAAAGAAAAAGATATTCCGACAAGGATTTTGTTATGATTGCTTTTACTCCAGTCCTGCTGTTGGAGATTGGATTATGAAACCGGAGTTGAGCACAGCGCATCTCGGAATTGCAGATCGCGATTTAGCTTATGAAGAAAAAGTACAATTGCAACCGCATATCGTGTATTTGGCTTTGTCTAGCGAAGTTAAAGTAGGCGTAACTCGAAAAACACAAATGCCTACACGTTGGATTGATCAAGGCGCGAGTCAAGCGATTTCAATTGTTGAGGTACCAAACCGCTATTTGGCTGGGATTACTGAGGTAGCTTTAAAAAATCATTATGCCGATAAAACCAATTGGCGAAAAATGTTAACCAATTCTTTTGAAACGATTGATTTAATCGCAGAGCGATTGAAAGTAGAGCATTTAATTCCAAACGAAGTTCAGGAGTATTTTTACAATCAGAAAATAGATTTGTATGAAATGCAGTATCCAGTTTTGGAATATCCTACGAAAGTGACTAGCTTGAGTTTGGATAAGACACCTAATTTTCAAGGAAAATTAATCGGTATTAAAGGACAATATCTACTTTTTGAAGGCGGAACTGTTTTTAATATTCGAAGTTCAGAAGGTTACGTTGTGAAAATTGAGATATAAAAAAAAACAGCTTCTCAATTTATAAATGGGAAGCTGTTTTTGAATTTATTGAATGCTAATATCAAATGGCATTCGGGCTTGAACCCCTTTGTAACTCTGAATGCGTTTGATTTGTTCCATCATTTTGTAATTTTCTTCTCCAATTTCTTCTTTAATCCAACGTTCTTTGGTTTTGGCAAAAGGGAAATTTTCTAAGAAATCATCAAAATTTTTCTTGAATTCTGGATAATTTTGGGTGTTGAACGTTTTGATTTTTGCTAAACGTGCTGCTTCTTGAATAGCATCATGTAAACCGCCAATTTTGTCTACTAAACCAATTTTTATAGCATCAGCGCCAGTCCAAACTCTACCTTGAGCTATAGCATCTACTTGTGCAAAACTCATTTTTCGTCCCTGAGCCACATGAGAAACAAATGTTTTATAGATTTGTTCTACACCTTCTGTGGTTACCGCCTTAAATTTTTCATCGATTGGTGCAAATGGATTGTAATTACCTGAGTTTTGGTGGGTATTGACTTGTTCAGAATGAATTCCCATTTTGGTACTTAGACCACTAAAATTAGGTAGCATCCCAAAAACACCTATCGAACCAGTAATTGTATTTTTTTCTGCGAAAATTGTATTGGCATTACAAGCTATATAATACCCTCCAGAAGCAGCATAATTCCCCATCGAAACAACTACTGGTTTTACTTTTTTAGTCAATTCGATTTCTCTCCAAATCAAATCAGAGGTTAAGGCATTTCCTCCTGGGCTATCGATGCGAAGCACAATTGCCTTTACATCATCGTTATTTCTTGCCTCACTGATAGAACGGCGCATTGCGCCTTCGCCAATGATGTTGACATCACCTTCGCCACTTTGAATTTCGCCTTGTGCATAAATAATGGCAATTTCATCTGTAGCATCATTAGGAATTGAAGTTGTAGTGTATTTTTGGGTGTAATCCAGTATGGAAACCGATTCGTATTCGTCTTTAGTGGCTACTTTTAATAATTTTTTTATAGCGTTGTGGTAAACGTCTTCATAAGCAACTACGTCTACTAATTTTTGCGCTTTAGCCATTTCAGGCGTTCGAGCCAATAAACCATTTGCAACTATATTGAGTTGTTGTACCGAAAGATTTCGGCTTTTTGCAATATCAGTAACTACGGAGTTCCAAATGGAATTCAGCAACGCCGTAATTTGTTCTCTATTAGCATCACTCATTTTGTTTTCAAGGAAAGGTTCTACGGCACTTTTGTATTTTCCGTGACGAATAACTTCCATTTTTACGCCTGTTTTATCTTGAAAATCTTTAAAAAATAGTAGGTCAGAAGAAAGTCCTTTGAAATCTAAATCGCCCACTGGATTGAGATAAATAGTGTTCGCTACGGAACTTAAATAATATTCTTTTTGTGAATAGGTATTGGCATACGCCATAACAAACTTTCCTGATTTTTTGAAATCTTCCAAAGCATCTCTAATCGCTTTACTTTGCGCCATTCCAAGTGAAGAATTGTTGTTTAAAATAGAAATTCCTTTGATGTTTTCATCGGTTTTAGAGTCTCCGATAGCATCAATGACATCGGTCAAGCCAATCTGTTTGGTATCTGAAAATACGGTAACCCATGGGTCAGAATATTTTCCAGCATAGTCATTTTGAATGTCTTCTAAATTCAATACGATTACCGAATTTTCTTTTACTTCGACACCATTTTCTTCTCCGCCAAAAATGGCCCCAATCAGCACTATTCCAAAAAAGAATAGCATGGTGAAAACAAAAATTCCTACGATGGTAGCCAATACATTTCCTAAAAACTTCATAATTTTTTAATTTTCGTATAAGTAGTAATTGGGGTTAAAATGTTACACAATTGTATTTTTCAAATTGAAATTTAATTATTAACACTTCACACAAATATAGTATACTTTTAGTTAATTTGCAGCCATTATGAAATCACAGCATCAAGTCGTTTTATCTATTGGAACTAACCAGGGGAATCGTTTGGAAAACATCGAAAGTTGTTTGCAAATGATTCATCTTGAGGTGGCTACTGTGGTTAAATTGTCTAAGGTGTATGAAACGCCCTCTTGGGGATTTGAAAGTGATGCGTTTTATAATGTTGCTATTGTAGTGCATACTTTCGACTCGGCGGCTGAAATTTTATCCAAAATCTTGGAAATTGAGCAGCAGATGGGGCGTGTTAGAGAAGGTAATTTGGGTTATCAATCTCGAATTATTGATATTGACATTGTGGCTTTTGATAATGAAATCATTGCTACTGAACAACTGAAAGTGCCTCATCCTTTAATGCAAGATAGAATTTTTGTTTTGAAACCGATGTTGGATTTGAATTTAGAATGGATTCATCCAGTGTTCCAAAAAGATGTTGCAGAGTTATTGTTGGAAACCAAAGATAAAAGCGAATGTATTGCAGTTCAAAGTATTGATAGTCCATTGCGAAAAATTAACTTAGAGCAGTTTAATTATGTTGCTTTTGAAGGTAATATTGGCGCCGGAAAAACTACTTTGGCAACAAAAATTGCTGAAGATTTTAATGCTAAATCTGTTTTGGAACGTTTTGCTGACAATCCATTTTTGCCTAAATTTTATAAAGATCAAAACCGATATGCATTTCCGTTAGAAATGTCTTTTTTGGCTGATCGATACAAACAACTTTCGGATGATTTGTCCCAATTTGATTTGTTTAAAGATTTTGTTGTAGCCGATTATCATATTTTTAAATCCTTAATTTTTGCAAAAATCACCCTGGCAGATGATGAATACAGACTGTACAGTAATTTGTTTCACATCATTTACAAAGAAATGCCCAAGCCCGATTTGTATGTGTATTTGTACCAAAATTCGGAACGCTTATTGCAAAATATAAAAAAACGAGGCAGAAGCTACGAACAAGAAATTCCTGCTGAGTATTTAGATAAAATCAATACGGGTTATTTGGACTATATCAAATCACAAACTGATTTAAATGTCTTAATTATTGATGTTTCAGATCGTGATTTTGTAAAAAATCATGCGGATTATCTTTTTATTTTGAATGAAATTCAAAATAAGATTGACTCAAAATAAACTATCTTTTTAAGGTAAAATGACCTCTTTTCTCGGGTGTATTTGAATCAAGTTTAAATACGAACCAATAATCTGAAGCAGGCAATGGTTGCCCGTTAAATGTACCATCCCAGCCTATACTAGTCGGTCTTAATTCTTTTAGTAATTTTCCGTATCTGTCAAAAATACGTAATTCGGCAGTTGGATACGAAAGCATTCCTTTAACAGTCCAATAATCGTTAAATCCATCGGTATTCGGGGTAAAGAATTTTGGGATACTTAAGACGGTGATCTCTTTTGAAACCAATCCACAACCATTTTTGTCATTTACAAAAACTTGGTGAATTCCTCCTGGAACATTTGTAAAAATATTTGAATCTTGCCAAATTCCATTCAAGTAATCCATACTGTATTCATAATCGCCAGGTCCAGTTGTATTGATGGTTACGGTATTAAAATCAACTAAATCTACGATGTCGATAGATGAAATAGTAGCTTGATTAGATGCCGTAACTTGTATCGTTCTAGTTCGACTACAGCCAGATGGATTGGTAACTTCAACCGTGTAGCTTCCCTCAGAATTAACGCCAAATGTTGGACTTGTAGCTATAGAAGTACCTCCATCTTTTTTCCAATTGTAATTAAAGTTAGCGGCTAAAGAGTTGTCAAGAAAACCAGGATTTAATGTTACAAAGAACGTTGGTAAATTAGAACAGATTAATTCAGTTGCACTTAATTCAATATTGGGTATTGGATGAACTACAAAAGGAATAGTTAAAGTTGCTGAACAATTTGGGTTTATAGAATTTTCGATAATTACATTAATATTTTGCGTTCCTGTTACAAAAGGGTTGGGAAGCGGGCTTGGCAAAAGTGTATTGTTTTGATCGTAATATTTAACAGTCATTCCGGTTTGCCCAGCAAGAATGGTACTTTCGAAAGTCGAAGTGTCAAATCCAAATTTACCATCTTGATTTGCAGGGTCAGCTTCGTCATCACAAATGGTTGTAAATGTTGTTGGAATTGGAGTTGCTGTTGGAATTGCATCTACATAAAAGGATATGGTCGTTTCGTCAAAACATCGTTGCGAAGTGTTATTAGACACAATTGCCTTTATTGTTTGTGTTGTACTAGAGAAAGTGGAGGGGAAAGGGCTCGTAATTAAGGTTCCGTTTGCATCTTGCAATGGGTTATCGTTTAGGTCTAAATAACGCACAATAACATTGGTTTGACCGTTCAATAAATTGGTTTCAAGATTCGAAGTGTCAAAATTTACTATTCCGGTTGAGTTACTATCGCATACTCTTAGATCGTTTATGGTATTGGCTTTTGGTAACGCTTCTACATTCAAACGAATGTAAGGCCCAACTCCAACACAAGTATTGCTGACAATATCGGTTTCTATTCGAACCCAAATATCTTGAGCATTTGGATAACCGATATTTCTATAATTAGCAATGTCCAATATAGCATTCAATTGCGATAAGGCATCTGCTTCGTTTCTGTAATAGTTGATAGTGTAGTTTTGGGATTGAGCTGGTAATTGAGCAAGTATTGCCGCTCTTGTTGTCGAAAAATTAAATGTGGCAATACCGTCACTACTGTTGTTGTTAGATGTGTTATTCCCGTCAGTATCTAAGAAATCATCACAAACTGTAAAGGTAAAGGTAGCTGAGGGTTGAAAATTAGTCGTAGGTACAATTAGAGTAATTTGAGTCGGAGAACTACATCCAGTTACCGAATTAAATACCCGAACTCCAATGGGCATTCTGCTTGGTGTTGTGTTATTATAACTGAATTCATTTGGTATTAGATCAGAAAGTATTTCGTTTGTGGCACTGCTAACTGAGTTGAAATATTTGAACGTTTCGTTAGTATAATTTGCTGAAATTAAATCATTGTTCACAGTTAAATTAAAAGTAGTTTTTCCATCTGAAGTTGCATCGGTATCACATTGGGTGATGGAGGTGTTTTGAACAACTGGTAATGGGTTTATCGTAGCGGTAATTTGGGTTCTATCGGTGGCACAGCCTGCACTCACATAGTAATTTGTAGTTGAGGTTAAGAAAGGCGTTGTGATGTTATTGCCAGTTGTAAAGGGTGTTCCTCCAGTTGCAGTAGTATACCATTCTATTGTGCCAAATGTTGCTGTAGCATTTAATGTAACATTTCCGGCGCCACAATTAGAATTAGAATTTGTTGCAGTTATCTTGCCAGCCATAGTCAAAGAGGTGCTCGCTGATAGTTGTAAGCTAGGGTCACCTGGCATACCTCCATATTCTACGATATAGCCTTTGGGTTGGTAAGAACCACTTGTGGCTCCTCCATTAGTTAAATCATTCCAAGATCCAGGAATTCCTACTCCAGGAGCTGTAATATGAGCATAATCTTCATTTCCAGCTTGGTTTGGTTCATTAGTATTCCAAAACGCAAAATTAGGTGAAGATCCAGTAGCTGTCCCATTCCAAAAAACTGTCCCTGCTTCAGGACCAGTTACCCATTTCCATACACCTTCTGTTGCTTCATCTGTTCCTCCAATCCATCCAGTGCCAGGCGCCTGTTTTCCAGCTAATTGAGCCTCGTCTGCAGCAGTTATTGTAGCCAAATAACCTTGTAATCCATAAAAAGTTTTTAGTGCTGCTGCTGCTTTTGCATTGGTCCAAGTAATTCCTAAACTAGGAACGTATTCATAATAGTGACCATTACTTGGCAAATAATTAGCAAGTCCATTTCCTAATGTAATAGAAAAGTTTCGTGTTCCAGTAGGATTAGGATTAGAGTTAGTATAAACAATATCTTCAATAGCTGCTTCAAATTCTGAATAATTCACTTGGACTCCTGATGTAGGGCTGGAAAGTTTTAATTTTCCTTCTAAAGCATTCCATGAGGAAGTTATTGTAGGATGTAATAAAGGGTTGATTAATAGTAATTGATCTTCTAATAAAACATATCCAGAGGAAATTTGAATAAAAACCGCTTCTGTAGTTAATTCTGTTGGGTCGTGAGTTATTGTTACGCTGCTAACTATTTTTGTTTGTGAAAGAGGACAGTATTTTGAGTTACTTGATGGGAATGCTGTGATTGTTGGTGCTACTGGTGCGGCACTTTTATTTAAAGGCGGATCAATATTTTTAGGAATTGCAAATCCCATTTGGATTCCAAATACTATAAATAAAGCGACGAAGGAAATGGTAATGCTATTCTTCATGCTATAAATTTAGTATTTTCAGCGGATTAAGCGAATTTATTTTGCAAAATGCATTTTTTGAAATAAATCCCAAACTACAATTCCAGCACTTACCGAAATGTTGAGTGAATGTTTAGTGCCTAATTGTGGTATTTCGATAGCACCATCACAAATGGCAACAGCTTCTTGGGCAACACCAAAAACTTCGTTACCAAAAACCAATGCATACTTTTGATTGTTTTCAACTTTAAAATCTTGAAGAAAAATGGCGCTTTCTACTTGTTCTATTGCAAAAGTCTTGATTTTTTCATCTTTTAACTTTTGGATTACTTCCAATACATTTTCAGCATGTTCCCATGAAACTGTCTCGGTTGCGCCAAGGGCGGTTTTATGTATTTCTTTATTGGGTGGAATAGCTGTAATGCCACACAAATATATTTTTTCAATTAAAAAAGCATCGGCGGTCCTAAACACAGATCCAATATTGTGTAGACTTCGAATATCATCCAAAACCAAAATTAATGGTGTTTTTTCTGATTTTTTAAAATCTTCAATCGATTTTCGGTCGAGTTCGCTATTTTCTAATTTTCTCATTGTAGTGGTATGTCTAGGTACAAAAAAAGCTTCCGTAAAAGTAGGAAGCTTTTAAGTATATATTGAATTGTAATTAGCTTTTAGCTGAAGCAGCTACAACATTACCTTTAATTGTTAAAACCTTAGTAGGTTGTCCAGCAGCATTAGATGAAATGGTAACTGTTTTTGTAAAAGTACCAACTCTACTAGTATCATATTTTACTCCAATTGATCCTTTTGACCCAGGAAGAATAGGTTCTTTTGGAGTTGATGGTACAGTACAACCACAAGATCCTTGTGCATTTGTAATTACAAGTGGAGCATTTCCATTATTAGTAAAAACAAATTCTCTTTTTCCATCCGCATTTTGAGAAATTGTCCCGTAATCAATCACCTCATTGGCAAAGACCATTCCTGCACCGGCTACTTTATTTGTTACATGTTTTGCTTTTTTTGATGTTTCTTGCGCGTTTGCAGCTACTGTTCCAAGAACCAATAGTGCTACAACTAGTATTTTTTTCATAATGTTAGTTAAATTAAATTTTGAAATACAAAGCTATATAAATTTTAGAAATTAGCCTTACTAATTCAACTAAAAAATGGTTAAAATGTAAGAACAGTTCTTTATTCGCTTTAAAATCTATAAATTCGCTCTCACATTAGAAATTGATTAAAACATTTGATTTGGCAGCAAAAGAAAAAGTAGTAAAGGAAACTCCGTTAATGAAACAATACAATGAAATCAAGGCAAAATACCCTGATGCTTGTTTGTTGTTTCGTGTGGGTGATTTTTATGAAACCTTTGGAGAAGATGCTATTAGGGCCTCTAAAATACTAGGTATTGTATTGACAAAAAGAGGTGCGGGTTCTGAAACTGAAACTGCTTTAGCTGGATTTCCACATCACTCTTTAAATACGTATTTACCTAAATTAGTTAAAGCGGGTTTACGTGTAGCTATTTGTGATCAATTGGAAGATCCAAAAATGACTAAAACTATTGTGAAACGTGGGGTAACCGAGTTGGTTACACCAGGTGTTTCCATGAACGATGAGGTCCTGCAAGCCAAAGTCAATAATTTTTTAGCATCGATTTATTTTAGCAATAAATCAATTGGAATATCTTTTTTAGATGTGTCTACGGGTGAGTTTTTGACTGCGCAAGGCAATGCGGAGTATATTGATAAA
Source organism: Flavobacteria bacterium GWA2_35_26 (assembly GCA_001800905.1). GTDB lineage: Bacteria > Bacteroidota > Bacteroidia > Flavobacteriales > Flavobacteriaceae > Flavobacterium. The sequence goes on along the minus strand of MGWH01000002.1, from coordinate 502,284 downwards.
TTACTTCAGAATTTCAACCCAAGTGAAGTTTTGGTTCCAAAAAATAATAAAAATGATTTCAAAGCTGCTTTTGGAGAGGATTACCATAGTTTTTATCTAGAAGATTGGTTGTACAAAGAAGATTACGCTTTTGATATTCTTACTAAACATTTCCAAACCGTTTCATTGAAAGGTTTTGGAATTGAAGAGTTGAAGGAGGGAATCATAGCTTCAGGCGCTATCCTGTATTATTTATCGGAAACTCAGCATAATAAAGTTCAACATATTACGTCTATTCAAAGGATCGCAGAAGATGCTTATGTTTGGATGGATCGTTTTACCATTCGAAATCTAGAATTATACCATAGTTATAATCCGAATGCGGTTACGTTACTGGATGTTATTGACAGAACGCTTTCGCCAATGGGTGGTCGTTTGTTAAAACGTTGGTTGGCATTGCCATTAAAAGACACCGCTAAAATCCAAAGTCGCCATCAAGTTGTGGCGTATTTGAAAGACAATCAAGAAATTTTAAAAAGCATTCAGTCACAAATCAAACAAATTTCTGATTTGGAACGTTTAATTTCGAAAATTGCTGCTGGAAAAGTATCGCCACGTGAGGTGGTTTATTTAAAAGAATCCTTGGATGCTATACTTCCAATTAAAGCCTTGGCTTTGCAAAGTCCGCAAGAAGCGGTAAAGGTAATTGGTGATAGTTTGCATAGTTGCGATTTATTACGTGAAAAAATAAAAACCACACTGAATCAAGAAGCGCCAGTGGCTATTGCCAAAGGAAATGCTATTGCTACAGGTGTGAATGCCGAATTAGACGAATTACGGGCCATTTCGACTTCAGGAAAAGAATTTTTAGAGGGAATTGAAAGAAGGGAATCGGAGCGAACTGGAATTTCGTCTTTGAAAATTTCTTTCAATAATGTTTTTGGTTATTATATTGAAGTTAGAAATACGCACAAGGATAAAGTGCCGGAAGAATGGATTCGCAAACAAACTTTGGTTAATGCGGAGCGTTATATTACCGAAGAATTAAAGGAATACGAAACCAAGATTCTAGGTGCCGAAGAAAAAATACACAAAATAGAATCGGAATTATTTGAACAATTGGTGCAATGGATTAGTACCTACATCAAACCAGTTCAAATGAATGCCAATTTAATCGCGCAATTGGATTGTTTGTGTTCGTTTACACAATTGGCAATTGAAAATAAATACGTTTGTCCAGAAATTGACGAGAGTTTCGAATTGGAAATCAAAGAAGGAAGACACCCCGTGATTGAGAAACAATTACCAGTTGGGACACCCTACATTTCAAATGATGTGTTCTTGGATAGAGAATCGCAGCAACTGATAATGATTACGGGACCTAATATGTCTGGAAAATCAGCCATTTTGCGTCAAACGGCTTTAATCGTGCTCTTGGCACAAATGGGAAGTTTTGTTCCTGCAGAAAGCGTGAGAATGGGAATTGTGGATAAAATTTTCACAAGAGTTGGAGCAAGTGATAATATTTCGATGGGCGAATCGACCTTCATGGTCGAAATGAACGAAACGGCTTCGATTTTGAATAATATTTCGGATAGAAGTTTAGTGCTTTTAGACGAAATCGGAAGAGGAACAAGTACCTACGATGGAATTTCAATTGCATGGGCAATTGCTGAGTTTTTGCACGAGCATCCGGCACAACCCAAAACACTTTTTGCGACTCATTATCACGAATTAAATGAAATGAGTGAATCGTTGCCAAGAATTCAGAATTACAATGTAGCTGTCAAAGAATTGAAAGACACAGTTCTTTTTGTTCGAAAGTTAGTAAAAGGAGGAAGTGCTCATAGTTTTGGTATTCATGTGGCTAAAATGGCTGGAATGCCTCAGATTGTAATTTTGAAAGCACAAAAGTTATTGAAGAAATTAGAAAAGAATCATTCGAATGATGCCCTTAACGGAATAAAAGAAGCGAAGGACGAAATGCAAATGAGTTTTTTCAATCTAGACGATCCTCTTTTGGAAGAAATAAAAGACGAAATTCTGAATTTAGATATCAATACGATTACACCAATGGAAGCTTTAATGAAGCTTAATGAAATAAAAAGAATGCTGACAAAAAAATAGTTTTCATTTAAAGTTTACGTTATCAGAAGATTAACCTTAAGGGGCTATTTTTTTGTACAAAAGGCTTGTGTAATTGAATTAATGTATTAAATTTGCATCCGCAATACAGAACAAGTATCGCGATTCTTTCATAAGAATTGAAAATGCGAAAATAGCTCAGTTGGTAGAGCGCGACCTTGCCAAGGTCGAGGTCGCGGGTTCGAGCCCCGTTTTTCGCTCCAAAACCATACAATGCTCGGATGGTGAAATTGGTAGACACGCTGGACTTAAAATCCAGTGAACAGCAATGTTCGTGCGGGTTCAAGTCCCGCTCTGAGTACTAAAGCCTCTTCAATTGAAGAGGCTTTTTTTGTTTTTTGTACAATAATTAAATTGATACCGGTTTTGGCCGGTTAGCTATATGGGAACTTTTGTAATTACAAAACGATTTAACGACGAATATAAATTTGTATTTGCTTCTCGAAAAGGCAAGACTGTATTTACTAGCTTGAGTTACGAACTTAAATTTGAAGGGGAGGAAGCAATAGAAAAGTTCAAAACGAATACAAACCTGGCTACCTTCTTAAAATTTAAGTCAACGAAAGGAAAATACTATTTTAAGGTATTGTTAGATGGAGAGCACTTTGCAACAAGTAGAAAGTATACTACGGAACTTAGACTGGAAAAAGGAATAAACGAAATTGTAAAGTATGCCTCAATTTCAGAAGTGTTGGACTTTTCGTCTAACGATGTTATTTTTTCGGATTAACAATTCATTTAAAGAAAACGAATTATCTTAAACAAAAAAAAGCCGTTACACTAAGTGTACGGCTTATTTTTTTTCTGTGTAGTAATTAATTACTTTGCAGCAGCAGCAGTATCAACAGCAGCAGTATCAACAGCAGCAGTATCAACAGCAGCAGTGTCAACAGCAACAGCAGTAGTATCTACAGCTACTTCTTCAGCAGGAGCTTCAGCTTTTTTACAAGATACAACAGTTAAAACAGCAACAACAGCTAAACTTAAAAATACTTTTTTCATCTTAATTTATTATAAAAGGTTAATTATTAATTCGTGGCAAAGATATAAAATTTTTAATATGTAAAATATTTTTTCATTTTTTTTTTAAATAATATTCGACAATTTCTATACTTTTTATCAAAAAAGGTCGAAAATCACCAATTCATCTCAAATTACAACAAAAAATAGGGTTATAAATTTTTCATGATTGTAGCAACTGCACCGGTGTTATTTTGGACAAAAGTTGCACTGATTGTACCTTTATGTTTTCGTACTTCACTATCGGAAATTAATTCACTCAAAACCGCTTCTAATTGTTCTGAATTTGTGATAGAAATACAACCCCCCAAACGAACTAAATCTATAGCTTCTGCAAAATGCGAATAATTGGGACCAATTACTATCGGGATTCCAAATGTAGCTGGTTCCAAGATGTTATGTACTCCAGGATGACCAAATCCACCTCCCACATAGGCAATGTCGGCATAACTGTAAATTTTAGTTAAGATTCCGATAGTGTCAATGATAAAAACTTCATAATTGGCCATGTCTTTATTTTCTTTTTCTGAAAACAAAAGTGTTTTTTTTGTACAATTGGTTTTAAAATTTTGAATTTGTTCCGGTTTAATGTTATGCGGCGCAATAATAAATTGGCAATCTAATGTAGTTGCATTAATAAAATTCAAAAGTAATTCTTCATCTTTTGGCCAAGAACTTCCAATAACTAATGTTGTTTTAGTGTCTTTAAATCGCGCTATATAATCCAAACTATTGTCTTTTTCTACAATAGATGCAACTCTGTCAAAACGAGTGTCTCCAGAAATAGTTGCGTTGTGAATTCCTAAACATTGAAGAAGCTGTAATGAATTTTCGTTTTGAACAAAAAAATGGGTAAATGTTTCTAGCGCTTTTCGGTAAAATCCGCCATACCATTTAAAAAAAGCTTGGTTTTCTCTAAAAATCCCTGAAATCAAATAGGTTGGAATGTTTTGCTTTTTTAATTCGCTCAAATAATTCGGCCAATATTCATATTTTATGAAGAAGGCCATTTCTGGATGTACTAGTTTAATGAACTTTTTAGCATTGTATATTGTGTCTAAAGGCAAATAAACGGTGGCGTCTGCAACGGTATTATTTTTTCTAACCTCGTACCCCGAAGGCGAAAAAAAGCTTACTACAATTTTATGGTTGGGATATTTCTCTTTTATTTTTTCAATCACAGGTAACCCCTGTTCGTATTCACCTAGAGAAGCGGCATGAAACCAAATCGTTTTGTCGTCGGGTTTGATCTTAGCTTTTAACGTTGGAAATACGTCATTTCTTCCTCTAACAAAAAGTTTGATTTTTGGAACAAAGACAGCGACGATCTGTAACAATAGTCCAGCAATAGCAACAATTATACTGTAAATAAAATGCATACCCCAAATTTTGGTGCTAAAATACAGTTTCTTTATTTTATTTTGATTGGTTAGCACTCATTAAATACCTATTTTTGTTTTTCGTTTTTCAAATGGATTCACTTTAAATGGAATTTTAATTATAAATCTTCCAATCTTAAACAAAAAGTAAATGAAAAAAATTCAAATGGTTGACTTAAAAGGTCAATACGATGCTATAAAAGATACTGTAAATACTTCTATTCAAGAAGTTTTAGATACCAATGCTTATATTAATGGACCGCAGGTTCATGCATTTCAAAAGTCATTAGAAGATTATTTAGGTGTAAAACACGTTATTCCTTGTGCCAATGGTACCGATGCGTTGCAAATTGCCATGATGGGATTGGGATTGCAACCCGGAGATGAGGTGATTACCGCTGATTTTACTTTTGCGGCTACCGTGGAAGTGATTGCCCTACTTCAATTAACTCCCGTTTTAGTAGACGTTGATTTATACAATATGAATATCAATATTGATAAAATCAGAAAAGCTATTACGCCAAAAACGAAAGCCATTGTGCCAGTTCATTTGTTTGGACGTGCGGCCAACATGGAAGCCATTATGGCTTTGGCCAAAGAACATAATTTATTTGTAATCGAAGACAATGCCCAAGCAATTGGAGCCAATTGTAAGTTTTCGGATGGAACGAAAAAGAAAGCAGGAACGATTGGTCATGTGGGTGCAACTTCTTTTTTTCCTTCTAAAAATTTAGGATGTTATGGAGATGGCGGTGCCATTTTCACCAATGATGATGCTTTAGCACACACGCTTCGAGGGATCGTTAATCACGGAATGTACGAAAGATACCACCATGACGTTGTGGGTGTAAATTCTCGATTGGATAGTATTCAAGCGGCGGTTTTGAATGCCAAATTACCATTATTAGATCAATACAGTAAAGCCAGACAAAATGCCGCTAGAAAATATACAGCTGCTTTAGAAGGTCATAAAAATATTATCGCGCCAAGTATTTGTGATATTTGTGATTGTCATGTTTTTCATCAATATACTCTACGAATTATTGATGCAGATCGAAATGGATTGATGCAACACTTACTGGACAAAGGAATTCCTTGTGCCATTTACTACCCTATTCCATTACACAGTCAAAAAGCCTATGCCGATGCTCGTTATAAGGAAGAAGATTTTCCGGTAACTAATCAATTAGTGAAAGAGGTGATTTCGTTACCAATGCATACCGAATTGGATGACGAACAAATCCAATTCATTACGCAAAGTATTCTGGAATTCTTAAACAAATAGTTAATTCAATTCGCAAAAGCAAATGAAAATATTGGTAACTGGAGGTTTGGGTTTTATTGGTTCACATACTGTTGTTGAACTTCAAAATGAGGGTTTCGAAGTAATTGTAGTTGATAATTTATCCAATACTTCTTTATCTGTTTTGGATGGTATCCAAAATATTACAGGTAGTGTTCCCGCTTTTGAGCAATTGGATTTGCGCGATAAGCAAAAGGTAAACGACTTCTTTAAACGTCATGCTGATATTGAAGGCGTAATCCATTTTGCTGCTTCCAAAGCAGTAGGAGAGAGTGTTGGCAATCCGTTATTGTATTATGAAAACAACATCAATGTATTGGTGTATATTTTGCAAGAATTGGAAAAAAAATCTACTGCTAATTTGATTTTTAGTTCGTCTTGTACCGTTTATGGTCAAGCGGAAACGATGCCTATAACAGAAGATTCATCAGTTCAAACAGCCATGTCGCCCTATGGGAATACCAAACAAATTGGCGAAGAAATCATAATTGATGCTGCAAAAGCTACTAATATTAACGCTATTTTATTGCGCTATTTTAATCCAATTGGAGCGCATCCTTCTGCTGAAATTGGGGAGTTGCCTTTGGGCGTTCCGCAAAATTTAGTGCCGTTTATCACTCAAACTGGAATGGGTTTGCGCAACGAATTATCGGTATATGGTGATGATTATCCAACTCCTGATGGAACCGCGGTTCGCGATTACATCCATGTAGTAGATTTGGCGAAAGCCCACGTTATTGCCATGCAACGTTTGTTGAACAAAAAGAATTTGAACCAAGTAGAAACCTTTAATTTAGGAACTGGCACAGGAAGTTCTGTATTAGAAGTGATTCATGCTTTTGAAAAAGTTAGCGGACAAAAATTACCCTATAAAATTGTAGCGCGTAGAGAAGGCGATATTACCGAAGCCTATGCTAATACTCATAAAGCCAATACGGTTTTAGGATGGAAAGCGCAATCAACTCTTGAAGAAGCCATGGCTAGTGCCTGGAAATGGGAGCAAAAAATCAGAAGTTAATTTATTTTTAATAGTACATTCGGATCAGGACAATTTGTTGTGTAATGATTCAATCTAGTAGAACTGCACACACCCGGATAATCTCCAACCTTGTTTTCCATGTCCTTTATGATTTGAAAATGCAAATGCGGAGCATAATCACCATTGATGGGAGCTAATCCTAAATTGCCAATTTGTTCGCCTGGCTCTACAATATCACCTACTTGTTTTCCTTTCAAACTTTCTTCGCTTAAATGTCCGTAAAGTGTATGAAAAATAGAATCCTCCAATTGATGCTGAATAATAATCGTTGGGCCATAATCGCCTAAGGCGGTATTATTATGAAAACTGTGAATGGTTCCACCTAAGGCAGCATGAACCGTAGCGGTTTCGTTAATCCACAAATCCAAACCAATATGAATGTTGCGTTCTTCGGAATTGTCAGCTTTAAAAACACTACTTCTTTGGTATAAATTTCTAATTTCTTGATAGCCTCCAAAAGCTATTTTTCCTGCATTGGCATCCAAATTTTTTTGAATATAAACGCCGTAATCCTTAGCGGTTGCCAAATGGTGAATTGTTGGATTCGAAATGGATAAATCCAACGGAACGTATTCAGAATACGGAATATGGGGCGCGATCACTTTTGAGGCTTCGCAACGACTTAGTAGTTCGATTACTGTTTTCATGTTTTTTAGTATTTCTAAAAATAAAAAATCCTCATAAAAAGTATCTATGAGGATTTAAATATAGTAAATATTACAACTTATGCATTCGCTGTAATAGCTTCTTTATCAATTTTACCAATTAGACCTGCTAATACTTTTCCTGGTCCCACTTCGGTAAAACTAGTGGCGCCATCTGCAATCATTTGTTGAACAGACTGTGTCCATTTTACAGGAGCAGTCAATTGAATGATTAGATTTTTCTTAATTTCATTAGAGTCAGCAACCGCAGTCGCTGTTACATTTTGATATACAGGACAAATTGGAGTTGAGAAAGTAGTCGCTTCAATAGCTGCTGCTAATTCTTCTCTAGCTGGCTCCATCATTGGCGAATGGAAAGCACCGCCAACAGGCAAAATCAATGCTCGTTTTGCACCCGCTTCTTTCATTTTTTCGCAAGCCAATTCCACCGCTTTGTATTCGCCAGAAATTACTAATTGTCCAGGACAGTTGTAATTAGCAGCTACCACCACGCCATCAATAGAAGCGCAAATATCCTCTACAATTGTATCGTCTAAATTTAATACGGCCGCCATAGTTGATGGAGTAATTTCACAGGCTTTTTGCATAGCTAAAGCTCTTTGCGAAACTAATTTTAATCCGTCTTCAAAAGACAAAGCACCATTGGCCACTAAAGCAGAAAACTCGCCTAATGAATGACCAGCCACCATTTCTGGTTTAAAATCTTCTAGAGTTTTAGCCAAAATAACCGAATGCAAGAAAACAGCAGGTTGTGTTACTTTGGTTTCTTTTAATTCTTCGGCTGTTCCTTCAAACATGATGTCTGTAATACGGAAACCCAAAATATCATTGGCTTTTTCAAAAAGTTCTTTTGCTAAAGGCGAATTCTCATATAGTTCTTTACCCATACCGGTAAATTGTGCTCCTTGTCCAGGAAATACGTATGCTTTCATAAATTATGTTTCAAGTTTACTGATTCAAGTTTTGAATTTGAACCACAAAAATAGCGTTTTTTAAATTATTGTTCCATTGGGATTTCCATTATTAAAAAACGAGAATCTGAATTGGCTTTGATTTCAATTTCATTGGTTTCCCAAATTCCAATAGCATCTCTTTTCTCAAGTTTTTCACCATTTACTAGTATTTCACCTTCAATTGTCATGATGTAAAATCCGTTACCTTCTTTTTGTAGGTCTAATGTTTTAGAAAAATTAGCTTCAAAATCGCTCAAATAAAACCAAGCATCTTGGTGAATCCAAACACCTTCATCATCAGGATTTGGAGATAAAATTTGAGCAAAACTATTTTTTTGTTGGGCTACATCTAGTGTGATTTGTTGGTAACGAGGCTCCACATTTCTGTATTTTGGGAACAACCAAATTTGAAATAATTTAGTATGTAAATCCGCATTCGGATTGAATTCGCTATGCTGAATTCCAGTTCCGGCACTCATTACTTGAACGTCACCCGTTTTGATAGTAGACGAATTACCCATACTGTCTTTGTGTGCCAAATCGCCTTCTAACGGAATTGTAATAATTTCCATGTTGTCATGAGGATGCGTTCCAAAACCCATTCCAGCTGCAACAGTGTCATCATTTAAAACGCGTAACATTCCAAATTGAATACGTTCAGGATTGTACCAACTAGCAAAACTAAAACTGTGATAAGCGTTCAGCCAACCGTGATCGGCATGTCCTCTTGAGCTCGCTTTGTGTAAAATGAAATTTTCCATATTGATTGCTGATTATTGTTTGGTAATGGGTTGCAATTTAAAGTAGGTTACTACAAATTTGTTGTCTTTGATGGTTCCAATAACTGCTGCTTTTCGAATGCTAGCGCAAAAACCATCATTGGCGTGTGCATCACCATGAGCATCAATATTAGTGCCTTCTACAAAATAGGATTTCCCATCAATTCGAACGGCTAAGTCACAACTTTTGCCTTCCATCCCAAATTGGCATTGCCCACACGAAGCCTCCATAATTTGAATTTTTGAAGCTTCATTTTTATCTTGTGCTAAAATTACAGCACTGAACATCAAAAATAAAAAAGTAAATAATTTTTTCATAGCATACATTTTTAAATTTAATCTTCGTCTTCAATTTCAAATTCGGCATCTTTTTCCCAGATTTCCATTTCGCAAGGTTTGCAATTGAATTTGAGTTTGTATTCCAATTCGCCTTGTTTCAATACTAGTGGTTCTTTGACTTTTTTATCACGATGTTCAGGATGGTATTTTGGACATCGTTCCAATTCGTATTTGATACAATATTTGGTCGTCATTACGCGAGATTTTCCTGGATCCCATTGCAATTCAAAGGCTTTTTCGATTTCAGTAACTCCATGTCGTTCGTAAAATTTTCGAGCCATTTTATTGGCGACATTGTAAGTAAAATCCAATTGGTCTACTGGAAATGGATGATCGGTTTTTACGATTTGGTGTTCCTCTCGTTTGTAATTGGCAAGACGAATGTCGGTCAATTGTTCGTAAGCAGTACGGCGCATTTCATTGACTTTTGAAATCGGTAAAAACCAATTGTTTGAAAACTGAATCGTAATTTCGTCAGCAGTGTAAGGTGTAAATCCTGTTTTACCTAATTGCGTTTTGATATTATCTTCAATAGACAAATTGTTTTTCGTTGGCTCTTTTGCATGTTCCAAATGAACGGTGCTTACATAGCCATCCTCATCTGTAGCCGTCAATTCAAACCCAGTTTCGTTTTCGGTTAAAACCAAAGTGGTACTGATTTTTCGAACCGCACTATCTTCACGTTCTACAATTTTGATAAAAGCCGCATCATTATTGCGATAGATGAAAGTTCCATCTTTAATTTCTTTTAAAACATTCGGGTAAATGATACCATTTTCGGCTCTGTTTACATAAATTCCGTCGGCTTCGTTATTTTCGTTGATAAAGCATAAACCATCACCATTGTTGAGCAATTCGCCATTTTCAATTTCGTAAGAGTTTCCAATGGTTTTGATCAATTTTCCAATGTATTGCCCTTTGGATTTCGGGCTTTCCCAAGAACCGATTGATTGGTGTCTTTCGTTTACAAAATAATCGGTATAGCCTCTATTGAAAGTTCGGTTCAATTCAGAATCGAAAGTGAAGGTGCATTTACCTGAAGATGCCTTAGTGTAATTTGGGTTTTGTTCCAAGAAGGAATCTATTTTTTTTCTAAGAAACGAAACATTATTTTTAACATAGACCATGTCTTTCAAACGTCCTTCGATTTTAAAGGAAACGATTCCCGCTTCAATCAAATTTGGAATTTGGTCGGTTACATCAAAATCTTTGATGGAAAGTAAGTGGCTATTTTTAATTAAGGTTTCGCCGTGACCGTCAATTAAATTATACGGTAAACGACAATTTTGTGCACAGGAACCGCGATTGGCCGAACGTTCGCCATTGGCAACACTCATATAACAATTGCCGCTAAAAGCCACGCATAACGCTCCGGTAACAAAAAATTCCAATTCAACATCGGTAGCTTCGCTAATTTCTTTGATTTGGTGTAAGTTCAACTCACGGGCAAGAACTACACGTTTAATGCCGGCATCGGCTAGGAATTTAATATTTTTTGGGTCTCGGTTATTGGCTTGCGTACTGGCATGCAAGACAATGGGTGGCAACTCCATTTCCATGATAGCCATGTCTTGAATAATCAAGGCATCGACACCAATATGGTACAATTCCCAAATCATTTGACGACAAGTTTCGAGTTCGTTATCGTATAAAATGGTGTTGATTACTACAAAAACTTGAGCGTGGTACAGGTGAGCATATTGCACTAGTGCTGCGACATCTTCGATGGAATTGTGGGCATTAGAACGAGCACCAAATTGCGGTGCTCCAATATAAACGGCATCAGCTCCGCTATTGATAGCAGCCATGCCGTGTAACAAGTCTTTGGCAGGGGCTAATATTTCTATTTTCTTTTTCATTATTGGATTACTTTCTTTTTAGAAAAATAAGACCGCAAAGTTCTAATAAATAATTGAGATTTTGGGAAAAAGTTTTGACTTTAGACCCTGCTCTTTTTTATAAATATAAAGCTCTAATTGTTGGTTTAATAAAACTTCTTTCCGTCGAAGAATATAGTGAAATATACCAATAGAAAAAGCCCCAAGTAGTCTTGAGGCTTTTTAGTTTTATTCTATAGTGATTTAAGAAACCGCTTCTTTGATTCGGCGTAATGCTTCTTTTAAGATATCGTCGCTAGTAGCATAAGAGAAACGAATACAGTTTGGATTTCCAAAAGCATCTCCAGTTACTGTAGCTACATTGGCTTCAGCCAAAAGGTACATAGAAAAATCGTTCGCATCATTAATTTCAGTTCCTTTCAAGGTTTTTCCGAAGAAAGAAGAAACATCTGGGAATACATAAAAAGCACCTTCTGGAACATTAATTTTCATTCCTGGAATTTCTTTGATTAATCCCACCACTAAATCTCTACGACTATGGAAGGCATCCACCATATGTTTTAAAACTGATGGATCTGCATCTACTGCAGTAATGGTTGCGCGTTGTGCAACTGAATTAGCACCACTAGTAACTTGACCTTGAATTTTAGTACAGGCTTTAGCAATAAATTCTGGTGCACCAATGTATCCAATTCGGTATCCTGTCATGGCAAAAGCTTTGGCAACTCCATTTACAGTAATTGTTTTTTCAAACATTCCTGGAATAGAAGCAATACTGCAAAAAGTTCCAGAGAAGTTAATGTGCTCGTAAATTTCATCAGCTACTACATAAATGTTAGGGTATTTTTCTAACACTTTAGCAATTGCAGTTAATTCCTCACGGTTGTATACAGAACCACTTGGGTTACAAGGTGAACTGAACCAAATCATTTTGGTTTTTGGTGTAATAACTGCTTCTAATTGTTCTGGCGTGATTTTGAAATCAGTCTCTACTGATGTAGGAACTTCAACCGGTACACCTCCCGAAAGTTTTACAATTTCGAAATACGAAACCCAATACGGAGCTGGTAAAATTACTTCGTCACCGTCATTTAACATGACTTGAGCAATGTTGTATAAGGATTGTTTAGCTCCTGTAGAAACAACAATTTGAGATGGTTTGTAATCCAAATCGTTATCTCTTTTGAATTTTCTACAGATCGCTTCTTTTAATTCAGCATATCCATCAACTGGAGAGTAGGTGCTGTAATTTTCGTCAATTGCTTTTTTAGCCGCTTCTTTAATGAAATCTGGCGTATTGAAATCGGGTTCACCTAAACTTAAACTGATGATGTCTTTTCCTTGTGCTTTTAATTCTCTGGCCAAAGCAGCCATGGCTAATGTTTGTGATGTAGCTAAGTTGTTAATTCTGTCTGAAAGTGGATTGCTCATTTTCTTTTGTGTTGAAATGGTCTAATTCGCAGGTTCGAATTAGGTATAGTTAGTATTTGTTTTATGCGCTTAATTCGGGTTTCATTCCTAAATTTTTCAAATGGGTGAAATGCGATAGAATGGCTTCGCGAGTAGTTTTAAACTCATGGTAAGGAAGATTACATTCTTTGGCGGTTTGTTTTACAAACTCGGCAATTTTATCGTAATGCACGTGAGAAATATTTGGAAATATATGATGTTCAATTTGGTGATTCAAACCGCCAGTATAATAATTAACCAACCAATTTTTTGGCGCAAAATTAGCTGTGGTGTATAATTGGTGAATCGCCCAGGTATTTTCAATTTCTCCTTCGTCATTTGGGATTGGATTGGCTGTTTCGTCAACCACGTGAGCCAATTGGAAAACAACACTTAAAATTAATCCAGCGGTATAATGCATAACTAAAAATCCTAAAATTACTTTCCACCAAGTGATGCCTAATACCATTGGTATTACTAACCAAATAGAGAAATAAATTACTTTAGTAATGATTAAGGTAGTCCAACGAATAGCTGGTTTTTTGAATTCGCCATACGATAAATTGCGTTTTAAGTAGCGTTTCATTTGAAGAAAATCAGTAGTGATAGCCCAATTGAAAGTCAATAAGCCGTATAAAAAAACGGAGTAATAATGTTGAAATTTATGGTAGTTGTACCATTTGGCAGTTTTAGAAAAACGTAAAATACGTCCCGCTTCTAAATCTTCATCATGCCCTAAAATGTTGGTGTATGTGTGATGCAATACATTGTGTTGTACTTGCCAATTGTATACATTTCCAGCTAAGATATAAATGCTTCCTCCCATGAATTTATTTACCCAAGATTTGGTAGAATAAGCACCATGATTGCCATCGTGCATAACATTCATTCCAACACCGGCCATTCCAACACCAATGATTAAGTTCAAAAGTAAATAAGTCCAAAAAGGCATATCCATAGCCAATAAAAAGAAATAGGGCGTCAGGAAAATAGAGAACATTACAATCGTTTTAAGATGTAGTTTCCAGTTTCCAGTTTTATCGAGATTGTTTTCTTTGAAATAATTATTGACCCGCGAGTTTAAAGTTCTAAAAAACTTTAGATCGTCTTGCTTTGCAAATGTTGGAGCGGTATTTTTCATAATCTTGAATAATAAGCTACAAAGATAATTATTATAAATTTTTGAAGTGCAAAAATGAACTACTATTTCCAATCTAAAAATAGTACTTTTGTTAAAAATTTTTAAATGGAAGCAATTCTGAAGCATTTTCCTTATCTAACTGATATTCAAAAAGAACAATTTCAGCAGTTAGATTCTTTGTACCACGAATGGAATGAAAAAATTAACGTCATTTCTCGAAAAGATATTGATGCATTATATACCAAGCACATTTTACACTCATTGGGAATTGCTAAAATTCAATCTTTTGAACCAGGAACTTTTGTTTTAGATGTTGGAACTGGGGGCGGATTTCCGGGAATACCCTTGGCCATACTTTTTCCAGAAACACGTTTTTATTTGATTGACGTTATTGCCAAAAAAATAAAAGTAGTTCAAGCAGTGGCTGATGCTTTGGGTTTGAAAAATGTGAAAGCCGAACAAATCCGTGCCGAAAATGTGAAAGGTGATTTTGATTTTATTGTAAGTCGTGCGGTAACGAATATGCCTGATTTTGTTTCTTGGGTGAAAACCAAAATCAAAAAGCAACACAAACACGAATTGAAAAACGGTATTTTGTATCTTAAAGGTGGCGACTTGACAGAAGAGTTAAAAGACTTTCCTAAAGCAACTTTGTATGATTTAGCGGATTTCTTTGAAGACGAGTTTTTTGAAACCAAGAAAGTGGTGCATTTACCTTTGAAATTTACGATATAAGTCATTGCGAGGAACGAAGCAATCTCAATTATTAAATTAAAAACCCACAAATTGATTTTCAATTTGTGGGTTTTTTTTATCGTACCTCGTACTTTGTAAATTGACTTATCCTAAAAATGGATACCTGTAATCTTCAGGAGCTACTAATGTTTCTTTGATTGTTCTTGGCGAAGCCCAACGCAATAAGTTCAAAGCCGATCCCGCTTTGTCGTTAGTACCTGAAGCTCTAGCTCCGCCAAAAGGTTGTTGACCTACAACTGCTCCTGTTGGTTTGTCATTGATGTAGAAGTTTCCAGCGGCATTTTGAAGTGCAACAGTAGCTTCTTCAATCGCATAACGATCGGTGCTGAAAACAGCCCCAGTTAAAGCGTATTCAGAAGTAGTGTCAACTAATTGAAGCGTTTCAGCCCATTGTAAATCTTCATACACATAAATGGTAATTACAGGACCGAATAATTCGGTTTCCATTGTGGTATATTTTGGATTGGTAGTTACTATAACTGTTGGTTCAATAAAATAACCTTTTGATTTATCGTAATTTCCACCTACAATGATTTCTGCATCAGCGTCTTTCTTCGCTTGGTCAATATAACTCGCTAATTTGTCGAAAGATCCTTCGTGAATGACTGCTGTAATGAAATTAGAGAAGTCTTCTGGAGATCCCATTTTCATTGATTTCACATCCGTAATTACTTGGTCTTTTACTGCTGTCCATAAGCTTTTTGGAATATAAGCCCTTGAAGCGGCAGAACATTTCTGTCCTTGAAACTCAAAAGCACCACGAACAATTCCGGTCGCTACTTGTTTCACATTAGCCGAAGGGTGTGCAATGATAAAATCTTTTCCTCCTGTTTCTCCAACAATTCTTGGGTAGGTTTTATAATGGTGAATGTTGGTTCCGATTTTAGCCCAAATATCTTTAAATACATGAGTCGATCCTGTAAAGTGGACTCCTGCAAAATCACGACTTGCTAAAACGGTATCGGTTACCATTAATGCATCTCCAAAAACCACATTGATTACGCCATCAGGCAAACCTGCTTCTTTGAAAATATCGATGATAATTTTGGCAGAGAAAACTTGACTATCGCTTGGTTTCCAAACCACAACATTTCCCATCATGGCAGCACTAGCTGGTAAATTAGCAGCAATGGCTGTAAAGTTAAATGGAGTAATAGCGTAGATGAATCCTTCAAGCGGTCTGTATTCTAAACGGTTCCAAACTGATGAGTCTGAAGTAGGTTGGTCACTATATATTTGAGACATAAATTCTACGTTGAAACGCAAAAAGTCAATCAATTCGCAAGATGCGTCAATTTCAGCTTGGTGGATGGTTTTTGATTGGGCAATCATCGTTGCAGCATTGATTCTCGCTCTGTAAGGACCGGCAATCAATTCAGCTGCTTTTAAGAAAATAGCGGCACGTTGTTCCCAAGCCATATTAGCCCATGCTTTTCTGGATTCCAAGGCATTAGCAATAGCTTTTTCAACATGTGATTTTTCAGCCAAATGATAGGTCCCTACGATATGTTGGTGATCGTGTGGTGCCGACATGGTTCTGGTATTTCCAGTTCTGATTTCTTCACTTCCAATGTATAATGGAACGTCAATAGTAGTGTTCCACATTTTTTTGTAAGCCTCTAAAACCGCTGCTTTTTCAGGTGAATTTGGCGCATACCCTTTAACTGGTTCGTTGATTGCTTTTGGTACTTTAAAAAATCCTTTTAACATAATAATGGTATTAAAAAACCTGTTGGTTTAACAGATTTGAATTAGAAAATTAAAGATTAAATTGGTTCTTAAACTTGCGAATAATTTAAACTAAAACAAAAGTACAAAGGATAATTCAATAAAAAAGATAATTGGACGGAATAAATTAAAATTTATTCAATGAAATAACAACATTAATTAAGGGCAAAAGGCGCGCTTAATCGGAAAGAAGGAACAATAACTTTAAAGTTTTTAGTGGTAGTGAAATTGATCATATTAAAATGTCCTTTCATTGCACCATGAGGAGAAGATAACAAACATCCAGAGCTATAGGTATAAAATTCCCCGGGTTTTAGAACTGGTTTTTTTCCAATAACTCCTTCGCCATCTACAATTTCTAATTCATTTAAAGAATCAAATATTTCCCAATGACGAGAAACTAATTGTACTGAATCTTTACTGTGGTTTTCAATTTTGATTTGGTAACTAAAGGCAAAGTGAATTCGATAGTTTTTGAAGTAAGTGCCTTCAAAACTAGTCAAAACTGAAATTTTAATACCTCTTGTTATTTGAGAAACCATGGTGAATTAGTATTTCTTCCTTCAAAATTACAAAAAAATGATTCTGATTTTACAAATAGAATTAAAATGTTGGCTAATTGATCAGATTTAGTGAAGATGCGGAGCCTTTTCCTATAATTCGAGTAAAGCGATCGGTGTCTTCTTTATAATACACTAAAACGGTATATTCATTTTCGGTTTGAAAATAATTTCCGTCAATAGCATTTTCTGAATCAATACTTCCATTAGGTTTAATAGCCAAATATTCAAAATTGGTAAATCCTTGTTTGATTAAAATCGCTTTCTCGTAAATCGCTTTCTCAGGATTGTACTCCATTTTATTTTCAGCGGTGAGCGCATAATTATTAAACATTCCAGTTACATAAATTGCTCCATCGGAACTTCTAAATAGGGGTGCCGAAAGACTGAAATACACCCAAGCATAATCGGCTTCTACATCACTGTTTTCTGCAAATAAACGGCGTATTACAAAGTTGCCATTTACATCTTGGTTGTTGTAGTAATTGGAATTTGCGCGGGCTTCATTGGTAAACAAATAGCTGCTGTAAATGTCTTTTTGACTATCAACTCTTGATATAGTGTTACTGGCTACACGAATTTCTTTGTTGTCAAAATACAAAAATTCATTTCCAGCCCAAAATTGTGTTGGGGTGTCGTATTTGTAAACCAAATCATTGCCAATAGTAAATTGCGGCTTAATATTACTGATAGCATTGTTGAATTTTCCGTTTTGGAGCAAGACGGTTTTTATGTTTTTTAATGGATTTTGGAAATTAATCACATTCGATTTGATGGTGAATTCTAGATTGTGTTTGGTATCCAAATTAGTAACTGTTCGTGCTCTTTTAATTTGGATTGGCACAGTTACCAAATTTTCATAGACTATAAATTTTCTAGAGAAAACGACTTCTTTATCCTCATTTAAAATTTTCAGTATATAATTACCACTGATTTTTAATTGCGTAGTACTGTTCGGAAAAGGCAAGCGATAGTGGGTGTAAATCTGCAAACAATTAAAGGAACTTGAAGATTCTTGAATTCTCTGATTGTCAAATCCTTGAAGGTAGTCTCGTTTCTGTATGTCTGAAGGATTCCAGTTGTAATCACAATGAACAATTTCGTAAAAATAAGAAGCGTCATTGCCATACAAATCGTCAAATTGCAATTGGAATGCATCACCTAATTGGAAAATAGGTACCACATTTTGATTGTTTTGCACAAAAGATACGGTTTTGATGTTGTAAGGAGGCACTATTTCATTTTCTACTTGGGCTGTAGCCAAAGTAAAACAAAATAGGACCATTGTTTGAAACAAGTAGCGAAGCATAATTGATTGAATTACGAATCGTAAATATAAACAATTAGTTGCTTTAGATTATTTAAAACAAACAGGGATAATTTCGCCCGGGGCTAAACAATATTTTGTTACTAATTCAGGACTAATTTTTTTAGTATAATCTTCTTCAACAACAGTAAATCCAATACTTCGCAATTTGTCAAAATAATCACGACCATAGACTCTAACATGATCGTATTGTCCAAAAATGGCAGCGCGTTCTTTTTCGTCTGTAATCGAATCATCCGAAAAAGTAGTAGCTCGATTTAAATCTTGCGGAATTTGAAGAATTGCCATTCCTCCTGGTTTTAAAACGCGATACAGCTCTTGCATGGCTTTGGTATCATCAGGAATGTGTTCCAAAACATGGTTGCAAAATAAGACATCATATTGGTTGTCTTCAAAAGGCAGGTTACAAATGTCTGCTTTTACATCAGCTAAAGGCGAGAATAAATCGGTAGTGGTGTATTGAATGTTTTTTTGTTTTTTGAAGCGCTTATAAAATTCTTGCTCAGGTGCAAAATGCAGTACGTTTTTTTTCTCTTTGGCAGTAAAAAAATCAGTTTCATTTTGCAAATACAACCACAATAAACGGTGTCTTTCTAAAGATAATGTACTTGGTGAAAGTACGTTGTTTCTTTGGGTGCCGTAACCATACGGTAAAAACATTCGAAAACTTTTTCCGTCAATTGGATCCGTAAATGTATTTCCTTTTAATAGCAATGCCAATATAGGGCGTGCTACGATACTTAATCGAATTAAAATAGGGCGAGGGATAGTATTGAGAATGAACTTGAAAATTTTTTTCATTAGATATGTAATGGATTTTGTCTGAATTCATCTTCTTCATTACTTACTATTCCCATGGCGTCATAAATGTACTTGAAAGTCGAAAGTAATTCTGGTTTTCCATCAACTAATGCCACATCGTGTTCAAAATGGGCTGAAGGTTTGTTGTCAGCTGTAGTAATTGTCCAACCGTCTTTGTGTTGTTTGATGTTTTTGGTTCCCAAATTTATCATCGGTTCGATAGCTACGACCATTCCTTCGATAAATAATTTTCCACGACCTTTTTTACCATAGTTAGGCATTTCAGGTTCTTCGTGCATTTTTTGACCTAAGCCATGACCTACAAGTTCACGAACCACACCATAGCCATGGGCTTCGGTATATTTTTGAATTGCATTACCCACATCTTCAACGCGATTCCCCGCTTTGAATTCGCGGATACCAACGTATAAAGATTCTTTGGTAATTTGTAATAATTTTTTGGTTTCTGGAGCGACTTCTCCAATTTCGAAAGTATAAGCATGATCGCCGTGAAATCCGTTTTTGAATGCTCCACAATCTACAGAGATAATATCGCCACTTTGTAAAGGTGTGTTATTAGGAATTCCATGAACAACTTGAGTGTTTGGACTCATACATAGCGTATTGGGAAAGCCGTATAATCCTAAGAAACTTGGAGTAGCGCCATGATCACGAATAAATGCTTCGGCTAGTTTATCTAGATGTAGTGTGGTTACTCCTTCCTTGATTTCAGAAGCAATCATTCCTAAGGTTTTGGATACGATTAAAGCACTTTCGCGCATTAATTCTATTTCTTCACGTGACTTTACTATAATCATATTTATAAAAATAAGATTGCAAAAGTAACAATATTAATCCGGATTTGCCATTATCTTGAATAATTCAGCATTCGAATTTAAAAATCGATTTTCCAATCCAAGTTGCGTGAGTTGGATGCTTACCAAATTATTTTCTCTCGCATTGATTAAAAAAATAGAACTTTCTCCCAACGAAAATAATCGTTCCTCAGATTGCAACATTTGACCATTTCCTGAAACTAAACTTGAAATTAATTGAAGTTGTTTTTCTATTGATTTAATTTCGGTTTGTTGGGCAGTGATTTTATTTTTTAATTGAATGCGCTCAAGATCTAAAGTAAGTTTAGTATCCTGAATTTTAAATTTTGCCAGTTGTAAACTACCTCGTTCTTTTCTCAGAAACAAAGGGAATTTAAAATTCACCCCAATTTTATAATTATTGAAATTGGTATCATTCCAATAATTAGGTTCAGATAAATAATGGTAACCCACATCCATTTTAGGTAGTAAACTATTGGCTTTTAACTTTCGGTCAACTTCCAAAATAGCCAATTTATTTTCTAGCGAATTAATTTTCGGATGGTTTTCAATAGAAATAGTATCGGAAATTAATTGATTGATTTTTAAGGTTTCACTAATCGTTAGTTCTAATTTATTTTCGGGAAGTACATCGTCTTGTAATTCCAATGGGACATTATTATCTAACCATAAATAATTCGACAAGTCTAGTTTAGATTTGGCTAATTTCAACTTGGACTCTTCCAGATTCCATCGCCTTGTTTTTACTACGATACCTGCTTCAACACTATCAATCGCTGGCTTATCTCCATTTTTAATAAGGGTTAAGATTCCTTTGTAGCGAAGGCTTGCGTTGTCTAAATAGTTAGAATAAAGTTGTACTTCACTGTGGTTTCTTTTCCAATTAAAGTAGGCCAATGACGCATTGTACAACACTTCAATAGCTTGTAGTTTTCGCTCTGCTTGACTCAATCGAATTTGGATTTTTGCTTTTCGCAAATCAGCCATACGCTGGTTGATAAACAATCCTTGTCCAACAGGAACTGTGATTCCTAAAGACGTTAATCCTTGATTGGGTAGCGAATTTTCAGGATTTACAAAAATACCTTCGCTGTTGTCAAATCCCGCTTTCACTTCAATCCCGTACCAAGTTGGGATTTTAAAACTACTATTGAAAACCGAATAATATTCTTTGCCCTTGAATTGCTTTTGGTCAAAATCGGCTTCAATTTTTGGATCAAATCCGCCGCGTGCCATCATCAAATTAGCTTGCGCCATGTTGATTTCGAGTTGAGCACTTTTTACCAAAGGGTGGTATTTTTTCACATAACCTAAAAACTCATTATAATTGAGTTCTTTCAGATTTTGATTTTGCCCCCAAGCTAAAGAACCTATTAGGAGTAGTACAAAATAGCAATGTTTCATTATTTTTTCTCTTTAGATTTTTCTTCTTTAGGTTGGTAATAATTAGGAGGAAAACCATTTAATGTTCGCCATAATTCAAACCAAATTGGCACGTTATCAAGCAAAGCTAAAGTTTGAGCCCCAGATCCAATACTAATTTGCTTTGGCCATGCTTCTTCTTCTTGATCAGGTGCAATCAGTACTCTGAATTTTCCATTGGCGCTGATGAAGTTTTCAACGGCAACAATTTTTCCACCAAAAGTTCCGTAACTCAAATTAGGCCAACCCGAAAAAACTACCGTAGGCCAACCATCAAACCAAATGCGAACTTTTTCGCCTTTGTGAACTAATGGTAAATCATTTGGGCTAACGAATGTTTCCACAGCAATATCATATTTAGAAGGCATGATACTTACAATTTGAGTTCCTTCTTTAATGATTTCTCCAATACCCGATTGGATAGCGCGGTTAATATATCCATTTTGTGGGGCTTTTATATAGTACATGCCGTTACGAATTTGATAATTCACATACTGGTTTTGTAATTTATTTACTTGTGCTTCTGTATCGTATTGATTGCTCAAAGCGGTGTATTGATCACTTTCGGCTTTGGAAACTTTCTCAGTATATTCAGCACGAATTCGATTTACCTCAACTCTTGAATTGATCAATTCGTTTTTACTCCCCAGTAATTTGTTTTCTTGAGTAATTATTTTAGCCTCTACTTCTTGCAGTTTTAATCTTTTTTCCTCGACATCAGTCATTGGTTTTAATCCTTCCTTGTTTAATGTTATGGAACGATTGTACTGTGTGTTGGCAATTTTTATTTGTGTTTTAACTGCTTCCAAATCCATACTATCACTCTTTACTTTCAATAATGATTGACGGATTTTGTTTTGTGCTTGTTGCAACTTCAATTGCTTCTCATTTTGGATAGCATTAATTTGAGATGTTAAGGTGGTTACTTTGCTACCATAGGACTGTAAGGCCATTTTTTTAGCATCCACTTGGTTTTTAGTATTCCCAACTAAATTTGGGTCAAAATAATCTTCTTTGATTTCCGAAATAAATAAAATAGTATCCCCTTTTTTGACATAATCCCCTTCTTTGACATACCATTTTTCGATTCTTCCGCCAATGGCAGAATGAATGGTTTGCGGACGTTGATCTGGTTTTAAAGTCGTAACAGCCCCAGAACCTGAAATGTTTTGTGTCCATGGCAAGAAAAGGATCACAATACCAATGATAGAAACGTAAAGGATGATTTTATTTAAAATTTGGTAATGTGGCCTGTTTGCCAAATTTTTCACGGTACTGAAATGTTCAATATTTTCAGCAATTGGATTTTTCTTTGAAATATTTAACATGGTCTTATTTTTTTAAGTCAGCAATTATTTTTCCGTTTTTCAGTATAATTTTTCTACTGCATTTTTGTTCCCAATAGTTGTTTTTTGATGATACAATTACGCTCCAATGGTTAGAAGAATTGGTTAGAAAATCTATAATTTCTTTGCTTGCTTCTTCGTCCATTTTGTCTAATGGATCTTCGTAAAACAGTATTTTAGGCCTATTAACTATGCTTCGCGCTAAAAGAATTTTTTGAGCATTGGATGACGATAATTGTCTTCCATCTGGAAAAATTTTAGTTTCAAGTCCTTCAGGTAAGGTTTTTATAAATGATCCCAATTGCACACTTTCGATAGCCCATTTGATATCTTCATTTGAAATAGACGGATTGTTCATAGTAATGTTTTCCAACACAGTTCCTTCAAACGGGGTTTCTCCATGCGTGATGGTGCTTATTTGCGAACGATATTGAGCCACATCAATTTTTCGATAGGTATCATCATTGATAAAGAACGAACCAGAAGTATGTTGAATAAATCCTGCTAAAATTCGAATTAATGTCGATTTTCCAGATCCATTTATACCTTCTAAATATATTTTTTCGGACGGTTCTATTTTTAAATTAATATCGTTTAAAACGTCATCTGTAGCTTCTGGATATTTGAATTTCAAGTTTTCGGTTTCGATGGAAAGGTGTGTAAAACAATAGTCTGAATTTGCTTCCCTTGGTTCTTCCATTTTCAAATCTACTATTTGTCCAATTTTTTCTACAGAAGTCAACACGTCATACAAACTTTCTAAACCAATAATGATTTTTTCTACCGAATTAATTACCAATAAAATAATGATTTCTGCCGCAACAAACTGCCCAATATTCATCTTCTGATTCAAGACCAAATACCCTCCAATTAGCAATAAACAGGCAGTAATTATAACTTTGAATCCTATTAATTGGGTGAATTGTCGTTTAATTACTTTGAAATGTTTTTCGCGATAATAAATGTATTCTTCTACCAATTGATTGTTTTTCTCTAATGCAAATTCGAAATTTTCTTGTTTTCTAAAACTAAAATTATTGCGTGCAATTTCTTGCAACCAGCTTACCACTTTGTATTTGTATTTGGATTCTTTTAAGCTGGATGACAGACCTGCTTCAAATGAAAATCTAAAAATCGAATAGAGTAGGAAGGCTAGTAACACCCCGAAAAAGATAAAAAATGGATGGTATAACGACAATAATAGAATGCCAAATATAATTTGTAATAGAGCTGTCGAAAAATCAATTAGGAGTTTTGACGTTCCTTTTTGAATAGTTAATGTGTCAAAAAAACGGTTGGCTAATTCTGGTGGATATTGATTGTAAAGCGCTTCGAATTTTATTTTAGGTAAGCGGTATCCAAATTCAAACGAAGATCGTACAAATATTTTTTGTTGTAAATTTTCGGTTATTCTCAATTGCATTAACGAAAGTATGCCAACAAGTGCCACACCAATTACTACAATAAGTACTAATATAATCCAAGAGATACTGACTCTGCCAGCTTGAATCAAGTTGATTATCGCCTGAATTCCTAATGGCAAAGAAAGACTCACTAATCCAGAAAAAATAGCGTAAAAAAATATTTGCGAAATATCCTTACGATCTAATTTTAATAAACTATAAAAGCGTTGTAATGGAGTTTGGCTCATGGTGTTTATTTTAAAGTTTTAGTTACTAAGTCAATATAGAAATCGGTTACGGTATTGGTCTCGTTGCAATTGGTAATTGTTTTCAAATGCTCTTTTAAAAAATGTTGGTGTAATGCACCTTCAACAACAGTAGATGCTAAGCTTTTTGCAAAAGTATAATTTGGATTTACCTCAGTAATAAATTCAATAATTCTATTGATAATTCGTTTGTAGACAATAAAAAAACCTTCTTTGTTTTCTTCGTCTACTTCTTTGGTAAGTAATGTTTTGGTAAATTCTTGAATAATAATTTTATTCAAAATAGACTCATTGATGTGTAAAGTATTGGAGTCGTCTTCTACCTTTTCCGTTACAATGGCAATGGCTTTTATTAGTTTTTCCATTGGATTGGTCAGATTGTTTGTGGCAAATACCAATTTGTATTCCATCCATCCCCAATACCAAGAAGACAAGTATAACATCAATTTATGTTTACTTTCAAAGTAGCGATAAATGGAGCTTTCATTGGAATTAATTTTTTCACCCAGTTTTTTGAAAGTGAAATTTTCAAAACCAATTTCATCAATTAACAAAATACTTTGTTCGATTATTTTTTTTCCTAAATCGGATGTTTCAGGATTTTTCACATACAATTTGTCGTTAACCGAAATAATAATATTTGAAAGTATGTTTTGCATAAATTAATGTATTTTTATGCAAATATAATAGTATTACTATTAATTATGAAATTTTAACTTTTATTTATAAAAAAAAGCTGTTTCAATCGAAACAGCTTTAGGTTATTAAAATAATTGATTGCTACAATAAGGAATGACTTGTCATTGCAGCGGGTTGCGCTACCCCCATCAATTCTAAAATGGTTGGAGCAATATCGCCTAAAACGCCATCATTTATTTTTTTCAAATCTTTATCTACTAAAATAATCGGCACTGGATTAGTAGTGTGAGCCGTATTTGGAGAGCCATCAGGATTGATCATCGTTTCACAATTTCCGTGGTCAGCGATAATGATGGTAGTATAGTCATTGGCTAAAGCCGCTTCGACTACTTCTTTCACACACACATCTACTGCTTCACAAGCTTTGATGGCAGCTTCCATAATTCCGGTATGACCTACCATGTCTCCGTTAGCAAAGTTCAAACAAACAAAATCGACTTCGCCTTTATTCAATTCTGGTACCAAAGCGTCTTTTAATTCGTAAGCACTCATTTCAGGTTGTAAATCATAAGTCGCTACTTTAGGTGAGTTTCTTAAGATTCTACTTTCTCCCTCAAATGGAGTTTCTCTACCGCCTGAAAAGAAGAAAGTTACGTGTGGGTATTTTTCTGTTTCGGCAATACGAATTTGTTTTTTGTTGGCTTTTTCCAATACTTCACCTAAAGTTTCAGTAATGTTGTCTTTGTTGTACACCACTTTTACATTTTGGTAGGTTTCGTCGTAGTTGGTAAGTGTTACATAATACAAATTCAATTTGTGCATGTTTTGCTCGTGAAAATCTTGTTGTGAAAGTGCTTCTGTTAATTCACGTCCTCTATCGGTTCTAAAGTTGAAAAAGATCACTACATCATCTTCTTGAATTACAGCTAATGGTTCGCCATTAGCGTCAACAGTAACCAAAGGTTGGATGAATTCATCAGTCACATCATTTCCATAACTTGTCGCAATAGAAGAAACAATATTATTAGTTGTAGTTCCTGTTCCGTGAACTACTAAATCATACGCTAATTTCACTCTTTCCCAACGTTTATCACGATCCATTGCATAATAACGTCCAATTACCGAAGCAATTTTTACAGGTGTTGGAGTAATATAATCTTGTAAGTCTTGTAAGTATTTTTTCCCTGATTTAGGATCTACATCACGACCATCTGTAAAGGCATGAATGAATACTTTATCTAATCCGTATTCTTGAGATGCATCGATTAAACCTCTTAAATGAGAAGTATGGGAGTGAACACCGCCATCTGAAACAAGTCCTAAAAAGTGTACTTTTTTATTATTAGCTTTTGCATAATTAAACGCATCAATCAATACTTGTTCTTTGGCTAAGGTTTTATTGGCAACTGCCAAATTGATCTTAGCTAAATCTTGGTACACAATACGTCCCGCCCCAAGGTTCATATGTCCTACTTCTGAATTTCCCATTTGACCTTCGGGTAAACCAACGTTCAAACCATCGGTTCTCAATTGTGCACTTGGGTATTGGGTATATAAACTGTTTATAAAAGGGACATTAGCATTGTCTATTGCAGATACTTTTGGGTCAGGAGATTTCCCCCAACCGTCTAAAATCATAAGGATAACTTTCTTGTTCATTGGAAATTATTTTGCGCAAAGATAAGGCATTTCTGAAAATCTCTGACAGCAACTAATTCACAATTCTAGGGGTAATTCAAAATAGTAACAAATATTTTATTATTTGTTGATTAAAGGTATTGGTATTTCTTATTTCTTGAACGAATTATAGTCAATAAAGTAGCGTACACTAACTGAAAACACATGATTTAAAGCTTCTTTGTCAATTACATTTCTAAGATTGGATCCCAAATCTCGTTTGAATTCATTCTCAAATAAAGCAGCATTGTTTCGGTATAAAATGGAAATTTGACTACCGGGTGCAAACCACCAAGAGTAGGACAAGTCCAAATTCCAAGCATTAAAATTAGAATTGCTGTTTTGAGTAAAATTGGATGTAGGCATTAAAGTCCCGTCATTTTGAAGACTGTAATATTGATTGTAGGTTGCATAACTCAGGTAATGGCGTAATGAAAGATTAAAATTCATATCGCTATTGATGGTGAATTTTCCTTGTATAGAGTTGATGTAAGTAGAGCGATCTCTTCGGCCCATAAAAATTTCATTTGTCATATCATTATTTCCTACAAAACCTAAATTGTTTTCTTGTTGGCTATAATCGATACTATAATTCAAAGAAAATTGATCCGAAAAACGGTATCTCGGAGAGATGGATAATCCGTACCCAATTCGCCCTTTTTCATTGGCAATTCCATAGGAAGGATTGATTTCAATAGCAAAACGGTTATTGTAATTAGAAGAATAATAAATATATGCGTTGATCACCTCAGGAATTTCAAGAAAGCGAGATTGGTTTTGTGTTCTCGGCTCATAGAAATCGTAGGTTTTTATGGGTCTTGTGTTGAATCCACCACCAAAAAAATTATTTTTCTTAGTCATAGAATTGATGTTCAAATTCATCATTCCTTGTTGAATTCGTCCTGATCGGTTATCAAATTCTGAATATAGGTTGACAAAAATATTGAACATATTAAATGTTTTGGTAGGACTCAAAAGTCGGTAACTCCAATTTGAATACAAAGCGTGATAATTGCTTTGGAATTGAATTCCCATATCGTCTTTGTCAAAATCTCGTGAAATGTATTCAGCACCGGCACTATATTGAAATTTTCCACTGGTTTCTCCAAAAGATATACTCGAACTAAAGCCTTTTTTATGATCAATTCCAAGACCATTAACTACACTGTATTTGTAATCTCCATTTAAATTATAAGTGTTTTTCTTGGTGTTTAAGTCAAACAATAGTGCCGAAACATTTCCGTCACGTCCGTTTCCGTTTCGCGTTACATTCGTATTGACAAAGGAAACAGATGAATTGGTTCCAAAACGTTGATCTAACACCATTACATTATAGTTGGCTAGAGGTTCTATTAAGGCTTTGCGAGTTGTTCCTGTTATGTCATTAGTGACAGTGGCTTCAGTTTTTTCGGTTACTGCATTTAATACGCCTATCCCTAAACCATTTTTAGTTCTACCTGATATTTTTAGAGCATTTAACAAATTGACTTTTGCTGGATAAGTAGTAAATGATTCGTTGGCATTTAATTCGGCATTAATTGTAGGGCTTCCGCCAATTCTTCTCGAATAAAATAAATTTCCTTTACTAAACAATTCCGTTCCTTCGGTAAAAAACGGTCTATTTTCATTGAATTGTTGTTCGAAAGGGCCAAGGTTTAGAATGACATTATCAAAGGTGGTTTGTCCAAAGTCGGGAACTAAAATAGCATCTAAAGTAAAGGCATCGTTAATGCCGTATTTGATATCCACACCGCCTTTTAACTCACCTTTTGTTTTTTGAGTAGCATTCGAATTGAGATAAAAAGAAGAATACGGAATTAAGAATAAACGAGTTGGAGTTGTAATGTTTTCTATACCATTCAAAACGCCTTCTTGATTCCCTCTTGAATTGATTTTATTGTCGATCAAATTCCAGGAATAAAACGTTCGGGCTCTTCTAAAATCACGAATAAAATTGATTCCCCATGTTTGTTTTTTTTCAGAACTAAAACGAAGTGCTGCATACGGAATTCGGAATTCGGCTGTCCAGCCAAAGTCGGTTATTTGGGTTTTGCTTTCCCAAATGGCATTCCAAGAAGAGTCTTCTCCATTATTTTCTGTAAACAAAAAATCTTCTTGAACTCCAGAAGCACTTACAATAAAACTAAATTCTTGCTGGCCGTCATTGTATCCATTGATAAAGATTCCCACACGATCAGCTGTTCCAGAATTATCTCGTTGACTTAATTCTTTTAAAATTTTGCCCGGTTCATCATCATACATAGTTGCAGCAAAATAGACCGCTTCATTATCATAAGTAACACGAACTTCAGTTCTAGTATTATTTGGTTCTGGGGTCCCATTGTCGGGCATCCACATTACAAAATCTTTTGCTACATCCGATTTTAGCCAAGCGCCTTCGTCAAATTTTCCGTCAATTATAATTTTTTCAGAGGTGAATTGTGTAGTCAGTGTCTTTTTTTGGCTGAAGCCAAAACAGAAGAACAAAAGGAAAAGTAAACTGAATATATATTTCATAAAATTGGGGTAACGTTTGTATAATTCAAAATGGAAAACGCAAAAACGTCTAAAATATTGAAGTGCTTACATTAGTATTCAATTTCTGCCAAATGTTACATTAAATACAAAACTAATCAAATATAATTCTGTTAAATTGAGTTGAATTATTGATTTAAACGTTAAAGTACTGAATAACAATTTACTAAACTTTGGTTTGACTTATTTTTGTGGCACTCCATTTAATCGTATCCAAATCCAATTAAGCATGTTAGTAAAATTTGTTACCCTAGCCTATCTATTAGTCACTTCAATTAGTTTCGTCGCCCCATACTTAATTTTTTAAACATCAAAAAATGAGGTCCCACCTCATTGATTTCGAATTCGGCGCCAACAATTTCATATCTCATTTTTTGATAAAATCCAACGGCGGTGGTCCGGGCGTTAAACCAAATTAAATCAGCTTTTTGAGTGGTGCAAAATTTTTCTGCTTCCTTCACCAATGCTTCCCCAATACCTTGTTTTTGAAAGGTAGGTAGTACTGCCATTCCTCTAATTTGAAACGATTTTTGTGCTATAAAATGGCTATTATCAATCTCAAATATTGAAATTACTCCAATAATTTGGTGGTTTAAATAATAACCAAAATGGAGGGTAGAAACCAATTCATCGCCATTAAACTGACAGCTTTCAATTGGTTTGCCAGCTCGAAGTACGATATGTCTGATTGGATAAGTTTCTGTTGAAGTGATTTTTTGAATAGAATGCATCATTTTTTTCATGGTGAAGGGATTGCAAATTAAAGAGATAATAATTTCATACTAAAATATTTATGAAATAATTCGACCAGTTTTGATGCTGATTTTATGGAGTTGCTTTTTATTTTTTTGAAAAAAACTTGCAATCATGAAAACTAATTATTTATATTTGCACCGTTGTAATGCGAAAGTAGCTCAGTTGGTAGAGCTCCAGCCTTCCAAGCTGGTTGTCGCGAGTTCGAGCCTCGTCTTTCGCTCTAAAACCTCAAATCTAATTTGAGGTTTTTTATTTAATTTTTTATGCGAAAGTAGCTCAGTTGGTAGAGCTCCAGCCTTCCAAGCTGGTTGTCGCGAGTTCGAGCCTCGTCTTTCGCTCTTTCCAAGCCGAAACTAGTGTTTCGGCTTTTTTTATTTCACAAAACGTAAATCAGTTCCGCTTTCAAGTTCTTCAGCTTGTTGATTTTGTCTAAAAAGGCGTGCTTTTAGATTTCCTTTTAGCACGATGGAGTCACCTTTTATGTCTAACCAGCTTCCTTCGCGTAAACCTAAAACAGGGATGGAATTGAATACGTGGAATTCCTTGATTCGATCTTCTCTGGTTTCTCCCATATGGTTTTCAGGTCCGTCAGAATTTATGTAATGCGGATTCAAATTGAACGGAATCATGCCTAAACTTTGAAAACTCGGAGGATAAACAATAGGCATATCATTGGTAGTTTGGATGGTTAATCCTGCAATGTTACTTCCGGCGCTAGTGCCAAGATAAGGCGTTCCGCTTTTTAGTTTTTGAGCTAAAATTTCCATCAATTGGTTTTTGTACAATTGGGAAACTAGCACAAATGTGTTTCCACCACCGGTAAAAATCCCCTCAGCATTATGAATGGCTTCGACAGGATTTTCAAATTCATGAATTCCTTTGACTGCAATATTTATTTTGGCGAAAGCCAAAGCTACCTTTGCAGTATATTCCTCATGGGTTATTCCGCCAGGTCTAGCATATGGAATAAAAAGCAAGGTAGTACAATCTTTAAAATGGATTTGTAATTCAGGTAATAAATACTCTAAGTAACCACTTCCATATACCGTTGAGGTACTAGCCAATAGTATATTTTTCATTTTCAAAATCATTTTTTGGTAAGGTAAAGGTACACAATCCCCTTTTTTAATTAACAAATAATTACCAACTCATTAGTATTTATTTGGAGGATACTCTACTATTTTTGTGACCTGTTTTGTGCAATTGGAATTAGCTCACTTATGATTCGACTACTTTTTTTTATCCTTTTTTGGTGTACGACTACTCTTTTTGGGCAAAACAACGGTGTTGTAGTATGTCGTGGAAAAGTGAATGCTGAGATGACTGAATTAGAGGGTATTTATGTAATTAATTTGAATACCGAAAATGCCACCATAACAGACTCAAAAGGGTTTTTTACTATTTATGCTAAAGCCGGAGATAGTTTACTTTTGTCTTCGGTACAATTTAAATCAGTTACAAAAGTAATTACTGCAAAGGATCTTAGTAGTTTGTTTTTTGTCAACATGTATCCTATAATTAATGAATTGAAAGAAGTGGTTGTTAAGCGACCAAACGTTTCAGCAGAATCATTAGGAATAATTCCGTATGGTCAAAAGAAGTATACTCCGGCAGAGCGAAAATATGCAACAGCATCTTCTGGCAGATTAAACCCTTTAGGTTTAGATCCGCTATTAAATTATTTTTCGGGTCGCACTGCAATGTTGAAAAAGGAATTAGGAGTAGAGAAAAAAGAAGGCTATTTAGTTCAACTTGAAAACCTATTTGATAATAATCATTATGTGAATACTTTACACATTCCTTCAGATTACGTTAAAGGCTTTATGTATTTTGCGGTAGAAAATCCAAAATTCACTAGAGTTTTAAAAACCAAAAACCGAACTTCTATAGAATTTTTGATGAGTGAATTAGCCACACAATACATTCAAATCATTACTCCCCAAAATACCAAATAGCATCTTTTGCTATCAAATTTTAATGCTAATATCAAAACAATTCCTATTTTTGAAAGATGAAAAAAACAGTTGTAGTCGCTTTTCTCGCATTGGTATTTTGTAGTCTATCAGCTTTTGAAATCCACAAGTTTTATATGGCTATTTTTCAGGTCAATTATGCTCCAGAAAAAAAGATGCTTCAAATTACATCCCGAATATTTATGGACGATTTGAACCTAGCTCTTGAAAAAAAATATGGTAAAAAAACCAATTTAGGTTTAGAAAAAGAAACCGTAGAAGATTTGAATTTACTTAAAAAATATTTTAACGAGAATTTGATTATTAAAGTAAACGGTCAAACAAAACCTGTTGTTTTTATGAGTAAAGATGTAGAAGGCGATATCTTAATTTGCTATTGCCGGGTTTCCGATGTCGCTAAATTACAAACAGCAGAAATTAACAATACACTTTTAACGCATTGGAATTCTGAACAACAAAACATCTTACATTTTAATGCATTTGGTGAAAAGAAATCCTTTCTTTTCACCGCTTCAAACAAAACAGAAGTGTTAAAATTTTAAATCTAATTCTAGTATTTGTTAAAAAGTAGTATTTTCACAAGCTAAATTTCCTCAAAATGAAAAAAATCGCATTTTTATTACTGTTACCAGTAATGGCAATGGCTCAAGAGAAGCCTGCTACCGTAGCTCCGAAACAAACCGGAAAGTACGATACTAATAAATTCAGTCAGATGTACGATTTGTTGGCTACGCCTAACATGTATCGTTCGGCTTCAGGGGCACCTGGTCCAGCCTATTATCAACAACAAGCCGATTATAAAATAGACATTGAATTAGACGATAAGAATTCAAAATTAATGGGTGCTGAAACAGTAACCTACACTAATAATTCACCGGATACCTTAGAGTATTTATGGGTGCAGTTGGATCAAAATCAACAAGCTAAAACTTCCCAGACACCTTTGGCAGAAAGCCAAAGAATAGATCAGGTGTTGCCAGCAGATAAATTTGCTTCAGATTATTTGAGACAAAAACCAGATCGTGGTTTTCATATTGAGTATGTAAAAGATGTAAAAGGTGCGCCTTTGTCTTATACTATTAATCAAACCATGATGCGTATCAATTTACCGGTACCAATGAAACCCGGTTCGACATTTACCTTTTCTACTAAATGGTGGTACAACATCAATAATTACAGAAAAGAAGGTGGACGTTCTGGTTACGAAGCATTTGAAAAAGACACTAATAAAATCTATGTAATTGCTCAGTTTTATCCAAGAATGGCAGTGTATAATGATGTAGAAGGTTGGCAAAATATGCAGTTTTGGGGAAGTGGAGAGTTTGCCTTGCCTTTTGGAAATTTTGATGTAAACATTACAGTTCCTGCAGATCACATTATTGAAGCAACAGGAGAACTAACGAATCGTGCTGAAGTATTTACACCTACTCAATTGAAACGCTACGAATTAGCGCAAAAAACATTTGATAAACCAGTTGTAATTGTGACACAAGAAGAAGCAACAGCAGCTGAAAAAGGATTTTCAGACAAGAAAAAAACATGGAAATTTAGTGCTAAAAATGTAAGAGATTTTGGAATTGCTTCTTCAAGAAAATTTATTTTTGACGCTATGGCGGTACAATTAAGTACTAAAACTGTTATGGCTACTTCAGTATATCCAAAAGAAGCGAATCCGTTATGGGGAGAAACGTCTACTCGAACTGTCGCACATACTTTGAAAAGTTACTCTTCTCATACTTTTGATTATCCCTATCCAAAAGCAGTTTCTGTTTCGGCAGAAGATCAAGGAATGGAATATCCAATGATTTGTTGGAATTTTGGTCGTCCTGATGAAAATGGGGTGACAAGTGAGCAAGTAAAAAATGGAATGATTGGAGTTGTTGTTCATGAAGTTGGACATAACTTTTTCCCAATGATCGTAAATTCAGATGAGCGTCAATGGACCTGGATGGATGAAGGATTAAACTCTTTTATGGAATATATGGCCGAACAAGAATTGGGCACTAATTTCCCTTCAAGACGTGGGCCAGCCAAAAACATTGTTCCTTATATGAGTGGTGATCAAAAATTCTTGGAGCCGATCATGTCTAATTCAGAAAATATTTATCAATTTGGTAATAACGCTTACGGGAAACCAGCTACTGGATTGAATATTTTAAGAGAAACAATCATGGGTCGCGAATTGTTTGACCATGCGTTTAAAGTATATGCGAATCGTTGGAAATTCAAACACCCAACACCAGAAGACTTTTTCAGAACAATGGAAGATGCTTCAGGAGTTGATTTGGATTGGTTCTTTAGAGGTTGGTTTTACTCCACTGATTTTGTTGATATTGGATTGGAAGACGTGAAACAATATTATGTTTCTGAAACAGCTACCTC
This sequence comes from Flavobacteria bacterium GWA2_35_26, assembly GCA_001800905.1. Classification (GTDB taxonomy): domain Bacteria; phylum Bacteroidota; class Bacteroidia; order Flavobacteriales; family Flavobacteriaceae; genus Flavobacterium. The sequence goes on along the minus strand of MGWH01000002.1, from coordinate 467,848 downwards.
AGATATAAAAGACGTAAAAGTGAGAAAAGGGCGTTTTGGTTTAGATAAAGGACCATTTGTGTATTTGGTTTCAGGACAAAATGCAGAGTTGAATCCAAAAGATAAAAAAGCGCTAAAAATCGAAGACGTTAAATTGTTATCTGACTATGTTGATCAAAATCTATCTGCTGAAGAAAAAGCCAATTTGAAAGCGCCAAACTATTTTTACGAAGTGACGTTTAACAAACCGGGAGGTATGATAATGCCAATTTTAGTTGAATTGACTTATGAAGATGATTCAACGGAAAGCTTCAAATATCCAGCGCAAATTTGGAGAAAAAATAATGATACGGCTCGAAAAGTATTTGCTACTCATAAAGCGGTAAAAAAAATACAAATAGATCCAAAATTAGAAACAGCGGATATTGATGTTACGAACAACACTTGGCCAAAACAAGAAGTAAAATCAAAATTTGAATAACTTAAATTAGAATAAAGGCTCCGAATGGAGCCTTTATTTTTTTATGATAATTTTAAAATAGACCGTCTTGAAATTTGGTATATTTGTGACCAAGAAAAAATAATTAATTATGTTTGGAATAGGTGGAGGTGAATTAATTTTCATCATGTTTATTGTTCTTATGCTGTTTGGTTCTGATAAAGTTCCTGAAATAGCACGTACTGTTGGTAAAACAATGGCGCAAATTAAAAACGCGACAAACGATATCAAATCTGAAATCCAAAAAGGGGCTGAGGCCAATGGATTTGACAAACAATCATTAGCTGATTTGACCGGAAATATCACTGCTGAAATTGATAAGGCGAAAGAAAATCTATTAGGTGACACCAGTACTATAACTGATTTTTCAACCACGATAACTTCCGAAATAACGCAAGTACAAAATGGGCTTTCTGTTGAAGAAAACAAAACCGAAGTTGTTGCTGTAGCAAAAGAAGAAGAGGTTGAAGGACCAATAAAACGCCAAATGTAATGCTTGAAAAAGTACTTCAGTTAGATGTTCAATTATTGGTTTTTTTGAACGGTTTAGGCTCCACCACTTTCGATGGGCTTTGGCTTTTTATTACCAAACAATCTAATTGGACTCCCTTTTTTGTATTTCTTTTGTATTTGATTTATAAAAAAATAGGTGTTAGATCAACGCTTTATTTACTCTTCTTTATTACGCTTTTATTGATTGTAACAGATCAGACAACCAATTTATTTAAAGTCACGTTTCAACGTTTAAGACCTTGTAACAATCCGGAAATTAACGCCATTATTCGATTGGTTAAACCGAGTAATTCGTTTAGTTTCTTTTCAGGGCATGCTGCCAATTCTATGGCAACCATGACGTTCTTATTCCTGCTTTTAAAAAAGTATTATCGTTATACTTTTCTGGTTTTCTTGTTTCCTTTGATTTTTGCATACAGCCGAATCTACCTAGGGTTACATTATCCATTGGATATTTTGACGGGTTATTTGTTTGGTGCTATTTTTGGATTTATAGCCTACAAATTGTATCAAAAATACGTTTTAAAGAACTCTGGAAACCGTTAATCCGTCTCGGATAGGTAATAAAACGGTTTCTACTCTTGGGTCATTATTCAGCAATTGATTGTATTCCAAAAGAATTTTAGTGCTTAAATCATTTTTTTGAAGCGGTTCTAAAACTTTGCCGCTCCACAATACATTGTCCGATAAAATGATGCCGCCTTTATTCATTTTTGGAACAATCATTTCGAAATAATTAATGTAGTTTTCTTTGTCGGCGTCAATAAAAACCAAATCGAATTTCAAATCCAAACCCGGAATAATATCAATGGCTTCTCCCAAATGCTGCACGATTTGGTTGCCCCAAGGTGATTTGTCAAAATGTTTACGCTGAAAATCAATTAACTCTTCTTTGATATCAATGGTGTGTAATTGTCCGTTTTCTTGCATTCCTTCGCACAAACACAAAGCGGAATAACCGGTGTAAGTTCCAATTTCAAGAATATTTACGGGGCGAATTAATTTAGACAACATACTCAAAACACGTCCTTGAAAGTGGCCACTTAGCATTCTTGGCAATAAAATTTTTTGGTAGGTTTCTTTGTTTAAAGCCGCTAAATGTTGCGGTTCTTTTTCAGAATGGTGTTCGATATAATCTTCGAGTTCTTGTGAAATGAAGTGCATTAGATAGTTTTTTCGATTGGGGCAAAGTTATCAAATTATCAAATCCCATACGAGCATTTATACTAATTGATGAAATAAATCGACAAATACTCCTTAAATTTGCGCCATGCAAATCGAGAAAAAAGACATACGCGCCTTATCCAAAGAACAATTGCGAGATTTTTTTGTTTCCAATGGAGACAAAGCTTTTCGTGGCAACCAAGTGTACGAATGGTTGTGGAGTAAAGGAGCGCATTCTTTTGAGGATATGACCAATGTGGCTAAGCCAACCCGTCAAATGTTAGAAGAGCACTTTGTGATCAATCATATCAAAGTGGATACCATGCAACGTAGTGAAGATGGTACGGTTAAAAATGCTGTTCGTTTGCACGACGGATTGATTGTAGAATCGGTTTTAATTCCAACAGCAACCAGAACTACGGCTTGTGTTTCAAGTCAGGTGGGATGTAGCTTGGATTGTAATTTTTGTGCTACTGCTCGTTTGAAGCGAATGCGAAATTTAGAACCCGGCGAAATTTACGATCAAGTAGTCGCAATAGACAGAGAAAGTCGTTTGTATTACAACCACCCCTTATCCAATATTGTTTTTATGGGAATGGGAGAACCTTTGATGAATTACAATAATGTCATCAAAGCGATTGATATGATAACCTCGCCAGAAGGTTTAGGCATGTCTCCTAAACGAATCATGGTTTCCACTTCAGGTGTGCCCAAGATGATTAAAAAATTAGCAGATGATGGGGTCAAATTCAAATTGGCCGTTTCGTTGCACTCAGCAATTGATGAAATCCGTTCTCGTATTATGCCTTTTAGCGAAAACTTTCCTTTATCTGATTTGCGTGAAGCGCTAGAATATTGGTACCGAAAAACCAAAAGTAAGATATCTTACGAATATGTTGTTTGGAAAGGAATCAACGACAACAAAGCTTCGGTAGATGCGTTAGTGAAATTTTGTAAATACGTTCCTTGTAAAGTAAACCTTATCGAATACAATCCAATTGATGATGGTGAATTTCAACAAGCCTCAGAAGAAGCTATTGCGGCTTACATAAAAGGTTTGGAAGCGATTGGGATTGTAGTCAAAGTGAGAAGAAGTCGCGGAAAAGATATTGATGCCGCTTGTGGACAATTGGCAAATAAATCCTAATGATATACTTAATTTAATGTTGGATTGGCTTTAAAAAATTAATCATTTTGTATCTTTGGAGTCAATGAATATTACCTCTCAAATAAAACAGCCTATTTTAACCGAAATGGAACTTTTTGAAAAAAAGTTCTATGAATCGATGTCCTCTAAAGTAGCGTTGTTAAACCGAATTACCTATTATATTGTCAATCGAAAAGGAAAGCAAATGCGACCTATGTTTGTTTTCTTGACTGCCAAAATGGTTTCGGGAGGGCAAGTAAACGAGCGCACTTATCGCGGTGCTTGTGTAATTGAGTTGATTCATACGGCAACTTTGGTGCATGATGACGTTGTGGATGATAGTAATCGTCGACGTGGTTTTTTCTCTTTAAATGCACTTTGGAAAAATAAAATTGCCGTTTTAGTTGGAGATTATCTGCTTTCTAAAGGATTGTTGCTTTCGATAGACAATGGCGATTTTGATTTACTTAAAATTATATCGGTTGCCGTTCGGGAAATGAGCGAAGGAGAATTACTTCAAATTGAAAAAGCCCGAAGATTAGACATTACCGAGGAGGTATACTACGAAATTATTCGAAAAAAGACAGCTACTTTAATCGCTTCTTGTTGTGCATTAGGAGCCCAATCCGTGATAGAGGACGAGGAACAAGTAAACAACATGCATCGCTTTGGGGAACTAATTGGAATGGCGTTCCAAATCAAAGACGATTTGTTTGATTATACCGATGATGCTATTGGAAAACCAACGGGAATTGATATTAAAGAGCAAAAAATGACTTTGCCATTAATTCATGTTTTAAATACTTGTACTGCAAAAGAAAAAAGTTGGTTAATCAATTCTATAAAAAACCATAACAAAGACAAGAAACGCGTTAAAGAAGTGATTTCATTTGTTAAGACCAACAATGGATTGGCTTATGCCGAACAGAAAATGCTTCAATTCCAACAAGAAGCATTACAATTATTAAAAAATTATCCCGATTCACCCTTCAAAGAGGCTTTAATTTTGATGGTCAATTATGTCATTGAAAGAAAAATATAATTTTTTCTAAATGACCCGTAACACTGAAATACGCTATAATAGCCTGATAATTTATAATTAGTAACTGTTAATTGTAAGCAATACTAGTGTTTTAAATAAAATACGAATAATTTAAAATTTAAAGTACTAAATTCGTATTGTGAAAATTCAAAAGCAAAAAATAGTATTAATTGAAGATGATGTAGCATTAGGAAACTCAATCCTAGAATTGTTGCAATTGAATAATTTTGAGGTGACATGGTTTGACGATAGCACGAAAGCTTTAGTGTATCTTACTCAAAATATTCCGGATTTGATTATTAGTGATTTGATGATGCCTAAAATGAACGGGGGAGAATTGTTTTTTCAAATTCGTAAAAATAAAAAATTCACAACAGTACCTTATATTATTATCACTGCAAATGTAGATGATGAAACAAAATTGCGACAGCTAGAGTTGGGTGTGAATGATTATATTATGAAACCATTCAAGGTTAAAGAATTGATTTTTAAAGTAAATAATGTTTTGGAGTTAAGAAAAAACATTGAAAAAAACTTTGGGATTGATCCTTTTTCAAAAGTAACGATTAAGTTATCTGAGAAAGATTTCCTTACTTCTTTAAACGAGTTACTATTAAAAGCCATCAAAACAAGACCTGATTTAGACGAGTTATCTAAGAATCTGTTTATTAGTAAGTCGACTTTAGATAAAAGAATTCGAAAACTCACAAATAAAAATATTAGCCAATATATAAGAGAGTTTAAAATTCAGTATGCTATGAAATTGATTCATTTAGGAGAAAGAAATATTCAATACTTAGTAGATGAAACTGGTTTTGCCTCTTTTTCTTATTTTTCTACTAGTTTCAAAGCGTATTGCAAAATGAGTCCTCGCGATTATATTAAATCAGTTCAAGTGGCTCAATTTAGGAGCTAATTGCCTTCCAATCTCCGAGCTAATTTCCCTAAATTTTTATTTTATTTTCTAGACCAATAGATCCCTACTTCCTTGGCTTTTGACTTTAAAATAACGCTTTAAAAAAATTAAATTATTAGTAATTTTTTTTAACTTATCAATTAAAACAAATTGAAATAAAAATACTTGATTTACATTTGAAATAAGATTTGGGATCTTTCTTACCGGGCAGTCTGTTCAGAAAATTTATTGGGGGCAATGAATTTATGATTACATTAAAGTTAAAGCAGGCTGCTTTAGGTAAGATTCAAAAAAACACTCCTTTTTTCAAATTATCCACATACTTATTTCTGCTTTTTTTTCAAAAACTATTTAGTTAAATATGTTTTTCTACTACTCGTTTTAATTCTTGAAATGTAAATGGTTTTTTAATGTATTCTTTTGCGCCAAGACCTTTTCCGATTATTTCATCTAATTCTTCGGTTTTTGCTGTCAATAAAATAACAGGGATGCTGGCTAGTTCTGAAGCTAAATGTTTTTTTAGAAACCCGTATCCGTCTAATTTAGGCATCATGACATCACATATAATGAGATCAGGACAATGTAATTGTACTTGATCAAATCCATCTAAACCGTCATGGGCTTCTATAATTTGGTATCCAATAAATGAAAACAGTTCTACGATGGCTTCTCTTAATTTGATTTCGTCATCAATGATTACTATTTTTTTCATACTATCACGATTTAAAAAGTGGAAAATGAAGACTTACTTGAGTTCCTTTACCTAGTTCACTGGTTACTTGAATTGTGCCTGAGTTTCTATTGGTAAACGTTTTTACAATATAAAGACCTAAACCAGTTCCTTGAATACCTTCGGTATTGCTTGCTCTAAAAAAGGTGTTGAATAATTTAGGAATGTCTTTTTCAGGGATGCCAATGCCAAAATCAATGATTTGAATTTCGATTTGATTGTTAGTTGATTTTAAATTCAAAACAATATCACCGGATCCTTCTGAATATTTAAAGGCATTATTCAGCAGGTTAAATAGCGAATACTCCATTAAATTTTTGTCGGCAAAAACAGTAAAATTGTCTCCTTCAAAATGGGTTTGAACTTTTCGACCATCCATTTGATGCGAATAACTGGTTTCGATAACTCCCAAACAAATTTGTTGTAAGTCAAAAGCGATGGGCTTGAAATTAGTTTTGCCAGCATCGTGTTTCGATATAGTAAGTACGGCGTTCATTAACTCTACAATTCGGTCAATTTCCTCCGTTATAGTGTTAATTCTTTTTTGCAATTGAGCTGAATGAACAAAATTATGTCCTTCAATATACATTTCAATGAGCTCAGCACTAGTTCTAATAGTTGTCATGGGTGTTCTGAATTCATGCGAAATAGTGGACACTAAATTGGTTCTCAATTCATTTAATTCGCGTTCTTGTGCCAATGCTTTTTTCATGGCATATTGGACTTCTTTTTTTTGAGTAATATCTCGCGCACTAGTTTGGAAACTTACCGGTTTTCCATCTTCTTTTACGATTTTGGCTTTGATTTCAAACCATATATAATCTCCTTTTTTATTTTTAAAACGCGCCTCTACATGTGCATTGTCATCTTCTTTTTCAGTAATGAAACTCCCATAGCTTTTCTGAATTGTTGCTAAATCTTTAGGATGGACAAAATTCATAGGGAATTCACCAATGAGTTCTTCGGGGGTGTAGCCCGTTAGTTTTTTTATGGAAGGTGAAATGTATTCAAAAGTGGTATCTAAGTTGTGTAAACAAATTAAATCGACTGTGTTATCCGCTAAAAGGCGGTACATGTTTTTAGCTTCGTTAAGTTGGATATTTTTGTTTTGATTGTTTTCTTCAATTAACAAACGGTTTTGTTCTTCAACATTTCTTCTATCCGTAATGTCTTCCATGGCTCCAATCATTCGAATAGCTGTGCCTTTTTCATTTCTAATGATTATCGCTTTGTCACTGACATAGGAATAACTGCCGTCAGCTTTAAGATAGCGGTATTCATCGGACCATTTTTTAGAGTTGCTTGCGATAACTTCATTGAAATGTTTGAAATACCTTTCTTTGTCATCAGGATGGATAAAGTTTCCATATTCAGCAGCAGTTATTGTATTTTTTTCAAAATGGTGACCAAATAGTGAAGCGTGGGATTCTCCAACAAAAATCTCATCGGTGATCATATTCCAATCCCAAAGCGCATCCGAAGTCGCTTGGCTAGCATATATAAATCGCTCATTACTCGTTTTTAAATCAGCTTCCGCTTTTTTAAGTGCTGTGATATCGCCACCAAAACCTACCATCATTTCTAATTCGCCCAATTCATCAAACACAGGCGCTAATTTTCGGGTATGATACGTGGGTGTGCCATTATTTTTGTCAATTTCATCAATCCATTCCACCACCGATTTTGTTGTTGCAGCAGTTATAAATCGATTTCTTCTTTCTTGAGCAAATTGGGTGTTTCTGTTGGTGTGTTTAGCATATTCAAAATCATCTTTTCCAATAACATAATTGCGAAGTTCATCATTATTAATGGCCGCAGGATTGACATATAGGTATTTGTGGTTTTTGTCAAATACAGCAACATCAGTAGGTAAACGATCTAAAACTCTTTTAAAAAAATCTTTTTGTACGGTCTCAAAATTTAGTGCATGTAACTGAAAAGTGTTTTGTATCTGATAAATAATATGATCAATCGTCTTGAGTTGAATTAGAGATAATTCCTTTGGTTTTGAATTCCAAAAAAATAGTGTTCCGTTGGTTTTTTCTTGTCCAAATAAAATTGGAATACCCATATAAAAATCCAAATCACAGTGTTCTTTTGGTTTGTTTTCCTGAACAATAGTGGAATTTAATAACTGAAGTTTTTCTGAAGGAAAGGAGTTGTCAATTCCTGTTTTTGCAATTACAAAAGTGGAGTTGTTTTCTACATATGATACAATCACATGTTCCATTTCGCAGATTTCAGCTGCAAAAGTGATTATGTCAAGGCATTCTTTTTGAAATTTTTCTGAATGAATTACCGATTCAATAGTTTTGGTTCTTAAGGGCATAGGGTATGAAGTATTTGGGTTGATTTGCAGTAGTAGATTGCAATTCCGATTCGGGACGTCAAAGCAAATAACAATTGTTGGTATAAAAATAAAATTTTATTGGGAATAGTACTCTTTTTAAGGCTAAAAATTTAACTCCTCTTTTTTGATATTCTTTATTTAAGTAGCCAAAATTCATTTTGGAATCTGAATAAATCGAGCTGAATCTTTGTATATTTGTCACTTTGCTACCCATTTTATGATTTCAAAAGCTACCATTGATACCGTTTACGAAACTGCTCGAGTTGAGGAGGTTATTGGTGATTTTGTGCAATTAAAAAGAGCAGGGAGTAATTATAAAGGGCTTAGTCCTTTCTCTGACGAGCGTTCTCCTTCCTTCATGGTTTCGCCAGTGAAACAAATCTGGAAAGATTTTAGTTCTGGAAAAGGAGGTAACTCTGTGGCATTTTTAATGGAACACGAGCATTTTACCTATCCTGAAGCCATTCGCTATTTAGCCAAAAAATACAATATTGAAATTGAAGAAACTGAGCAAACAGACGAAGAAAAAGCCAATACTGACATTAAAGAAAGTATGTATTTGGTTTCTGAATTTGCCAAAAACTATTTCCATAATACGCTTTTACATTCTGAAGAAGGAAAAGCAATTGGGCTTTCTTATTTTAAAGAAAGAGGTTTTACGAATGAAACCATTGCGAAGTTTGCTTTAGGTTATTCTCCGGAAACCTGGGATGCTTTTACCAAAGAAGCACTGGGAAAAGGATATAAATTAGAATTTTTAGAAAGCACAGGATTAACTATTCCTAAAGAAGATAGGCCTTTTGATCGATTCAAAGGCCGTGTCATGTTCCCAATTCAAAGTATGTCGGGAAGAATACTTGGTTTTGGTGGACGTATATTAACCAATGATAAAAAAGCGGCCAAATACCTGAATTCGCCAGAGAGTGAAATCTACCATAAAAGCAAAGTTCTCTATGGTATTTTTCAGGCGAAACAAGCGATTGCCAAGCAAAATAATTGTTATCTAGTTGAAGGGTATACGGATGTTATTCAGTTCAATCAAGCGGGTATTGAAAATGTTGTAGCTTCTTCTGGGACTGCTTTGACTCCAGATCAAATTCGATTAATCAATCGACTGACTAAGAATATTACGGTGCTTTTTGACGGTGATGCTGCTGGACTTCGCGCTTCTATTCGAGGAATCGATCTGATTCTAGAAGAAGGGATGAATGTCAAAGTTTGTGCTTTTCCTGATGGAGAAGATCCAGATAGTTTTGCCAAGAAAACTTCTTACGATGATTTAGTCACCTATCTAGAAAGCAACGCTAAGGATTTTATCCAATTCAAAGCCTCGCTTTTGATGAAAGATGCGCAAAACGATCCGATCAAAAAAGCCGATTTGATTCGGGAAATGGTTCAAAGTATTTCTAAAATACCAGATCGAATTCAGCGAGAAATTTACATTCAGGAATGTTCTCGAATTATGGACATTTCGGAACAAGTTTTGGTGAGTACCTTGGCACAACTAGTACAAAAAGACATCGCCGAAGTTGGAAAAAAGCAAAAGCAAGAACAAAAAGCCTTTGAAGTTGTTAAAAACGAAGCGCCAGTTCAAGCTCAAAAAATTGATATTTTATACCATTTGGAACGCAAGATCATTGAGATTTTATTGTTGTATGGAAACAAAATCGAAGAGTTTGAAGATGTGCTTTTGAAAACTAATGCAGATGGAGAAATCGAACAGGTGGTTGAAAAGAAAGAGTACAAAGTCTACCAACGTATTTTTTTGAGTTTACAAGAAGACGAGGTCGAATTGGCAAATCCATTGTTTAGAGCTATTTTCAACGATTTGATCAATTATTATTTGCAAAATGAAGATTTTGGAATTGAAAATTACCTCAAACATTTACCTGATCAATTTGCACAAGAAGTTACCGATATTTTAATGGAAGATGAGCGGGTAACGCTTCATAAATGGGATGACCAAAATATTTTTGTCAAACAAAAATCAGAAACGGTGAGTCAGCATACCTCTGAAATTATTATTTCCATGCGCGAGTATTTAATCAATAAATTGATTTTGGATTTAATGAGTGAGTTTGTAGAAAAACCCGATTCCGATCAAGAAGAATTAAAGGTCCTGATTAATGATTATAACAAACTAAAAGTCAATCTAACTGGAACTATTGGAAGAATTCGTTCCACATATATTTAAAAAAAAACGAAAGCATTAGCTTTCGTTTTTTTTATACTTGAATCTTGTTTACACAATTTCTAATGTTTTGGCTTTGTTGACTAAGTCAACTAAATTAGTTACGTTCAGTTTAGTTAACAATCGTAATTTGTAGGTACTGATGGTTTTTTCGTTCAATTTAAGAATTTCGGCAATTTCGTGGTTTTTTTTGCCATCACTTAAATAACGTAAAACTTCCACTTCACGGTTCGAAAGTTTGCGGTACAATCTTTCATTTTTATTTTGTTTGGCTATCAACGCAAGGTTTTTCTTAATGTTTTCGTTCATTATAATGGTACCTTGTTGCACTTTAATGATAGCTTCAGCTACATCTGCTAATTTTGCGGTTTTATGAATAAATCCTGATGCTCCAGCTTTAATAGCATTGGGCGCATAGATTTGTTCCGTAAGATTGGAGTAGATCACTATTTTTGTTTTCGGAAATTCTTTAAGCAGGGTCTTTACTTCAAAGATGCTAGTCAATCCTTCTAATTGAAGATCTAATAGTAAAACATCAACTTCTTTTATTTGAAGAATTTCGTTCAACATTGAAAAATTTCCAATATTGGCTACTATAGATATTTCCGAATGCTCTTTAAAGTATGATTTTACTCCAAAGTGTACCACGGGAAAATTATCTGCGACACATACTGTGATCATAAAATGGTTTTTAAGAATTATTATTTGTTTTTGGAGCAGTAAAACTAATAAATAAAAACCGTAAACAATTGCGAATCAGTTAAAATGTATTATTTCAACGATTTTGGTATTAAACAGATAGGAATTGGTTGCATTTTATGTTGGTTGCTAGTGTTCAATCGCTTGTAGATTTCAAACGCAATTTTTTCTCTACCCGAAAAATCAGCACCTGTTTTACCTTCTTCATCTTGCTGCATGGCCCATTCTAGTTCGTCGTAACTAGCGCCAAGTTGCTCCTCATCGGTTCTATCGTCACCAAACAATCCATCGGTAGGCGCTGCGTTAAGAATGGATTCTGGTATTTTTAAAAATGCACCTAAAGCAAAAACATCTGATTTTAGTAAATCAGCAATAGGACTTACATCCACTCCACCGTCGCCGTATTTTGTATAAAAGCCTACACCAAAGTCCTCTACTTTATTACCCGTTCCAGCGACTAATAAACCATAAATTCCACCATAATAATATAAAGTAGTCATCCGGATGCGCGCACGCGTATTGGCTAAAGTTAAGTTCAGTTGGGATTCAGTAGTATCTGTCGGAAGTACTTCTTTAAAAGATTCAAAAACAGCAGTTAAATTGGTTTCGGCTCTGGAAACATTAGAATAACGGTGCATTAATTGACTAATATGTTCTCTAGCTCTACTAACATGACTTTCAGCTTGGTGAATCGGCATTTCAACACAAACTACTTGTAAACCGGTTTGGGCACAAAGGGTAGAAGTAACAGCCGAGTCCACACCACCAGATATCCCCACAACAAAACCGTTTACTTTTGCGTTAGTAGCATAGGTTTTTAACCAATTCACAATAAATTCATTTGCCTTTTCGACTTGAAGAGTACTTATTTTCGACATAATAATTTAGGTATTAAAAAAGCAGGAATGTATATTTGCAGAACCATTTTGAAATCCATTTGTTATCCTGATACTTTGGAAACAAATTTAAATAATAAATGTGAAATCGCGAGTAACTAATTGTTTTTTGCAAAAAAATATTCAAAACAGTTAGTCATTTATAAACATTGTATATCCGATATGAAGTTCTATTTATATTCATTTTTATTTTGCTGTATATTCTGGTCTTGTGATAAAAAGACAGCGGTTGAAAAAGCAGTTGAAGAAATTCCTTTAGATATTAAAGTGGAGCGGTTTGACCAAGTATTTTTTGAATCTAAACCCCAAGAGCTGCAAAAAATAAAAAAAGAGTTTCCTATTTTCTTTCCTAAAGAGGTGCCAGATAGTGTTTGGACTAATAAAATACAGAATCCTCTTTGGCGTGAGTTATATAGAGAAGTGCAAAAAAAATACAGCGATATCGAGCCGGTTCGTTCGGAATTATTGACGCTTTTCAAGCATATTAAACACTATTTTCCAAAAACAAAAACACCAAAAGCTGTTACCGTAATTGCCGAGATGGATTACAATACGAAAGCAATTTATACTGACAGTTTAGTCATTTTGTCTTTGGAATTGTATTTAGGCAAAGCCCATCGCTTTTATGAATTTCCTAAATACATCAAACAAAATTTTGAACAAAGACAAATGATGCCTGATGTGGTTTCGAGTTTTGCCACCACTAAAATTAATTTCGGAAAAGACAAAACTTTGCTAAGCCAGATGGTATATTATGGAAAACAATTGTACCTAAAAGATCTTTTATTACCAGCGTATTCGGATGCCGAAAAAATGGGGTATGCTCCAAAAGAAATTACTTGGTGTGAAGAAAATGAAACGTATATTTGGCGTTACTTTTTAGAAAATGAAATGCTGTATAGTGATGAGTCAAAATTAACATCTCGTTTTATTGCACCAGCACCATTTTCAAAATTTTATTTAGAAATAGACAATGAATCTCCAGGTCAAGTTGGCGCTTGGATAGGATGGCAAATTGTTCGTTCTTATGCTGAAAATAATGACGTTCCATTAGCAAAATTATTAAATATGAACGCTAAAGAACTATTTGAAAAATCAAAATATAAACCTAAGAAATAATGTCAGATTTGATCACCTCAGAAATTAAATTCGAAATTGAATTAGATTCCAATCGAGTACCAGAAAAACTATTTTGGACTGCAAATGATGGCGGTATTGCAAAAGAGGAAGCAAAAGCAATCATGTTGTCTATTTGGGATAGTAAAGCCAAAGAAACAATGCGAATTGATTTATGGACCAAAGACATGCCGGTTGATGAAATGAAAATTTTCTTCCATCAAACTTTGGTGGCGATGTCAGATACTTTTAATCGTGCTACAGATGACGAAAAAATGACCAATACAATGAAAGATTTTTGCGATTATTTTGCCGAGAAATTAGAATTGATAAAATAATCTAACATGATTTAAAACAACAAAGCCAAAACATTTCGTTTTGGCTTTGTTGTTTTTATATACTTTTTTAAAATTCATTTTGATTTTTAAACACTTCTTGATTGACTTCATCAATATAGCTCAACAATTCTTCTTTTCCTGTTGCTTCCGTCGCAGAGGTTACAAAATAGGTTGGCATTTCAGCCCAATTGTTAGCAAACATTTTCTTTTTGTAGGCGGCAACATGCGAATCGATTTTTACTTTGCTGATTTTGTCTGCTTTGGTAAAAATGATGCAAAAGGGTATTTCACTTTCTCCCATATACGACATGAATTCAATATCAATGGTTTGGGCTTCATGGCGGATGTCAATTAAAACAAAAGCGCACACTAATTGTTCGCGAGTTTCAAAATAATCGGTAATGAATTGTTGGAAAATGGATTTGGTTTTTTTAGAAACTTTGGCATAACCATATCCTGGTAAATCAACCAAAAACCAATTTTTATTAATTAAAAAGTGATTGATTAATTGTGTTTTTCCCGGTCTTCCGGATGTTTTTGCTAAACTTTTATGATTAGTCAACATATTGATAAGAGAAGATTTACCTACGTTTGATCGGCCAATAAAGGCATATTCTGGTAAGTAGTCTTTCGGACATTTATCAACCTCTGAGTTGCTAATTATAAATTCAGCAGTAGTAATTTTCATAAGTGTTTTTTATACAGATTTAAGAAATAGGTTGGTACACATTGGTTAACCAATTTTCTAAAATGCTGTTGAATTCATCTGGATGTTCCATCATTGCAGCATGACCGCATTTATCTATCCAATATAAAGTTGAATTTGGCAAAAGTCGATTGAATTCATCTCCCACTTCTGGCGGTGTAACTTTATCGTTTCTACCCCAAATAATACAAGTTGGCACCTTCATTTTAGGAAGGTCTTTTGCCATATTATGACGTATAGCACTTTTTGCTATAGTTAATGTTTTGATTAATTTCATTCGGTCGTTTACAGAGGCATACACTTCGTCAACGAGTTCTGGTGTAGCTACTTTAGGGTCGTAAAAAACATCTTCTGCTTTTTTCTTAATGTATTCATAATCCCCTCTTTTCGGGTAACTGTCCCCCATGGCACTTTCATACAAGCCTGAACTTCCAGTGATTACTAATCCGGCTACTTTTTCGGGATACATTTTAGTATGGTATAAAGCAATATGTCCCCCAAGAGAATTTCCTAATAAAATGACATTGTCTAATCCTTTGAAAGTAATAAAGTCTTTCACATATTTCGCGAAAGCCTTAACATTAGTCCTCAAAAGGCTTTGTGTATAAATAGGTAAATCAGGAATGATAATTTTGTAGCCTTTATTGGAAAAGTAATTCGCAACTCCATTAAAATTGCTTAAGCCTCCCATTAGTCCATGTAGAATAACGATTGGCGTTCCTTCTCCGGCTTCAAAATAACTGTATTTTCCTTCTTTTTTATAGTGTTCTTCCATTTTTTCGGATCCCTATTTTTCAATTTTGACAAATATAGGATTTAATACAGAAATATTAATTTTTGAAGTCATTTTTTAATTAGATAATCCTTTTTCTTGTTAAAATCGCTTATATCTGTTTCAATTATTTACAAAAGCTCCTATTTATAAACAAGTTCGAAAACTACTTAATCTGCTGATCGCATAATAATTAAGGGTTTTGGGCTATAAGTGGGGAAACTTATTAACAAAGTGGTATATTGTGGTAAAATGTGGTAAAATATTTTATATTTTTGCTTAGAATCATTTAAATACAATTTTTTGAATACAATCGTAGGTACATATGAGTGCAAAGTAGATGCTAAAGGAAGGGTGTTAATGCCTTCGCCTTTGAAAAAGCAATTGGCTTCCTCGTTACAGGATGGTTTTGTATTGAAACGTTCTGTTTTTCAACCTTGTTTGGAATTATATCCTATGCAAGAGTGGAATTTGATGATGCAAAAAATCAATAAATTAAATCGGTTTGTTAAAAAGAACAATGACTTTATCCGTCGCTTTACGGCTGGAGTAAAAGTGGTTGAAATTGATGCTTTGGGAAGACTATTAGTTCCTAAAGATTTAGTTGGTTTTGCGAGTATTTCAAAAGAGGTTGTTTTTTCTTCAGCAGTCAATATTGTAGAGATCTGGGATAAAGAGTTGTATGAAAAATCAATTAACGGAGAAGATATTGATTTTGCAGATTTAGCAGAAGATGTAATGGGTAATGTAAATGATGACGACAATGGAATATCATAATCCAGTATTGTTGCACGAGTCTGTCGATGGGTTAAATATTCATCCAGACGGTATTTATGTTGATGTTACTTTTGGTGGAGGAGGTCATTCTAGAGAGATTCTAAATCGATTAGGTCCCAACGGAAAATTATATGCTTTCGATCAGGATGAAGATGCTTTAGCAAATGCTTTACAAGATGATCGTTTTGTTCTTATCAATGAAAATTTCAGATTTATCAAACGTTTTTTACGTTTTCATAACGTTAAAGCAGTGGATGGGATTTTAGGAGACTTAGGCGTTTCTTCTCATCAATTTGATGTAGCCGAAAGAGGATTTTCTACTCGTTTTGATGCTGAATTGGATATGAGAATGAGTCAGAAAAATGATTTGAGTGCCTATCGAGTGGTGAATGAATATGATGAAGATAATTTGCGTAGTGTATTCTTGGATTACGGTGAGTTAAAAAACGCGCCTGCTATTGCAAGAGTAATTTTGGAAGCAAGAGAGAAAGCGCCAATCCGAAATACTGAACAATTAAAACAAGTGTTGAGCCGATTTTTACCGGCACATAAAAGCCATAAAATTTTAGCTCAAATGTATCAGGCCATCCGAATTGAGGTTAATCAAGAAATGGATGTGTTAAAAGAATTTTTAGAGCAATCGTTGGAAATTTTAAAACCAGAAGGGCGTTTGAGCATTATTTCGTATCACTCTCTTGAGGATCGATTGGTAAAGCGATTTGTAAAAAACGGCATGTTTGAAGGCGAACCAGAGCGTGACTTTTTTGGCAATTTTTCGGTTCCATTTAAAACGGTTGGAAAATTAATAGTTCCCAATAACGAGCAAATCAAAGAGAATAATAGAGCACGAAGTGCTAAGCTGCGTATAGCTGAAAAAATATAGTTTTTGTTATGAAACACGGATTGTACGGCATATTGAAAGCACGATTTTTACTAGACGAGGATGCTATAAAAAACTGGCGTTTTATCGTTTTTATTATCGGTTTAGCTATTGTGATGATTGCAAATACACAACGCTATGAGCAAAAAGTTTTTCGTATTGCCGAACTAAATAATGAAGTAAAAGAATTGCGTTCAGAGTTTGTGGACAGACGTTCGGAATTAATGAAGTTAAAAATGGAATCTACTGTTGCTAAACAAATGGAAGCAAGATTAATTCTTCCTTCAACGGTTCCGCCAATTAAAATTAAAGTAGTACAAGAAAAAGAAAAAGGGTTTTTTGAAAAATTATGGCAGTAGAAGATAAACATATTTCTTATCGAATCTATCTTGTGGCTTTCGCTATGTTTTTGATGGCGGTCGCTATTGTCTTTAAATTGACCAATATTCAATGGGTTCAAGGGGATCATTATCGTCAAAAAGCCAAAGAGAAAACAGTTAAAGAATTTGAAATTAAAGCCAATAAAGGTAATATCTACTCTTCAGATGGTAGTTTGTTGGCTACTTCTATACCTAATTATGAAATTCGATTTGATGCTTTTGTGCCAAAATCAGAATTGTTTCAAAGCACCGTTGATTCGTTAGCAGATTCATTAGCTTATTTACTAGGAAAACCTTCTAATTATTATGAAAGAGCTTTGCGCAAAGCTAGAGCTACAAACAACAGGTATTTCTTAATTGCACGTGGTTTGAGTTATACGGACTATGTTAAAATCAAAGGTTTTCCATTGTTTAAGGAGGGTGCTAACAAAGGCGGAATTATTGTTAAACCAGAACCTGTAAGAGAATATCCTATCGGAAGAATTGCTGAACGTACCATTGGTTACGAAAGAATGAAACCGGATAGTACTCCTGACGGGAAAGGTATTGAATGGGCCTACAGAAAATACTTGAACGGAAAGGACGGTAAGATATTAAAACAAAAAATTGCGAAAGGACAATGGAAACCTATTCGTGATTTTAATGAAGTAGATCCTATTGATGGATATGATGTTATATCCACAATCGATGTTTTCATTCAAGATATCGCACACCATGCATTGTTGAAACAGTTGGAAGAATATGAAGCAGAACATGGCTGTGTTGTGGTTATGGAAACTAAAACAGGTCATATTAAAGCTATTTCTAACTTGGGCAGACTTAGTGACGGGACTTACAATGAAACATTGAATTATGCTATTACAGAAGCGCATGACCCTGGTTCTACTTTTAAATTAGTAGATCTTATGTCAGTGTTAGAAGATAAAGTGGCTGACACCAGTACTGTTTTTGATGCCAGAGGAGGTGTGGTAACTTATTTTGGAAAAAATGTAGTGGATTCTCATAAAGGAATGGGAAGAGTTTCTTTAGGACATGGATTTGAAGTTTCCTCCAATACGGTTATGGTACAATCAGTGTACAACAATTACAAAAACAACCCTTCTAAATTTATAAAACACATTGAAGATTGGGGTCTAGATAAAAAAATTGGTTTAGAATTAAAAGGAGAAGCAACTCCAATTATTCCAAAACCAGGACAAGCTAGATGGTCCAAAATTTCACTTCCATGGATGGCTTTTGGGTATGGTATTACTATCACGCCAATGCAAACTTTAACCTTCTACAATTCGGTTGCAAACAATGGTGTTATGGTAAAACCACAATTGGTTTCTGAAATTAAAAAATGGAATACCACTATTAAAAAATTCGACACTCAGGTAATGAATCCAAAAGTTTGTTCGCCAGAAACTTTGAAGAAAGTACGTGCTTTACTAGAAAATGTGGTAAAACGTGGCACTGCTAAGTCATTGTACACTAAAGAGTTTCCAATGGCTGGAAAAACCGGTACGGCTCAAATGGGTTATGGAAGTAAATCAGGTTCAGGAATGTATTATGCGTCATCATTCGTTGGGTATTTTCCAGCAAATAAACCACAGTATACTTGTATCGTAATGGTGCATAGACCCAACACTGCTCACAATAACTACTATGGTGCCGATGTGGCGGGACCTGTTTTTAAACGTATTGCTCAAAAAATATTTACTGATGCTCCTTCTACCAATACAATTAGAAAAATTGATAGAAAAATTCCTAAACAAGAATTAGACTATGCTTCGTATACCACGTCTTCTCACAAAAGACAAAATACTGTACCTAATGTTAAAGGGATGTCTGGCATGGATGCTATTGCATTGTTAGAAAATTTAGGAATTAGAGTAAAAATCAAAGGCTTTGGGAAGGTGAAAAATCAATCACTACAAGCAGGACAAAATATAGCAAAGAATTCAACTATAGTACTAGAATTATCGTGAGTATCTTAAAAGACATATTATATAAAGTAGCTATCGAAGCGGTTAAAGGTTCGACAGAAATTACTATTGGTAAAATCGATTTTGATTCTAGAAAAATTGCGCAAAATGATCTTTTTGTAGCGATTAGAGGGACGATTTCTGATGGGCATGAGTTTATTGCTAAAGCAATTGAGCTAGGTGCTACAGCTATTGTTTGTGACACATTACCTGAAACAATTACCGAAGGGATTACCTACATTCAAGTTAAAGACACCAATACGGCATTGGCAGTTATGGCTGCCAATTATTTTGATCACCCTTCGCAAAAATTGCAATTGGTGGGTGTTACTGGAACTAATGGAAAAACAACAATTGCTTCTTTATTGTATCAATTGTATAAAAAAGCGGGTTATAAAGTAGGCCTACTTTCTACAGTAAAAATTATGGTAGATGAAGTGGAATACAAAGCCACGCATACCACTCCCGATTCGATTACAATTAATCAGTATTTGGCAACGATGATTGCTGAAGGAGTAGAATACTGTTTTATGGAAGTGAGTTCGCATGGTATTCATCAAAAACGCACTGAGGGCTTACATTTTGTGGGAGGTGTGTTTACCAATTTATCTCACGATCATTTGGATTACCACGCCACATTTGCTGAATACCGCGATGTTAAAAAATCATTTTTTGATCATTTGCCAAAAACAGCTTTCGCGTTATCCAATATAGACGATAAAAACGGACCGGTTTTATTGCAAAATACGGTTGCCAAAAAATGTACCTACGCCTTAAAATCCTATGCCGATTATAAAGCGCAAATTTTAGAAAGCCAATTGTCTGGTTTGTTATTAAAAATCAATGGCAATGAAGTTTGGGTAAAATTGATTGGAACTTTTAATGCCTATAATTTATTAGCGATCTATGGGACTGCAATTGAATTAGGCATGGAAAGTTTGGAAGCATTGCGATTATTGTCGGAATTAGAGAGTGTTTCAGGACGTTTTCAATACATCGTTTCTGAGGCCAATATTACTGCGATTGTGGATTATGCCCATACGCCAGATGCTTTAGAAAATGTTTTGAAAACCATTAACGATATCCGTACCAAAAACGAACAATTGATAACCGTTGTGGGTTGTGGTGGAAATCGTGATAAAGCAAAACGTCCTGTTATGGGAGGAATTGCATCCGAATTGAGTGACAAAGCTATTTTGACTTCGGATAATCCACGAAATGAAGACGCAACTGTAATCATTAGCGAAATGGAACAAGGAGTGGCTCCTCAAAACTTTAAAAGAATTTTATCAATCACAGATAGAAAACAAGCCATTAAAACCGCTTGCCAATTGGCTCAGCCGAATGATATTATTTTAATTGCTGGTAAAGGTCACGAAACGTATCAAGAAATAGAGGGTGTTCGTCATGATTTTGACGACATGAAAATTGTAAAAGAACTATTAGAACAACTCCACAAATAGAGAATTATGCTATACTACTTATTTGAATATTTAGACAAAACATTAAACGTTTCAGGAGCGGGAGTTTTCCAATACATCACGTTTAGATCAGGTTTGGCTTTTTTGCTTTCATTGTTGTTGTCTACTATTTATGGAAAGAGAATTATTACTTTCTTACGCAATCAACAAGTAGGAGAAACGGTTCGCGAATTAGGTTTGGCGGGACAAAATGAAAAAGCAGGAACACCAACTATGGGTGGTTTGATTATCATTTTCGCAACACTTTTGCCTGTTTTATTGTTTGCCAAATTACATAACATCTATATCGTTTTGTTGATTGTGACTACCTTATGGATGGGGACAATTGGATTTATTGACGATTACATCAAAATTTTCAAAAAAGACAAACAAGGTTTAAAAGGAATTTTTAAAGTATTTGGTCAAGTTGGATTAGGGATAATTGTTGGATCGGTATTGTATTTTAGTCCTGCAGTTACGGTTTTAGAAAATGCTTCGAATTCTCCAGTGATTAAGCAATCCAATGTAACTTCTCTGGTACAAGCGCCAGTTGAGGTAAAATCGACCGCTACTACTATTCCATTTTTCAAGAATAATGAGTTTGATTATGCTGAATTACTTGCTTGGACTGGCGATGGCTATCAAGATTGGGCATGGTTGATTTTTATACCAGTTGTTATTTTTATTATCACTGCGGTTTCTAATGGGGCTAATTTAACGGATGGAATTGATGGCTTAGCTGCCGGGACTTCAGCAGTTTCCGTTTTAGCCTTAGGGATCTTCACCTTCCTTTCTGGAAACATTATTTTTTCGAATTACTTGAACATCATGTATATCCCTAATTCAGGAGAAATGACCGTGTTTATTGCGGCATTTGTTGGGGCTTTGATTGGATTTCTTTGGTACAATTCCTTTCCAGCTTCTGTTTTTATGGGCGATACAGGAAGTTTAACAATTGGTGGAATTATAGCGGTATTAGCAATAGCTGTTCGTAAAGAAATGTTGATCCCATTATTATGCGGAATTTTCTTAGCTGAGAATTTATCGGTGGTCATTCAAGTGGCTTATTTTAAATATACCAAGAAACGTTTTGGCGAAGGCCGTAGAATATTCTTAATGTCGCCTTTGCACCATCACTATCAGAAAAAAGGATATCACGAAAGTAAGATTGTGACCCGATTTTGGATTGTCGCCATCATGTTAGCCATTTTGTCCATAGTGACTTTAAAACTACGTTAGATGAGATTAGTTGTTTTAGGAGGAGGCGAAAGTGGGGTGGGTACTGCCATTCTAGGGAAACAAAAAGGATACGATGTGTTTGTGTCTGATTTTGGGAAAATAAAAGATAATTACAAAGAAGTTCTTAATCATAATGCGATTGCTTGGGAAGACGAAACACATACAGAATCTTTGATTTTGAATGCTGACGTGGTGATGAAAAGCCCTGGAATTCCAGATAAATCACCCATTGTAAAAAAGTTAATTGAAAAAGGCGTCAAGGTAATTTCAGAAATTGAATTTACCGCTCCTTTTACCAAAGCTATTACGATAGGGATTACCGGAAGTAATGGTAAAACGACTACCACGATGTTAACCTATCATTTGCTTAAATCAGCTGGTCTGAATGTAGGATTGGGAGGTAACATTGGAAAAAGTTTTGCATGGCAAGTAGCCGATAATGATTTTGACTCCTATGTTTTAGAGTTGAGTAGTTTTCAGTTGGACGGAATAGTAGATTATAAGCCGCACATTGCCATCATAACAAATATTAGTCCGGATCATTTGGACCGTTACGATTACAAGTATGAAAATTACATCGATTCGAAGTTTAGAATTACAATGAATCAAACCGAAGACGATTATTTGATTTATGATGCCGAAGACGAAGCAATAGCCAATTGGTTACAAAATAACACAACAAAAGCAACATTAATTCCTTTTTCATTGAACCAAGTTTTCACGGAAGGGGCCTTTATAAAAGATAATAAAATGGAAGTAAAGATGATGAATCACGAAGAATTTTTGATGGAAACAGAAACAATTGCGTTAGAAGGAAAACACAATATGAAGAATGCTATGGCAGCAACTTCTGTGGCCAAATTGATGCAAATTAGAAATGCAACCATTAGAGAGAGCTTGTCTAATTTTCAGGGAGTAGAACACCGTTTAGAAAAAGTATTGAAAATCCAAAACGTACAATACATCAACGATTCGAAAGCGACCAATGTGAATGCTTCTTTCTTTGCTTTGGATAGTATGACCACTCCAACAGTTTGGATTGTTGGGGGCGTTGATAAAGGGAATGACTATCACGAATTGATGTCTTTGGTTCATGAAAAAGTAAAAGGGATCATCTGTTTAGGTGTTGACAATAAAAAAATCATTGAGGCATTTGGTAATGTTGTCGATGTGATGATCGAAGTGGACAACATGAACGATGCTGTTCGTATGGCGCAACGCATGACCGAAAAAGGAGACACTGTTTTATTGTCACCAGCTTGTGCAAGTTTCGATTTATTCGAAAATTACGAAGACAGAGGAAAACAATTCAAACAAGCAGTTTACAATTTATAATAGGGAACTATTCATTTGACTTTAGGCGATATGAAACTCAAACAGCTACTAAGCAATTTAAAAGGGGATAAGGTAATTTGGTCATTTTTGGCTTTATTGGCTTTGTTTTCTTTTATGCCAGTTTTTAGCGCCAGTACCAATTTAGCTTTTGGTCGAGATGGAGATGGAAATACCCTAGGCTATTTAGTAAAGCATCTGGCTCATTTAGGTATGGGCTTTATGATTATTTATTTTGTACATAAAGTGCCTTACCATTATTTTAGAGTAATCTCACGAATTGGTTTGCCAGTCGTTTGGGGACTCTTAGCACTAACTCTGTTCAAAGGAACTAATATTGGCGGTGCCAATGCCAGTCGATGGTTACAATTGCCATTCATCGGAATTTCATTTCAAACCTCTTCTATAGCAGCCATCATTTTATACATTTATGTGGCGCGTTATTTATCTAAGACAAGAGAAACTCCGGTAACATTTAAAGCTTCTTTTGTTGAATTATGGATACCGGTATTTATCACTTTAGTATTGATTTTGCCTGCCAATTTTTCTACTACCGCCTTAATGTTTGTGATGGTGGTTATGATTGCATTTGTTGGCAAATACCAATTGAAATATATTGGGTACATCATGGGAATGGCCATTGCAGGATTGTTGATTTTTGTGGCTTTATCAAAAACATTTCCTGATTCCAAATTCTTTAGCAGGGTAGATACTTGGATTAGTCGAATCGAAAATTACGGAACCGATAAAGAAGGAGAAGACGAATATCAAATCAATGCAGCGAAAACCGCAATTGCGTCTGGGAATTTTACTGGAGTTGGTCCGGGGAAAAGTGTACAAAGACACTTTTTACCTCAATCGTCCTCTGATTTTATTTACGCCATTATTGTGGAAGAATATGGATTAGTTGGCGGACTGGGAGTCTTAGCATTGTACCTTTTACTGCTCTTCCGATTTGTAATTGCAGCGCATAAGGCCAATACGCTTTTCGGAAAATTAGTCGTCATTAGTTTGGGTTTTCCTTTAATTTTTCAGGCTTTAATTAATATGGCAGTGGCTGTCGAATTATTACCTGTAACTGGACAAACCTTGCCTTTGATTAGTAGTGGAGGAAGTTCCATTTGGATGACTTGTTTTGCTCTTGGAATTATTATTAATGTAACCAAGAAAGAAGAAGAAATCGAATTGGAACAAAAAGAAGCAGCCAAACGAGAAGAAGCACTTCAACGATTAATAGACCAAGAATTAGAAGCAGACGATAAGCATATAGAAACAGGCAATTACTCCATTCAAGACAGTTCAAAAAATCCAATGGATGCCGTAATAAACAAATAGTACATTGACCATGAGAACATACAAATTCATATTAAGCGGCGGAGGAACAGGAGGACATATATATCCAGCTATTGCTATCGCTAATGAATTGAAGTCTCGTTTTCCTGATGCCGATATTCTTTTCGTTGGGGCCCAGGATAAAATGGAAATGCAAAAAGTACCTCAAGCAGGTTATCCTATTAAAGGACTTTGGATTGCCGGTCTACAAAGGAGATTGACATTGGATAACGCCATGTTTCCAATAAAACTATTAAGTAGTTTGTTAAAATCCAGACAAATTATAAAACAATTTCAACCAGATGTAGTCATTGGAACCGGAGGTTTTGCCAGCGGGCCATTATTACAAATGGCAAATAGTGCAGGAATTCCAACGGTTATTCAAGAACAAAATTCATATCCAGGAATTACCAATAAGTTATTAAGCAAAAAAGCCAATGCAATTTGTGTGGCCTATGAAAACTTGGAGCGTTTTTTTCCAAAAGACAAAATTATTTTAACGGGTAATCCGGTTCGCCAAGACTTAATTGCAATTGAAGGAAAGAGAGCAGAAGGGCAGGCGCATTTTAACTTAGATCCCAATAAAAAAACGATTTTGATTTTGGGAGGAAGTTTAGGTGCTCGTCGTATCAATCAATTAATTGAAAAAGAATTGGAGTTTTTTGCCGCTCAGGATGTACAGTTGCTTTGGCAATGTGGTAAATTATATTTTGAGGAGTACCAAAAATACAATTCAAAAAACGTCCAAGTTATGGCGTTTATTGAGCGAATGGATTTGGTCTATGCTGCAGCAGATATTGTGATTTCGAGAGCAGGTGCTTCATCGGTTTCAGAATTGTGTATTGTAGGAAAGCCGGTAATTTTTATTCCGTCACCCAATGTTGCTGAAGACCATCAAACAAAAAATGCGCAATCCGTTGCCAATAAAAACGGTGCTATTTTAATCAGAGAAAATGAATTGGATGCCGCTTTTGAATCAACTTTTTCTGATTTGATTGCCAACGAAAACAAACAAAACGAATTGAGTCACAATTGTAAAAACTTGGCTTTGCCTATTGCAACTAAAGCTATTGTAGAAGAGATTATCAAATTAATAAAATAATATAAACAGAACGCATTGGTGTTTTGTTGCAAGAAAATATGAACTTAAATCAAATACATAACGTCTTTTTTATAGGAATCGGAGGAATCGGAATGAGTGCTTTGGCGCGTTATTTCAAAACCATCGGAAAAAATGTTTCGGGATACGATAAAACACCTTCCATGTTAACCGATGAATTAATTGAAAGCGGTATCTCTATTCACTTTGAAGACCGAATTGATTTAATTCCAAAAGACTATTATATTGAAAATACGTTAGTCATTATTACCCCAGCTGTTCCGGTAACGCACTCGCAATGGAACTTTTTCTTAGAGCGAGAATACCAAGTAAAAAAACGTGCCGAAGTGCTAGGAATTATTACTAAAGATACGTTTTGTTTTGCAGTAGCGGGAACGCATGGTAAAACAACAACTTCTAGTATTTTAGGTCATATTTTATTTGAAAGTGGTGCTGATGTGACTGCTTTCGTGGGTGGAATTGTAGAAAATTACAACTCTAATTTAATTGGTACAGGAAAGACGGTTACCGTTGTTGAAGCGGATGAATTTGATCGTTCGTTCTTGCATTTGCATCCAAATATTGCTTGTGTTACTTCTATGGATGCCGACCACTTAGATATTTACGGAACAAGCGAAGAAATTGAAGCTTCCTTTGTTGAATTTGCCAATAAAGTTGAAGATAAAAGCCAATTGTTTATTACCAATGAATTGCCAATTGAAGGCGTGACTTGTTCAGTAAACGAAGAGGCGGTGTACAAAGCCTTTAATGTAAGAGTGGGAAATGGCAGTTATGTTTTTGACGTGCAAACGCCAACAGAAACGATTCGGGATATCGCTTTTGGATTGCCTGGAAGACATAATTTGATGAATGCCTTGATGGCTTTGGCAATGGCCAAAACTTTTGGGACTTCTTCTGAAGCGATTGCAAAAGCATTGGCTTCTTTTAAAGGAATCAGAAGACGTTTTTCGTATCAAATTAAAACACCAGATTTGGTCTATATCGATGATTACGCCCATCATCCAACTGAAATAAATGCAGTACACCAAGCGGTGCGCGAATTGTATCCTAACCGAAAAGTGTTGGCTATTTTTCAACCGCATTTGTTTAGTAGAACGAAAGATTTTGCGGATGATTTTGCAAAAAGTTTATCTCAATTTGACGAAGTAGTTTTGTTGGATATTTATCCGGCGCGCGAATTGCCAATGGAAGGAATTACCTCCCAATGGTTAATGAATAAAATGACCAATGAAAATAAAAAATTAGTCTCCAAAGAAGATCTTATACCTACAATTTTAGCAAGTGATTCTAGAATTATTGTCACCATTGGAGCAGGAGATTTAGGAGAAATGGTACCCTCAATAAAAAAAGCTTTGTATGAAACGATTTAATTGGATTACTATTCGGTTAGTACTCATGTTTGGGTTGGTAATTGTATTGTTTTCGTTTACGTCAAATCGAAATGAAAACCGAAAATTAACAAAAACGAAAGTGGTTTTTGTTGGAGAAAACGCGAGTTTTCTTAAACAGGAAACGGTTAATAAATTGTTAATAGAAAATAATGCAGACGCTTCAGCTATCCGAAAAGATAAATTAGATTTGAATAAATTAGAAAAAGCCGTTAGTTCGAATCAAATGGTTGAAGAATCAGAGGTGTTTGTAACTATCGACGGGGTGTTGAAAGCAGTGGTGAAACAGAAGACTCCAATCGTAAGGGTTTTCGATGGTAAGCGTTCTTTTTATATTGATTACAAGGGAAATACAATGCCGTTGTCGGCAAATTTTACTGCCAGAGTCCCACTCGTTTTGGGAGTAATACGCAAACAAAATAGCGAAGCTTTAGCTGAATTATTTCGAAAAATTTATGACGATGAATTTTTGAAAAAAAACATCATTGCCATTCAAATTATGCCTAATGGTAGCTTAAAAATGTTGAATAGAAATTTTGATTATCAAATTGATTTCGGCGGAGCGAAAAATGTGGATGCTAAATTTCAAAATTATAAAGCATTTTTTCAAAAAGCAGTTGTAGATAGTTCTTTGTATAAATATAAAAAAATTGACCTTCGTTTCACACAACAAGTAATTTGCACAAAATAAGAGGTAATGGAAAAAGAGAATATTGCAGTAGGTTTAGACATTGGGACAACCAAAATTGTTGCCATGATCGGCAAGAAAAATGAGTACGGAAAACTAGAAATTTTGGGTGTTGGAAAATCCAAAAGTTTAGGTGTGGCGAGAGGTGTTGTCAATAACATTACGCAAACAATTCAATCCATTCAGCATGCTGTTCAAGAAGCCGAAAATAATTCGGGTTACAAAATAAAAGATTGTGTTGTAGGAATTGCTGGACAACATATTCGCAGTATTCAACACACCGATTACATCAGCAGAAGTAATCCTGAAGAAGTAATTGGAGGGAATGATATTCAATTGTTGATTGATCAAGTAAA
This sequence comes from Flavobacteria bacterium GWA2_35_26, assembly GCA_001800905.1. Taxonomy (GTDB): domain Bacteria; phylum Bacteroidota; class Bacteroidia; order Flavobacteriales; family Flavobacteriaceae; genus Flavobacterium. Next base: position 439,871 of record MGWH01000002.1, on the reverse strand, counting down.
TAAATTAGCAATGCTTCCTGGTGAAGAAATTATTCACGTTTTGCCTCAAGAATTTAAAATTGACGGACAAGCGGAAATCAAAGAACCAATTGGAATGTATGGCGGGCGTTTAGAGTCTAGTTTTCACGTTGTGGTAGGACAGGCTTCGTCAATTAGAAACGTGGGTCGTTGTATTCACGATTCTGGAATTGAATTATCAGGTTTGACATTGGAACCATTGGCTTCTTCAGATGCGGTTTTGAGCCAAGAAGAAAAAGAAGCGGGTGTTGCCTTAATTGATATCGGTGGTGGAACAACGGATTTAGCCATATTTAAAGATGGTATTATTCGTCACACTGCAGTAATTCCTTTCGGAGGAAATGTAATCACAGATGATATTAAAGAGGGTTGTTCTATTATTGAAAAACAAGCCGAATTATTGAAAGTGAAATTCGGTTCTGCATGGCCTGGTGAAAATAAAGAAAATGAAATTGTTTCTATTCCTGGTTTAAGAGGAAGAGAACCGAAAGAAATTTCGTTAAAGAATTTGTCCAAAATTATTCACGCTCGTGTAGTGGAAATTATTGAACAAGTTTATGTTGAAATCAAAGCTTACGGTCATGAAGACCCTAGAAAAAAATTAATTGCTGGAATTGTACTAACCGGTGGTGGATCTCAATTGCAACACATCAAGCAATTGGTAGAATACATCACAGGAATGGATACTAGAATTGGTTATCCAAACGAGCATTTAGCGGGCAATTCAAGCGAAGAAATATCAAGTCCATTATATGCAACTGCAGTTGGTTTAGTGATGAATAGCATCGAAAATAAAACGCAGAGTGCAGTAAGAATAGACCAGGCTCAAGCCCCAGAAATGCCAGTCTATAAAGCGCCAGTAATGGAAACCAATGAAGTAGTTCAAGCTGACTTAGAATCAGATGAAATTACCAAAGCAGAAACCAAAGACAAGTCGACAGAAACTCAAATTAGAAGATCGTTTTTTGACAAGTATGTAGATAAAATCAAAGATTTCTTAGATAACGCAGAATAAAGGCTTGGCCTTAGACAATATAAAATTAATAACAAATAGCAAAAACCAAATAAAATGATGAGCAACTCAGAATTTGGAAGTATTTCATTTGATTTACCAAAGAACCAATCAAATGTAATCAAAGTAATAGGTGTTGGAGGCGGCGGGAGCAACGCCATCAACCACATGTTTAAACAAGGAATCAAAGGAGTAGATTTTATTGTTTGTAATACCGATTCACAAGCCTTGCAAAACAGTGCAGTGCCTAACAAAATTCAGTTAGGAGTTCACTTAACAGAAGGATTGGGTGCTGGAGCAAATCCAGATGTAGGACAACAATCAGCTATTGAAAGTATTTCTGACATTGAAAAAATGTTAGATCAAAATACTAAAATGGTATTTATCACTGCCGGTATGGGAGGTGGTACCGGAACTGGTGCTGCACCTGTAATTGCTCAATTGGCTAAAGAACGTGATATACTTACTGTTGGTATCGTGACGCTTCCTTTTGTTTTTGAAGGTAAAGTACGTCAAGAACAAGCCTTAATCGGAATTGAAAAATTACGCAAACAAGTGGATTCACTTATTGTTATTAATAACAACAAATTAAGAGAAGTATACGGGAACTTAGGTTTCAAAGCAGGTTTCTCAAAAGCAGATGAAGTATTGGCAACAGCCTCAAGAGGAATTGCTGAAGTAATTACTCACCACTATACTCAAAATATCGATTTACGCGATGCTAAAACGGTATTGTCTAATAGTGGAACAGCTATTATGGGTTCTGCAATAGCTGAAGGTACAACTAGAGCGAAAGATGCTATTATTTCTGCTTTAGATTCTCCTTTATTGAATGACAATAAAATCACAGGTGCCAAAAACGTATTGTTGCTTATCGTTTCTGGAACTAATGAAATCACTTTGGACGAAATTGGTGAAATCAATGATCATATCCAATCGGAAGCGGGTTTCAATGCGAATATTATCATGGGAGTTGGTGAAGATGAATCTCTTGGAGATGCTATCGCAGTAACTGTTATTGCTACGGGTTTTGACTTGGAGCAACAAAATGAAATCGTAAATTCTGAGCCTAAAAAAATCATCCACGCTTTAGAGGATGAGCAAAAAATCACTCATAACTTATCTAATTCTACTGTTCCTGCATTCGATTTAAATGCTGAAACTCCTGGAGCTATAGAAGAAAGAATTGTATTTGAATTATTGGAAGAAGAAGTGCCAGTGGTTGCAGAAGTAGCAGAGCCAGTAGTTGCAGTTTACGAACCAATAACTAATGAAAACGATTTGATTGTAATGTCTGAATTCATCAAAAATTTGGATGTGACTTTTGAGATCGTTTCGCCAATCAATGACATCGATTTTACGTTCACAACGCCTGAGGCACATGCTATCGAAACGGCAAAGCCAAAAGCAGTTCAAATAGAAGAACAAGCTACTTTCTCTTTCGATTTGCCTTTGTTCACATCAGAACCAGTGGTTAACGAAAACAAAGTGGTTTTTGAATTGACTGACAATGAAATCAAAGATATCAATGTAGTTGATCCGATTCAATTTGTACCAATTACTGAGGTGGCTGAAAACGGAGTTATCCGCCATTCATTAGAAGAGTACATGGAAACAGAACACGATTTTGCAGCTGCTGCAACTACTCAAAAAGTAGCCGAAGTAGTTCCAGAAGAGTTGAACATCACCATGAAAGAAATGGAAGAGTCAACCATCAATGCTTCTGAGTTCGAATCAATTTCTCCAATGGAAATGACAATTGAAGAAACTCTTAGAGCTCGTGCTGATGAGAGAAGAAGAAAGTTGAAAGAATTCAATTATAAATTTCACAATAACGTATCAAAAATTGATGAGTATGAAAAAGAACCAGCCTACAAAAGATTAGGCGTTGAACTTTCTACGAATCAAACGGCTGCAAATAATTCGAGAATATCAGTTGGAACAGACAGCAACAACGACTTGCAGTTGCGTTCAAACAACTCGTATTTGCACGACAATGTAGATTAATAATATCCAAACTAACCAAAACCAAGAGTAGCCCGAAAGTCATTGATTTTCGGGTTATTTTTTTACCCTAATTCCGCTGCAATCTATCTTTTGTTAGTTCGGGTAAATTGTTCTAAATTTGCGAGCCTTAGTCCAGTAATAGTCAATAGCTTTTTTGCTTTTTAAATATCTGGCACACAAAAATCAAACACAAAAAAATAAAATATGAGTTTAGCTACACTAATCATGGACGAAATTAAAAATGCCATGAGAGCCAAAGATACCTTAGCATTAGAGTCATTGCGCGCTGTGAAATCAGCCTTGCTTTTAGCACAAACTGAAAGTGGTGCCAAAGAAGAAATCAGTGCTGAGGAAGAAATTAAATTGTTGCAACGTTTGGTGAAACAACGTAAAGACAGTGCCAATATCTACACCGAACAAGGTCGTCCTGATTTAGCGGAACCTGAATTGTTACAAGCAGCCGTAATTGAGAAATTCTTACCTGCTCAATTATCAGAAGATGAAGTAGCAACTGTAGTTGCTAAAATTATTGCTGATAATGGCGCTTCAGGAATGGCAGCTATGGGCAAAGTAATGGGCTTAGCTTCTGCTGAATTAGCTGGAAAAGCGGATGGTAAAACCATCTCGACTATTGTCAAAAAATTATTATCTTAATTTCGTAATTCGTAAATACCCCGACTGCGTAGTTCAACTGGATAGAATATCAGATTTCGGCTCTGAGGGTTGCAGGTTCGAACCCTGCCGCGGTCACAAAAACCTACTGTTATGCAGTAGGTTTTTTGTTTTCAATATTCTATTTCATGCAATGTAACATTTGTTACTGACCCGATAGTATATCCCTTCTACTTTTGCTTCATTAATTAGAAATAAATTATGAAGACACTACATGTAGTAACACTTATGGGATGTTTGGCTTTTTCCACTTTAGGATTTAGTCAGGATACGTTAACCATTTCCAAAAAAGAAATTGGTCAAAAAGCATTAGCCAAAAACTTGCAAATAAAAATTGCGAACGAAAATTTCAAATCGGCTCAAGCAGATTATAGACAATCGAATGCGTTGTATTTACCAAGTATTACAGCTTCGCATACCGCAATTTCGACTACAAACCCTTTAATGGCTTTTGGATCTAAACTAAATCAGGAAATACTATCGGCTTCCGATTTTAATCCTGCATTATTGAACGATCCTGCCAAAACGAAAAACTTTGCAACCAAAATTGAGGTGTTACAACCTTTGATTAATGTCGATGGTATGTATGGCAGACAAGCAGCCAAATCAAAAATGGATGCTTTTCAATTGCAAACCGAAAGAACACAAGAATATTTAGAATTGGAAGTGAATAAAGCGTTTATGCAGTTGCAATTGGCTTATAAGGCAGTTTCAGTATTAACAAAAGCTAATCAAACTGCAGATGCCAATTTGAAATTGATTACCAATTATTTTAATCAAGGTATTTTACAAAAAACAGATTTGTTATCTGTACAAGTACGTGTTAACGAAATAAAAAATCAATTACAATACGCTACAAGTAATGTACAAAACGCCTCGGATTATTTGGCCTTTTTGTTGAATGAAGACAATACAAACAAAATCTACAAGCCATTAGAAACATTGGATAATAGTATTGCTATTGATGTCATGAATACAGTTCTTTCTGGAAACAGAAAAGACATTCAAGCCATGGATAAAGCGTCTCAGGCTTATGAAAAAATGGTGTTGTCTAACAAAATGAGTTTCTTGCCAAGATTGAATGCTTTTGGAAGTTATGAAATGTACGATACTAGCTTTTTGGGTACGAATGCTAAAGGATATTTAGTTGGTGCGCAATTATCATGGTCTGTTTTTGACGGATTTAAAAGTATTGGTAAATTAGAAAAAGCTAAAGCCGATTCCCAAAAATCAAGCCTAGAAAGTCAACAATACAAAGCGCAAAGTCAGTTGGAATTGAATAAAACCAATCGCCAATTACGTGATGCTGAAAACAAAGTGAATTTGTCCAAATTGGCGTTCGACCAATCACAAGAAGCCTACCGTATTCGCTCCAACCGTTTTACACAAGGATTGGAAAAAACAACCGATTTATTGCAGTCAGAAACCATGATGGCTCAAAAAGAATTGGAATTTCTTCAAGCGGTTTTTGAATATAATTTCACCAAAGAATATGTACAATTTTTAACAAAGTAACGATCAATATTAACAGATAATTTCAAAATATATAGACATGAAAAAGACAATAGTCATCCTTACACTTTCTACTTTCGCATTTTTATCCTGTGGAAAAGAAAAACAAGAAGTCACTACTAATGAACCAGCAATTGCAGTTCAATTAAGCGGTGTTGGATCTACTAACAACGGCCAGTTTGTAACTGCAAGTGGGAAAATTGAAGCCGAAAACAGTGCTAATTTAAGTACCCGAATGATGGGATATGTGACTAAAGTTCACGTTCAAGTTGGGCAGCGAGTAAGTGCAGGCCAACTTTTGGTTAGCATTAACAATTCCGATTTACAAGCCAAAAAAGCACAAGTAGAAGCAGCAATTTTACAAGCCACTGCTGGATATAATAATGCCAAAAAAGATTACGATCGTTTTACGAATTTGTTCAAACAACAAAGTGCATCTCAAAAAGAATTAGACGATATGACCGCTCGCTACGAAATGGCTAAAGCGGGTTTAGAAGGTGCTAAACAAATGCGAAACGAAGTGCAGGCGCAATTTTCATATTCTAATATTACTGCTCCTTTTTCAGGTGAAGTGACTAACACATTCGTGAAAGAAGGCAATATGGCCAATCCAGGTATGCCCTTAGTAAGTATTGAAGGTGCTTCCCGTTTACAAGTTACAGCTATGGTTGCCGAGAGTGATATTAACAGTATTACTAAAGGTATGCCGGTTACCGTTTTGGTAAAATCAAACAATACAACCATTAGCGGAAAAGTAGCTGAAGTGAGTGTTTCTGCAAAAAATACGGGTGGTCAGTATTTGGTAAAAATTAATTTAGCCAAATCTTCAAGTAAAATTCTTTCTGGAATGTTTGTGAATGTACAATTTCCAGTAGAGAATAAAAATCAAGCTACAACTAATACGACAACAGTTCTTGTACCACAATCGGCTTTGGTACACCAAGGTCAGTTAACTGGAATATATACTGTTGGAACGGGTAATGTAGCTATTTTACGATGGTTGCGTACCGGCAAAAGTACTGGGGATCAAGTAGAAGTACTCTCAGGGCTTTCGGCAAACGAACAGTACATTGTTTCAGCAGAAGGGAAATTATTTAATGGCGTTAAAGTTAGTGCTCAGTAAATAGTAGTTAGTGTTCAGTTTTAAGCATAGTCTTTTAAACTTTTAAACTCATAAACATTTAAACTAAAAAAAATGCAAGAAGGTATATCAGGAAAAATAGCCAATTTTTTCATCAATTCGAAACTAACCATTTTATTGATGGTGGCGTTGATGATCATTGGTGTGTACAGTTCGTTTTTAATCCCTAGGGAAGAAGAGCCACAAATTAATGTGCCAATGGCTGACATTATGGTGGGTTATCCAGGAGCTACTCCAGCAGAAGTAGAAAGTCGTGTAGCCAAACCATTGGAAAAAATCATTTCAAACATCAAAGGTGTGGAGCATGTTCATACGATGGCTATGAACGGTCAAGCGATGTTGATCGTACAATTTTATGTCGGTCAAGATGTAGAGCGTTCGTATGTAAAATTGTATGACGAATTAGCGAAACACGAAAATATGTTTCCACAAGGGGTTTACAAACCAATGGTGAAAACCCGTTCGATTGATGATGTTCCTATGTTGGGGATTACACTTTGGAGTGACAAACAAGACGATTTTCAGTTGCGTCAAATTGCTGAAGAAGTAACGACAGAAATTGAAAAAGTTAAAGATGTAGCTATCACCAAAGAAATTGGAGGAAGCAATCGCGAACTAAAAGTCATCTTGGACAAAGATAAAATGGCCGAAAACGGTGTGGATGCTTTGGGAATTATGCAAATGATTCAAGCCAATAATGGCAGTTCACAATCGGGTGCTTTTGTTGAAAACGATCAAGAATATTTATTGAAAACAGGTCAGTTTTTAGAAAATGCTGACGATGTTGAGAATTTAGTAGTTGGCGTTAATCGCAATATGCCGGTTTACCTAAAACAAGTAGCCAAAGTACAAGACGGTGCTGCTACAGCTCGTAGTTATGTATCACTTGGTTTTGGCAAGGCCAATGAAAAATTCAAAACAGCACCCTCTGAATATCCTGCAGTAACTATTGCAGTAGGAAAAGTAAAAGGGGCTGATGCGATGAAAATTTCTGAAAAAATTATTGAAAAAATTGAGCATTTAAAGAAGACCATTATCTCTGATGATGTTCACGTAGAAGTAACACGTAATTATGGAGAAACAGCTTCAGATAAAGTAGGGGAGTTGTTATTGCACCTTGGAATTGCGATTATCGCCGTTACTGTTTTGGTAATGTTAGCCATGGGATGGCGCGGTGGATTGGTTGTGTTTTTCTCTGTACCATTGACATTTGCATTGACCTTGTTTGCGTATTATTTATTGGGTTATACCTTAAATAGAATTACACTTTTTGCCTTGGTTTTTGTGGTAGGAATTGTAGTTGATGATAGTATTATTATTGCTGAGAATATGCACCGCCATTTCAAAATGAAGCGTTTGCCATTCAAACAAGCAGCTATTTATGCAATTAACGAAGTAGGAAATCCAACTATTTTAGCGACTTTCACTGTAATTGCAGCGATTTTACCAATGGCATTTGTATCCGGAATGATGGGGCCTTATATGAGTCCGATGCCTATTGGAGCTTCGATTGCCATGATTTTATCTCTATTTGTTGCCTTGACAGTAACGCCTTATTTGGGGTATCATTTATTGCAAGAAAAAGAAGAGCAAGAGCACAATGAAGCTGAAGGGATGGAGACCAGCTGGATTTATAAAATGTACAATAAAATCGAGCGTCCTTTCTTGGACAGCAGCCCAAAAAGAAGATTGCTTTTAGCAGTAACAGTGGTGTTGTTATTTGGATCGGTGTTGATGTTTTTTACCAAATCGGTAATTGTAAAAATGTTGCCATTTGATAACAAAAACGAATTCCAAGTGGTGATCGATATGCCAGAAGGAACTACTTTGGAACGTACTTCGGCAGTAACAAGAGAGATTGCTCAGTATTTAGCAACTAAACCAGAAGTGGTAAATTATCAAAACTATATTGGGACTTCTGCTCCAATTACCTTCAATGGACTTGTTCGTCATTATGATTTGCGTGGAGGAAGTAATATGGCTGATATTCAGGTGAATTTATTGCACAAAGAAGAGCGTGATTTACAAAGTCACGAAATTGCTAAAGCAATGCGTCCTGAAATTCAGAAAATTGCAAAGAAATATGGAGCCAATGTAAAACTAATTGAAGTTCCACCTGGACCTCCAGTATTGTCTACTTTGGTGGCTGAGATTTATGGTCCAGATTACCAAGAACAAATCAAAGTAGCTAATCAAGTTAAAACGATTTTAGAAAGCAATTCAGATGTAGTGGATACCGATTGGATGGTAGAAGACAATCAAACCGAATACCGTTTGGAAGTGGATAAAGAAAAAGCTATGTTGAACGGAATTGCTCCACAGCAAGTGGTTGGAAATTTAACCTATTTGTTAAAAGAATATCCGGTATCTAATTTGTATGACGAAAATTCAAATGATAATGTAGGAATTGTACTTGCGCTTGACGACAAAGACAAAACCAGCTTGAAAGATATTCAAAATCTGAAAATCAAAGGAAGTCAAGGGAATATGGTTGCCGTTAGTGACTTGGTAAAAGTGGTGAAAGATACTTTACAAAAAACCATTTATAGAAAAGACCAAAAACGAGTTGTATATGTAACTGCTGATATGGCAGGAACATTAGAAAGTCCGGTTTATGCTATTTTGGGAATGAATGAAAAGTTAGCCAAAATCAAAGTGCCAGCGGGTTATAAAGTAAACGAATTGTACATGGAACAACCTACAGATGAAAGTGATTTTACTGTTAAATGGGATGGAGAGTGGCAAATTACTTTAGAGGTTTTCCGTGATTTAGGCGTAGCATTTTTGGTAGTAATCGTGATCATCTACATGTTGATCGTGGGTTGGTTTCAAAACTTCAAAACGCCAATGGTAATGATGTTAGCGATACCATTGTCATTAATTGGAATTGTATTAGGACACTGGTTGTTAGATGCCTATTTTACAGCGACCTCTTTCATCGGAATGATTGCTTTGGCAGGAGTTATGGTACGAAATTCAGTTTTATTAATTGACTTTATCGAAATTCGTCTGAACGATGGCGTTGCATTAAAACAAGCCATTATAGAAGCGGGAGCAGTTAGAACCACTCCAATTTTATTGACAACAGGAGCGGTGGTTATTGGGGCGTCAATTATTTTATTTGATCCAATTTTCCAAGGATTAGCAATTTCTTTAGTGGCAGGGGCTATTGTTTCTACTATTTTGACATTAATTGTTGTGCCTTTGATTTACTATATCACGGAGAGAAAAAAATGGGAGAACTAATTCTTTAAAAAAACTAAAATGAAATTATTAATTATAACCGCAGTGGCAGCCTTTGAAAACGACATTAAAAAAATGTTACAACAAGCTGAAGTAAAATCCTTTTCGTATCGAGATGTAAAAGGATTCAAAGATAATTCGGAGGAAGGTGTTGCATCCAACTGGTTTGGAAGCGAAATCAGTGAAACAGATTCATTATTGTTTTATGCTTTTGTAAAGAAAGACAACGTAGCTGTACTTTTCGATTTGGTTGCTGAATTTAATAAAAAGCAGGAATCTCATTCTACAATACATGTTGCTGTTGTGAATATTGAACAATCAAATTAATTTAAAAAAATAGTAAAATGAAAAATAGAATTATTAGAGCAATTGCAGGAAGTTTTGTGTTACTAAGTGTGGTTTTGTCCATTTATGTAGATCAAAACTGGTTGTGGTTCACGGCTTTTGTAGGAGCTAATTTATTACAATCCTCCATTACTAAATGGTGTTTGATGGAAGATATTTTATCTAAATTAGGGGTTAAAGACTAATTTAGTTAAACGTTTGCAAAACAAAAAAAACCAGAACATTTGTTCTGGTTTTTTTATTCTCTAAAATGAAATTATTTTTCTCTTGTTCCCCCGTGACCAAGGGCGACTACATATAATATTTTTACATTCAAAAACAGAAACATAAAAAATTGTAGAAAAGGATTGTGCATCACAAATTTCTGAAAGCGGGATATTTTTTTTGCCATTGCTATTGTTATTATTAATGATTGAATTGTTTTTTTTATTCTGGGATTAACCACCAAAAGGGTTTCATTTTAGCTTTGTAAATAAAAGCATAATGCAAACTAAGTTTTACCCAATGTCCAGCTAATCCTAATGCTCCAAAAGTTTTGTTTAAATCACGACCACCAGAATTTGGATATTTGATATAATCAGGCACAATAGGGTAAGTGGTAATACTAATGCCTTTTCCTTTCAAGATTCCATAACCTGAGGAGGCGATACAAGCGGCACCCATATTTCCCATAGAGCCTTTATGATGTAAGCTTTCTTTTCCAGATTTGATACTGTCAATAATATTATCGGCTACTAATTTAGCTGTTATACCCGATGGCATACCTGTTCTAGGTGGCGCCGGAAATATCTCTGTTCCGTTTTTACTTTTTCTAGGTTTAGAAATGGTATGGGGCGGAGCAAAAGCGATTCCAGGTGCAAATATGTTACGATAACTGGGATTTTGATAGGTTTCAGGCCAATCTTGAACCGTCCATTCTTCGTAAGGTTTTGGGGTGTAATCCGCATCAACAATCATAAAACCTTTGAAAAGTTTGTCGGTTATTTCAGCATCGTTTTTGTCAAATGCTTTGAAACCATGCCCCGAAAAAGCTGGAATCAACATTGCAAAATCAAAGGCTTCTGATTTGTATTCACCCTCTAAATTTTCGTAATGTGCAATACCATCTTCCACTTTATTGACTCCTGCACCTAATATCCATTGGATGCCACGGTCTTCAAAAACCATTTCCACTAATTCGTCTGAAGGCATTGGTTTTCCACCAACACTCATTAGCATACCATCCATTCCAAAATCACCCAACTTGTATTCGTTAGAGATCCAGGTAATATCCACTTTATCTCTTACTTTATGTCGGTGAAGTTCTTGTTCAACATTCAAAATGTATTCAAAAGCAGCACCTTGACAAGTAGCTTTTGGATGTCCTGTTCCAATTAGAATTTTGGCTTTTTCAGACGGGTTTGTTTTTTTTAATTTCTGAATTAAATCATGTAATCCCTGCCAAGCATGATCGGCATGATCATAAGTGCAAACAGAAAAAGCTTTGTTGGTTCCTGGATTGAGTCCAGGTGTTAAATCGAATGCTAGTTTTGGACCTGTTGCATTGATTAAATAATCATAAGATACATTTTCAACGGTTCCCGCTTTTTCGCCATAAAGAAATTCAATTTTCACATGCGGCTTTTTTTCAACCGCATTTCCTTCAGGATGAAAACTAACAGCTTTGGCCTGTATATAACCAATGTTGTGTTTTTTGTATAATGGGATTAAAGGAAAATGAACTTCTTTCGATTTCATTCTGCCAATACCTACCCAAATATTGGAGGGAACCCATTGGTAATTTCTGTTGGGAGATATGACGATAACTTCATGATCTCCTGATAATTTTCGTCTTAAGTGAGTGGCAGCTGTATGACCAGCTATTCCGGCTCCAAGTATTACTATTTTTGCCATCTTATTTAGTATTTAACCAAAGCTAGGGTTATAATACAAAACACAGCGTAACATAAGTCACAAAGCAACAGTAAATTAAATTGTAATTAGATGAGGGAAGATAGATTATTTTTTCTTCTTTTTTTGAATTTCTAATTTATAGAATAACCATCCAAATCCAACTACTAAATGAAGTAGAATTACGCCAAAAATAATTTTGTCCATAAGTAAATTGAAATATAGGTTTATTTTTTTTGACCAATAAAACGTACTACATTGGCTTTGCCCTGGTGATAAGGTCCTTCGTCTAAAATAGTTTCTTCTGTTTTTAAATACATAAAATCAATATTCTGGAATTCTGATTTTATTTCGTCTTCAGAGAATAACATATCCAGTTGTTTTGGACCACCTGAGGTATAATTGAGTTGTTCTTTACCAAAAGCTTCAAAAATAATTCTACCATTTGGTTTTAAAAAGGAAACTAGTTTTTGATGGTATTTTTTTCTGATTTCGTAGGGAAAATGAGCATACACCAAAACAATTACATCAAAATAATTTTCTGGAAAATCAACATCTTCTAATCCTGAAACTGTATAACTAATCGCAACATTTTTTTCTTCCGCTAAAGCCTCAGCCTTATTTTTTCCTTCTATGCTACTGTCAAATGCTGAAACTTCAAATCCTTGCTGCGCAGCATAAACGGCATTTCTACCTTCGCCTTCAGCGGCAAAAAGAATTTTGCCTTTTGGGAGATTAGTTAATTGTTCTTTATAAAATTGATTGGGTTCAATTCCGTATGCAAATACCTTTTCGGCATAGCGTTCATTCCAAAAATTGTTCATCTGAGTATGTATTTGTTTGGAATCCAAATTTCGAATATAAACGCAATCTAATGAGTGATATTTGTTACACTACACTAAAACTTCTACGGAAGCGCGATTTAATTTGATTCGGCCTTTGATTTCTAGTGCTTTCAACAGTCTTGAAATGACTTCTCTTGACGAATGCAGGTCGTACGCAATTTCCTTATGAGTGCTAAAGATTTCACGAGAATGATTGATTTTGCATTTTTCGAAAAGGTAATTCAACAATCGTTCTTCCATATTCATAAAAGCCAAACTGTCAATCGCATTTAGCATTTCTTTTAAACGGTTGTTGTAGTTGTTGAAGACATAGTTTCTCCAGCTTTTGTACTTGCCTAACCATTCTTCCATTTTGGTAACAGGAATCATGATTATTTTACCGTCAGTTTCAGCAACTGCTCTGATTTCGCTTTTGGCTTCGCCAATACAACAGGCCATGGTCATGGCACAAGTGTCTCCTTTTTCAATAAAATAGAGTAACATTTCGCCTTCGTCAAAATCTTCTCTTAGAATTTTGATGGCGCCTTCAATTAACAAAGGCATTTTTTTAATATAATCGCCAAAGTCAATTAAAACATCCCCTTCTTTAAATTCTACTAGGTGGGCTACCGATACAATTTCATCGATAAGCAGGTCTTCAAAAACAAAACCGTAACTGGCAGTAAGTAAATCTCTCATGTCTTTTCGTTTGAAACAAAAATAATAATTCTTATAAAAAAAGGACTTAAATTCAATTTAAGCCCATCCTGATTTGTTGTTTATTGAACTTAAAAAGTAGTGATTTTTTTCAAATCGGCTACAGTTGCAATAGGATCTGCTGCTTTAAAAACATAACTTCCTGCCACTAAAACATCAGCACCTGCTTCGGCTAATTGTTTGGCGTTTTTATTGGTTACTCCACCGTCAATTTCAATTTGAGTGCCAGCTCCTTTTTTGGTAATTAACGCTTTTAATTGTCGTACTTTTTCATAGGTGTTTTCAATAAATGATTGTCCTCCAAAACCTGGATTCACACTCATGATGCAAACCAAATCAATGTCATTAATTACATCTTCTAACAAAGCCACATTGGTATGTGGATTCAAAGCAACACCTGCTTTCATTCCGGCTGCTTTAATGGCTTGTAACGTTCTGTGTAAATGTGTACACGCTTCGTAGTGAACGGTTAAAACATTGGCTCCTAAATCAGCGAATGTGGTAATGTAGCGATCTGGATCTACAATCATTAAGTGAACATCGATAGTTTTTTTTGCGTGTTTTGAAATCGCTTCTAAAACGGGCATTCCAAAAGAAATATTGGGAACAAAAACACCGTCCATGATATCAATATGAAACCAGTCGGCTTCACTAGCATTAATCATTTCGATGTCACGTTGTAAGTTGGCAAAATCAGCGGCTAAAACGGATGGGGCTATAAGTGTATTTTTCATCTGTAATTGTAATTAAAAAACTCCGGAATGAAGCCGGAGTTTTGGTAGGTTTACCCTAAATATGTTTTTAAAATTTTACTTCTTGAAGTATGTTTCAATCGGCGAATCGCTTTTTCTTTAATTTGACGAACGCGCTCACGAGTTAGGTCGAAAGTTTCTCCAATTTCTTCTAAAGTCATTGGGTGTTGATCGCCTAAACCAAAGTACAAACGCACAACGTCTGCTTCTCTTGGAGTTAGGGTTTCTAAAGAACGCTCGATTTCTGTACGCAATGATTCGTGAATCAACTCGCGGTCTGGATTGGGAGACTCTCCTGAACGCAATACATCGTATAAGTTAGAATCTTCTCCTTCTACTAAAGGCGCATCCATAGATAAGTGACGACCAGAGTTTTTCATGGACTCTTTTACATCATTAACGGTCATGTCTAATTCTTTAGCAATTTCCTCTGCAGAAGGCGGACGCTCGTTAGATTGCTCTAATAAGGCGTACATTTTATTAATTTTATTGATAGAACCAATTTTGTTCAAAGGCAAACGAACGATACGAGATTGTTCAGCCAAAGCTTGAAGGATAGACTGACGAATCCACCAAACGGCATACGAAATGAATTTGAAACCACGTGTTTCATCAAAACGTTGAGCCGCTTTGATCAAACCTAAATTCCCTTCATTAATCAAATCGGGAAGTGTTAATCCTTGATTTTGGTATTGTTTAGCTACCGAAACAACGAAACGTAAATTGGCTTTGGTCAATTTCTCTAAAGCGCGTTGGTCTCCGGCTTTGATCTTCTGAGCTAATTCTACTTCTTCGTCAGCAGTAATAAGGTCAACTTTTCCAATTTCTTGTAAATATTTGTCTAATGAAGCGGTTTCACGATTGGTAACCTGCTTGGTAATTTTAAGTTGTCTCATGTCTTTGTCTCCTCAATTTTTTAAGTGTACGAATGTTATACGTAAGGAAGGAGATATAAGTTACATAAATGGTTACTTTATTTTTAAGGATTAAAAAAAATGCGTCGAACTATAATTGGCTCATTCGTGAGTAGATCGGTAAGGCTATTTTTTTAAGCCGTGAAATTAAAATCGATATTCCATTTTTAAGAGCAGATATCTTGGCATCAGTCTATACTCGGTTTGTGAAATATTGATATCTGAAATGCTATAATTTATAAATTTTTCTGTATCGTTTAAATTATTACCTGACAAGAAAAAAGTGAGTTTATTGTCTTTAATCACATAACGAGCTTCCAGATCAATAAAATAATAGGTGTTATTTGCATTTTTTAGATTGCCAAAAAAGTAGCGTTCAGTTTGTACTTGAAAATTAAATTTTTCATTAATCATAAATGATACATCTAAAAAACTCATATTGTTGGTAAAGTTATTTTTTATGTTTGTTTTTACTTGATTGAAATTCCATTTCGAGCCAATATGATAATTAAAAGAACCTCTAAATCCTGAACGCAATTCAAAACCATAATCGGCATTGAAGTTTTTAACTTCTCTTAAATTCGAATTGTTTACGATGTTTTTAAAATTAGTTTTAGTTCCTCCAAAAATAATTTTCAGGTTCGATTTTATAGGTTTGAAATAGCGGTCAATACTTGATGAAATAGATAAATTCTCACGGTCTTTGATGATTATTTTTTCAGTTTGTGAATAGTTTTGAGCAATAATCGAATTAGTACTAAAAAAACTATTGTTTTTGGAATACAAGATAAATGTATTAGAAAAAAACTTGTCGCCCCAACTTCCATAGGTGTAATTTAAAATCGCACTAGACGAATTCAACTGATTAAAATCTTCTAACCCTTTTGAAAAGGAACGGAATCCTGTCTGTATAAAACCTGAAAACACATCTAATACTCCTGCGTTTGTGGTATTGTAAGAGTAGGAGGTAAGAATTTTATTTTTGTCATTTATTTTATAATCTAATCCAATTTTTGGGATAATGAAAAACGGATTTTGATTTGATGTTATATTACTGTTTTTTGATTGATTGAACAATTGATGGGCATCAGTTTGGGCTAACAACGTAATTTTATCAAATTTAAAACGGTGTTTAGTAGATAAGTACAAATCGTTTGATGTATAAGTTAAATTGTTTTGATAACTGTTTGGATAAGTGAGATTATATTCATTTTGTAACAATTCAAAGCGAGTGTTTAACTGATCAATGCGTAACTGATTACCAATTTTAATTTCGAATAAATTACCATTATTTTTTTTGTCTAAAACGTGCGCTTCAATACCTGCAAACTGCATTTTGTTTTTGCTGAACTGTTTGGTGTTATTAGCGTTTTCGGGAAACAAATCACTGAAAATAAACTGATTTGAGGAATAATTCTGAGGTGTTTTTTCCAAGATGTATCTTCCGGAAAGTAAGAAAACTTTGTTGTCTTTAAATTTGTTGGTGTAAACTGCTTTTTGGTCAATTAGTTGATTGTCGGTATTTAACCTTTCATTTAATAAATCATTGTTAAATAACAAACTACTTCGGTTTTTCTCGTTTGCTTTGTTATATTTTCCTGTGAATTCAAAAGTTTTTGTTTTATTAATATCGTATGTTACATCTATTTTTCCAAAACCTGTGAATTCTGTTTTTCTACCTGTAAAATTTTCCGTGTTGGTAAATGTAGAGTTTCCTAAAGAAAATTGTTGTTTACTTTTTCTTAAAAAATCAACTTCATCAGTTTTAAAAAAACCTAAAGTTTTAAGTTTAATCCTATTAGAAAGAGTAAAAATACTATTTAATGATAGCATTTCAGCATTATTAAAATTGGTTCTTTTTTGTTTAAGATTGGGGGTGTCGAAGCCCAAACCTAATACTGTATTTGCTATTTGATCATCACCTATACTTCCGGGTTCATCAATACGATACGGCCGAATTAAATGATTGATGTCGCCGGTTGCTTCATAACCTGTATTATTTAAGTTGGATAAGAAATAATATTTATTCTTTTTACCAAAGTTCATTAAATTGATTCTATTTTCATATCGATTTTCAGAAACTAAACCATACCCAGTCTGATTATTACCAAACCAAACCCGCTTTGCATCTTCTTTTAAGGTAAGATTTAAGGTAACTTTATTACTGTTTTCAATTCCTTTTAAGTGTTTGTTGTTGGAATAATTTTGATACAATTCAACCTTGTCGATTGGATTAACAGGCATATTTTTTGTTAGAATTTTATAGCCTTTTTCAAATAGATCATCTCCATCAATCATTACTTTTTCAACCTCTTGATTGCCTACTTTAATGGTTCCATTTGCATCAATATTTAAACCAGGTATTTTTTTTAGTAAATCTTCCACTACTTGTTCGTTCCCTTGTTTGAAAGAATCAGCATTGAAAACGATAGTGTCTTTTTTTATTGTGATTGAAATTTTGTTTTCAATTATTATTTCTTTAAGTTCAGTTACTTTTGGAGTTAAGACAAAATCTATAATTTTAATTTCATTTTTGTCTTCAAAAGTTAAATCTATACTTTTTTGTTCAAAACCTATAGAGGAAGCTATTAAAACAAATTGCCCTTTATTGTCTATTTTTAATTTATATTCCCCGAATTCATTCGTGTATGTGTATGTAATAATTTTGCCAATATTATCTTTTAAAACAATATTGCAATTTTGAATTTTATTGTCATTAAATTCAGTTATTTTACCTTTAATATTAATTTGTGAATAGGATAAATTAAAATATAAAATAAAGATTAAACAGCAGATGCTATTATTCTTTAATATCATCATAATTTGTCTCTAATTGTTCGTCTATATTTAAGATAGTTTTGCTTTTTTTATTTTTTATTATATTAACACCTCTTGGTAATGAAGATTTTATTTTTTCAGAAATCTCTTCCGATATTTTGGACATCGAATTAAGAAGTTTTTCCCACTCTGTTAAAGGTGTTATATAGTTTTTATATAAAAAGCCACTAACATCAATAATATTTTCATTTATAAATAATATTATTTTATCTGCATAGAAATGAAACATATTTGTTGAATCACTTGCTTCTAGTATTAAACCTGGTAGTCCATTTAATTTCCATGGACCTAGGCTTATTGGTATATCAGATGTAAACCATACAATATAGTTTCTCCCTCTAAATTGGCATTTTGCCCTTTGACAATTATAAATGTTAATCTTTTTGAATTCATTTTGAATTTCCCATTTAATAACTCTAGCACTATCTTTAACAAAAATGGTGTCTAGTAGTGTACCTTTTATATTGAGAGGTAAGTATTTATGGTAGATAATAATGTTTTTTTTTAAATCTGTTAACATCCCAAGATCGTTTGGTATGTTATTATAAATATTAATTTTTAAATTAACATTGCTTTCATTTTCAAAGGTTTCATTACTATTTTTTAAAACATCAACTAGATTTTCTGTTTTATTTAGATTCGTTTTAAACAAACCTATCGAATTAGTAAATGTTAGTTTTGTTGAAATTTGTGAACCCTTTGCTAAATATATATAATTTATTTCACCGCCTTGATTTTGACAATAAGCCTCAATAAATGAAGCCATTAATAAAATAAAAAGTGTTTTTTTCATATAAATGATGTTATGAAATTTATCCAAGTAACATGGTTACTTGGATAAATTAGATGATTTATTAAGTAATACTCGGAGTCAAAAGACTTACGAGAAATGCACCAACTTGAGCGGCCAAACAACCCAACCAAGAAGCTTCAAAAGTTTCTGTTGTTGTAAAAGTCATCGGGCCTGCAGGAGTTTCGACTGTTAATTTAATAGTGACTGTGCACTCTTTAGCCAATTCTATAACCTTAGAATCTAATTCTGAAAATTCTTTTGGTGATAACAAATTCCCGTTAATTGAATAACTAGTAATTTCCTTTTTAATGATTGACTCATTTAAGTTATTATTTGCAAAAGCAAATGAACTAATTAGCATAAATGCCAAAGAATAAATAATATTTTTCATAATAAATATATATTTTGCTTGAATCTTTGCAAGAGCCTCTGGCTCGTTTCGGCAGTCAAAGATTTTCTGCAGTTATGTTCCATTGTGGAGTTCTGCCGGTGCTTTAACCTTAATTTCTTTCAATTTGACGTCCGGTAAATTCGCGACTAAACTGAGCGTTTTGAATGATTTGGTTAATGCGACACTCAAATATAGAAGTTGGGTGACCTCAATGGAATAAACATGCGTAAATCCAAATTAAGTTATTGGACGTTGATGGAGCAAAACCTATTGATTTAGCTATTGGAGATTGATTTGAAATAAAAATATTTTTTTTATTTGGCGCAAGTTGGTTACTTTTATAATCCCAACCCAAATCGATTACCATGAATATTCAGTATTATT
Source organism: Flavobacteria bacterium GWA2_35_26 (assembly GCA_001800905.1). Classification (GTDB taxonomy): domain Bacteria; phylum Bacteroidota; class Bacteroidia; order Flavobacteriales; family Flavobacteriaceae; genus Flavobacterium. Next base: position 420,418 of record MGWH01000002.1, on the reverse strand, counting down.
TGAAATGCTTTAGTGAGCGTTTACGAATTCAAAGGTACAATCCCGCTACCATCAAGAATTACCAAAGTAATGTAGGTTCTTTTTTAATTGCTACTTCTGGCCAACTCACTTTTTGTGATGACATAGATATGATGCATATTGAAAAGTATTTTTTTGCAAAAATTAACAAAGAATCAATTAGCTCTTCACATCAACGAATTATATTGGTTTGTATCACCAAATTCTATGATTTGGTACTCGATAAAAAGATCAACCTAAAGCATTTATACCCTAAACATTCTGAATACAAACTTCCGTTTGCTTTGTCAGTTGAAGAAGTAAAAAAAATTATTGAGGTAAACGAAAATTTGAAGCATAAATGTATTATTATGGTATTGTATTCTGCAGGATTGCGTTTAAGTGAAGTGGTACAATTGAAGCTAGCGGATATCGATTTCAGAATGAAGACGATTACAATTCGACATCAAATAAATAATAATTACCGCCAGGTCATGCTTTCAGAGAAATTAGCAATTATTTTAAAACAATATTATGCCAAGTTTAAGCCCGTTTGTTATTTGTTTGAGGGGCAAAATAACACCCATTTTTCAAGTAGAAGTATCCAACAAATAGTCAGACAGAGTGCTGTCAAATCAGGAGTAAATAAAACGGTTTCACCATATATTTTACGACATAGTTTTGCGATACATTTGTTGGAAGCGGGAATAGATTTAAGGTATATTCAAGAGTTGTTGGGACATACAGATTCAAAAACAACTGAAATTTATACCGTCATTTCAGCAGTTAGCAAAACTCAAATAAAAAGTCCTTTAGATAATATATAATTTTGTTTGACGAAAAAACCCGTTCCAAAATTTTCGGAACGGGTTTTTTCTATCAATAAACCTTTAGTAAACTAAGATTGGATTACTCTTTTTTCTCCTCACGTGGAGGTCTTGGTAAAAGTGCTTTTCTTGATACTTTTTCTTTTCTAGTTTTAGGATCAAGACCAAGGTATTTCACTTCAAATACATCACCCATATTTACTACATCAGAAACATTTTCAGTACGTTCCCAAGCCAATTCAGATACGTGTAATAAAACTTCGTTTCCTGGAGCCGCTGTATATTCTACTACAGCACCAAAATCTAACATTTTAATTACTTTCACTTCGTAAGCTTCACCAACAGTTGGTTTGAAAATGATCGAATCAATTTTAGCCAATACCGCTGCGATTCCGTCTGGATCTGTACCCAAGATTTCAACTACACCTTGTTCGTCTACTTCGTTAATTACGATAGTACAACCTGTAGCTTTTTGTAATTCTTGAATCACTTTTCCACCAGGTCCAATCAAGGCACCAATGAAGTTTCCAGGAATTGTACGCATGATAATTTTTGGAGCATGAACCTTAACATCGTTATTTGGTTTATCCAATGTTTCCAAAATTTTACCTAAGATATGCAAACGACCCTCACGAGCTTGAGCCAAAGCTTGCTCCATGATTTCGTATTTCAATCCGTCAATTTTGATGTCCATTTGACAAGCAGTAATTCCTTCAGAAGTACCAGTTACTTTGAAATCCATATCTCCTAAATGATCCTCATCACCTAAAATATCAGATAAAACCGCAAAACGTTCTCCGTCAGTAATCAATCCCATTGCAATTCCAGAAACGGGACGAATCATTTGAATACCTGCATCCATTAAAGATAATGTACCCGCACAAACTGTAGCCATTGAAGAAGAACCATTTGATTCTAATACTTCAGATACTACACGAATGGTATAAGGACAATCAGCAGGAATCATGTTTTTCAAGGCACGTTGTGCCAAGTTTCCGTGACCAACTTCTCTTCTTGAAGTTCCTCTCAATGGACGCGCTTCTCCAGTAGAAAATGGTGGGAAATTATAGTGTAAATAGAATTTTTCTTCTCCTTGTTCTGATGGTGAATCAATTTGGTTAGCTTCTCTAGACGTTCCTAAAGTAGCTGTTGCCAAAGCTTGCGTTTCTCCACGAGTAAACAATGCTGAACCGTGAACCGATGGTAAGTAATTTACTTCACTCCAAATTGGACGAATTTCAGTAGTTTTTCTACCATCTAAACGAGTTCCTAAATCTAAGGTTACATTGCGAACGGCTTCTTTATTAGTTTTGTAGAAGTATTTAGAAACTAAGTCTCCGTTTTCAGCTAATTCTTCTTCAGTAAACAATGCTTTTACTTCTTCTTTTACGGCATCAAATGCAGCTGAACGTTCGTGTTTAGCCGAACCTTTACTAGCAATAGCATAAATTTTATCATAAGCCGCCGCTTTTACTTTAGCGTAAATAGCGTCGTCATTTTTTTCAGTTTCGTAAGTACGAACTTCTTTTTTTCCAAAGGCTTGCGCTAATCTTTCTTGCGCATCAATTTGTACTTTGATATGTTCGTGAGCAAATTTAATCGCTTCTACCATTTCTTTTTCTGAAATTTCTTTCATTTCTCCTTCTACCATTGCGATAGAATCTTTAGAAGCACCAATCATCATATCGATATCGGATAATTCTAATTGCGCACGAGATGGATTGATGATGAATTTACCATCAATACGCCCAACTCTAGCTTCAGAAATTAAAGTTTCAAAAGGAATGTCTGATAATGCTAAGGCAGCTGAAGCAGCTAATCCTGCTAGAGCATCTGGCATTACGTCTTCGTCATGAGACATTAATTGAATCATCACTTGTACTTCAGCATGGTAGTCTGATGGGAAAAGTGGACGCAATACACGGTCAACTAAACGCATCGTCAAAACTTCGCTATCACTTGGACGAGCTTCTCTTTTGAAGAAACCACCAGGGAAACGACCTGCTGCTGCAAATTTTTCACGGTAATCTACCGTCAAAGGTAAAAAGTCAATCCCAGGACTGGCTTTTCTTGCGGAAACAACTGTACCTAAAATAACAGTTTTTCCAATTCTAACTACTACAGATCCATCAGCTTGTTTAGCTAAACGACCTGTCTCGATTGTGATGTTTCTGCCATCACCTAAATCGATACTTTCTACAAATAATTGTGGAATCATAAACTTTTTTAATAATTGATTAAAACTTTGGAACTAGTTGTGTTGTTGTGTGTAGTTGTTTATAATCCCAATGAAAAACCAAACTTTTTTTGTTGTTTGTAAAAATAAAAAGAGGCACTCTCGCACCTCTTTTTTATATTGATTATTTTCTAATACCCAATACTTTGATAATCTCACGATATCTGTTGATTTCTTTTTTCTTCAAGTAATCCAACAAAGCTCTTCTTTTACCTACTAATAATACTAGTGAACGCTCTGTGTTATAATCGTGACGATTTTTTTTCAAGTGCTCAGTTAAATGGCTAATTCTGTGTGTGAATAAAGCGATTTGACCTTCTGCAGATCCAGTGTTTTCTGCTTTTCCTCCGTGTTTAGCGAAGATTTCTTCTTTGATTTCTTTAGTTAAATACATTCCAATATTATTTAAATGATTATTATGTATGTTACACAGCTATTGAGTAACGGCTGCAAAAGTAAAATAAAATATTGAAAAATTCAAAATAAATCACATTTAGTTTTTAATTAGTAAATGGATTTAATGGTAATAGGTAAAGAATATTGTACTCTTACAGGCTCGCCTTTAAAACTTCCCGGAACCCATTGATCGTATTTTTGAATCACTCGTATGGCTTCAGCACCGGTTCCATACCCTATATCCTTAATTATTTTTACATCCGCTACTTTGCCCTCTTTATCTATCAGAAATGTTGCATAAAGCACTCCCTTTAAACCTTGAACTGGTGGAGTGTTATAATTTTCACCAACGAATCGGTAAAAATCAGCAATTCCATTTTTGGGTTTCGGCTTTTGAAAAACTTCATTATATAGGATTTCAACTCCCAACGAATCAACTCGTTTTCCCGACACTAGTTTTCCGTTTTCAAACATTTCAAAATAATGACATTTAGACTTTTCGGATTCCCCTTTCCAAAGCCCATCTTTAACATAATTCTTTATTTTGCCACTTGATTTGACGCTAAATTTTGCACTATTTGAATTGGGTATTGTTTCGATTTCTTCATATTCGCCTTCACCATTTATTACTTTTTGTTCATTGTTACTATTCCAATAATGAACAATTTTGGTGGTTGAATTTTTTGTTTTTTTGTCAAATTCAACTTCGGTTTCCAATTTTAAATTACCATTTTCATACCATTCAAATTGCCTTCCATTGACTCTTTTGTCCGAATAGGTCTCTATTTTTTGTTTGTTTCCGTTCTCGTAGTAGTAAATATAAGTTCCTTCGAAAGCCATGAAGTACTTGTTCGAAGTAGTCGCTCTCTGCGCTAATTTTCCTGAACGGCTAAAAAAATAAACATCATAGAGGTCTTTGTCTTCTGCATATTCTTTGACTACCCGAATGAATTTGTAATTCTTTTCATTGCCAAGGTTGTTTAGAGAATCTATATAAACAGCCTCATCATTAGGCCCAATTTGGCTATGGCCAATCCATGAAGTAATGAAAATTAAAAAAAGTATAATTTGATGTTTCATTGGGATTAGGATTGAATTAAAACAACTGAGCTACTTCAGAATTCACAAACTCTAAGAAACGCTCGTCTTCTGCAGTAAATGGATCTAAAACATGACTGTCGATGTCTATTTGGCCAATATTAATTCCGTTTACAAATAAAGGCACCACGATTTCTGATTTTACAGTAAAGCTGCATGCAATATAATTATCTTGAGCCGCTACATCAGGTACCACAAAGTTAGCATTCGATTCGGCTACCTGACCACAAATTCCTTTTCCAAATGGAATTACCGTATGATCTGTTGGTGCGCCAACATATGGACCCAAATGCAACGTTTTGTTTTCGTGATTGGCAAAATAAAAACCTACCCAGTTATAATGAGCCACATTCTCGTTCAATAATTGACAAATGGCTTGCAGTTTTTCGTCTCTCGTAAGGGTTTGGTTTGTAGTTATGGAGGTAATTTTCGGTTGTAATTCTTGAAATGTCATGGTTATTATTTTTAACAAAAGTATTAATTTATGATCAACAAGTCACAAGTTGAAACTAATAGAATGGTTGTATGCCAAATTTAACACGATTTTAATTCGTACTGGACAATAGTTTCCTAAATTTGCACCATGAATTGTAAAAAAGGCATCGGATTATTTTTAGCATTACTGATATTGGTTTCCAATGTTGGTTTTGCGTTTACGATGCATTATTGTGGCAGCAAAGTAGCTTCTTTTTCGGTTCGAACAATTGACCCTTTAGCAAATGTAAAAAAGAGTTGTTGCGCCAAAAAAGTAATTGAAAAAGACTCTTGTTGCAAAAACAAAACGGTTCATTTTGAAAAGAAAACAGACCATGCTACTTTAAAAGCGTTTTCTTTTGAACCTATTGCTTTTTATGTACTACCTGACGTCAAGCTAGAAATACCGGCTTGTCGGACGACTTTACTTCATCTGCCTATCGCAACCTATTGCTGTGATGCCCATGCGCCTCCACTCTTTAAGTTGTACCATCACTATATTTTTTACGCCTGATTTTACAATTGTTTAAGTCGAGTCATTTAGGGCTCAAATCACTTATTACAAATTGTAAAATCATTATACATGCAAAAAACAAACTTGTTATTTGTGTTGCTTTTATTGGGAAATTTTGTTTTTGGACAGCAAAAATTAAATGAGGTAAAAGTAGTCACAAAGCGTAAAGGATTGCAAAAGTCGTTTACAGTTACAGGAAACACCACTTTGGTCACAAGCAAAGAATTGCTCAAAGCAGCCTGTTGTAATTTGGCTGAAAGCTTTGAAACCAATCCGTCTATTGATGTGAATTTTTCAGATGCTCTAACGGGGACCAAACAAATTAAAATGTTGGGTTTGACAAGTCCATATTTAGTTATTACGGAAGAAAATATTCCTTCGGTACGCGGGGCTTCACAAGCTTACGGATTATCGTTTACACCCGGAACATGGGTCGAAAGTATTCAAATCACCAAAGGAGCCGGAAGTGTGGTAAACGGCTACGAAAGTATCTCGGGGCAAATTAATACCGAACTCATCAAACCAATTAACGATATTCCGTTTTTTTTAAATGCGTATGGATCTACCGATTCTAGGTTTGAATTGAACACGCATTTTAACAAACCTCTGTCTGATAAATGGAGTAGTAGTTTGTTTTTGCACGGCAATACGCGCACGGCAAAAATGGACAATAATAGGGATGGTTTTTTGGATAATCCGTTGGTAAAACAAATCAATATTCTGAATCGATATCAGTATTATGATGCCGAAAAAGGCTGGGTGAGCTTTATCAATTTCAGGTATATGAAAGATGAAAAACAAACGGGTCAGCACCATTTTAATCCAGCTGTAGACAAAGGAACTACCAACTATTGGGGTTCAGAAATCAATACGGAACGCTTGGATATTGCCACTAAATTGGGTTATGTTTTCAAAGATTTACCCTATCAAAGTATTGGTTTTCAAAATGCCTTTAACTCTCATAATCAGCAGTCTTATTATGGTTTGAATAATTACAATATCAAGCAAAACAGTTATTATTCCAACCTTATTTTTAATTCGATTATTAGCAATACTAGGAATAAATTTGCCACAGGTTTGAACTTTACTTTGGATCAATATCACGAACAGCTTATTGCCAAAGATTGGAGTAGAACCGATCAATCAGTGGGTGCTTTTTTCGAATATACGTTTGATAATGATGAAAATTTCAGTGTTATTTTTGGAGGAAGAATCGACAATCATAACCGCTTAGGAACTTTTGCAACTCCGCGTTTGCATTTGAGATACAATCCTTGGGAGAAGGCCGTTGTCCGATTTTCAGCTGGAAGAGGAAAGCGAGTTGCTAATATTTTTGCCGAAAATCAATCGCTTTTTGCAAGTTCTAGAGCTTTTTCTATTTTGGATACCAATGGGAAAGTGTATGGTTTGAATCCTGAAATAGCTTGGAATTTTGGTGGAAGTTTTACACAGGCCTTTACATTATTGAGCAAAAATGCAGATGTTACTTTGGATTGGTATCGTACTGATTTTCAAAATCAGGTGGTGGTGGATGTAATGCAAAGCCCGCAACAAGTTTTGTTTTATAATCTAAAAGGCAACTCATTTGCCAATAGCTTCCAAATGGAATTCAATTATGAAATAGTCAAAAATTTCCGATTGCGTTCAGCCTACAAACGATATAATGTACAAACGGATTATCTGTCGGGAACTTTCCAAAAACCGTTGCAAGCTAAAAACCGATTTTTTGGTAACCTGGAGTACGAAACCGCTTCCTTTGGCACTACAAAGCAATGGAAGTTTGATTTTACCTACAATTGGATTGGAGAGCAGCAATTGCCCAACACACAATCAAATCCTATTGTGGATCAATTACCGGAATTTTCGCCAGCTTATTCTTTAATGAATGCACAAATTACACGCGTTTTTTCGTCCGTTTTTGAAGTATATGTAGGGGGTGAAAATATTGGTAATTATACTCAGTCTAAAGTAATTGTAGGAGCAGCCAATCCTTTTGGAGCAAGCTTTGATGCTTCTATGGTATATGCACCAATTTTTGGTCAAATGTACTATGCTGGCTTACGATTTAAGATTAAATAACAATATCAATAATCAAATTCAAAAATAGAAATCATGAAACAAATTATTACAATAGTGCTTTTAGTATTGGTTGGACTTTCAGTTCAAGCACAAGTGAAAAAAAATAAAAATGCAAAATACGTTACCGAGGTAAATGGAAATTGTGAGCAATGCCAAAAACGAATTCAAAAAGCCGCTTTCTCAGTTCATGGGGTTAAGTCCGCGGTTTGGAAAATTGAAACCCATCAATTGAATGTAATTTTAAATGAAGAAAAATGTTCACTTTTGGATGTAAAAAAGGCCATCGCAATAGTAGGTCATGATACTGACGAAGTAAGAGCTAGGGACGCAGTTTATGAAAAATTACACCATTGTTGCATGTATGAAAGAAATTAAGCAATCGTTAATTTAATTCTAAAACGATTCTCTAAAATTGTGGTTGCGCTAAATTATTATTACTTTCACGCCCAAGATATCAACTAAATTTAACTGTATGAACAATTTTGATTGGACTCAATTACTAAATCCAGAGTTTTATATTACCCTGTCCATTGGCGGGTTTCAAGTTGGACTGTACATTGTTCTATTTATCATTTTTGCCGAAACTGGTCTTTTTGCGGGCTTCTTTCTACCAGGAGACAGTTTACTTTTTTTATCCGGAATTTATAGTGGAGATTTAATTGCCAATGTGATTGTCATCGATAATGATTTTATCAATGTTACCTTATTAGCTTTATTAATTGCTTTTTCTGGAATTATAGGGAATACAGTGGGGTATTGGTTTGGTTCTAAAAGCGGGTATTATTTATTCAAAAAGGAAGATACTTTTTGGTTCAAGAAAAAGTACTTGTTGCAATCCAAAGATTTCTTTGAAAAATATGGAGGAAAGGCTATTATATATGCTCGTTTCCTTCCTATTTTTAGAACTTTTGCACCTATAGTTGCCGGAATCGTTTCTATGGATAAAAAGAAATTCATGTTCTTTAATACTTTGAGCTCCTTTTTATGGTCGTTCGTTTTGGTATTCTCAGGGCACTATTTATACGGTGTATTTTTAAATTATGGTATTGATTTGAAAGAACATATTGAAATGATCGTTATCGGAATCATTTTGATATCTACCTTTCCAGTTTTCTTAAAACTATTAAAAAAACGACCACAAGATACATAATACAAAATAAAAAAATCCGAAGTGAAAACTTCGGATTTTTTATTTAAATAGTTACTCAGTACTTCGTATATCGTACTTCGTAAATGGAATTACATCATTCCTGGCATACCTCCGCCCATTGGACTTGGTGCCGATTCTTCTTTAATATCAATCAAAGCACATTCAGTAGTCAAGATCATTCCAGCAACAGAAGCTGCATTTTCTAAGGCTACACGAGTTACTTTCTTAGGATCAATGATTCCTGCTTTTAGCATGTCTACATATTCGTCAGTTTTAGCGTTGTAACCAAAATCACCTTTTCCTTCAGCAACTTTTGCTACTACTACAGAACCTTCTAAACCAGCATTTTCAACGATAGTTCTCAAAGGGGCTTCTACAGCACGAGAAACGATTTGAATTCCAGTTGCTTCATCAGCATTGTCCGCTTTAACTTTGCTTAAAACTGCTTTTGCTCTTAATAAAGCAACACCTCCACCAGCAACAATTCCTTCTTCAACAGCTGCACGAGTAGCGTGAAGTGCATCATCTACACGGTCTTTTTTCTCTTTCATTTCTACTTCAGAAGCAGCTCCAACATACAATACGGCAACACCTCCAGCTAATTTAGCCAAACGCTCTTGCAATTTTTCTTTATCGTAGTCAGAAGTAGTAGTTTCCATTTGACCTTTGATTTGGTTCACACGGTTTTTAATAGTATCCGCATCACCTGCACCACTAACAATGGTAGTGTTGTCTTTGTCAATGTTTACTCTTTTTGCAGTACCCAACATCTCAATGGTTGTGTTCTCCAAAGTATAACCTCTTTCTTCTGAAATTACAGTACCACCAGTTAATATAGCAATATCTTCTAACATGGCTTTTCTTCTGTCTCCAAATCCAGGGGCTTTCACAGCAGCGATTTTTAAGGCACCACGTAATTTATTTACTACCAAAGTAGATAGTGCTTCACCATCAACATCTTCAGCAATAATCAATAATGGTTTTCCTGATTGTGCTACTGGTTCTAATACTGGTAATAACTCTTTTAATGAAGATACTTTTTTATCGTATAGTAAAATGTACGGACTTTCTAATTCCGCTTCCATTTTTTCTGGATTCGTCACAAAGTAAGGAGAAAGATATCCTCTATCAAATTGCATTCCTTCTACAACGTCTACAAATGTATCCGTTCCTTTAGCTTCTTCAACAGTGATAACACCTTCTTTACCCACTTTTGCAAAAGCATTAGCGATTAATTCACCAATTACTTCGTCATTGTTTGCTGAGATTGAAGCAATTTGTTTGATTTTTTCAGAGTCGCTTCCAACTACTTTAGCTTGTTTAGTCAAGTCTTCTACAATAGCTTCTACTGCTTTGTCGATTCCTCTTTTTAAATCCATTGGATTAGCACCAGCAGCCACGTTTTTCAAACCTTCTTTTACGATAGCTTGTGCCAAAACAGTTGCGGTTGTTGTACCATCTCCAGCTAAATCATTGGTTTTAGAAGCCACTTCTTTCACCATTTGAGCTCCCATATTTTCTAATGGGTCTTGCAATTCGATTTCTTTAGCTACTGTAACACCATCTTTAGTTACGTTTGGTCCACCAAAAGCTTTTCCAATAATAACATTACGTCCTTTTGGTCCTAAAGTTACTTTAACTGCATTAGCTAATGCATCTACACCACGTTTTAATCCGTCACGTGCTTCAATATCAAATTTTATATCTTTTGCCATTTTACTGTTTTTTTATTGATTCGTTTACTTGATTAGATAATCGCTAAAATATCGTCTTCGCGCATGATTAAATAATCTTTACCTTCTAATTTCAATTCGGTACCTGCATATTTTCCGTAAAGAACGGTATCACCAATTTTCACAGTCATCGTGTGATCTTTGGTTCCGTTACCAACAGCAACAACAGTTCCTTTTTGTGGTTTTTCTTTCGCAGTATCTGGAATAAAAATTCCTGATGCAGTTTTAGTCTCTGCGGCAACTGGTTCAATAAGAACGCGGTCTGAAAGCGGTTTAATGTTTAATCCCATGATTGTATGTTTTAAAATTATTGTATTTGAATGATTCTGCTATTTCAGAAATTGTGCCATCCCATTTTGACTGACATTTTTTCCTAAAAAAAATGCCAGCTTTGACAGGCTGGCATTTTTATATATGGATTACTACTTATTTAGTTGCCGGAGCTGCTGGAGCCGCAGGCGTTACTGGTGTAGTAGCTGGAGCTTCTGTCTTTTCAATGATTTTAGAATCAGTATCACTTAAAGAACCTGTAAAGCTTAAGCTTGAAAGTAAAATAAGTGCAATTAAAATAGTAGCTAATGTCCAAGTACTTTTATCTAAAAAGTCAGTAGTTTTTTGTACACCACCTAACATTTGAGATCCACCAATTGAAGAAGATAAACCACCCCCTTTAGGGTTTTGAACCATGATTACTACTACCAATAGAAAGCAAACTATTGTAATTAAAACTAAAAAAATTGAAAATGTGCTCATTGTTAATTATTGTTATTTTGTTGTAAAATCTTAATGTCCGAAATGCGGTCTGCAAAGAAACTAATTTTTTCTGGATATTTCAAAATTAATATTTCATAAGCTTGAATCGCCTTTTGATATTTTTTTTGTTCCAAATAGACCTTGGCCAAAGTTTCAGTCATCAACATCGAATGGTCTTCTTTATTCAAATCAAAAGTTGTATTCGACGAAGTTTCGTTTTTTACTGCTGGAATTTTGGGATTGTTTTCGATAAACTTATCAATTAATTCCAGTTTTTTCTTTTGCGTTTCGTTTAATGAATTGGCATTTGTTTGTTCTTCTTTTTCTCGAACAATAGGTTGGATTCTGGAAAGTTGAAGCCATTCTTGAAACGAGTGTTTTTCATTGGTAGAGAAATCTAAAGGCTTGCCAATTTCTAATTTTTTTTCTACTGATATTCCGTTTGTAGTTGCAGCTTCTTTGATTGAGTCAAGAATAGAAGCCTCCACTTTGTCTGGAGTCACTACTTTTTCTTCTAAAGCTACGATTTCACTATCGATAACATTAATGTCTAGAAGTTCTAAAACCTTTTTGTCATAATAACCGTTCTGAATTGCTGTAAAAGTATCAGAGCTAATAAAATCAAATAAAATAGTTCGGTCAGTGGTATGAGCCGCTGTAACTTTTAAAGCCTGATTGTATTTGAAACTATTTTGATTGTATAAACCTTTTAAACGCAAAGCTCTGGCACTTTGGAAATACGGGAAGTCTTCCAAAACATGGCTCAATGCTTCCGTTTGCTTTTCGTTGATAGCATCGGGTTTGTTAATTAAATAGGTATAATCAGTTACGTTCATATAGGGTATTTGGTTGTTCGGTTTTTTGTGTATAATTAATTCGAATCAACGAATCCACAAATAAACAAATCAATATTTTAGATTACCATTTTGCTAATGATTCATTAAAAATGTCTTGTGTAATTCGTTCAAAAATTTCATCCAAAGCTTTATTTAAGGTGCTACCATTAAGTTGTGCTGTAGCTGGATAATCATAAAAAAATTCGAATGCTTTTTCAAAGTCGTCTTTCTCCGTTTTTTTATTCGTGAAACGGACATTGACTCTTATTTTCAATCGGTTTTGCGAAGCTTGTTGGTCAGCAGTAGCTGTCATTGGGCTAATTCTATAATCAATAATTTCACCTTCGTAAGTTAAATCAGCGCCGTTTTTAACCAAATTTAAATTGGTTTGATTTTGGATTAAATCCTGAAGCGTTAAGGTAAACGTACGATCAATCCCTGGTTCAACTAATTCAGCATTATTCTGAAAAAAATTCACTTGGAATGTTTTAGCGTCAATTTTTCCAGTCCCTGTAAAATTATAAACGGAACAACTTGAAAAAGTGAATGCGATTAAAACAAGATATAAATAAGGTAAGTTTTTCATTTTCTAGTTTAAAAATCCAAAGATATTCAAAATCAATTGATAATTATTAAAGGTCGAATTGTTTTATTTTGCGATACAAAGTACGTTCTGAAATTCCCAATTCATCTGCTGCCGCTTTTCTTTTTCCTTTGTTTTTCTCCAAAGAACGTTTGATCATTTCGATTTCCTTTTGTTCTAATTTAAGTATTTCTTCTTCAGCTTCAATCGTTTCTGCAAAAAGATAGTTATCCTCTTCGTCGTCGTATTCTTCTATTTCCTCTTTTGGTGTATTTAAAATGGCTGCCCTTGGTGTTTCTTCAAAATGAATTTCGTTTTCGCTTTCTTGCGAACCGTAGATTTTCTTAATCAGATTTTGATTTGTTTCCTGTACTTTCGAACTGCCGTTTTTCATTAACTCTAAAGTGAGTTTTTTCAAATCATGCAAATCACTTTTCATGTCGAAAAGTACTTTGTATAAAATTTCTCTTTCGGTGTTGAAATCACTATCACTTTTTTTGTCGCTAATAACAGAAGGCAAATGTGTACCTTCGGTAGGTAAGTAGGATTGCAATGTCAGAGCCGTGATGTCTCTATTGGTTTCTAATACCGAAAGTTGTTCGGCTACATTGCGCAACTGACGAATGTTACCACTCCAGCGAAATTTCTGTAACAATTGAACGGCATTTTCATCCAATTTTAAAGCTGGCATTTTGTATTTGTGAGCAAAATCAGCTGCAAATTTTCGAAACAATAAATGAATATCATCTTTACGTTCTCGCAAAGGTGGCAAGCCAATATCTACTGTGCTTAAACGGTAATACAAGTCTTCTCTAAACTTCCCTTTTTCAATCGCGTTGAATAAATTCACATTGGTAGCAGCCACAATTCGAACGTTGGTTTTTTGGACTTGGGACGAACCCACTTTAATGAATTCGCCATTTTCCAAAACACGCAACAAACGCACTTGAGTGGTTAAAGGCAATTCGCCTACTTCATCTAAGAAAATAGTTCCGCCATTGGCTACCTCAAAATAGCCTTCACGTGTACTGGTAGCGCCTGTAAAGGCCCCTTTTTCGTGTCCAAAAAGTTCACTATCAATAGTTCCTTCGGGAATCGCTCCGCAGTTGACAGCTATATATTTTCCGTGTTTTCGATGCGAAAGGGAATGAATTATCTTTGGAATACTTTCTTTTCCAACCCCACTTTCACCGATTACTAATACCGAAATATCGGTAGGAGCCACCTGAATTGCTTTTTCTATGGCGCGATTTAATTTTGGGTCATTCCCAATAATTTCAAATCGTTGTTTTATTGATTGAACTGTTTCCATAATTTCATTGCGAGCTACGAAGCAATCTCTTTTGTTAATCGCTAATTAATTTTATTAATTCATTTCACTTAAACCAACCGCTTCGCCTTTTAGAGTTCCGCTGGTGCAAGAAGTAATTTTTACATTGACAAAATCACCTATTTTATAATTTTCTTTAGGGAATACCACTGTGATGCTTTGTGAATTGCGTCCTGAAAATTCTTCTTTTGATTTTTTAGATACTTTTTCCACTAATACTTCCACGGTTTGCCCAATAAATTCTTCTGATCGAAACCAAGCGTGTTGTTGTTGTAAGTCTACAATTTCTTGTAAACGTCTGGCTTTGGTTTCTTCAGTAACATCGTCTTTCATTTTGCGTCCGGCTAATGTGCCTGGGCGTTCGGAATACGAATACATATAACCAAAATTATATTTGACATAGTCCATTAAACTCAAGGTATCTTGATGGTCTTCTTCACTCTCCGTTGGAAAACCAGCAATCATATCTTGCGAAATGGAACAGTTGGGTATAATAGTTCTGATTTTGTCAATCAATGTCATGTATTCTTCACGACTGTGCAAACGATTCATTTCCTTTAGAATTCGATTACTTCCAGATTGAACAGGCAAGTGAATGTGTTTGCAAATGTTGGGATATTTAGCAATCACATGAAGTACTTCTTCGTGCATGTCTTGCGGATTTGAGGTCGAAAATCGGATGCGCATTTTTGGGAATGTAACCGCAACTGTTTCTAGTAATTGGTCAAAACCAATAGCGGTTGCTTTTTGCATTTCGCTGGCATTCTCAAAATCTTTTTTCAATCCGCCACCGTACCATAAATAACTATCTACATTTTGCCCTAAAAGGGTAATTTCTTTAAAGCCATTGTCCCACAAATCCTGAATTTCTTTTAAGATACTTTGCGGTTCACGGCTGCGTTCACGACCCCGAGTAAAAGGCACCACGCAAAACGTACACATATTGTCGCAACCACGGGTTATAGAAACCAATGCAGTAATTCCATTACTCATCAATCGAACCGGTGCAATATCGCCGTAGGTTTCTTCTTTAGAAAGGATCACATTGATAGCATCACGTCCTTCCTCTACTTCGGCAAGTAAATTGGGTAAATCTTTATAGGCATCAGGGCCCACAACCAAGTCTACTATTTTTTCTTCTTCCAAAAATTGACTTTTCAAACGCTCAGCCATACAGCCCAGTACACCTACTTTCATTTTCGGGTTGATGCGTTTTACGGCATTATATTTTTCTAAACGTTTGCGAATTGTTTGCTCGGCTTTGTCACGAATAGAACAGGTATTGACTAAAACCAAGTCGGCTTCTTCTAAGTTTTGGGTAGTATTAAAACCATTATCCGAAAGAATAGAGGCTACGATTTCACTATCAGAGAAATTCATCGCACAACCATAACTTTCTATAAAGAGTTTTTTGGTGTTTTCTTTTTTATGTTCTAAAACGAGACTTTCGCCTTGTTTGCTTTCTTCAATTACTTTTTCCATTTTCCATTTTCAATAGTGCAAAGATAAGTCAAATTAAAGAAATATGACAAGATGGCAGTTGAACTTTTAACAGTATTTTATAGTGTGCCTATAAAATGAAAACGCATCCATTTATTAAATATACTCTTTATAAAAGGAGGAAACCTAGGATTTCTAGTTTGTTTAGAATTAGTAGAATTTTGAATCGGTGAAAAACGTTTTTCAGCCTTAAAATTGACTTTTAAAATTTAAAAATCTTAAAATTTAAAAAAATCCCATACTTTTGCGGTCACAAACAAACGGGATATGGCAAAGAATTTAGTTATAGTGGAATCACCTGCAAAGGCTAAGACAATCGAAAAATTTTTAGGAAGTGACTTTCAAGTTGAATCAAGTTATGGACATATTGCCGACTTGCCTTCCAAAGAAATTGGAGTAGATGTTGAAAATGGTTTCAAACCTAAATATGAAGTTTCTGCCGACAAAAAAGCGTTGGTTAGTAAACTGAAAACCTTGTCAAAAAATGCCGAAATGGTTTGGTTGGCTTCCGATGAGGACCGTGAAGGAGAAGCCATTTCTTGGCACTTATCCGAAGAATTAAAATTAGACAAAAAGAAAACAAAACGTATTGTTTTTCACGAAATCACAAAAACAGCGATTCTTAAAGCAATTGATAATCCCCGTGAAATTGACTATAACTTAGTCAATGCCCAACAAGCACGTCGTGTTTTAGACCGTTTAGTGGGGTATGAATTATCGCCAGTTTTATGGAGGAAAGTGAAGGGCGGACTTTCAGCAGGTCGTGTACAATCGGTTTCGGTTCGTTTGATCGTAGAACGCGAACGCGAGATACAAAACTTCAAAGCTGTCGCTAGTTATTCCGTTGCTGCTGAGTTTACTAACGAAGCCGGAAAAACAGTAAAAGCGAAATTGCCTAAAAATTTCAATACTAAAAAAGAAGCGGAAGATTTTTTACAAAAAAATATCGCTTCCACCTATAAAGTAGGAGAGTTAGAAACAAAACCTACAAAAAAATCCCCAACCGGACCTTTCACCACTTCAACTTTACAACAAGAAGCAGCACGTAAATTGTATCTTCCAGTTGGAATTACCATGCAATTGGCTCAACGTTTGTATGAGGCAGGGTTAATTACGTATATGAGAACCGATAGCGTGAACTTATCCAAAGAGGCCATGGACGCTGCTCAGGCAGAGATCATTAAATCGTACGGAAAAGAATTTTCTAAACCTCGAACGTTTGCTAACAAAAGCAAAGGTGCTCAAGAAGCTCACGAAGCAATTCGTCCAACCGATATGTCGCGTCATACGGTGAATATTGATAGAGATCAAGCTCGTTTGTATGATTTGATTTGGAAACGAACTTTGGCTTCGCAAATGAGTGATGCTGAATTGGAACGTACTAATGTGAAAATCGAAGCTAACAATCATAGTGAAGTGTTTACGGCTTCAGGTGAAGTATTGCTATTTGAAGGTTTCTTGAAAGTGTATTTAGAAGGTAATGATGAGGATGATGAGGAACAAGAAGGAATGTTGCCTGCGCTAAAAGTAAACGAACGCTTAGACAATAATTTCATCACAGCAACCGAAAGATATTCGAGAGCCGCTGCACGATACACTGAGGCTTCTTTGGTAAAAAAACTAGAAGAATTAGGGATTGGACGACCATCTACTTATGCGCCAACGATTTCAACTATTATCAACAGAAATTATGTTGAAAAAGGAAATTTAGAAGGTCAAGAGAGAAAATATACGCAACTGACTTTGCAATCTGGCAAAGTAGGAGAGAAAGTCTTAAAAGAAAATACAGGTTCTGACAAAGGAAAATTAGTACCAACAGATATAGGAACCATTGTTACCGATTTCTTGGTGAAAAATTTCGGGGCTATTTTAGATTATAATTTCACTGCAAAAGTAGAGCAAGATTTTGACGAAATTGCCGAAGGAAATATTGAATGGGCCAAGATGATGCAGGAATTCTACGATAAATTTCACCCTAATGTGAAAGACGTAGAGGCCAATGCCGATAGAGAAAGTGGAGAACGAATTTTGGGTACTGATCCTGCAACAGGAAAACCAGTATCTGTTCGTTTAGGAAAATTTGGACCGATGGCTCAAATTGGTGATGCCGAAGATGAAAATAAGAAATTTGCGAGTTTAAAAATCGACCAGAATATAGGAAACATCAGTCTAGAAGACGCTTTGAATTTGTTCTTATTACCTAAAAATTTAGGGCTATACAAAGGAGAAGAAGTTGAGGTAAGCAATGGGCGTTACGGACCATACGTACGTCACGGCGCAGCGTTTATTTCTTTGCCAAAAGGTGAAGATCCTCTAGATGTTTCTATGGAAAGAGCCCAAGAATTAATTGATGAAAAAGCTCAGGCTGATGCGCCAATTGCCATCTATAAAGGTATGGGTGTGCAAAAAGGAGTGGGTCGTTTTGGTGCTTTTATCAAATGGGATGGTCTATTTATTAATGTAAGTAAGAAATACAATTTTGACAACTTATCTCAATCAGACATTGAAGAATTGATTGAAGATAAATTGCAAAAAAATATAGATAAAGTAATTCACAATTGGTCTGCTGAAGGAATAGTTGTTGAAAAAGCCCGCTGGGGACGTTCAGTAATTACCAAAGGTAAAATCAAAATTGAATTGAGCAAAGACGTAGATGCAAGCAAATTGACTTTGGAAGAAGTTCAAGAACTGATTGCAAAGAAAACACCTGCTAAAAAGGCTCCAGCAAAAAAAGCTGCTGCGAAAAAGCCGACTGCCAAAAAGAAATAATAAATGGAATTTGATTTTCTTTCACCACTAGATTCTGAAATCATTGATTACATCAATGGATTGTCTTCTCAGCAATTGGGAAGCAAAGTTGTTTTGCATACTTCGGAAGCATTTCCTGAGGTAAGTAAAGTAACGATTGGAATTATTGGGGTTTTAGAAAACCGAGGCAATAGCAATGGAAATCAGGAGATTGATTTGTTGGCTATCCGAAAAGAATTGTACCGTTTGTATCCTGGAAATTGGGATGCTTCTATTGCTGACTTTGGCAATATCTTGGCCGGAAATTCTATAGAAGATACCTATTTTGCTTTAAAGAAAGTGGCTTCTAGTTTAATCAAAAATAATATTATTCCTGTTGTAATTGGCGGATCTCAGGATTTGACCTACTCGCTTTACAGAGCCTATGACGATTTAGAGCAAATGGTCAATCTGGTGGCAGTTGATAGTCAATTCGATTTTGGAAAAGAAAGTGATGTAGTTTCAGCTTCTTCTTATTTGACAAAAATAGTGATTGAAGAACCGAACAACTTATTTAACTACTGCAACATTGGATACCAAACCTATTACAATTCGCAAGAAGAAATTGATTTGGTAGAGAAATTGTTTTTTGATGCGTATCGATTGGGAGAAGTTTCCAATACTATTGCCATCGCAGAGCCAGTTTTTCGGGATGCTGATGTAGTAAGTTTTGATATGAATGCCGTGAAATCATCAGATTCTGGAAATTTCACTCCTTTTGTACCTAATGGGTTTAACGGAAAAGAAATTTGTGCATTGTCTAGATATGCTGGAATTAGTGATAAGGTGACCTCATTTGGAATTTTTAATCACAACGACACGGAGCAAGAATCAGTATTGATGGCTCAAATTATTTGGTATTTTATCGAGGGCTATCATTACCGTTCCAACGAATATCCTTTTGGGAGTCGAGAGAATTATTTAAAATACATAGTTCCTTCAGAGGATGAAGAATTGATTTTTTACAAAAGCGATAAAACAGATCGATGGTGGATAGAAATACCCTTTATTATTAATGGTAATAATAAATTAAAAAGAAACACGTTATTACCCTGTTCGCATGAAGAATATCTGGCTGCTTGCGATCAAGAATTGCCAGAAAGATGGTGGAAGGCACAACGAAAAAATAGTATTTAAACTACTTTGTGTAGTAAAAAGCATACAAAATAAAAAAATTGCATTTTATAAAAATAATAAATAGGTTTACACATTGAAAAATAAAGAATATATAACGCAAATTTATATGAAGAATTTCATTGCATTTACAGCAATTATTACACTTTTATTTAGTTGTGGAAAATCTGGTGATAAAGGAGAATTAGTCGGTTCGAAGGGTTCAAAGAGGTTGATGGAGTCAAAATGGCATCCTGAAAAACCTTATGGAATGACTTTGGTTACTGGAGGTTCTTTTATTATGGGAAAGTCAGATCAAGATATAGCAGGACAAGAGGATGCGACTACAAAAACGGTTACTGTTCCATCATTTTACATGGATGAAACAGAAATAACCAATAATGAATACAGACAATTTGTTGAATGGGTAAAAGACTCAACCATCCGTATGCGTTTGGCAATTTTGGCTGATTTAAATGGTTTAAAAGCGGGAGGCAACGGAAATGGTGGTAAAAATGCAAGCATTGGAGATTTTGCGTTTAATGATGTTGATCCAACAAAAATGACAGCATATGATAAGTACATGTATGATAATTATTACAGTGTAGGTGTTGGGGATAACGAATATGCTGGTAGAAAGTTAAATCAAAAGATTAAATTAATAAAAGAAACAAGTAAATACCCAGATGAGTACTATTCTGAGGTTATGGATTCGATGTATGTACCATTAGAAGCAACTTTTAACGGTATTCGTACTATTGATGTTGACAAATTGAAATTCAGTTATAAATGGATGGATCTTCAAGCTGCTGCAAAATCTAAAGGAGGTAAAAGACAAGATTTTATTAGAACTGAGCAAGTTAAAGTGTATCCCGATACTACAGTTTGGATTAAAGATTATAATTATTCGTATAATGAGCCAATGCATAATGATTATTTTTGGCACAAAGCATATGGAGACTATCCTGTAGTTGGAGTTAAACATTCACAAGCAGTTGCCTTTTGTGAATGGAGAACGATGTTTAAAAACAACTATATCAAATCAAAAAAGAAAAAAAGAGATTTGGTTAATAAATTTAGATTGCCATCGGAGGCTGAATGGGAATATGCCGCAAGAGGTGGATTACAGTCTGCTACTTATCCTTGGGGCGGACCCTATACTAAAAACGACAGAGGTTGTTTCTTGGCTAACTTTAAGCCAAGTAGAGGAGATTATGCAGCAGACAATGCTTTATATACCGTAGAAGCAAAATCTTTTGATCCTAATGGGTATAACTTGTACAATATGGCTGGTAATGTGGCTGAATGGACTGCTACATCTTATGATGAGGGGGCTTATGAATATGTTTCTACTATTAGCCCAAACGTTAATGACAATAAAAATAAAAGAAAAGTGGTTCGTGGGGGATCTTGGAAAGACGTAGCTTATATGCTACAAGTAGCGACAAGAGATTATGAATTTGCAGATTCTGCTAGAAGTTATATTGGATTCAGAACGGTTCAAGATTATATGGGGACTCAAAAAATTTCTACAACAAAATCAAACATAGTAAAAAAAGCAAAAAAATAAAACTAAATTTAAACTAATAGTTATGGCATTAATTAGCAAAAAAGTAATGAATTTCGCATACGGAATGGGAGCGGCAGTAGTAATTGTAGGAGCATTGTTCAAGATACAACACTGGACTGGAGGAAGTGAATTATTAGTTGTCGGACTTCTAACGGAAGCCTTTATTTTTGCTTTATCAGCATTTGATAATTCAGATGAAGAATTAGACTGGACACTTGTTTATCCAGAATTAGCAGGAGGAGAAGCTAAACAAAAATCTAAAAAGACAGCAGATGCTTCTGATGCTGATGGATTACTTTCTCAAAAATTAGATACTATGTTGAAAGAAGCAAAAATCGACGGAGAGTTGATGGCTAGCTTAGGAAATAGTATCAAAAATTTCGAATCAGCTGCAAAAGGGATTGCACCTACAGTGGATTCTTTAGCGTCTACCAGAAAATACAGCGAAGAATTGACTAAAGCAGCTGCTCAAATGGAATCGTTGAATAATTTGTATAAATTACAATTAGAGAGCGCTTCAGTAAATGCTGAGGCTAACAAAGATATCGCTGAAAATGCAGCTATGTTGAAACAACAAATGCAATCGATGACTGCTAATATAGCGTCATTGAATGCAGTGTATGGCGGAATGCTTTCTGCAATGAGTAACAAAGGATAATAATTAGTTTTAAACTAAATTACTTTACTAACTAATTATTTATAATACAATGGCAGGAGGAAAATTA
Source organism: Flavobacteria bacterium GWA2_35_26 (assembly GCA_001800905.1). Taxonomy (GTDB): domain Bacteria; phylum Bacteroidota; class Bacteroidia; order Flavobacteriales; family Flavobacteriaceae; genus Flavobacterium. Next base: position 398,717 of record MGWH01000002.1, on the reverse strand, counting down.
AGTCCTAGACAGAAGATGGTAAACCTGATGTATCTGGTTTTCATCGCGATGTTAGCTTTAAATATGTCCAAAGAAGTTTTATCAGCTTTTGGATTAATGAACGAAAAATTTGATGCTGCAAATTTAAGTGCAGAAACAATGAATGCAAGTATGTTGCAAGCATTAGATAAAAAGGCTGGAGAAGATGCCCACTTTATCCAAGCGGCAGCAGATGCAAAAAAAGTTGCGGAAATTTCTAAAGAATTTTACGAATATATAGGAACATTGAAATCAGATGCAACTGAAGGAGTTGAAGTAGATGAGGAAACGGGTAAATTGCCATATGAGGCAATGGATAAAGGTCCTGCAATTGACGAAGGTTGGTTTGAAGGTGATGGTTACTCCTCAAAAGGAAAAGAAATAGTAGGTCATTTTTCTAAATATGTAGCAGATATGAAAACTGCTGTTGGTAACAATAGCAAGTTGAAAGGTGTGATTGATGAGATTAGTTCAAAATTCTCAACAGCTGATGTAAAAGATGGTGAAGGAGTTACTAAAATGTATTTAGACTACCATTTCAAAGGGTTTCCAGCTATTGCTTCTTTGACTAAACTAACTTCATTTCAAAATGATGTTAAAAAAGCAGAAGCTGATATTTATAGTATTTTATTAGGAAAGGCTGCAGTTGAAGCATCTTCCATGAAAAACTTTACAGCTTTAGTAGTGTTGGATAAAAATGCCTATTATCAAGGTGAAAAAGTAACTGGTAAAGTAGTATTGGGAAAATACGATGCGAATACAAAACCAACTTCTTTTCAAGGTCCTGGTAAATTAGAAAATGGTCAAGCTAAGATTTCATTAACAGCAGGTGGTGTTGGTGAACAAAAAATCAACGGTAAGTTTACTTTCGTTCAAGATGGAGAAACTATTCCATTGGCTTTTGAAGGTAAATATGTGGTAGTTCCACGTCCTAACTCAGCAACCATCTCAGCAGATAAAATGAATGTAGTATACAGAGGAGTTGCAAATCCAATGTCTATATCATTTGCAGGAGTTGCAGCGGATAAGGTTTCGGCGAGTGGTCCGGGTTTACGATCTGTAGGTTCAGGAAAATACGTTATGAATCCTGGAGCAGGAAATGAAGCTGTAATTAATGTTACCGGTACATTACCAGATGGGTCTAAAGTTTCTGATAAGAAAACTTTTAGAATCAAAGGTATTCCAGGTCCAGTAGGTACAGTTAGAGGAGAAGTTGGTGTGGTAAAAGGACCAAAATCTAGTTTAGAGATTTCTTCAGTTGGTGCTAAATTAGTTGACTTCGATTTCGAAGTTGGTTTAGATGTTGTTGGTTTTAACTTTAAAGTTACGGGACAACCTACCATTGTAGTTTCGGGAAATAAATTAAATGCACAATGCAAAGCTGTTTTATCAAAAGCTGGAAGAGGTGACCAAGTAACCATTTCTGAAATAAAAACTAAATTAGTAGGTGCAGGTAGTTATATGTTGCCAAGAACAGCTCCAGTAATTTATGAAATACAATAATTAGTAGTTTAATTTACTACTCAATATTTTCAATATGATGAATGTTAAAAGTTTTTTATTAGCTATTTTTTCTATGAGTTGCAGTATTGCTTCTTATGGACAATCGAATTTGCTTAATGCAAAAACGCCAGGACAAATTGGAATCAAATCAGTAGCGCAAAGAAATTCAGATAATGACAAACCTTTAGCCTATGGGTATGTTCATGATAGAGATATTTTAATGAGTAAAACTACTTGGGAGATAATCGATTTGAGTGAGAAAATAAATTTCCCATTGTATTTTCCAATTGATACGGCTAATATTGGTCCTGATAGACGTTCTTTATATGATGTCTTAATAAAAGGAATTAAAAAAGGAAAAATAACGGAAGTCTATTCAGATAGTTATTTCAATACCAAAAAATCGTTTAAAGACATTACGGCTTCTTTATCTCGAATTGATACTACAGATGCAGGTAGAGAACAATTGAATGCAGGTTCAAAAATATCTCCGGAGTATATTGTACAACAAGATATAACGTCTCAAGATGTAACACAATATAAAATCAAAGGGGTTTGGTATTTTGACAAACGTCAAAGTGAAATGAAATACCGTTTACTAGGTATTTGTCCAGTAACTCCAGATGTTTATACTATGAATACTGAAGAGCCAGATTTTATTGAGTTGTTTTGGGTATTTTTCCCTGACGCAAGAGAAACACTTCACAGAGCAACAGCTTTCAATGAAAAAAATTCTTCGATGCCAATTACATTTGATCAAATATTGAATTCGCGCCGCTTTAACAGTATAATTTACAAAGAGGAAAATGTCTACGGTGATAGGGAAATTAAAGATTATATGAAAGACAATGCTCAAAATCAATTACTTGAATCGGATCGTGTGAAAGATAAGATTCGTAGTTTCGAACAAGACATGTGGAACTATTAATCCATTTGATTTATAAAAGAAAAGAAAAACTCTTACCAATGGTAGGAGTTTTTTCTTTTAAAGTCCTTACTTTGTAGTACTCAAAAATGCAGTATGATTGATTATTTAATTGTGGGTTGTGGATTAGCAGGGATTTCTTTTGCTGAAGAAGCCTTGAAACACAACAAAACGATTCTGGTGCTAGATAACGATTCGCAAAGCTCTTCCAAGATTGCGGGAGGATTGTACAATCCGGTTATTTTAAAGCGATTTAGCGAAGTTTGGGAAGCGCAATCGCAATTGGTTACTATGAATGCTTTTTACGCGCAATTAAAGCCTAGAATCGAGCAACAATTTGATTATAAAATGCCAATCCTCAGAAAGTTTTTTTCTGTGGAAGAACAAAATAATTGGTTTACCGCTTCTGATAAACCCAACTTAGCACCTTTTTTGTCTACCGAATTACATTTTAAAGCCTACAAAGGCATACAAGCAGATTTTGGTTATGGCGAAGTATTGCATACCGGCTATGTTGATACAGCTTCATTATTAACTGCATATAGAAATTTTTTAACTGCTACTAATTGGTTTCGCCAAGAAGCATTCGATTATTCAGAAGTTGATATAGAGGAGGATTATGTTCAGTATAAAGACATACAAGCTAAGCACCTTATTTTTGCTGAAGGTTTTGGTTTACATGCCAATCCATTTTTCAATCATTTGCCATTAGATGGTACCAAAGGCGAGTTGTTTATCATTAAAGCACCTGGATTAGATTTGGATGTCATTGTCAATACCAGCGTCTTTATTTTGCCTTTAGGCAATGATCTATTCAAAGTTGGAGCAACCTACAATTGGAAAGATAAAACAGACTTGCCTACTGAGGATGGGAAAACCGAGTTAGTAGCTCGAATTCAAGAAATTATTAATTGTGATTTTGAAATTGTTTCCCATTTTGCAGGCGTGCGTCCCACCGTTCGAGATCGAAGACCTTTAGTTGGAACTCATGCTGAATGCAATAGAATTCACGTATTGAATGGTTTAGGCACACGAGGAGTAATGCTAGGACCAGCTATGGCAAAAGCCCTATACGATGCAATTGAAAACCAAATCCCATTGGTTAAGGAAATTGATATTCAGCGTTTTGCCAATAAAAAGAAGTAATTGATTTATTCTTTAGAAGTGTTTGGATCGTAGGATATAAACATATTGATATAAATGTTTCTTGCCCAACGCACCACAAAAGGGAAGGCCAATACTACCATTCCAATAATCGCAATAAAACTTTGAACCAAGTCCAGACTTAAAAATACATTAGCGATAATAAATGCCGCAACACCCACAGCCACATTCAAACCATAACTCACATACATAGCACCATAAAAAAAGGAAGGTTCAATTTGATATTTTAAACCGCAATGGCTGCAATTTTCATTCATTTTGAGCACTTTTCCAAGATGTAGCGGATTTTTATCCACATACATGCTTTCATTTTGACATTTAGGACAACTTCCTGTTAAAATACTATTTAGTTTGGATCCTTTTTTTAACATTTGCAAAAATTTTTAACAAAGGTACATTATTTTAAAAGTACCATTGTAACATTAGTCACAAACTATGCTTAACATCCACAATTTATCCGTTTCATTCGGAGGTTCTTATTTATTTGAAGAAGTTACTTTTCGCCTTGGCGCCGGAGACCGGGTAGGTCTTGTAGGTAAAAATGGGGCAGGAAAATCGACTATGCTTAAAATCTTAGCGCGCGATTTTGCTCCAGATTCAGGAAGTATCGCTCAAGAGAAAGAAATTAAGATGGGTTTTCTTCGCCAAGACATCGATTTTGAACAAGGAAGAACGGTTTTGGAAGAGGCCTATGAAGCGTTTACCGAAATTAAAATTGTCGAAAAAAAGCTAGAAGAAATCAACCATCAATTGGTTACCCGAACCGACTATGAAAGTGAAGAATATTCTCAAATTATAAATGATTTATCCGATTACACCCACCGATTTGAATTATTAGGCGGCTACAATTATGTGGGCGATACCGAAAAAATTCTGTTGGGATTAGGATTTAAAAGAGAGGTTTTCAATAACCAAACGGAGACGTTTTCTGGTGGATGGAGAATGCGTATTGAGTTGGCTAAATTACTATTGCAATCCAATGATATTTTGTTGCTGGATGAGCCAACGAATCACTTGGATATTGAAAGTATCATTTGGCTTGAAGGATTTTTACGCAATTTTCCGGGAGTCGTTGTGATTGTTTCGCACGATAAAATGTTTTTGGACAATGTGACCAATAGAACCATTGAAATTTCTCTTGGTAAGGCTTACGATTTCAACAAACCTTATTCGCAATATTTAGAATTACGTCATGAAATTCGCGAAAAGCAATTGGCTACTCAAAAAAATCAAGCCAAGAAAATTGAAGAAACTGAAAAGCTGATTGAGAAATTTAGAGCCAAAGCCTCTAAAGCATCGATGGCACAATCCTTAATCAAAAAATTAGACAAAGTAGAACGTATTGAAGTCGACGAAGACGACAATTCGGTTATGAATATTTCGTTTCCGGTATCTAAAGAACCAGGAAGAGTAGTAGTAGAGGCAGAAAATGTGACCAAAAGCTACGGTGATAAAACGATTTTAAAAGACATTAATTTACTGGTGGAACGCGGAAGTAAAATTGCTTTTGTGGGACAAAATGGCCAAGGGAAGTCGACTTTTATCAAGGCGATAGTGAACGAGTTTAAATACGAAGGCACGATTAAATTAGGTCATAACGTACAGTTGGGTTATTTTGCCCAAAACCAAGCGGAATATTTAGATGGCGAAATTACCTTGTTGCAAACTATGGAAGATGCGGCAATGGATACCAATCGTTCTAAAGTACGTGATATGTTGGGTTCTTTCTTGTTTCGTGGCGATGATGTAGAAAAGAAGGTTAAAGTGCTTTCTGGAGGCGAAAGAAACCGTTTGGCCTTGTGTAAATTATTGTTGCAACCCATCAATGTTTTGTTGATGGATGAGCCAACGAATCACTTGGATATCAAATCTAAAAATGTTTTAAAAGCAGCTTTGCAAAAATTTGGCGGAACGTTGTTATTAGTTTCTCATGACAGGGATTTCTTGCAAGGGATGTCGAATATTGTGTACGAATTCAAAGACCAAAAAATCAAAGAATATTTAGGAGATATTAACTTCTTCTTAGAGCAGCGCAATTTAGAAAACATGCGTGAAGTCGAGAAAAAAGACATTGCCAAAAAAGAAGCACCAAAAGAAAACAAAAAAGTATCTTACGAAGATCAGAAAAAAGGGAAGTCACTACAAAATAAGTTAAGCAAGATTGAAAGTCAAATCCAACAATTGGAAAAAGACATCCAACATGATGATAAAATGCTAGCGTCGAATTACGACAAACATATTGAAGATGCTTCGTTCTTTTCGGCTTATAATAAAAAGAAAGCGGAATTAGATCAATTGCTTTTGGACTGGGAAATCGTTCAAGAGGAGATTGATAATTTAAATTAGAAAATTAATCCTGAAACGGATGGCGTTCCGTCCATTTGATCTCAGGTTCTAAATAGCGAAAAAAGAAGTTCAAACGGCTATTGATGAATTTGTTGTCATGGCGCATCATACCATACATTTTCAAAGGTTTTGCTCCAACAGAACTTTTAATTTCTAATGCAGTTCTGGCAAAAATAATACTGCTAAATTGTTCTTTGATGGCATAGCCAATCATATCGTACAACATGTTCAAATACAGCATTTTTTCTCTTTGAATGCTGTCATCATACCCTAAAAAGTAGGTGTCTAAATCGCTGCCATTTTTGATTAAGGTATTAAATCCAATTAACTTATCATTCTCAAAATAACCATAGAACAAAAAATTATCTTGAAGTTGTTTCTTAAATACAGCAAAGTGGTTTTTGGGTAAAAAGAAGGTATTGAAAGGGGCACTTTTGGCTACATGGAAATACAAATCGTAGATCACTTCTTCCTGTGCTATAATTTCGTCCAAAGACAATTGTCTTTTAACTAATCCTGTTGCTTTTTTTCGCGCGCGCTTGTATTGATCTCGGTATTTTTTGGACAAGGCAGCCACATAATCTTCTTCTGTTTTCCATTCGTCACGAACAGTAAAAATCATGTTGGGTTGGGTAGAAAAACGCAAATAGGGATCGAATTCGGGTATTTCGAATCGGCTTAATTCCTGTTCGCAAAAATCTTTCAACCCACAAATATGTACTTTCTTGCCTTTGTTTTTGAAAATATCTTTAAGTGCTAGAACTGCTTTTTTGAGTGTTTTTAAAACTTCGGTTTGATTCGATTTTTCTGAAATCACAAAAGCATTTTGACCAGTCAAGGTATTGTTGCCAATCAAAAGAATATGGGAACAGAAATTCTTAAATACTACATTCCGAATGGAGGATTTGATACATTGATCGCGTTCTCCAAAAGATTCCAATTGGTTCAAATCTACAAATTGAGACAGTGCGATACCAACCAATGTTTCGTTCTCGAATAGCCCAATGAAATGACAACTCATATTGGCTGGTGCTGATTTTTCTAAAATAGCAAGATATTCTTTGGATAAGAAAATCGTGGCAATGGCTAAATCGTTCCAGTTTTCAGGAAGTTGGCTAGCAGAAGAATAGATTTGGTACGAATATAATGGTGTCAATTTGGGATATAAATTTTCTCAAAAATACGAAATCGAAATTGATAACTGAATTTAGATTAATAAATAACCTCAAAAGTAATTTTGAGGTTATTTAATTCAGAAATGGCATAATAATAAACTTATTTCAACTTTTCAATTTATTGATGTAATTGCTGTACAAGTCTTTTATTTGATAGCCTTTTTCAAATCGGTCTTTGCTCAATTTATCGTATTCAACCAATCCCCATAAAATAAATTCTTTCAAAAAGTAGCGGTCTTCCAATGGGAAATCAGCTTGGTATTTTTCGATTAAATCATTCAAAGGCAGAATGGCGTCTAAGGTATTTCGATATTCTTCATCGGTGGCATTGTCCAATAATTCGAAACCAGTTTCGGCAAAAAACCATTCCAATAGTTGGGCATACGGACTTGCCTCCAGATCGCGTTCAAGCTTTTCTATTTTTGGGAAATAGGCAGGAAAGAAAGTATGAATGGCATCGCTAATTAAATGTTGTGCGACAGCTGCAGCACCTTCTTGTTCTCCTTCGTAGACCAATTCAACTTTGCCGGTAATAGCAGGAATGATGCCCATAAAATCGGATAGTCGAACAGTTGTAGTTTCTGCTCCCGATTGTAATGCTCTGCGTTCAGCTGTACTCAACAGCACTTCATAAGCCGTAATACTTAAACGGGCACTCACTCCACTTTTACTGTCGATATATTCACTTTCTCTAGCTTCAAAACTAATTTGTTCTAATAAATCTTTGGCTAAAGAAGGAACGTGAATCGTTTCAGATTGGTGGTGAAGTAATTTTGCTTCTTGTTGGGTTATTGTTCTCGCAATGGCTATAGTTTCGGGATAATGGGTAAGAATTTGGGAACCAATTCTATCCTTTAAAGGAGTTACAATACTTCCACGATTGGTATAATCTTCAGGATTAGCTGTAAAAATAAATTGTAAGTCCAATGGCAATCGCAATTTAAATCCACGGATTTGAATATCACCTTCTTGTAAAATATTAAACAAGGCCACTTGAATACGCGCTTGTAAATCAGGTAATTCATTGATGACAAAAATACAGCGATTGGCTCTCGGTATCATTCCAAAATGGATCACACGATCGTCGGCATAAGATAATTTTAAAGTAGCGGCTTTGATGGGGTCAATGTCACCAATAAGATCGGCAACAGTAACATCAGGAGTAGCTAATTTTTCGAAAAATCGTTCCGAACGTTGCAACCATTCTACAGGAGTAGCATCACCTTTTTCGGCAATAAGATCTTTGGCAAAACGAGAAATTGGATTCAACGGATCGTCATTAATTTCTGAACCGGCTACGACTGGAATGTATTCGTCTAGCAATTCAATCATTTTACGCGCCATACGTGTTTTGGCTTGACCACGTAGCCCTAATAAATTGATATTATGTCTCGACAAAATAGCGCGTTCTAGTTCTGGAATTACCGTATTTTCAAATCCGTGAACGCCTTCAAAAGCGACTTCTCCAGCTTTAATTTTGTTACGCAGGTTGTCTCGCAATTCGTCTTTTATACTTTTTGAAACGTAATTGGATTGTTTTAATTCGCCTAGGGTAGTAATGGTATCTATTGTCATATTTCAGTTGAATTGTCTAGTTGATTTTCTTTTTTCGGTTGGTTTCGTAATCTTCAAAAATCATTTCTCCCAAACCTTTTAATCCGGTATAAAATGCTTTTCCTTGATTGGCTTCGGTAAAATGATTTACAAATTGTTGCAAATACGGGTCATTGGCAATCATAAATGTAGTGATCGGAATGTGTAATTTTCTGGCTTGAGCCGCTTGATTGTAACATTGCTCTGTGATGTATGGATCAAGACCATTACTGTTCATGTAGTAGTCGCCATTTTTCTCTCTAACACAACTTGGCTTACCGTCGGTGATCATGAAAATTTGTTTGTTGGTATTTCGTTTTCTGCGGAGCATGTCCATGGCCAATTGTAATCCGGCAACGGTATTGGTGTGATACGGTCCCACTTGCAAATAAGGCAAATCTTTAATTTTGATGGGCCATGCATCGTTGCCAAAAACCAAAATGTCAATGGTGTCTTTTGGGTAACGCGTAGTTATCAATTCGGCTAGAGCCATAGCTACTTTTTTGGCAGGCGTAATACGGTCTTCGCCATACAAAATCATACTGTGGCTAATGTCGATCATCAAAACTGTGCTCATTTGCGCTTTGAATTTGGATTCCTCCACAATCAAATCGTTTTCTGTCAATTTGAATTCGTCTAGGCCATTATTGATTTGCGCATTACGCAAACTTTCGGTGATCGAAATGTTATCCAATCCATCACCAAAACGATATTCTCTAAATTCTCCGGTTTGTTCGTCACCTTTTCCAGTGGATTTGGTATTGTGACTTCCTGTTTTGGATTGTTTTAGGTTACCGAAAATTTGATCTAAGGCTTGTTGCCGAATCGCTCTTTCAGTTTTGGCAGTGATTTTAGTATCTAAGTTGCCGTCACCATCGACTTCTTCTTTGATGTAGCCTTTTTTCTTTAAGTCTTCGACAAAATCATCAATTGTGTAGTTGGCGTCAGTTAGTTTGTACTCCACATCCAATTGGCGTAACCAATCGATAGCTTCGTCAAAATCGCCCGATGTATGGGTGATTAATTCTTTGAAAATTTTAAACAACTTTTCAAACGGAGTTTCAAACGGAGCTTCGTAGGGCTTGAAGAAAAAACCTTTTGTACTATTCTTTTTCATAGTCGTTAAAATTAAAGTTTATTACACAGAATAAAATACAACGACTATTAATATTTAGTTAAAAGCAAGTTTTTGTATACAATGGAATTTTGAAGAATTAAATGTAATCAATATCGAATAGTAAATATTAAACACAAAAAAAACCTCAAAATTGCTTTTGAGATTTTGTTTTAGTAACCAATTCAAACCTAATTATCGAATCTCTGGTTGACGAAATAGAAAGGTTTTCTGCTTTATTTGAATTTTCGTTACAACTCAAGACAAAAAATTACACTACTTTTTTATAACTCCAAACTGCTATTGCATTTAAAATAAAGGCATAGGCAACGATTACAAAAAAATGAAATGAAATATCCGAAAATCGCGCACCTTTTAGCATTACCATTCGGACTATTTCAACAAAATACCGAATCGGATTAAACAAAGTAATGTTCTGCGCCCATTGAGGCATACTTTCAATTGGTGTAAACAAACCGCTCATTAAAATAAATAGTACTGTAAAAAACCAGGCAATAAACATCGATTGTTGTTGTGTTTCTGTGAAATTAGAAATAATTAATCCAATGCCTAATATGACTAATAAATAGACTGAGGTAAACAAATAAATCAATCCGATATTTCCCAAAATAGGAGTATTAAAGACGAGTTTTGCAATAATTAATCCCACAGTAAGAATTACTAAGCCTAATACCCAAAACGGGAAAAGTTTGCCAATAATGAATTGGTATTTTTTAATCGGTGTAACATTGATTTGTTCCAAGGTTCCGATTTCTTTTTCTCTAACAATATTCATTGAGGACAAGAATAAAGTTAGCATTGTTACCAGAAGTACTAATATCCCAGGAACCATAAATGTTTTGTAATTCAGGGTGTTGTTGTACCAAAAAGATGGAATAGTTACAATACTTTGGTTTGGGACAAGTTTGCCTTCATTATAATGCATCAATTGGGTTTGTAAATTTTGATTAAAACTACCTATTACTTGATTGATGTAAACATTTTCAATTCCTGCCGAAGCGCCGTCTATGGCATTAATACTTACTGAAAGTGTCGTGGTATTTTCTTTTTGAAGCTTGCGTTCAAATTGATTGGGAATTTCGAGAATCACATCTACAGATCCTTTTTGCATTTCAATATTTGCAATTGATTTGGATTCAAATTCCTCTTTAATTGTAAAGTAATCTGAAGCAGCAAATTTTGAAATTAATTCTCTTGAAGCTTTGGAGTGATCATGGTCGATATAGGAAAATGCAATATTTTTTACCTCAAAACTGGCAGCATTAGACAGGATTAATAACTGAATCATCGGCAATACAAAGATGATTGGTAGCATCCCTTTGTTCCTGAATATTTGTTTGAACTCTTTTTGGATAATAAATAGAATTGTTCTCATATGCTTAGACTGCTGAATTTTTATTCCAGGCGAATTTTATATTTTTTAATACTTAACAAAATGTATACTGCAGTCATTCCGATTAAAATCAGCGTTTCTTTCCAAATTACTGACACGCTTGCTCCTTTGAGCATTACCGCTTTTACAATAATAATAAACCATTTGGCAGGAATGATATTGCTAATAATTTGCATAGGCAAAGGCATACTCGAAATTGGAAAAATAAAGCCTGATAAAATAATTACAGGCAGCATTAAACCAAATAATGAAATCATCATAGCCGTTTGTTGTGAATCGGTTACTGTTGATATCAGTATCCCCAAAGAAAGGGCTGTTATGATGAACAAAATACTTTCAAATGCTAATAAAAACAAGCTTCCTACTATTGGCATTTTGAAGACAAAATAACCCAAAAGCACAATTATAGTTGCATTGATAATGGATAGAAAAATATACGGAAAGACTTTTCCAATAATCACTTGAAAGGGTTTTAGTGGCGAAACCAACAATACTTCCATAGTGCCCATTTCTTTTTCTCTTGTAATGGAAATGGAGGTCATCATGGCCGAAACCAACATTAAAATAATGGTCATTACTCCTGGGACAAAGTTAAATACACTCTTTAATTCGGGATTGTAATACAACTGGGTTTGGGTTTGAATGGAATAAGCAGTCGGATTATTTCGGTTTAATTGCTGTGTGTAATTTTGCAAAATAGCATTGACATAATTAGTGACAGTATTGGCAATATTAGGGTCAGTAGCATCAGTAATTACTTGAACTTTTGCCTGCTTTTTTGTTTCTAGATTTTTGATAAAATGATTTTCAAAAACCAGGACTGCTTTTACTTTTCCCTTTTTAAAGACATTTTCAATTTCGTTTTCATGGTTAATATTTTGTTTTACTACAAAATACTTTGATGCATTGATTTTAGCAATTATTTTTTGAGTGGCAACATCCTTGGATTGGTCCAAAATGGCAATATTGACGTTGTTGATTTCATTGGTAATGGCAAAGCCAAATAGAATAATTTGAGCAATTGGCATTCCAAAGAGTATAAATAGAGTTCGTTTGTCTCTAAAAATGTGGTAGAATTCTTTGGTTACAAAACCTATAAATCGTTTCATTTCTATTTAGTTTAAGGTTTCTAATTATTCAATATTTCGTGCTAGTTTCAAAAAAACTTCATTCATAGAATCGACTTTGAATTGTTTTTTTAAATTTTTAGGAGAATCCAAAGCCTCAATTTTCCCTTCCACCATAATCGAGACACGGTCGCAATATTCGGCTTCGTCCATATAATGTGTGGTCACAAAAATGGTGGTCCCTTTATGGGCTTGGGCATAAATCATTTCCCAAAATTGTCTGCGGGTTATGGGGTCAACGCCTCCCGTTGGTTCGTCCAAAAAAATGATTTTAGGTTCGTGCAATAACGCCACCGAAAACGATAATTTTTGTTTCCAACCCAATGGTAAAGCACCTACCAATTGATTGGCTACTTCTTCCAATTCCAATTCTGCAATTAAAATAGCTGTTTTTTCTTTAATCTCTTTTCTACTTAAGCCATAAATTCCGCCAAAAAACGTAATGTTTTCCTTGATGGTCAAATCGTCATATAATGAAAATTTTTGGCTCATATAACCAATATTTTTCTTGACCATTTCGGATTGTTTAGCAATATCAAAACCAGCTACTGTTGCCTCTCCTGAACTGGGTTTTGAAATCCCGATCAACATTTTCATTGCCGTTGTTTTTCCTGCGCCATTAGCACCTAAAAACCCGAAAATTTCCCCTTTGGCTACTTCAAAAGAAATGTTATTCACTGCCGTAAAATCGCCAAAGGTTTTAGTAAGATTGCTTACTGATATGATTTTATTGTGTTCCAAAATTTAGTTTTCTAAAGAGGTTACATCCATAAATACGTCTTCAATTGTTGGGGTCGTAATTTGGATTGTTATTTCAGTATGTCTTTTGCTTTCCAAATACTGTTGTAAATGGGTGCTTTTAAAATCATTATTTTGGTCTATATAATGGATGAATTCTCCAAAAGCAAACACGCTGTACTGACTTGGAAAGGCTTTTAAATCTTCTAATAATTGGTGTGTGTTTTGGGCAGAAACAGCATATATGGTTTTTGAATATTTTGAAATAATGTTTTTCGGACTATCAATTTCAAAGATTTTTCCTTTTTGAATCAGGGCAATTCGATCGCATAAACTAGCTTCGTCCATGTAAGGAGTTGAAACCAAAATTGTGATTCCATTTTGCTGTAAACGCTTTAGCATTTCCCAAAATTCTTTACGAGAAACGGGATCTACCCCTGTAGTAGGTTCGTCAAGAAATAAAACTTTGGGTTTATGAATTAAAGCGCAACACAACGCTAATTTTTGTTTCATCCCACCGGATAAGGCTCCCGCTCGTCGCTTTTTGAAGGGTTCAATTTGAATATAAATATCCCGAATTAAGTCGTAATTTTCTTCAATGGTAGCTCCAAACATGGTCGCGAAAAATTGCAAGTTCTCTTCCACTGTTAAATCTTGGTACAAGGAAAATTTCCCTGGCATATAGCCCACCGAATTCCGAATAGATTTATAGTCATTCACCACATCAAATCCCGCTACACTCGCCACTCCTTCGTTTGGCAGAAGTAGGGTAGTAAGGATTCTGAAAATTGTCGTTTTTCCGGCACCATCGGGTCCAATAAGCCCAAACAATTCGCCTTTATTTACTTCAAATGAAATGGCTTCAATAGCTTTGAAGTCTTTATACGATTTGGATAGATTCTGAACAGAAATACTCATTTTATTTGATCCACATTTCGGCTGGCATCCCAATTTTTAGACTGCCATCATTTTTCACATTCACTTTCACCGCATACACTAAATTAGCACGCTCTTCTTTGGTTTGAATGATTTTTGGTGTAAACTCAGCCGAAGAAGAAATCCATGAAATAGTTCCAGGATAGGATTTCATGTCTTCTTGAGTGTCAATTTTCACAGTAACTTTTTGTCCTACTTTAATTTGGTTTAGTTGCTTCTCACTTATATAAACACGTAAAGTCATTGTGGTTAAATCAGCCAATTTATATAGTGGTTTTCCAAAATTGGTTATCTCATTTGCTTCGGAATATTTTGCTAAAACCGTTCCTTGAAATGGGTTGATTATTTTACATTTTTGGATTTGGTCGTTTATTTTTTCAATTTGTACATCAATTGATTTTTGCTCATTACTTATAGGTGCTTCTTGTGTTTTGATACTTTTTATCTGTTCGTTCAACACATTGACTTTTCCGTTAATTTCATCTACTTGACGTTTAGTTGCAGCATTTTCGGCAAACATATTTTGGATTCTTTTTTGTTCTATCAAAGTAGTTTTGAGTTGCTCGTTCAAAACAGCTGTTTGGGATAACACATTTCCTGACTTGGAAGCAATCGTATTTTTGGAAGCAATCAGTTGTAGTTTAGATAAATAGAGTTGAATAGTATCTATCAAACCAACTTGGGTGTCGGGAGCTACGATAGCGCCTTCTTTAAGGTTTAAATACTCAATTTTACCGCTGGCCTCTGCTGAAATAGTTACTTCGGTAGCTTCAAAATTTCCGTAGCCATCCGCTTTATCGTTATTTTTATTACAGGCTACTAAATTGATTAGGATTAAAAATGTAAATAGTTGTTTCATTTTGATTCGTTTTGAAGTTTTGTTACTTTCCTTTTATTAGTTGGTAATTGGATTTTGCCAAGGCCAATTGAATTTGATGTGTTTTCTGATTGATTTGGGATTCGTACAAATGGCTGAATTCTACCAAATAATCTGAGGAGGTGATGATACCGTTTTTTAACTGTGCATCCGAAGATTTAGCAACGGATTCTCGTAAACTGACAATTTCTTGATCGGTTTTAAGCGCCTCTTCTAGTTTGTTGATTTCAGTTTGTATTTCCTCTAATTGCATATGAGTATTAAGCAAGAAAGTTTCTTTTTCAGTTGCAATAATCGACTCTGATACTGAAAGTGCCTCTTTGTCTTTTTTGGTTTTTTCCCAATCCCAAACATTCCAATTGGCTTTTAGCCCCACCATATAAAAAGTTTGAAACGAATTATTCAACATATTCAGTCCCGGATTCCCATAACCGGCTGTGCCAAATGCATTTATTTTTGGTAGTTTATTTTTGGAAATAAGTTCTTTTGAACTTGAAATTTGTTGGTTTTGCAATGCAAACAATTCAATTTCTGGACGCGAAATGGCTGCATCATTTGCTAGTGCAACCATTGGTTTTTCAAAAATGGTTTTTTCATCTAAAGGAGCAGCAATTAGCTCTGACAAATTTGCTAAAAGCCTGTTTTTGTCTAATTCGGTTTCTCGTAACTGTTGTTTAATTTTTAAATTTTCAGCTTCCAAAACTTGCTCTGAAGCGGGAAGTAGCACTCCAAATTTGACTCCCGATTTCACTTCTTTAATTTTGGAAGCTAATTGGTCTTGTTTAGAAGTCAGAATTAATTTTCGTTCTTGTGCCAAAAGAATGGAGAAGTACAATTGGTTGATTCGAGTTTTAATAGAGTGTAAATTGACTGCTACTTGTTGTTGCTGTGTTTGCGTTTGAATTGCTTTCAATTTAATATTAGAATCAATAAGACCGCCATTATAAATCAATTGATTCATATCCAAAGTCGCTCGGTATTGGTCTTTATTCAATGGAGTTACATTTGGTAACGGAATGGGTAAACCGGTAACCTCTGATTGGTAGGATGCTTGTGCATTCAAATCTAGCTTAGGCAATTTAGCGGTTTTAAATGAAGCTGTTTCAAAGGCTGATTTCTGGGCTAATAATTCCGATTGTTTTGCTAGAGGGTAATTTTTGATGGCTAGAGCATAGCAATTTTCTAAAGTTACAATGTGCTGTGCACTAGAAAATTGGTAGACCAATAACGTTAATAAGAAAAGTGTTTTTTTCATTTTTTTATTGAATTAATAATAAGTTCAGCGATTGATGTTTTTCGTTCTTCCATCATTTGATTGAATTCGATTTCCGAAATATGAAACATCCCTTTCACCATGGTTTGAGCTGCAAAAGGAAAAACGGTTAATGAAAAAATATCCATTAATAATTGCTTGGGTGGCATTGGTTTGATAATTCCAGCGGCAATTTCTTGTTCAATTTGAGCGATCATTAAACTTGGATTGGGTCGATTGGCATTGTTTAAAAATTGAATCACAAACTCTGGGTTGTTGTTCATCTCTTGAATAATGAATTGCGGTAGAAATGGATGCTCATTTACAAATGTGATGTAACTGTGGGTAAATTGCCTGATTTTGTCAAAAATACTCTCATTGGAACTAAAAATTAAATTGACTTGTGGCGCTAATTGACTAAACGCTTTCATGAAAACTGCTTCAAAAAGAGATTGCTTATTTTTAAAGCAATAATGCAGCATCGCTTTGTTGATTCCTGCTTCATCTGCTATTTCTTGCATTCTTGCACCAGCAAATCCTTTTTTTTGAAATACGATTTTCGCTGCTTCAAATATTTTTTCTTCTGTAGTCATTTTTTTAACTAAACGGTTTAACCAAATGGTTAGTAAAGATATATAAAATAATTCTTTAAGGAGTAACATTTTTTAAAATATTGATTAATAGTCTCGAGTAATTTGTAATATTAAAAGATTACATACAATCCAACCCATTTTATTGACAGTCCAGCATAAACAGCTTTAACGAGGCTTATATATTTGATAATTTTGATCGAATATTATTAAATAGTAAACAAATGAAGAATAATAAAATTGGTTTATTAATGTGTGTCTTAGGAATAACATTTGGCATGTACAATTGTAGTAGCAACGATGGTAGTTCTACAGAGGTTTCTGCCACTGTGCCTGCGGTTTATAAAAAAATATATGGTGCAACAAGCATAACAAGTGATGGTACCTATATCTATATTAAAACAAAAGATCTCCCAGATCACAAAAGTGCCTATTATCCAACAACAAATGCGTTGTATGAAGCATATTCTGGAACTACTTTTGGTGGAAATACATTTGAAAAAAATCCAAATTCGATAGTAGAACAAACAGCCACTTTAAAAATTCCTTTAAATCCTGTAGTTGCATCGAATCATGCTGCTACTCCATTGGGTCCAATTGGGATTGCTATTAATGGTGTTGCTTTATTTAATCAATATGCAGGTCCCAATCAGCCATTAACAAGTGAGATCGTTTCTTTTGACAAGTACTATGGACATCCTCAAAATCAAGGAGTATATCATTACCACGTTGAGCCATTGTATTTAACAACCGTTAAATCTACAAAATCGGGTTTAATGGGTTTTCTGTTAGACGGATTTCCAGTTTATGGACCAAATGAAGAAAACAATACGTTGGTGACCAACAGTTCTTTAGATGTTTATCACGGTCATTCCCATGCAACAGTTGATTATCCAAACGGAATTTATCATTACCATTTTACAGCCGAAGCGCCTTATTTGAACGGAAATGGTTTTTATGGCACTCCAGGAACAATTTCGCAATAAATGAAACAAATAGCCTTTTTGTTTTTAGTGTTTTTGGTTTGTTCTTGTCAACAAGATAAACCAAAAATCCCTGCTGTTTTCCAACTCAAATCGTCCAAAAACATGCGATTTGTAAACGATGTAGTTTATTTAAACCAAAAAAAGTATTCGGGATATTTGTTTGATTTATTTCCTAATAAAGATACCGCTTCTATTGAGGGTTATAGTGATGGTAAATTATCTGGTATTTGTCGAAAATGGTTTCCAAATAAACAATTGATGGAAACACGTTCATATGATAATGGGAGAAAAAACGGCAAACAAATAGGCTATTGGTATAATGGAAAAAAGCGTTTCGAGTTTGTAGCAGAAAATGATGCGTATCAAGGTGAGTTGAAAGAATGGTCATTTGATGGAAAACTCAGTCATTTTGGACATTTTAAAGATGGACAAGAAGAGGGAAGTCAAAAAATGTGGTATGATACAGGTAAAATTAGAGCTAATTATGTAATTAAAAACGGAAAAAGATATGGGTTATTGGGAACAAAAAATTGCAAAAATGTATCGGATAGTATTTTTATTGTTAAGTAGTTTAATTGTGCTAAGTTGTGACCAAAAGGAAGTTATAAAATTACCCTATTATAACACACCGGATTTCACCCCTTTATTTATAGAAGAAGCAGAAGTTAATTTAAAAATACCTCACACTATTGCCGATTTTTCCTTTTTAAACCAAGATAACACCATGATATCTCAAAAGAATATTGAAGGTAAAATTCATGTTGCCAATTTTATATTTACTTCCTGCGGTAGTATTTGCCCAGTGATGACAACTAACTTAAAAATTGTCAATGATAGTTTGAGTAAGAATTCAGATATAGTATTTCTCTCTTATTCTGTTACTCCATGGTTAGACAGTCCTTCAGTATTGAATACATTTAAAAATAGAAATAGAATTAACAATCCCAATTGGCATTTCTTAACTGGGTCAAAAAGCAAAATATATGATCTTGCTCGTAAATCGTATTTTGCTGAAGAAGATTTAGGGTTTACCAAAGACAGTACTGAATTTCTTCATACGGAACATTTTATTTTGGTTGATAAATCTAAAAGAATAAGAGGAATTTACAATGGGACACTATCTTTTGAAATGTACCAAATGCTAGATGATATTAAAAATTTAGAAAAAGAAAACAATTGAAAAAATGAAAAAATACTTTACAATAATGATGATTTCGGCAATTTCTTTTGCTCAAAATAACAAACAAAATATAAGAGGTGTAGTGATAGATAAATTATCACAAACTCCGATTATTGGTGCTACAATTGTAGTTCAAAATTCAACCAAACAAACTCAAACAGATAACAGCGGAAATTATCTATTTTCTGATATGGCTCCCGATCGCTATGAAATTAAAGTATCTTTCTCAGGATATAAAGAAGTGATAATTTCCAATGTAATTGTTACTTCGGGTAAGGAGGTGATTTTAGATATTACTATGGAAGATGAATTTAATAAACTAAATGAAGTTGTAGTAAAAGCATCTAATAAAGCAGGAACCATTAATAAATTAGCATCGGTAAGTGCAAGAACTTTTTCAATGGAAGAAGTGAATCGATTTGCTGGTGGAAGAAGTGATGTAGCTCGTTTAGCAGCTAA
Source organism: Flavobacteria bacterium GWA2_35_26 (assembly GCA_001800905.1). Lineage (GTDB taxonomy): Bacteria > Bacteroidota > Bacteroidia > Flavobacteriales > Flavobacteriaceae > Flavobacterium. The sequence continues at coordinate 379,320 of MGWH01000002.1, read as the reverse complement.
TTTTGCGGGGGTTAGCACCCCAGACGATAGTAGGAATGATATCGTGATACGAGGAAATTCACCCGTAGGTGTTTTATGGCGCATTGACGGTATGAACGTAACTAATCCCAATCATTTTGCTTCTGTAGGTACAACAGGGGGTGCGGTAAGTGCATTGAATACTAATTTATTAAAAAATTCAGATTTTTTTACTTCAGCATTTCCTGCTGAATATGGTAATGCTAATTCTGGGGTTTTTGATATAGGTTTTAGAAATGGGAATTCAAAAAAACGAGAAACTACAGTTCAATTGGGTGTAATTACAGGTCTTGAGGCAACAACTGAAGGGCCAATAAATAAAGAAAAAGGTTCGTCATATTTAGTCGGATATCGTTATAGTCTAGCTGGTGTTGCTCAAGCTGCAGGTGTAGATATCGGTACAACTGCTACGCCAACTTATCAAGACCTAACGTTCAAATTAAATGGAAGTACAACTAAATTTGGTAAGTTTTCATTATTCGGAATTTTAGCTTCTAGTACTATTAATATTGATGGAGGTAATTCAAATACATTGTATGGTAATGGAAATCAGGTCGATTTTGCAAGTAAAATTGGAATTCTGGGTTTGAATCATTTCAAACAAATTAATTCTAAATCCTATATGAGTTCTACAATTGGTTTGAATTATACCAATAATACAATAAACTCTTATGATTTTGACAGAGCAACATCTACATCGTTTACCAAAGAAATGAGTGATGTTGGGAAAACGGGCTATAATTTTAGAACAACATATAACTTAAAAATCAATTCAAAAGTATTTTTTAAAGCGGGAATTCAAGATGAATTGATGGGATTAGATCTATTTTATAAAACTAAGCAAAATAGCAATGATGCTTGGAAACAAATTTGGGATAATAGTAGTTATACTAATCTAGCTCAAGCTTTTGTTCATGGTAAATTTAATTTAAGTGATCAGTTGACCTTAAATGCAGGTTTACATTCTCAAAAATTTTTCTTGAACGAATCTTTTTCTATTGAACCTCGTTTGGGATTGAAATATGCGATTAATAGCCAAAGTAGCTTTAATTTGGGATATGGTTTACATTCTCAAATGCAGCCAATCAATGTTTATTTTTTGCAAACACAAAATCAGGACGGTTCCTATTCTTACAATAATAAAAATTTAGATTTTACTAAAAGTCAACATTTTGTTTTGGGATATGATTTACAACCCCTTAAAGACTGGAGATTAAAGACAGAAATTTATTATCAACAACTTTCAAATGTTCCAGTAAATACTTTCTCTAGTAGTTATTCTATGTTAAATACAGGTTCTAGTTTCAAAACTGAATTAGAGGACAATCTTACCAATACGGGAACAGGAAAAAATTACGGTGCAGAAGTTACCATTGAAAAATTCTTTAGTAACGGATATTATGGTTTGTTTACCTCGTCTCTTTATTTATCTAAATATAAAGGTAGTGATGGTATTGAACGAAATACAGCCTTTAATGGAAAATATGTTTTCAATATATTAGGAGGTAAGGAATGGAAAGTTGGAAATGAAAATCGAAACAAATTTGCAACAGATATTAAATTTACTAATGCAGGTGGAAGAGCCTACACGCCAATTGATTTGACTGCATCACAATCATTAAATCGAGAAGTAGTTTCATCAGATGCCTATTCAGCAAATTATACCAATTACTTTAGATTGGATGTAAAAGGAACTTATACTATTAATAGTAAAAATAAACAATTGTCACAGTCATTTTCATTGGATTTACAAAACGTTAGTAATCATAAGAATATGTTTTCTCAATCCTATGATAATCAACGTCAAAATGTAAGTACAACCTACCAGTTGGGATTCTTTCCAAATTTTATTTACAAACTACAGTTTTAAAATCGATAACTATATTATCAACTTTATTCATTAACTAAATTATTAAAATATGAAATTACATCTAAAATTACTATCAATAGCGTTAGGATTAACTATTATAATAGGTTGTTCAAATACAAATCCAATTGATACTTCGGTGGGAACAATTGTAAAAGTAAAATCATCCGATTTTTTGTCAGCAGGTTTGTCTGAACCTATTAGTGTTGTTTCAAGAACATTATCCAATGGAACAACCGCTGATTGCTATAAAATAGTGTGTAAAAGCACACCAACCGATCATGCTATGGGACCCTGGTGCCCAACTAATATTTCTGATGCTGCTGATGCTGGGGGTATTTGGTTAAAAGATGGGAATGTATATAATGTAGACGGTGCATTTATCAAAAATTTAGCTACTTTTTTTTCTGATCCTACTTGGATGATGTATAACAGCACAACAGGCGAGGTCATTCGAACAAAAACACAAGCAGAATGTCAGGCAGCTGCAAATCCAGCTGTGGGACCAGAATACAAAAACTTTTGTGTAGAATGCTTGCCTTCTTATGTAGCTAACATAACTCAAACCTATTATATTCCTGTTACGCCTATAAAATTAACTAATGCAATTCAATTTGGTATGGGACCAGGTGCTTCAGGACCAGCTGTTAGAGGTTTAGCCTTTAATGGAGTACGTTTTGATGGTCCTGCTCCAGTAAATGCTATCCTTGGAGCGTATACATTAGCTCCTTTTGATGATGCAGGTGGGCATATTAATTTGGCTGCGGGCTACCATTACCATGCAGCTACAGGTAAATCTAAAGAAATTGCTCAATCAGATGGTCATGCTCCCATGATAGGGTATGCAGCTGATGGACATGGGTTGTTTGCTAGATTAGATTCAACAGGTGCAGAACCATCTGATTTAGATGAATGTAGAGGACACACTGACAATACGAGGGGGTATCATTACCATGTAGATAAAGCAGGTGCAAATAACTTCATCAATTGTTTAAAAGGAGCTTATGTCAACTAATTATCTCAAAACAAAAAATAGCTGGATTCTAATTGTGCTATTTTTGTTTCGTTTTCATCCTAGTTTTGCTCATCAACCTGATTTGTCCACCATGATGTTATATCAAGATGAACAAGGGAGAAGTTATTTACAAATTTATGGTGCATTAACTGCTTTTGAAGGTGAAATTGATTATAAATATTCTGAAAAATCATATAAAACTCCTGAGCAATTTAAGCAACTAGTGCTAAAACACTTTAAAAAAAATGTATTCTTTATTGTAAATTCAAATGATACTCTACGACTTGAAAGACCTCAAGTGATTTTAGGGCATGAGACAAAAGTGGTTTGTGAAGTTTTTGGTTTCCCAAAAAAAATCAATGAATTGATGATTAAAAATACAATGTTTATTGATATTCCCAACAATCAATCACTAGTTATTTTATTACAAAAGGGATTACCTGTTCAACAATTTAAATTGAATAATAGTAATCAACAACAAGTTAATTTGAAATTGACTAATGGGAATTGGGAACTTGTCAATTTGGACCAATATAAATTTAACTTTTGGATTGTCATTATTGTAATTAGTTTAGTATTTTTAGGAAGCTTTATTCTGTATACAAAACGATTCAAAAAAGCCGTTAAATGAAAAAAATTATAGTTTCGATCGTTTCAGCAGGACTCTTTAAATTTGTGTTCTTTCCAATAGAACATTTCCTAGAACCTGACTTAATTTTAATATCAGTACTCATTTTTATTCTTTGGAAAGGTAATTTTATGGTAGATCACTATTTAAACAGTAAATATTCTTGGGTAAAAAATCCCCATAAACGATTACGAATTCAGGTAATTGTTTCGTTTTTATTTACATCTGTTTTTTTATTTATTTTCATGTATACTCTACACCAAATCCGTTTTGGAGATGGAAGAATAGTAAATCCAAGAATGATTCAATTATTTCCAATTTCTTTATCCTTAACTTTTTGTGTACTTACAATACATATTGGAAAACAATTTTATGACGCTTTGAAAAATAGTCTATTAGAAATAGAAAAATATAAAACAGAAAGTGCTATTGCTCAATTGCAAAATCTTAAAAATCAATTGAATCCACATTTTTTATTCAATAATTTAAGTGTATTGACTTCGTTGGTATATAAAAATCAAGACAAAGCGGCTCAATTTATCAATGAATTAGCAAAAGTATATCGTTATGTGTTAGATTCTAAAAATGCTGAATTAGTTTCGTTACAAGAAGAATTGGATTTTATTGATCATTATATTTATTTACAAAAAATACGATTTGAAGACAGTGTTGTTTTTGAAATAAATATAGAAAAATCTAAGAAATCGGCTTATTTATTGCCAATGTGCCTTCAAATGGTAGTTGAAAATACCATTCAGCATAACGAAACTTCACAAGCCAATCCATTACGAGTTTTGATTTACACCATTGATAATACATTAGTTATTGAGAATCCGATTAAATTAAGATCTAACGTTGTGGATAGTTCTAAAACGGGATTAAAAAATATTGAACTACGATATTCCTTTTTTACCGATGAAAAAGTAATAGTGATTAATAATGAAAAAACATTTAAAGTAATTTTGCCTCTTATTCAAAAAAAATGAAAGTTATTATAATTGAAGATGAAAAATTATCAGCTGAGCATTTAACCGTTTTACTTCAAAAAATTGATGATTCGATTGAAGTTACTCATTATTTTGACTCTATAAAATCCGTGGTGAATGCTTTTCAATCAGGACTTTCGGCTGAACTTATTTTTATGGATATCCATCTTGCTGACGGAAATAGTTTTGAGATATTTAAACATTTGGCAATAGAAATTCCTGTTATTTTCACCACAGCGTATGATCAATATGCACTGCCGGCTTTCAAACAAAACAGTATTGATTATTTACTAAAACCAATTGCATTAGAAGACTTAAAATTTGCAGTAGAAAAATTTAAAAAACATCATGAAATCAATCCTAAATTAATTCTTGCAAATCTTACTTCCGCATTTAATCAAATTAATAAAGAATATAAAACTAGGTTTTTAGTCAAATTAGGACAAACTATTGATAGTATTCCAACTGATGAAATTCATCATTTTCATACTAAAGATAGTTTGACATTTTTAGTAACCAATAGAGGAAATCAATTCAATATTGATTATTCTTTAGAAGAATTAGAATCAATTTTAAATCTAAAAGATTTTTTTAGAATCAATCGAAAAATTATTATTCATATAAAGTCAATTGAAAAAGCAACCGCTTATTTTAATAGCCGATTAATAATAACAACACAATTAATTGACTCTGATTCTAAAATAGTGAGTAGAGAACGAGTTAGCGAATTTAAAAAATGGTTAGATAATTAAATAATTAATACTTATGAATAGAATTTTCAATTTATTATTATTGGCAGTTTCGTTATCTGCTTTTGCACAATACAATATTGAAGTTGCCAAAAGTGCACTCAAAATAGAGATGCTTTTTCCAGGAGGGAAATCAAAAGCGCTTATATTAAGTTATGATGATGGTTCAAAACATGACAGACAATTGGTACAGCTTATGAATAAGCACCATCTTGTAGGAACATTCCATTTAAATTCTAACCAGTTAGGAACTAACAATTACTTCGATTATTTGAATAAAGACGAGATTATAGATCTTTATAAAGGTCATGAAGTTTCAGTTCATACAGCAAACCATCCCAATTTGCCAGATATAAGCAGAATAGATGTTATTTACGAAGTTTTAGAAGATAGAAAAGAACTCGAACGATTGGTTGGATATCCAGTAAGAGGAATGGCTTATCCATTTGGAAATACAAATGATGCTGTTATTGACGCCATGAAAGGATTAGGAATTGAATATGCAAGAACCGTAGGAGATACCTATAACTTTAAAATTCCGAACGACTTTTTAAGATGGCAACCTACTATTCATCAATTTGCAAAGGCATATTGGGAGCCAAATCAGCCTGAAAAAGATGCGCAAGAATTGACACAATTTTATAAAGTTATTGATGATTTTTTGCAAACCAAAGAATTAGCAATACTTGATATTTGGGGACACAGCTGGGAAATGGGTGCCGACAAAAAGAAATGGGATGAAACAGATAAGTTCTTTACTCTTTTATCCAATAACAAATATGTCCATTATTCAACTCAAATTGCTTTGGTAGATTATATAAATGCTTATAGAAATTTAAAATTTACGGTTGCAAAAAATTATGTAACTAATTCAGCTGCATTCTCAATATTTATTAAAATAAATACTCAAATTTTTGAATTGAAAGCAGGATCAACTACAAAGTTATTTTAAACTATGCACTATTTTCAGCACTAAGTTATTCTCGTAATTTTCTATGGTTCTTTATCAGGCGCTTATGCTTTACTTAGCATTTGAAGTACTAAATAATAAAAAAGTTTTTAATAGTTTAATCTATAATATGATGAGTTATATTAGAGTCCATAAAAAAAACCTCAAAATTGCTTTTGAGGTTTTGTCTTAGTAGCGGGAACAGGACTCGAACCTGTGACCTTCGGGTTATGAGCCCGACGAGCTGCCTACTGCTCTATCCCGCGATGTTTCGAGTGCAAATATACAACCAAATTTGACTATTGCAACAAAAAAAATTAAAAAATCTTTTATTTCTTCTATTAGCTTGATATAACTACCTTTGCAAAAATTAAAACGCAGTAAATGGCACACAAAGCAGGTTTTGTAAATATCATAGGAAATCCAAACGTAGGAAAATCAACCTTAATGAACGCTTTCGTTGGCGAAAGATTGTCCATTATTACCTCTAAAGCGCAAACAACCCGTCACAGAATTTTGGGAATTGTGAATGGAGAAGATTTCCAATTGGTTTTGTCAGATACTCCTGGAATCATCAAGCCAGCCTATGAAATGCAGGAATCGATGATGAACTTTGTGAAGTCGGCTTTTGAAGACGCTGATATTTTGATTTACATGGTCGAAATTGGCGAACAAGAATTAAAAGACGATGCCTTTTTTAATAAAATCATCCACGCCAAAATTCCAGTCTTGTTATTGTTGAACAAAATCGACAATTCGAATCAAGAACAATTGGAGGAACAAGTGGCTTTTTGGACAGCAAAAGTACCCAATGCCGAAATTTTCCCGATTTCCGCTTTGCAAAATTTCAATGTGCCCGAAGTTTTTGGACGCATCATCGAATTGCTTCCTGAATCGCCAGCCTATTACCCAAAAGACCAATTGACGGACAAACCGGAACGTTTCTTTGTGAACGAAACCATTCGTGAGAAAATCTTGTTGAATTACAGCAAAGAAATTCCGTATGCGGTTGAAATCGTGACCGAAGAATTTTTCGAAGATGAAAATATCATTCGCATTCGTTCCCTAATTATGGTGGAACGCGATACCCAAAAAGGAATTATCATTGGCCACAAAGGCGCTGCTTTGAAAAAAGTAGGAATGGATTCCCGTGCCGATTTAGAGAAGTTCTTTGGCAAACAAATCCATATTGAATTGTATGTCAAAGTCAATAAAAATTGGCGAAGCAATGCCAATATGTTAAAACGTTTTGGATACAACAACTAGTTTTTTGGCGTGACCACAAGGGTCAGGCTATCCGTTTCAATCTTTGTTGCCGGTCTTTGGCAACAAAGGATTTTTACTCCTATCCTTCACGCACCACTGTAGTAGCTTACAAAATAATAGTGTACCTTTGCAAAATATTTGAAATTAGATTATGAACAACATAGTAGCCATAGTAGGAAGACCTAACGTAGGAAAATCGACCCTTTTTAACCGATTGATCCAAAGAAGAGAAGCTATCGTAGATTCAGTTTCAGGGGTAACTCGTGACCGAAATTATGGAAAAAGTGAATGGAATGGAAAAGAGTTTTCGGTTATTGATACCGGTGGTTATGTGCGTGGTTCAGACGATATTTTTGAAGGTGAAATTCGCAAACAAGTAGAATTAGCGATAGATGAGGCCGATGTAATCATTTTTGTGGTGGATGTCGAAGAAGGAATTACACCTATGGACGATGCGGTTGCCAAATTACTTCGGAAAGTAACTAAGCCTGTATTGCTTGCCGTAAACAAGGTAGATAATGCCATGCGCGAAAAAGATGCGATTGAATTTTACAACCTAGGTTTAGGGGACTATTATACCTTTGCTAGTATTTCTGGAAGTGGAACAGGAGATTTATTGGACGCCTTAATTGACGCGTTTCCAATCAAACCAGAACCAACAGGTGAAGAAGTAGTATTGCCTCGTTTTGCAGTAGTAGGTCGTCCTAATGCTGGAAAATCAAGTTTTATCAATGCCTTAATTGGTCAAGACCGATACATTGTTACCGATATTGCAGGAACGACACGTGATGCGATTGATACTAAATTTGATCGTTTTGGATTTGAATTTAACTTAGTGGACACGGCTGGAATTCGTCGTAAAGCCAAAGTAAAAGAAGATCTAGAATTTTATTCGGTGATGCGTTCGGTACGAGCGATTGAACATGCCGATGTGTGTATCTTGATTATCGACGCAACCCGCGGATTTGAAGGACAAGACCAAAGTATTTTTTGGCTGGCTGAAAAAAACCGAAAAGGAGTGGTGATTTTGGTAAACAAATGGGACTTGGTTGAAAAAGACACCATGTCGACTCGCGATTACGAAGAAAAAATCAGAAAAGAATTAATGCCGTTTACCGATGTGCCTATTCTTTTTGTTTCGGCTTTGACCAAACAACGTTTGTTAAAAGCATTAGAAGCAACGGTTCAGGTATATGAAAATAGACAACAACGTATACCAACTTCTAAATTCAACGAATTCATGTTGAAAGTGGTTGAAGCCTATCCGCCACCAGCGACTAAAGGGAAGTATGTGAAAATCAAATATTGCATGCAATTGCCTACGCAAACCCCGCAGTTTGTATTCTTTGCTAACTTACCGCAATATGTAAAAGAACCGTACAAAAGGTATTTGGAAAACAAAATCAGAGAAAAATGGGACTTCTCCGGAGTGCCTATCGATATTTATATCAGAGAAAAATAATAAAAAAGTCCCGATTTATCGGGACTTTTTTTGTTATAATTTCAATTTGTGGAATATACTAAACCGAATGATATCACGATCATAATAATCGACACCACTAGCTCTTTGCTGAAAGCTATTCAAATAGCCTAATTCGATGGCGATTTTTTGGTTAATTCCATATTGTAAGGCAGCATAAATCCGATTTTGATCAAACGTATTTTTTACAATGGATTTCCCTGCATTTAATAAGATTTCTTCGTGAACAATCGTTTTTAAAAAACGGTTTTCTTTTTTCCAAAGATCATACTCTGCTTGAATTCTAAATCGGAATCGCCAATTAAATGTAGTGCCAGACAGTAATTCTGTTTTGGAAGCATTTCGAATAAAACGTTCGTCTATTTGAAAACGTTGACTGAGTTGTACTTTGCCAATAGTGTTTTTCCAAGTAATGTCTTGCTGCCCTCTGTATTCGGGAATCATAAAATCAGTCGTGTTTTCAGGATCTTGTGTTGCAACAGGAAAAAACCCAATTCCACCACCTAATTCCACCGAGTTCGATGCCTTGTAACGAACTTGTGAACGAATGACAAATAGATTTTCAGTAACTGGTTTTAAAAAGAGTCTGTTGTCAAATTCCGAATGAAGCGACCATTTTTCAGTAAGCGTCAATAGATTATAATAGCGCGACCAAAGTATGGATTGGTTGTCAATTTTTTTTCAGTTTGTGCTTTACTAATTCCAATAGTAAATAAGAAAAAAGCATAGATGAATTTACGAATTGGCATTTTTATTTTTTTGCAAATATAAAGCAGTCTTCTAGATATTAATTTTAATTTTATAAAAAAAACACAGTATGAGTTTACACAATAAAGTCATTTGGATCACCGGAGCGTCCAGCGGAATAGGGGAGGCATTAGCACATGCCTTAGTTGCCAAAAATAGTAAGTTAATTATATCGGCTCGAAATGGAGTGGCATTACAGGCTATCAAGGCCAATTATCCTGCTGCTCAAATTGAAGTAGTGCCTTTTGATTTATTGGATTTTGATACTGCTCCAGCTGTGGTGGCTAAAGCCATTTCTTTTTTTGGAAAAATAGACGTCCTCGTAAATAATGGCGGAATCAGTCAGCGCTCATTGATCGCTGAAACCGATTTTGCTGTTGACAAAAAAATAATGGATGTGGATTATTTTGGAACAATTGCGTTAACCAAAGCGCTTTTGCCACATTTTATACAAAATCAATCCGGACATTATGTAACAGTGACTAGTTTGATGGGTAAATTCGGATCGCCTTATCGATCTGGGTATTGTGCAGCCAAACACGCGTTGCATGGGTATTTTGATGTGATGCGAATGGAACATGAAAAAGACGGTGTAGCGGTCACTTTAGTCTGTCCAGGATTTGTTCAAACCAACGTTGCCATTAATGCGTTAACTGCTGATGGAAGTCCGCAAGTTAAAAATAGTGAAACCACGGCTAATGGAATGTTACTCGCTGATTTCATCCCCAAAATGGTACGAGCCATGGAACAAAAGAAATTCGAGGTGTATATTGGTAAGAAAGAAGTGTTAGGGATCTATTTAAAACGATTTTTACCCAAGTATTTGCATACAATTGTAATGAAAAGTAAAGTAAACTAAAAACTCAACCTTAGTTATTAGAATCCTATACCTATTTGAAAAACTACTGTTATTGTTGCTTCATGATTGTTGCCAAAACGAACTGGAACAGGCATTGAAACATAATAATTATGGTCTTTGTATTTTTTAATTACTTTGGCAATGATAGGTGTAAAACCGTATCGACCTGAGGTTTCAAAAGCCAATCTTCCGGCAAAAGTATATCCTTTTTTTAAACGAACCAGCACACCTGGATGGATGAGAATGTTATTTACCTTACTGATCTCACTGTCGCTTTTAATAGTGGGAACAATTTCAAATGAGAAGCCTATTTTTTCGTTTTTCCATAGATTTAACCCTATAGGCATACCAACGGTATAATACTCTTTAAAATTGAATGTGGTTGCAGAATTCGAAAAGGTTACTAATGGATGTATAATGCCAACATAACCATTGATCTTTGGATAGGTTTCTGTATTGGTTTGCGCTTGCGTGTTTAGTGATACGAAATAAAGCAATCCCAAAAACACTATTGATTTTATTTTTTTCAAAAGAGTTGTTTATTATAAAAAGGCAAATATAGATTTTATTTCAAATAAAAGCACTCTATCAGTAGGAACGGATAGAGTGCTTCTATAAAATATATATTTCAAGTTCTTACAAATTATAACGCAAGGTAAGTCCGTAGGTTCTTTGATCGCCTAACACTCCGGCATAGTGTCCAGCATTTCCAGAGGCTGGCAACAATTGCTCAAAGTAATTTTTGTCTAATAAGTTGCGTCCCCATAGGTACACTGACAATCCTTCTGAAGCTCTAAATCCAATTCGGCCATTAAAGATGCTATAACCTTGAATATTCAAGTATTTTGAAGGAGTCGCACTTGATGAAAAGCTTGATCTTGAATACGAATCGATCGCAATAAAAAATCTTCCTTTGTTACCAAAAAACTGACCTGCTTTAGACAAATCGCCTCCTAAAGTTCCAGCCCATTTAGAAATTCCAGGTAAAGCCCCTCCAGAAACGTCTTTAGAATAAATAGAAATACCATTCACTTTCAAACCGGTTTCTTCCAATGGTAAAGGCGCGTTTTTAAAACTAATGTATTTACCATCATTATAGGTTAATGCAGCGTTGAAGGATAGGTATTGGTTCACTGTGATTCTAGAATCAACTTCAAATCCTCTCACTCTTACTTTTTCAGCATTGGCAAGATAACCACGGTTTAAGGTGGGATCTTCACTTTGCACTAAGGTTTGGTAGTTGTCAATATCCGTATTGAAAACAGTTAAGTTAACTGTAGTACTATTGAACGGAGTGGATTTGATTCCAATCTCATAGTGATTTACTTTTTCTGGTTTAATTTTAGCTAATGCTATAATTGGACCGTTTGCGTCTGATGGAATTCCACCCAAGTTGATTCCTACTGGTTTGTAACTATTGGCAAAAGTGGCAAAAGTGTTGATTTTCTCTGATACTTTGTACGCTAAAGTTAGGTTTCCTGAAAAGTTAGTGTCTTCTACATCTACTTTAAAGGCTTGATCAGAATATACTTTTTTCTTTAAGGCTAACAATGCAGCATTTGTCGTTTGAAGTCCGCCATAAGTAGTTCTACTATAATCAATTTTTTTCTTGTCATAGTTGTAACGTAAACCAGTTAATAAGTGTAGTTTTTCACTAATTGCCCAATCGGTTTGTCCAAAAACAGCCCCACTAATTGTATTTAAAGTGGATTTAGTTTTAATTCCATAGCCATTAAATAAACCAGCTGTTTGCCAAAGTGGATCTGTTGAATCTTGTGAAAAACGCCATTGTGCTGAACCTGATTCTTCAATATGATACGGATCTGTTTTTAAATCTTGTCCAATTCCAAAAACACCTATAACTCCTGTTACTTTTGGTAAAAATGTTCCTGCATAGCGAATTTCTTGTGACCATTGTTGGTGTTTTGAAGTAGCTTGCGACAAACGTAAAACAGACAATCCTGTAAAATCTCTATCGTTGGACGGATCCCAATTCCAGAAACGCCAAGCTGAGGTGGCTGTTAATTTTCCATTTCCAATTTTACTATTAATGTTCAATGAAGCACCTCCTAAATCTTGTCCCGAACGCCATGGGGTATCGTGATCTATTTTTCTGTCAAACGGATTGGTGCTTGGCAAGCTATATCCTAACGAACTGATGATATTGTTAAATTGTCGGTAAGCAGCTCTATTCGTTGGAACTACACCAGCTACTACTTGAGCATAACCATCGGGTCTTTGTTTCGAATAATCAACTGCTAAAGTAATATCTGTATTTTCGGTTGGTGTATACAACAACTGTCCGCGTACTCCTTGGTTGTTCAAATCATTAACTGATTTTCCGGTTACTACGTTTTCCAATAATCCATCACGTTGGGTTCCAGAAAAAGACAATCTTGCGGCAATTTTTTTGCTTAAAGCTCCTGTAATCGAAGCTTTTGCTTGAACGAATCCATAATTTCCATAGCTCAATTCAAAGTTGGCACCCGATGTAAAACTGGCTTTTCTACTCGTCACGTTAAAGGCTCCAGCAGTGGTGTTTTTACCAAAAAGAGTTCCTTGAGGTCCGCGTAGAACTTCAATTTGATCTACATCAACAAAATCAAGCGTGGTGGCTGCTGGACGAGCATAATACACTCCGTCTACATAAAATCCTACTCCAGGATCAATTCCGTCATTGGTCAAGCCAAAAGTAGAACCAAGTCCTCTAATGTTGATGGTCGTATTCCTTGGATTCGATGAATACAATTGTACAGAAGGTACTAATTCTTTTAAACGATTCACATTGAAAGCTCCTGCTTGTTCTGCTTGTCGTCCTCCAACAACTGAAACGGCAATAGGCACATTTTGTGCTTTTTCAATTCTACGTCTGGATGTGATTACCACATCATTCAATTGATTTTCGCTTTTCAAAATGATTTCAACAGGACTAGTTGGTAAAGCTGTAAATCGAACCTCAGCCGTTTGGTGACCCACATATTGAACAATTAATGTAAAAGGTAATCTTTCACGTGTATCAATAGTGAATTTACCATTCGCATCTGTTAATGCATTGTATTTTGTTCCTTTTAATAGCACATTGGCTAATTCTAAAGGTTGGTTGTTTTTATCTTTCACTATTCCTTCTACATCGGCTTGAGCAAAAAGTGTAGTTGTAATTAGTATAAATAGACTTGTAATTGTGTTTTGTAAAGTATTGATTTTCATTGTATTTTAATTTTATGTGATTAGTAGAGTTTAAAATTATTTTTTTTAGAACTAGCACATGCACATATGTTGAAAGGAATTTTCAAGTTGACTAAATTGGGTTACTGTTTTTTCCGCACTAAAATGAATTGGATACGTTTTCATAAATAAATGTTTTAATGTTTTCGGGTGCAAATATATAATTAATTCTATAAAAATAGTAGAGTTTAAAAAATATTTTTTTATTTTTTTACTAAAGAGGCTATTGTAATGCCTTGCATCGCCTTTAAAGTTTCTTCTCGAATGGCTATTAAACCGTGTCGTAGAGCGCATTCTGACTCGCTTTTGCAATCAGAACAAGGTTCGTAGAAATTCAAAGAGGCACAAGGGAGTAATGCGATGGCACCATCAAATAACCGATGAATATCAGCCATAGTAATTTCATTTGAAGATTTAATTAAGTAATAACCGCCAAATTTTCCTTGTTTACTTCCTACAAAATGAGCGCGTTTTAAATCCAATAAAATTTGTTCTAAAAATTTTTTAGGTATAGCGGCTGTATCTGCAATTTCAATAGTACGCGCAATATAACCTGGTTCTTGTTGAGCAAGAAACAGTAAAGCTTTGAGTGCGTATTTGGTTTTATGTGAAAGCATCTACTACAGTTAGAGTTACAAATATAAGTGGCTATTATTCAGAAATCAAAATAAATTACCAACTTCCGCTGGATCCTCCTCCAGAGAATCCTCCTCCGCCAAAACCGCCTCCGAAGCCACCTCCGCCAAATCCACCACCTGACGAACCTCCGAAACCACCTCGGTTACCGCTAGATAGACTGCTTAAAATCAAAATATCTAAAATGCTTGGGCCTCCGCCAAAACCACCTGATCCACCTGAATTACCTCCGCCTTTTTTATTTCTTGAAAAAAGAATTAAGACAATAACGATGATCACTATAAACGGAAGAATTGGAAATTTCTCTCCTTTATTTTGTTTTCGTGTTGCTTTGTATTTGCCTTTGAACACATCAATGATAGCAGTCGTTCCTTTATCCAATCCATTAAAATAACTTCCCGCTTTGAATTCCGGAATGATAATATTTCGAATAATTTCTCCACCCGTTCCTGCGGTCAATCGATCTTCCAAACCATAACCCGGATTGATGGCGATTTTCTTTTCGGCTTTCGCCAATAAAATAATGACACCATTGTCTTCTTTGGCTTGACCAATTCCCCAGGTTTGTGCCCAGTTGGTGGCTAATTGGCTTACGTCTTCACCTTTTAAACTTTCAATGGTAACAATCACAATTTGTGTTGAGGTAGAATCTGAATAACGCACCAGTTTTTCTTCTAGTTGAGCTTTCTCAGTTTCGCTAAGTACTTTAGCATAATCGTAAACCGAAGTTTGACTTGCCGGTTTTTCTGGAATGGTATATTGAGCCAATCCAATTTGTGTAAATAGTAAACAAACGAATAGTTGAATAAAAGTAGGAGTAGGTAAAAGTGCTTTCATTATCCTTTTGAGATTTCGTTTGATAATTCGTTTGTGTCATCCG
Source organism: Flavobacteria bacterium GWA2_35_26 (assembly GCA_001800905.1). Taxonomy (GTDB): domain Bacteria; phylum Bacteroidota; class Bacteroidia; order Flavobacteriales; family Flavobacteriaceae; genus Flavobacterium. Next base: position 364,015 of record MGWH01000002.1, on the reverse strand, counting down.
TTTGCCAAGGGAAATAGGTTTTTAGCTGCTCTCCAGCTTGGGTAATCCCATCAATTAATCCTTGTTTGAAATTACCTTGTTTGAATTGAGCCGCCATAATTTCTTTGGTGCTGTCCCAAAAATCAGTAGCTACCACTTCATTAATTCCTTTGTCTCCACAGATGACAAATTGTTTGTCGGCACTAGCCAAATAAATCAAAACGCCATTTTGCAATTGCGTTTCGTTCATTTTTAATTCATAAAAAACTTCCAAAGCCCTGTCAAAAGGAACCTTGGAAGTCGTTTGTTCTATGTGTACTCGAATTTCGCCCGACGTATTTTTTTCAGCCAATTGAATAGCGGCTACAATTTCGTTTTCGTCTTCTTTGCTTAAAAAAATAGTGTCTGGTTGCATGAGTCGGTTTTGTTTTGAATTAGAATTTTACTTCTACTGGTTTGTCAGCTCCAACAGCTGCTTCAAAATACGGTTTTTCTTTAAACCCAAACATCCCTGCAAAAATAGAATTAGGGAACGTTTTGATGTGGGTGTTGTACGGTTTAACTGCTTCGTTGAAACGAGTTCTAGCGGTTAAAATTTGGTTTTCAGTACTGGCCAATTCGTCTTGTAATTTTAAGAAGTTTTCGTTGGCTTTCAAGTCAGGGTATTTTTCTACCGAAACTAACAATTTAGATAAAGAACTACTTACGCCACTTTGTGCCGAGTTGAAAGCTGCCAATTGTGCAGGGCTCACATTCGTTGGATCAACAGTTACAGAAGTTGCTTTGGCTCTAGCTGAAATTACCGCAGTTAACGTGCTTTTTTCAAAATCAGCGGCTCCTTTTACTGTGTTTACCAAGTTGCCAATCAAGTCATTTCGTCTTTGATAAGCAGTTTGTACATTACCCCAAGACTCATTGATGTCTTGTTCGTAAGTTACTGCAGTGTTGTTGATTCCTTTCACCCAACCGTAGATTCCAAATACTACTACAGCTGCTATAATCCAAGGTAAGAATTTTTTAAAGTCCATGTTTAATTAAATTTTAAGGTTGATTGTTTATTTGTTTTATAATTGATTTTTAAATAATTCTTTTTCTGGCTGACAAAAGGTATACCAAACTTGTAATACTGCTAATGAAAATTAATCCGAAGATCCACATAAATTTTTCAGCACCATTAATTTTAGTTGAAGATTTTATTTCGAGGATAGCAATATACCAAAAAACAAAGGTTGAAATAAATCCTATAAATAATAACATTTCTGAGAACGGGTAGTGCATTATTTTTAGAAATGCTCCTACGATTACAATCACTGTAGATAGAAGTAAACTTATAGTTAAAATCTGTTTGTTTTCCATGTTTAAATGTTGTTTTTGATAGTAGTTAATTCGGATTTAATGCCTTCTAACTTAGAAATAATTTCAAATTTGTCTAAGGTTTTCTTTTGCCCTTCTTTCAAATGCGTTCTGGCACCTTCCAAAGTGAAACCTCTTTCTTTTACCAAATGATAAATGAGTTGGAGATTTTTGACGTCTTCGGGTGTAAACATTCGATTGCCTTTGGCATTTTTCTTGGGTTTTAAAATGTCGAATTCGCTATCCCAAAAACGAATAAGCGAAGCGTTTACTCCAAAAGCCTTGGCTACTTCGCCAATGCTGTAATACCTTTTGTCTGCTGATAAATTAATATGCATTAGTCTAATGATTGATTTTCTTGATTAGCCAATTTTGAAATGGCAACATATTCCACTGCTGAGATGTTTCCGTAATAAAAATTAAGCGGATTCACTACTCTATTATTTTGATGTACTTCATAATGTAAATGAGGGGCTTCCGATCGCCCAGTACTTCCTACATATCCAATGATATCCCCTCTTTTAACTCGTTGACCCTTGCGTGCTTTGTATTTGCTCAAATGCGCATACAAAGTTTCGTATCCATACCCATGTCGAATCACAATATGATTCCCAAATCCCGATGCCGTATTGTCAGCTCTGACAATTACACCATCGCCCGTGGCATAAATTGGGGTTCCAGTTTTGGCAGTAAAATCCATTCCTTCATGCATTTTTCGCGCTTTAGTAAACGGATCAGAACGGTACCCAAAACCCGATGCCATGCGTCTTAAATTTTCATTTTTCACCGGTTGAATGGCCGGAATCGCACTTAGTAAATTGTCTTTTGCTTTCGCCAATTTCAATATTTCATCTAAAGATTGGGATTGAATAGCCAATTCTTTACTCAACACATCCACACGCTCCGTGGTATTTTTTACCAATTCGGCATTGTCAAACCCTTCTAATTCGGCATACCTGTTTTTGGTTTTAAAACCTGCTTTTCTTTCTTCATCAGAAATAGGAGCGGTATTGAAATAGGTACGATACAAATTGTTGTCACGATCTTCAATCGCAGCTGTGACGGCATTTAATTCGTCTATTTTTTTATTTAAAATGGCATAATGCAATTTCAAATTGTCTATTTCACGTGCTTGCAAACGGTCTTTTGGAGTTTCAAAATACGGTGTATTTAATAAAATCACGAAACTTAGAAAACCAAATAAGGCAGAGGCCAATAAAAACAAGAAAACGAAACCAAATTTCGTTGTTTTTTTAGTTTTTATTTTTCGATACGCCAGATTTTCAGAATCGTAATAATATTTTACTTTCGACATATTTTAAAATACCCTATTTTTGCACTTCGCAAAAAAGTTAGTCGAACAAATTTAATAAATGTTTCATTGGTTCGTTGCTTTTTTGAGAATAAAAAAAGTGGAGGTGTAGATTTGGTTCTTCGTGGATTCGAAAACCGATTGAAGCTTTTACCTAATAATCGAATAAACACTACAAATGAAATCACAAGACGTACGTAAACAATTTTTGGACTTTTTTCAAAGCAAAGGACACTTGATCGTTCCTTCGGCACCTATCGTTCTAAAAGACGACCCAACCCTGATGTTTAACAATTCAGGAATGGCGCAGTTCAAAGAATACTTTTTAGGAAACGGAACTCCAAAAAGTCAACGAATTGCCGATACGCAAAAATGTCTTCGTGTTTCAGGAAAACATAACGATTTAGAGGATGTAGGTTTTGATACTTACCACCATACCATGTTCGAAATGTTGGGTAACTGGTCTTTTGGAGATTATTTCAAAAAAGACGCCATCAACTGGGCATGGGAATTACTGACTGAAGTTTATAAAATTCCAAAAGAAAACTTGTATGTTTCTGTTTTTGAAGGAAATCCAGACGAAAATGTACCTTTTGACCAAGAAGCATGGGATTTATGGAAAGAATTGATCGATGAAGACCGTATTATTTTAGGAAATAAAAAAGACAATTTCTGGGAAATGGGTGACCAAGGCCCCTGCGGACCTTGTTCTGAAATCCATGTGGACTTGCGCTCAGATGCAGAAAAAGCGTTGGTTTCTGGTAAAAGTTTGGTGAACAACGATCACCCACAAGTGGTGGAAATTTGGAACAATGTATTTATGGAATTCAACCGTAAAGCGGATGGTTCTCTAGAAAAATTACCAGCACAACACGTTGATACCGGAATGGGATTTGAGCGTTTGTGTATGGCTTTGCAAGGAAAAACTTCGAATTACGATACGGATGTGTTTTCTCCGCTAATCGAAAAAGTAGAGCAAATCACAGGGTTGAAATATACTTCAAACGAAATACAAAATGTTTCTGAAGAGCAAAACAAAACGAACATCGCCATTCGTGTAGTGGCCGATCACGTTCGTGCAGTAGCTTTCGCCATTGCAGATGGTCAATTGCCATCGAATACCGGAGCAGGATATGTAATTCGCCGAATTTTGCGTCGTGCTATCCGTTACGGATTTACCTTCTTGAATACAAAGGAGCCATTTATTTATGAATTGGTGGCGGTGTTGTCGAATCAAATGAGTGAATTTTTCCCTGAAATCAAATCACAACAAACTTTGGTTACCAATGTGATTCGTGAAGAGGAAGCTTCTTTCTTAAGAACCTTAGATCAAGGATTGCAATTGCTGGAAAATGTTATGAATCAAACCACTGGAACTGAAATTTCAGGAGAAAAAGCATTTGAATTGTACGATACCTTTGGTTTCCCAATTGACTTAACGGCTTTGATTTTAAGAGAAAGAGGGTACCAATTAGACGAAGCAGGTTTTGAAAAAGCCATGCAGGAGCAAAAATCACGTTCGCGTGCTGCTTCCGAAGTTTCAACTGAAGATTGGTCGGTTTTGATTCCTGGAAATGTAGAAAAATTTGTGGGGTATGACCAAACCGAAAATGAAGTTAAAATTTCTAGAATTAGAAAAGTTGACAGTAAAAAAGACGGGGTTTTGTACCAAATCGTTTTAGATAATACACCCTTTTATCCTGAAGGTGGTGGACAAGTGGGTGACAAAGGGACTTTAGTTTCGGCGAATGAAACAATTGAAATCATTGACACTAAAAAAGAAAATAATTTGATTTTGCATTTGGCGAAGCAATTACCTGAAAATGTAACGGCTAGCTTTGTGGCAAAAGTAAATACCGATTTAAGAACCTTGTCTTCGCGCAATCACTCGGCTACACACCTAATGCATCAGGCGTTGAGAAGTATTTTAGGAACGCATGTAGAGCAAAAAGGATCTTTGGTAAACCCAAATTACTTGCGATTTGACTTTTCTCATTTTTCTAAAATGACCGACGAAGAATTAGAAGCGGTAGAGGATTTTGTAAACGCTCGAATCCAAGAGCAATTACCATTAATTGAAAGACGTAGTATTCCAATTCAGCAAGCTTTAGACGAAGGTGCTATGGCTTTGTTTGGTGAAAAATATGGAGATACTGTTCGTGCGATTAAATTTGGCGACAGTATGGAGTTGTGTGGTGGAATTCACGTAAACAACACCGCTGAAATTTGGCATTTCAAAATTGTATCTGAAGGAGCAGTCGCAGCAGGTATTCGTCGTATCGAAGCGATTACAAGTGATGCGGTGAAAGCGCATTTCGCTTCGTATGAAAATACGTTAAATGAGATCAAAGGGGCGTTGAAAAACCCGCAAGATATTCTGAAAGCGGTTCATAATTTGCAAGAAGACAACGCTAAGTTGGCAAAGCAAATTGAGGCTTTGATGAAAGACAAAGTGAAGCATTTGAAAGCGAGTTTGGCTTCTCAAATACAAGAAGTAAATGGCGTTCAATTCTTGGCCACTCAAGTCGAATTAAATTCTGAAGGTGCTAAAGATCTAGCCTATGAGTTAGGAAATTTAGGTACTAATTTGTTTTTAGTTTTGGCTACTGCCGAAGAAGACAAACCGATGTTAACGTGCTATATTTCGAAAGAATTAGTAGCTGCCAACAACCTGAATGCTGGACAAGTGGTGCGTGAGTTAGGGAAGTACATTCAAGGTGGAGGAGGAGGACAGCCGTTCTTTGCTACCGCTGGAGGAAAAAATGCAGCCGGAATTGCCGAAGCTTTAGCAAAAGCAGTTGACTTTGTAAATAGTTAAGAAAGGGCTTAATAAGACATTAGCTAAAAATAAAAAAACTCAAAATCAATCAATTGATTTTGAGTTTTTTGTTTTTGTATAAATGATAATAATAATTGCCGCTTATCAAAATAAATGGAAGGGTAGACAGTATCATTTTACCATTTTTTGAAAATAGTCCAGAGAGTAAGAACAATGTTACTAATGCACTAAGTAAGATCGAACCGCTTAGTTCAATCCATTGTTTTGGTTTTTTTGAAATGATTGTATAGAGCACACTAAAATGACCAAAAATTCCCGCAAGAAGGACTGGGTGAACTAATGATTTTAGAATGCCTTTCGTTTCAAAAAGCAATTGATATTCAAGCTGAAATACAAAGTAAGAGTTGTTGGGTGGCCATTCTAATAAACATCCTAAAAACGATACTAAGATTCCTATTGCATTTAGCTTTTTCATTTCATTTTGTATTCTAATATAATGTAAAACTATCAATTTTGATATCAATTTAAAAATTGTATTTCATATATAATTCGATATTTTTGTGTTGAAAAAAAATTGTATGAACTTTACTACCCCTATTAGCATTACTAAATCTGAGCATTGTGTGGATTTCTCATCAGAAATAATAACGATAGGTTCCTGTTTTGCTGTCAACATGGGTGAGCGATTGGATTATTTTAAATTTAAAAACACGACCAATCCATTTGGGATCATTTTTAATCCTGTTTCTATCGGAAAATTAATCGTTCGAACCATAAATCAAAAGAAATTTACCGAAGAAGACGTATTTTATCTTAACGAACGGTTTCATTGTTACGAAGTTCATTCTGATTTGAGTTCGGCTAATCAACAAGAATTGCTGGATCGTTTGAATGCAAGTTTAGAATTCACCTATAAAAAAATAAAAGTTGCCACCCACATTTTAATTACCTACGGTACTTCCTGGGTCTATCAAGAAAAAAATAGTGGAGCTGTCGTGGCGAATTGCCATAAAATGCCACAATCTCATTTTGACAAACACATTCTATCAGTAGCTTCGATTGAAGCGGCTATTCAAAATACGGTAGATGCGATTCGGAAAGTAAATCCCAATTGCTCATTCGTATTCACACTCTCTCCCGTGCGACACATTAAAGATGGTTTTGTTGAAAATCAACGTAGTAAAGCGCATTTGATTACCGCTTTGCAAAATTTACTTTCGAATCATTTGTTAGACAAAGCCTATTACTTTCCGGCCTATGAAATTGTAATGGATGAATTGCGAGATTATCGTTTTTATGGAGACGATTTAGTGCACCCAAGTTCGATGGCCATTGAGTATATCTGGCAACGATTTAGAGCCAGTTCCATTTCGGAAACGGCATTTTCAACGCTAGATGAGGTGGAGGCTATTCAGAAAAGTCTGTTACACAAACCTTTCAATCCATTGGCTGAAAGTCATCAAAAATTTCAATCTAAATTGGAAGAGAAGATCTCGAAATTACAAGAAAAACACCCCTTTATGAAGTTTTAGTTATCCAATCAACTGATTGAATAAATCTTGCTTTTCGTTGATGTAGTTGTATTGAAAACCGCGTTCTGTCATTTTTGTTTTAATGGCGTGAATGTCATTTTTGTTTTTCAATTCCAACCCTACCACCACCGGAGCTGATTCACGATTGTTCTTTTTGGTAAATTGGAAATAGGTAATATCGTCTTCTGGTCCTAAAATCTCGTTGACAAATTCTTTTAACGAACCCGGTCTTTGTGGAAATTGAATGATAAAGTAATGCATCAATCCTTCATACAAAAGAGAGCGTTCTTTAATTTCGGCAGTACGTTCGATGTCGTTATTACTTCCACTGACAATACACACTACATTTTTACCTTTGATTTCATCTTTGTAAAAATCCAAAGCAGCAATAGTTAAAGCACCAGCGGGTTCTACCACCATCGCTTCTTCGTTGTACAAACGTAAAATAGTCGTACAAACTTTTCCTTCTGGAACTAGTATAATATCACTTAAATAATCTTTGCAAATTTCAAAAGTCAGGTTGCCCACTTGTTTTACAGCGGCACCATCCACAAATTTGTCAATCGTGGTTAGCGGGGCATTATTGCCATTAGCAATGGCTGTTTTCATGGTGGGTGCGCCTTCGGGTTCTACACCTATAATTTTAGTATTCGGACTCAATTCTTTGAATACAGTCGATAATCCAGCCGACAACCCACCGCCACCAATTGGGACAAAAATATAATCGATAGGTTGTTCGTGTGATTCTAGAATTTCTAAACCTACAGTGGCTTGACCCGCAATTACTTTCGCATCATCAAAAGGATGGATGAATATTTTGTTGTTCTCTTTTGCATCGGCTACCGCTTGGGCGTAAGCGTCGTCAAACGTGTCTCCAATTAATTCTATTTCCACAAAGGATTTTCCGAACAGTTGAACCTGTTTTATTTTTTGCTTTGGGGTGGTTTTAGGCATGTATATTTTGCCTTTTATTTGCAATAAATTACAAGAAAAAGCAACACCCTGAGCATGATTTCCCGCACTAGCACACACAATTCCTTGTTGTTTTTCGGTAGCGGTAAGCGAACTTATTTTGTTGTAAGCTCCTCGTATTTTGTAGGAGCGCACAATATGTAAATCTTCTCTTTTTAATAAAATAGTACAGTCAAATTCATTTGAAAGATTGGTGTTTTCAGTCAATGGAGTGGGTGAAACAACCCCTTTCAACTGATCCTTAGCAATTATGGCTTCTTTAAAAAGATTCATATTTTATTAATTTTAATTCAAAAATACGAATTGTTTTCTACATCTGGCTGTGGTATTAATAAAAAAACCTCCTAAAGTAGGAGGTTGTATTTGATTTATTATTTTGTAACAGGAGGGTATTGTGCTACAATTTTGGTAACGAATGCGTTGATTCGTTCTTCCTTTTTATGGGTATTTTTAGTTAGGAATCCAGTTCCTTCACCTTGCCAAATCATTTCTTTCTTTTTAGCATCAATAAAATCAATGTATAAGGTGCCTTCAGTGGAAGAAGTAACAGTAGTTTGTTGACCGCCCATCATAAAGGGATTCCAACCCCATCCCCAGCCGTAACCCCAACCGGCATTGAATTGATTCACGCTAACTTGCTCGCGCGATTTGGTAAAAATATTGATTAACAAGTCGGGATTTTCACTTTTAGTAAAGCCTTTGGCGAGCATTTGCTGGTCAATGGCATGTAGAATTCTGCGTTTGTCTAAATCGGAAATTTCAACTTTGTCGATACCCGTTTTGTAATACGCAAAGGTTTTGTAAGTTGAAAAATCGACTTTTTTGTCGTAATCTGCATTGACACTCACCATAGAACCGCAAGAAACCATGGTGAAAAGTAATACTGCGAAAAGAAATTGAATTGCTTTCATGATTGTGCTAGTTTAAATGTTAAAAATTGATTTTTTCGGAAACAATGAGTTGGTTTAAATTTATTTTTTTCGAATGGTATTGGTCTTTTTATCAAATCCGTACGGACAATGTCGACAACCGCTTTTACAACAATACCCGCGTTTCAAATGGAATTTTTCGGTAAAACATTTATAGCCTTCGGGAGTATAGTAGAAATCTTCTTCAGCTGTTAATTTATTTTCATTACTTTGCTTATCCATAAATGCGTGTTACAACTGTAATTAGTTTGCAAACAAATTTAGAAATTAAAAGCGGCCGTTGTAATTCCTTACTAAATATTTAACATTTGTTCTCCTATTCATTGAATCAAGCTATTGCTATCGATTTGCCAAAAGGCATTTCTCTTGTTATCAAACGAGATGATTTGATACACCCATTTGTTTCAGGCAATAAATTCAGGAAATTAAAGTACAATTTGCTGCAAGCAAAAGCCGAAAATCAATCTGCACTTTTAACATTTGGTGGAGCCTATTCCAATCATATTGCCGCGGTGGCATATGCAGGGAAAGAAAATGGGTTTCAAACTATTGGAATCATTCGCGGAGACGAATTAGCGGATAAAATAGAAAGCAATCCTACTTTGAATTTTGCCCAAGAATGCGGTATGCAGTTCGAATTTGTTTCCAGAGAAACCTTTCGCTTAAAAACTGAGGAGTTTTTTTTGGAACAATTACAACAAAAATACGGAGCCTTTTATTTAATTCCTGAAGGCGGAACCAATGCCTTTGCGATACAGGGTTGTGAAGAAATTTTGACTCCAGAAGATGCTTCCTTTGATTATGTGGCTTGTGCCATTGGAACGGGAGGAACTATTTCGGGACTAATTAATAGTGTTTTACCTCATCAAAAAGTTTTAGGATTTCCTGCTTTAAAAGGCGAGTTTTTACAAGATGAAATTCGTAAATTTGTACGCCATGAAAATTGGGAATTAATTACCGATTATCATTTTGGTGGATATGGAAAAGTAAGTCCGGATTTAATTGATTGGATCAATCGATTTTATGCACAAACTCAAATTCCCTTAGATCCTGTTTATACTGGAAAAATGGTTTTTGGAATTCTAGATTTGATTGCAAAAAATTACTTTCCAGAGAACACGAATATATTATTGATTCATACCGGTGGTCTGCAAGGAATTCAAGGTATGAATTTGAAACTTAAAAATAAAGGTTTACCAATACTACATACTCATGATTAAAAAGAGTGTACTTATTTTTGTGTTGTTACTATTAGTTGGATGTCACGCCAAGAAATCGGTGATTGTGACACAAAAAGACAGCCGTTATAATTCCAGTAAATACAAAAGAAATTCAAGTTCGACGCCTTCAAAGCCGATAGCTGTCAATGGAACAGTGAATGATTATATTGCTAATTATAAGGAGGTTGCGATGAGCAATATGAAAAATTACGGTATTCCGGCTAGTATTATTTTGGCACAAGGAATTTTAGAATCAGGTGCAGGAAAAGGGTCTTTAGCAGCTACTGCCAATAATCATTTCGGAATTAAATGCCATGCCGATTGGACTGGGGAAAGTGTGCTTAAAGATGATGATTCGGCGCAGGAATGTTTTAGAAAATACAATGATCCAGCAGAATCCTTTAAAGATCACGCGACTTTTTTGACAGGAAGAAACAGGTACGCGAGTCTATTTGAATTACCCCAAGATGACTACGAAGCATGGGCTAAAGGTTTGCGTTTAGCGGGTTACGCTACAGATCCTAATTATCCGGAAAAGTTGATTTCGTACATCGAGCGTTATGAGTTGTACCAATACGACAGCCAGGTTCTAGGAAAGAAATTTACCTTAAACAAAAAGAAAATGGAAGCGGCACCCGTTGCGGATAGTTCAACTCAAGGCGAATACGAAGTGCAAAAAGGGGACACCCTATTTTCAATTGCCAAAAAATTCAATTTGAGTTTAGAAGACATCAAACAAAAAAATAATATGATCGATAACTCACTTTATGTGGGTCAAAAACTTCGATTAAAATAATTACAAAATACAAGAACAATGATATACCAAAGAAGCAGTCAGCTGTTTGCTGAAGCCGAAAAAGTAATTCCAGGAGGGGTAAATTCGCCAGTACGAGCATTTAAAGCGGTAGGAGGAACTCCCATTTTTGTAAAAAGTGCCAAAGGAGCCTATTTGTATGACGAAGATGGTAACCGTTTAATTGATTATATCAATTCATGGGGCCCAATGGTGTTAGGTCATGCCTATGCACCAGTTGTAGATGCGGTTGTAGCGAAAGCCCAATTGGGAACTTCTTTTGGAATGCCCACCGAATTGGAAACTCAAATTGCGGCTTTAGCGGTATCTATGGTACCGAATATTGATAAAATCCGTTTTGTGAATTCGGGGACTGAGGCCTGTATGAGCGCCATTCGTTTGGCTCGAGGTTATACCAAAAGAGATAAAATTATCAAATTTGCGGGTTGTTACCACGGTCATTCAGACTCGTTTTTAATTCAGGCGGGAAGTGGCGCTATTACTTTTGGTTCGCCCAATAGTCCGGGTGTTACTGAAGGTACTGCCAAAGATACTTTGTTAGCGCGTTACAATGATTTGGATAATGTGGCGACTTTAATTGAGGCCAATAAAAATGAAATTGCCGCTATTATTGTAGAACCCGTTGCAGGAAATATGGGTTGTATTCCACCGCAAAAAGGATTTTTAGAAGGCTTACGCCAATTGTGTACAGATAATGGTATCCTGTTAATTTTTGATGAAGTGATGACGGGTTTCCGTTTAGCCAAAGGCGGTGTGCAAGAATTATATAACATACAAGCGGATATCGTTTGTTTCGGAAAAGTAATTGGAGGCGGATTGCCAGTAGGCGCATTTGCAGCTCGTTCAGAAATTATGAATCATTTGGCTCCTCTAGGACCGGTTTATCAAGCGGGAACTTTATCTGGAAATCCATTGGCTATGGCTGCTGGATTAGCCATGTTGCAAGCTTTGAATAATGATGCTTCAATTTTCCAACGATTAGAAGAAAAAACAGCCTATTTAGCAGCGGGAATCGAACGCGTTTTAACTGCAAATAAGGTAATCTTTACAATTAACCGAGTGGGATCTATGATTTCGGTTCATTTTGATGCTGATCCGGTGGTTGATTTTCAATCGGCTGCCAAAGGAGACAATGCCACTTTCAAAAAATTCTTTCATGGATTATTGCAAGAAGGAATTTACATTGCGCCATCTGCTTATGAAACCTGGTTTATTACCGATGCCTTAACCTATGAAGATTTGGATGTTACCATTCAAGCGATTGATAAAGTATCCAAAACGTTTTAATTTAATATAATAAAAAACTTCCGGCTATCAACCGGAAGTTTTTTTTTTGAATTAATCCCTTAGGCGTTCTTTGTGTTTTTTTCTTCCTTCCCCCATTCGCTTGTTGTTTTTTTCTTTTTTCATTTCCCATTTGGCAAATTGTTCGGCGGATAAAATCGATTTCATTTTGTTTTTCATTTCAATTTGCTCATCGAGTATTTTCTTTTTCATTTCAAAGCGAATTGCTTTTGCTTCTTCCATTTTGACTTTGTGTTCCGCTTTCATTGCTTCTCTTTTGGCACTTTGATCGGCTAAGATTTTAGTAAGCTGTTCTTGTTGTTTGGCATTGAGATCCAAATCCAAGGTCATTTTTTTAAGATGCAACTGATTGCGTTGTTCTGGAGTCATTTGTTCCATTTCTCCTTTGGGGTGTCTTTCTTTTCTTTCCTGGGCAAAACTACTTAGTCCAATAACTAATAGAGCAACAATACATACATTTTTCATGATTATAAATTTAAAGTTACGCTGGTTAAGACGATTGGAAAATTAAAAGGTTTAGTTCTTAACAAAAGTTTAGCAAACCCACCTCATGAAAAAAAGAGGATAATCATTACAATATAACTGGATTATTGATTATTTTTGCGTTGTGAAAAAAATGATATTCATAGTACTAATCGCCTTATTTCTAAAGCCAATTCTTCCGGTTGTAGATTATGTTGTTAACTATGAATACATTAGCAAAGTACTTTGTGAAAACAAAGACAAACCCAAACTACAATGTAACGGAAAATGTCATTTGATGAAAGAATTGGCCAAAGCGGCTGATACAGAAAAACCGATTTCATCTGACAAAAAATCCTTTTCACCAATCCAAGAAGTTTTATTTTTTAAAGAAATTAAAACAGTTGCTTTAGTTTCTTGCGGTTGTTCTAAACAAACCAAGAATAAATCTTCTTATTTAAATTTGTATTCCTATTTGAATACGAATTCAGAATTTCACCCGCCCACAATCCTTTCTTAAATTGTAGTTGGCATTCAGTTGCCTTTCATTCGTTTACATACGAATGTAAATCAGTGTGTTTTTTTAGCATGAGCTAAAAGGAACATACTGGTAGTATTTACTATTTACATAAAAATTAAGAAATGAAATTTCAATTAAAAAAAATCGCTGCGATCGTTATAATCGCAATCAGTTTATTCTCTTGTTCTAATGATGACGAAGTAATCTCAGGAGAAGGTAATTTAAAATTAGAGTTTGATAACACTTACGGGACAGCAAATTTTGCATTCAATACAGAGTATACGAATTCAAATGGAGAGAAAGTTAAGGCAACACAATTAAAATATATTGTGAGTAATATTGTTTTGACTAAAGCAGACGGGACCACTTTTACCTACCCTAAATCAAGCAGTTATTTTATTGTTGATGAAGCAACAACAGCAAGCCAAATTTTAAACTTGGCTAAAATTCCAGCAGCAGATTACACTAGTGTAAAATTTGGAATTGGTGTGGATAGAGCGCAGTGGGAATTAGGCGCTACAGGTCAAGGGGACTTTTTAGCAGCAGCCCAAACAGCGTCAATGATGTGGAGCTGGACTGGTGGATATAAATTTGTGAATTTTGAAGGAAATGCTACATCAGCTACTTTAACGACTCCACGTAATTATAGAGTGCATACAGGAAAAGTAGTAGTTAACAATGTTGAAACCTACAATTATGCAGAAATCACTATTCAATTTCCTAGTGTAGCCAAAGTAAGAACAACGATTACGCCTCAAGTTCACATTATTGCAGATGCTAAAAAAATAGTAGATGGCGATAATAAAATTGCTGTAACAACAGGAACTTCGGGAGACATAATGGGAGGTGATAGACTAGCTTTAATAATGGCTAACGTATCTAAAATGTTTACTATAGATCACGTACATAACGATTAAATTCAATTAAAAAGCGGTTGGTATAACCACTGACCGCTTTTTTAAATCTTTTTAAAAATGAAAACAAAAATACTGTTGTTGCTCATTTTACCACTGTTTTGGAATTGCACAGACGATCAAGATGATCTGTATCAAAACATTCCTTTGGAATTTAAAGTGCCTTCTAACTTTCCGCCATTAGCTTATAACTTGGCAAATAATCCACCCACTGAAAAAGGATTTGAATTGGGTAAAAAATTATTTTACGAAGGACGATTGGCTTCTGACGGTACTGTTTCTTGTGGTTTTTGCCATATACAAGAAGATGCTTTTACGCATCATGGACACACCTTTAGTCATGGAGTAGATGATTTAGTAGGAATAAGAAATACGCCTTCAATTCAGAATTTAGGCTATCAAACTGCATTTATGTGGGATGGTGCTGTGACTCATTTGGATTTACAAGCAATTTTGCCTTTTACTAATCCTATAGAAATGAATGGCGATTTTAGTAAAGCTATTACTATGATGAAAGGCGATGCCGAATACCAGAAGTTATTCAAATTGGCTTTCACTGACGGACAAATCAATTCTGAAAACATGCTTAAAGCCCTGGGACAATTTATGTTGATTGTCACTTCCTCCAATTCTCGTTTTGATAAATACCGCCGTAATGAAGTGGGCGGTACAATGTCACAACAAGAATTAGAAGGATATGCCGTTTTCAATCAAAAATGTGCCAGCTGCCATGCTACGGATTTATTTACGGATAATTCGTTTCGAAATAATGGATTGCCAGTAAACCCTGCCTTGAATGATGTAGGCCGTTATAGAGTAACGGAATCAGCCCAAGATTTGCACAAGTTCAAAGTGCCTAGTTTGCGCAATGTCGAAAAAACAGCTCCATACATGCACGACGGCCGATTGTATACTTTGGAAGCCGTTTTAGATCATTATAGTTCAGGTGTGGAGAATTCACCCACATTGGACCCTATTTTGAAACGTAACGGTACTACAGGAATTGCATTAACTGCTTCAGAGAAATCGCAAGTAATTGCTTTCTTGAAAACCTTAACGGATACGCAGTATTTAACTGACAAACGATTTTCTGAATATTAATTGTAATTGATTCAATGAAAAAAATAGCATTTCTATTTATAGTTCTTTGCCAATTGGCTAATGCCACTGAAAAAGATAGTTTGCAGTTTATAAATCCGTTTGCAAAATTCCATGATTTTATGGAAGACGATTGTGATGCTTGTGGATGTTCTGCAAGTGGTGGCAGCATGGGTTTTGCTTCAATGTTCAATTCTAATTTTGTTGGGGTACGTTATTTCAATCAACAATACCAATCGACAGATGGCTTGTATAGTAATTCGCTTTGGTACACCGAAAATTTTAATACCACTCAAGTTTGGGCCAGAATTCCTGTGAAGGAAAATATTCAAATTTCGGTTTTACTTCCGTATCATTCGCACAATAGAGACACTCCAGCAGGAAAGCAATCGATACGGGGTATTGGAGATATTACGTTATTAGCCATGTATCGGTTGTATCAAACGCACAAAGACAGCACTTATTTGGTTCACACTTGGCAAATGGGAGGCGGATTGAAACTACCTACAGGAAAATTTAACGAAACCAATTCAGGAGCAATTAACCCGAGTTTTCAAGTTGGAACGGGGAGTTGGGATTATCTTTTGGCAACCGAATACATTGTCAGAAGAAAGCAATTTGGACTCAATACGATGCTGAATTACGTGATTAAAAGCGAAAATCAGAAAAACTACCGTTTTGGAAACCAATTGAACTATGCGGCAACATTTTTCTATTTATACGAAAAAGATGCCTTGTCTTTTGCCCCTCAATTGGGATTGGCTGGCGAAACGTATGAAAGCAATTACCAACACGGAATTCAATTAAAGGAAACTTCAGGCAATGCTTTGTTTGGCAAAATTGGTTTTGAAGTGGGGCGCAATGCTTTTTCGTTTGGAGCCAATGCCATGTTACCCATCAAACAAAATTTAACGGGCGGCAATGTGGAAGCCAATTACCGCTGGAGTATTAATTTGAATTATTCGTTGTAATTATCAAAATTTGAAAAAACTAGTATTTATAATTATAGTCTCTTTTGTAATCAAGCCGGTTTTTCCGTTGATTGATTATGCGGTCAATTATGATTATATAGCAACCGTACTTTGCGAGAATAAAGCCAAACCGGAATTGCAATGTAATGGTAAGTGTCATTTGATGAAAGAGTTGGGTAAAAATGCAGAAACAGATTCTTCTCAGCCTGTGGAAAAAAAGACAAACACTTCTGAAAAAGAAGTGTTGTTTTATGAGGGAAGTTGTCGCTATTGCAACCGATCTTGGATCGTTGAAGAAGAGCCTAAGGTAAACTACGAATATCTAAATTTATATGCGTATCTGAATCCGAATTTCTTATTTCGACCACCCGCAATTCTAAGTTAATTTTATGATTTAAAGTGTCAATGTCTCTCATTAGAAAGTTTTTTTGAAGAGTATTGACCATGAATAATTACAATTAATTTAGAATAATACAATGAAAAAATTACTTTTCGCCCTATTAGTTTTGGGGCAAATGAGCTATGCTCAAAAAAATAAAACGGTTGCTGATTCAACCAAAACGAATCAATTAGAAGAGGTTTATGTGACCGCAAACAGAACGGCAACTAAACGTTCACAAACACCTGTAGCTATTAGTAAATTAAATGCAAAAGCTATTGATGAGACAAAAGCGACTGCTATGTATGAGATTGTGAATAAAATTCCTGGAGTATTTATGTCGAATATTGGGAATGAACAACACATGATGGCAATTCGTCAACCAATATCTACGAGTGCGTATTATTTGTATCTAGAAGATGGTTTGCCAATTCGTCCCATGGGAATTTTTAATCACAATGCGTTATTGGAAATCAATCAATTTAATGTAGAAAGTGTAGAAGTAGTGAAAGGACCAGTTTCTTCATTATATGGTCCAGAAGCTGTAGGAGGTGCAATCAACTTAATTTCTGCTAAGCCGTCGTATGATCCAGAGTTTAAATTTGGTGTTCAAGCCGATCAATGGGGGTACAAACGTATTCAAGCAGCCGCTGGTGCTACAATAGGGAAATTTGGATTTCATATTTCTGGAATTACCTCGGATCAAAAAAACTCTTGGATGACCTTTTCAGATTACAAGAAAGACAATATCAATGCTCGATTTGATTATAAATTCAACTCAAAAACGCGTTTGATTAGCAATACCATGTTTGGTAAATACTATTCTGACATGAGCGGAAATGTCAATGAAGATGCATTTAATAATAGAACTTATACAAGTACAACTGATTTTACGTATCGTAAATCAGATGCGTTAAGAACGCGTTTGACTTTAGAACATGATTGGAATGCACTATCAAGTACTTCGGTAACGGCATATTATAGAGATAATAAGTTAGGTCAAAATCCTGCGTATGGAATTCGTTGGACATCAAAAAGTACTACCGCAACTGGGGAAATAAACTCTAGTAATTTTAAAAGTTATGGCGCTTTGGCACAACACACTCAACAATTTGAGTTTTTACAATCAAAAATAGTAGCTGGGGTATTGTATGATTATTCACCATCTGATTATTGGTCTTATCGAATTAATTTAAAAGCCAATTTAAATCCTGGAGGTTTAACGGTGAATAATTATCAAATTGTAGAAGAAAGACCTGATATTAAAAACGCAAATTATACTGCTGACATATACAATTCAGCTGAATTTTTACAATTAAGTTTCAAACCATTTCAAAATACAATTGTAACTACAGGTTTACGTTACGATAATATGAAAGTGGCATACAATAATGCGTTAGACAATGGTACTGGTACTAAAGTGTATGATAAATTAACTTCTAAAATTGGAGTGAATTATAATCCGTTTCAAGTAGCGGGGTTTTATGCTAATTTTTCTCAAGGATTTGCTCCTCCAGGAGTTTCAGCTATTTTTAGAACTCGTCCTGGTACTGGAGGAACAACAGGTGTTCCTGCTAATTTTTATTATAATTTAGAGCCTGCTACTTTTGTGAATTATGAAGTGGGAGGTTGGTTATCAATATTAAATAATACATTAGGGATTGACTACGCCTTCTATTATTTAGATGGAAAAAATGAATTGCTAAGTGTTAGATTGGCAGATAATAGTACCGATTATCGTTCTGCAGGTGCTACTAGACATAAAGGGATTGAGTTTGGCTTCAATTACAAACCAACGGCTGAATTGAGTTTTAGATTGGGTGGTGCTGTTTCTGAACATACATTTATTGACTTTAAAGTTTCAGAAAAATCTTCAGATGTTTTAAAAGATTTGAATGGTAAAGAAATGCCTTCTGGACCTCGTTGGGTTGGAAATTCAGAACTAAACTATTATCCAAAATGGTTACCTAATTTCAGAACTTCTTTGGAATACCAATTGGTTGGAAGTTATTTTCAAGACCAAATCAATACCGTTAAATATGGTGGGTATAGTATTTTTAATGCTAGATTCGGTTACAAATGGAAATCTATTGAGTTGTTTACCAATGTCTTGAATTTAACGGACAAATTATATGCGTATAACGTAACGAGAGCTAATACATCAACCTCTCAGCCAACGTATACTGCTGCTGCTCCAAGAACTTTTCTTTTTGGAATACAGTATAATTTATCTTTTAAAAAATAAAGTATAAACCAAAAGGCGTGTCCATTTGATGCGCCTTTAATTTTTTAATTATGGAAAATAAAATACCTAAAAAGAGGGATTCCAAATGGGTGAAAAAACTCAAACAAAAAATCTATACTTGGCATAGAACGATTGGAATTATAACGGTTATACCAGTTATATTTTGGTGTTTGTCAGGTATAATGCACCCTTTTATGGCGCATTTTTTTAAACCTACAATTGCTAATGAACGATTAGAAAAAACCACGATCGCTCCAGCTGATATTCCGTTATCAATTCAAACAGTATTGGCTAAAAACAATTTGAAACAAATTAAAAATTTCAGAATTGTATCTTTTAACAACGGCCATTTTTATCAAGTAAAAACGGTTGATAATATACTTCACTATTTTAATGCGGCAACTGCAGCCGAATTAGCAAATGGCGATGTGAAATATGCGGAATATTTATCGCGTTATTTTTTGGATGACCAAAAAAGCAAAGTGGTTTCTTCAGAAATACTTACCGAATTTGATTCGCAATACAAATACGTGAATCGTTATTTGCCGGTTTATAAACTGAGTTTCGAAAGAGACGATGCGATGCAAGTCTATGTTGAAACTTCATCTAGTAAATTAGCTACATTCAATCCAAAGTCACGTCAGTTTTTCATTTGGTTTTTCGATGTTTTTCATAACTGGTCATTTTTAGATGCTATAACAAATAATGCAATTCGCGTTTGGATTATGATGTTATTATTGTCCATTATTGTGCTTTCTGCCTTGAGTGGAATTGTCATCTATGGATTGTTTTGGAAAGTATTCAAAAAGCAAGTTCCCACAGCGGATGCAACAACCAAACTTCGTTTCAATCACAGAAAAATTGGTATTGCTGTAGCTTTTGTTACCCTGACATTTGCATTGAGTGGAGCGTATCATGCTTTTTCAAAATTGAAACCAAACAATTTGAGTAGTATGGTTTATGAGCCAACTATTGATGTAGCTAAATTGTCCGTAGAAAACAATAAGTTAGCTTTAGATTGGTCTGCGTTTTTGAATAGTTCGCTAATCCAATTAAAGGATGATGTGTACTACCAAGTGGTGTTGAAAGGCGAGGAAAAGAAAACGAAAACCATTTACATTAATGCTAAAAATGGCACAATAAACAAGAATACCGAGTTGGAGTATGTACAATTTTTAGCGCATCATTTTTCAGATAAATTGAATGGAAAAGCAGCTTGTTGCGATATGCAAGAACCTGAAGAACGTGAAACTTCGACGGATATTTCTGAGGCAAAAATACTTGAAACTAAAACCTTATATGATTTTGAAAAAAGAGAATATGGTTTTGTCAACAAGCGATTGCCAGTGGTTAAGTTAGCATATGATACGCCTGAAAAAGCGACCTATTATATCGAGCCTTCTTCTTCACATTTGGCAGCGGTAATTACCAATGCGGAACGTTTGGAAGGGTATTCTTTTGCTATTTTTCATAAATTTTTATTTATGGATTGGGCAGGAAAAGGCATTCGAGATTTGGTTACTGTAATCGCTGCAATGGGATTGTTAACCGTTTCTATTTTAGGGTTATTACTATTTCTAAAAGTCAAAAAATAATAAATAGTTAAATAAAAAAAGGAGCTTCAATTGAAGCTCCTTTTTTTTATCATTGCAAAATTAATTTATCCAATCAATTCCATTATTTTGCTATCTCCAGCCACACTTACTTTGATCAGTTTGTGTTGGGATAAACCTTTGGTGGCAGCATCCCATTTTTTACCGCTCAATTCTGATTTGGCTTTCAATGCACCCAAATCCATTTGGTTGTTGTTCGCTTTCAATAAATCCACGATTAGTTTTTCTTCATCAGTCAATTCGATTTGCACTTGTTTTTTCTCAGGTCGCATTTGCGGGAAGAACAACACTTCTTGAATAGACGCATTGTTCGTTAAGAACATCATCAATCGGTCCATTCCAATTCCTAATCCAGAAGTGGGTGGCATTCCGTATTCCAACGCTCGTAAGAAATCCTCATCGATCACACCATTCGCTTCATCGTCTCCTTTTTCGGCCAAACGCATTTGGTCTTCAAAACGTTCTCTTTGATCAATTGGATCATTCAATTCTGAATAGGCATTGGCTACCTCTTTTCCACACACCATCAATTCAAAACGTTCAGTCAGTTCTGGATTGTCGCGGTGTTGTTTACAAAGCGGACTCATTTCTTTTGGATAATCCGTGATGAAAGTTGGTTGGATGTAATTTCCTTCGCATTTAGCGCCAAAAATTTCGTCAATCAATTTCCCTTTCCCCATGGTTTCGTTCACGTCAATTCCCATGCCTTTGGCAGCAGCAAACAATTCCGCTTCTGATTTGCCCGAAATATCAAAACCAGTAAAGTGTTTGATAGAATCGGTCATGGTTACTCTGGCATAGGGCGCTTTGAAATTAATTTTGTATTCGCCAAAAGTCACCTCACTTGTTCCGTTCACTCCAATAGCACAATGCTCGAGTAAGTTTTCGGTAAAGTTCATCATCCAGTTGTAGTCTTTGTAGGCTACATATATTTCCATAGCGGTAAATTCTGGGTTGTGTGTTCTGTCCATTCCTTCGTTACGGAAGTTTTTAGAGAACTCATACACTCCTTCGAATCCACCCACAATCAATCTTTTTAAATACAACTCATTGGCAATACGCATGTATAGCGGAATGTCAAGCGAGTTGTGGTGCGTGATAAATGGTCTTGCCGCAGCTCCACCTGGAATCGGTTGTAAAACCGGAGTTTCTACTTCCAAATACCCTTTGTCATTAAAAAACGAACGCATGGCGTTGAATAATTTAGTTCTTTTGATAAAAGTATCTTTCACATGGTCGTTCACCGTTAAATCAACGTAACGACGACGGTATCTTTGTTCTGGATCGGCAAAGGCATCGTGGATTTTACCATCGGCATCCATTTTCACAACAGGAAGTGGTTTCAAGGCCTTCGCCAAAACCGTTAATCCGTATACGTGAACTGAGATTTCGCCCACTTGTGTTTTGAAAACTGTTCCGCGAATCCCAATGAAATCACCAATGTCCAATAGTTTTTTGAAAACTACATTGTACATCGTTTTCTCTTCATCATCCGAAATGTCATCTCTCGAAACATAGACTTGAATACGTCCTTCAGCATCCTTCAATTCGGCAAACGACGCCTTTCCCATGATGCGTTTTCCCATCAATCGACCGGCTAAAATCACTTCCTTACCTTCGTATTTCTCGAAGTTAGCTAGGATTTCGCTCGAATATGCGGTGGTGGTAAACTCGGCTGCTGGATACGGCTCAATACCTAAATTGCGTAATTCGGTAAGTGCTTCTCTACGTAAAATTTCTTGTTCGGATAATGCCATTGTATTCGGTTTTTAAGAGCGCAAAGATAGTTAAATTTGAAAACGTAGCAATTTCAAAAATTGAAAAACATCCTAGTTTTTTCAGGAACAGTCATTTTCGTTTTTTTATCTCTTTTGGTCCTGCTGTACGCTTTATCTTTTATCGCTTGGGAAGCGTTAAGAGGATGTTGCTACTCCCGAATCTTCGGTAAGGGCTAGAAAAAGCGTTTTTATTTTCAAAACTTTGTACCTTTGGCACGCAATAAAAAAAGGAACGGTTTAAAATGAATTCGTTCCTCGCAATGACAAATGAACAAACAAATCCAATTATTCGATCTAGGAAACAAAGATTACAAGGCCACTTGGGAATACCAAGAGGAATTGTTCAAAGGCATTGTCGATCTTAAAATCCAAAATAGAAAAGACGAAACCAGTTTACCTACACCTAACTATTTTCTTTTTGTTGAACATCCACATGTGTATACTTTAGGAAAAAGTGGCGATTTGAGTAATTTGTTGCTTTCTGAAAAACAATTGGAGGCCAAAGGTGCTACCTTTTATAAAATCAATCGGGGAGGAGATATTACCTATCACGGTCCTGGCCAAATCGTTGGCTATCCTATTTTGGACTTGGAAAATTTCTTTACTGATATTCATAAATACTTACGATTATTGGAAGAAGCCATCATCTTAACGCTAGCCGAATACGGTTTGACTTGCGGAAGAAGCGATGGAGAAACGGGTGTTTGGTTGGGAGTTGGAACGCCTTTTGCGCGAAAAATTTGTGCCATGGGAGTACGCGCTTCGCGTTGGGTTACCATGCACGGTTTTGCCCTAAACGTCAATGCCGATTTGGGTTATTTTGATAATATCATTCCTTGTGGTATTCGCGGCAAAGCAGTGACTTCGCTTAATGTGGAACTCGGACTTGAAAGCGTTGATGAAAACGAGGTGAAAGCTAAGATTTTACATCATTTCGCTCAATTGTTTGAATCGGAATTCGTGAACGGAGATTCGTGATTCGAAACACGTCACAGATTTAAATATCTAATTTTAATTGTTCAGGCAACAATCTAAAACTCATTCGGTGGTATTTGGTTACCCCATATTTACGAATAGCCTCTCGGTGTTCTAGAGTAGGGTAGCCTTTGTTTTGTTTCCAGTTGTACATAGGATATTCTTCGTGAATCCGGTTCATGTAGTCGTCGCGGTATGTTTTTGCTAAAACTGAAGCAGCAGCTATACTCATAAATTTAGCATCCCCTTTTACAATACAACTGTACGGAATATCCAAAACAGGTTTAAACCGATTCCCATCTACTATAATGTATTCAGGTTTTGGATTCAATTTCAAAATACTTTCTTGCATGGCTTTGATAGAGGCGTTTAGAATATTGATTTCATCAATAATGAGTGGTTCCAAATGAGTAACCGCAAAAGAAACAGCTTGTTCTTCAATGATGGGGCGTAATTTTTCTCTCGCTTTTTCAGACAATTGTTTGCTGTCATTCAACATTGAATTTTCGAAATGGGCAGGCAAAATCACAGCAGCGGCTGTTACAGGACCCGCGAGACAACCACGTCCGGCTTCGTCGGTTCCTGTTTCAAGATTATAGTTTGAAAATTGAAGAGAAAGCATGCTAAATTGTTTTTGGTAAAATTACTTTTAAATAATAAATTAGTAAGTATTGTTGTTTGATTTTTTGAGTTTGCTAATAAATTAACAATTGCAAACATTTAACTTTAAGATAACTATTTGTTAATAAAATATAATTCATCATATTTGCATCCTAAAATTTAAATTTAACCAAATTATGAGATTAAAATTCAAGTGGATTTACACGCTTTTATTAGCGTTGTCTATGCAGTTTTCTTTTGCTCAAGAGAAAACAGTTTCAGGAGTTGTTTCAGATGCTTCGGGTCCTATTCCGGGGGCTAACGTAGTAGTTAAAGGAACAAAAAATGGTATTCAAACTGATTTTGATGGTAAATTCGCCATTAAAGCAAAAGTAGGAGATGTATTGGTGGTATCTTTCGTAGGTATGCAAGACGCTTCTGCAAAAGTGGGTGCGTCCAACACAATTAACTTCAAATTACAAGGTGGTAACACTTTAGATGAGGTAGTTGTTGTTGGGTATGGAACGCAAAAGAAACGTGATGTTAATGGTGCAATCTCAAAAATTACTGGAGCTGCAATTAAAGACATCCCAGTTCAAAGTTTTGATCAAGCACTTTCTGGTGCAGCATCGGGAGTAAATATTTCACAACCGAATGGTGTTTTGGGTAACCAAGCAGTTATTAGAATCCGTGGTGTTAACTCTATTAACTTGAGTTCATACCCATTAATTGTAATTGATGGTGTTCCTTCATGGAATGGGGATAATTTAAATCAAAATAATGCAGCTAATAACCCATTAGCCAATATTAACCAGGCTGACATCGAAAGTATTGAAGTATTAAAAGATGCTTCTTCTGCTGCGATTTATGGTTCACGTGCTGCTGCAGGGGTAATCTTGATTACTACCAAAAAAGGAAAAGCAGGTAAATTTTCTGTTAATTTTGATACTTCGGTTAGTTTTACAAAACCGTTTAATTTAATTGATGTGCTTGATGCGCAACAGTTTACTACTATCAAAAATGAAGGGTTAACAAATGCAGGTACACCTGCAAATGGAACTACAAGGGGTTTTTATACTATGACAGATGCTAATGGTAAATTAGTGGATACGAATTGGTATGATTACATATACCGTACTGGTATAGCAACTAACCATAGTGTTAGTATATCTGGAGGTAATGAAAATACTAAATATTTCCTTTCTGCGGGTCAATTAGAGCAAGAAGGTATGTTTGTAAATAATGACTTTAGAAGACAAACAGGTCGTTTTACATTAGATCAAAAAGTGACTAGTTGGTTGACTTTAGGAGGAACATTTAATTATACTAATTCTAGAAACAATGGTTTAAGTACTGGTTCTACTTTTGGTAGTAACTTTGCTTCATCTGGAGCAGCACGTTTGGCTTTTGCTCAAGCTCCAAACGTAGGTCCATTTAATCCAGATGGAAGTTATAGTATAGATGCAACTGGAATTGGACGTGGTAATAATAAGTCAGCACTTCAATGGGTTAATCCGCAGTATATTTTAGATACAAATACTTTTACAGCTCAAAATGATCAATTTATTTCTAATTTTTATATTGGTTTAAAATTAGCTAAAGGATTGAATTTTAAATCTTTGTATGGTATTGATAATTTAATTGTTGAAAATAAAGATTTCTTAGGTCCATTAAATGGAGACGGTCAATCTTTAGGAGGTGCAGCAACTAATACTATGAATCGCTACTCTAGAAAATCAATTCAGAATGTGTTAGATTATAATGTTCAACTAACAGATAATCATAGTTTAAGTGCTTTAGCTGGTTCTGAAAGACAATATACTAAGGTTGATGCTTGGGGAGCTTCAAGAAGAGGTGTTTCTGACCCTTTCTTTAATGAGTACCAAGGAGGATATAGTACAATTGTTTCTACTGGAAACTTATTGACAGAGAATTATTTGGAGTCTTATTTTGGACGTGTAAATTATGATTTTAAGAAAAAATACTTTGCATCTGTAAATGCTAGACGTGATGGTTATTCGGCTTTTGCACCTGATAAAAAATGGGGTAATTTTTGGGGAGCTTCTCTTGGTTGGAATATAATTGAAGAAGATTTCTTTAAACAATTAGTAAGCAATGATGTTGTTAATCAATTAAAGTTAAGAGCAAGTTATGGTGTTGTAGGTAATAATCAAGGATTGAATGATTTTGCTTCAAGTAGTTTTTATGATGCTGGTGTAAATAATGCTAGTGGTACTTTATTCTTTAACAGAGCTGGAAATCAAAATTTAACTTGGGAAACTAGTAATAAATTAGATTTAGGTTTGAATTTTGGTCTATTCAATGATGTAATCTCAGGAGAGCTTGGATACTATAAAAATGATATTGACGGCTTAATTTTGAGCGTTCCACAATCTGCATCGGCAGGTATCCCTGGAAATTCTATTCTTTCTAATGTTGGAAGCATGAGAAATACAGGTTATGAATTAACTTTAAATGCCAAAATTTTAGATAAAGGTAGTTTCAAATGGAACACTAGCTTTAACATAACTACACAAGAAAATGTGGTTACTGCTTTGGATGCAAATAATTCTGATATAATTGTTGCTACTCAATTAGAGAACACAAATATTATTAGAGTTGGTGAATCTATTGGTAATTTTTACATTGTAAAAACTGGTGGTGTGAATCCTGCAAATGGAAGAAGAATTTTCTACTATGGTGATGGTACTGCTGTTCAATATGATCATTCAGCTCCAACAGCTTCAAGATGGACTAAAGTAAGTGATGGAACTTCAACTCGTGCAGCAAACCAAGCACAAGATGCAAAAGTAATGGGTCCTGCCTTACCTAAATTTTTTGGTGGTTTGAATAATACTTTTTCTTACAAAGGTTTTGACTTGAATGTAAATGTTTATTTTTCAGGAGGAAATTATGTGTACAATGGAACTAGAGCAGGTTTATTAGATCAACGTGTTTGGAATAATTCTGTTGAAGCAATGACGCGTTGGCAAAAAGCAGGAGATGTTACTGCAATACCAAGGGTTGTTTTTGGAGATAATGTCTCAAATGGTTCATCTATGCCTATTTCTGACAACTTAGAAAAAGGAGATTTTATCAAATTTAGAAACATTGCATTGGGATACAGTCTTCCTAAGAAATTGTTAGAGAGTATGGGTCTAACTAGTTTTAGATTTTATTTAAGTGCTCAAAATGCATTTACTATTACAAGTTATTCAGGATTTGATCCAGAGATTTCATCAAATGGAAATGCTAATGGTTCTCCAAGTGTTGACAGAAACTCTGCGCCAATGGCAAGAACCTTCTCTTTTGGACTAAATTTAGGTTTATAATTTTAAAAATATACAAGTATGAAAAATTTATATTTATTATTAATAGCCTCATTGTTTATTACTTCTTGTAGTGATACAGACGCTTTGAGCCCTGTAAATCAAACAAGAATCAGTGATGCGAATGCATTTGCTACTCCTGAAAGAGTTGAGCAATTAGTATTAGGTGCTTATTCTGGCGTAAAGGTTGGAAATTTTTATGGTGGTCGTTTTTTCAATTACCAAGATGTTCGTGGACCTGAGTTTATAAATGAAAGAGCTAATGGTGTAACTAATTTATTTACATGGGGTTTTGGTGTTCAATCTTCAACAAATGAAGTTCAGAATCTTTGGTCAGCTGCATATACTGCAATCAATAGATGTAATATATTGATTGAAGGTTTGAAAACTGCTCCAATTACAGCTGCATTGAAGACTAAATATACAGCCGAAGCTCAATTTTTAAGAGCTTTATCTTACTATTCATTAGTTACATTATATGCTCAACCTTACACATTAAATAACGGTACTTCGCTTGGTTTGCCTTTGAGGTTAACTCCTGAAACTAGTGGAGGTAATAATGATTTGGTACGATCTACAGTAGCCGATATATATAAGCAAGTTATTGATGATTTAAATGCTGCTGAAACTAATTTACCTTTGAGTAATTCAACTGCTTTAAATAACACAACTAGAGCTCACAGAAATACTGCAATAGCTTTAAAAACTAGGGTTTATTTGAGTATGGGTAAGTATGCAGAAGTTATTACTGAAGCAAATAAAATAGTTTCGTCTTCTGCGCCGTTTACATCTTCAACAGGTGTTACACATGCTTTAGCTCCTTCAATATCTTCAGTTTTTGGAAAGTCAACTACATCAGAAAATGTATTCTCGTTCCCATATAGTTCAAACGATACGCCTGGTACTCAAAACAGTTTAGTTTTTTATTATAATGCTAGTTCTGTTGGAGGTGGGGAGTATTCTTTAGCGCCTACTGGGATCATTTCAAATTCAGGATGGAAATCTACGGATGCAAGAAGAAACTTTAATGTATTAACTTCAGGTAAATCATATGTGCATAAGTGGACTGCTCCACAAACAGATCCTGATTTTGTGCCTGTAATTCGTTATGCTGAAGTTTTATTAAATTTATCAGAAGCAATTGCAAGAAATACAAATTCTGTAGATTCTAGAGCGGTAGCATTGTTAAATTCAGTAAGAGGTAGATCAGATGCAACTACAGTATTTTCTGTTTCGTCTTTTGCAACTGTTCAAAATTTAATTGATCAAATTTTAACAGAAAGAAGAATTGAGTTATTAGCAGAAGGATTTAGTTCGCCAGATATAATGAGACTTGGTCAAAATTTTCCAGTAAAAGGTTCCGCTCCAGCAGTAGCTAAAACGGATACCCAATACCTTTGGCCAATACCTTTAAATGAACTTCTATACAATAAATTATGTGTTCAAAATACTGGGCACTAATTATTTAATTGTTATAATAAATACAGCAGTAAGCATATGTTTACTGCTGTATTTTTTTATTTTATAATGAGTAGTGGAAAAATCAAATTGTTTATATCGTAATCTTACATTGGGACTTGCTAAATATAAATTTCATTTTGATATTTAAATCAAAATCATTTCAAAATAATTCGCATCGATTTGCCTTAAATTATGCTTGAACATATGTTAAATTAACATTTGTTTTAAAAAACGTTTGTTTATTAAGAAATAATTAAGACTTTTGTAGTTAACTAATTCAAAATTAATTTTACTATGAGATTAAAATTCAAATGGATTTATACGCTTTTACTAGCGTTATCTATGCAGTTTTCTTTTGCTCAGGAGAAAACAGTTTCGGGAGTTGTTTCTGACGGAACAGGTCCAGTTCCAGGTGTTAACGTAATAGTTAAAGGAACAAAAAATGGTGTTCAAACCGATTTTGATGGTAAATATGCCATTAAAGCAAAAGTTGGAGATGTTCTTATATTTTCATTTGTAGGTATGAACGATTCTAAAGCTACTGTTGGAACTTCTAATCAGATTAATGTTAAACTTCAAAGTGGAGTTAATCTTAAAGAGGTTGTTGTACAGGGATATAGAACTGTAACAAAAAAGCAAGCAGTTGTATCTGATGCTACTGTTTCAAGCAAAACAATTGAAAACAGACCGAATGCGAATGTTATGAACACGCTTCAAGGTCAATTAGCAGGGGTTAATATTACAGCTTCTACAGGTCAGCCTGGTGCTAAATCAACTGTTATTATTAGAGGTGTAGGTACCATCACTGGTAACTCTGATCCTTTATATGTTATTGATGGTTTTCCTTCTAACAGTGATAACTTTAGATCTATAAACCCAAATGATATTGAATCAACTTCTGTTTTGAAAGACGCAGCAGCAATTGCTGAATACGGAAATAGAGGTTCGAATGGTGTAATTGTTATTAAAACTAAAAAAGCACAATTCGGTGAGTCAAAAACAACTTTTAGATATAGCTCACAGTATGGGGTTGGAGAACTTCAAAATCCTAAATATGAATATGCTACTGCTCAACAATTACTTAAAATTGAGAAAGCGCGTGGTGCAGGTAAAGGAGCAACTTTAACAGATGCTCAAATCAATACTTGGGATATCAATACGGATTGGGTTGATTACTTTTTTAAACAATCAAATACAACTTCTCACAATTTAAGTGTTGAGAATAGTAGTCAAAATGTAGCTTCTTTTACTTCATTGGGTTATTTTGAACAAGAAGGAATTTTATCAACCACTGGTCTTAAAAGATTTACTTTGAGAAATAACATTAATGGTAAATCAACTAACACCAAATTCAAATACCAAATTAATAGCTCTTTCGGTTTTAGTAAAAACAATGAAGCAACTAGTTTAGGTGAGGGTGCAATTAATAGAAATTATGTGTTAGGGGCTTTTATTTCTGCTCCATATGTTTCACCTAGTGTGTATACAAACCCACGTTCTGCTCTTAATTATTATAATACTACCCCTGGTTTATTGGCTACGCCAATTATGTTGATTGATAAGTTACAACAATATAAAAATCAAACAGATGAGATTCGTGTAGATGTAGCTTCTGATTTTTCTTATGATGTAACTAAAGATTTAACTTTTAGAACTAGACTTAACGGACAGTATTTAGACACTAGATTTTTCCAATCTGAATTCCCGAATTCATTTAACGGATTATTGTTTGCAGGTACTGCTCTTTATAATGGTTTTGAAGATATTAACGCAAGAAGAGAATGGTATTTTAACAATTTATGGCAAGTTAACTATACAAAAGAGTATAGAGATCATACGTTCAATGCTAATGCGAATATCGAGTACAACCACTCAAGAACTTACAACAACAACTTTAGACAAAGAGGTTTAATTGAAGGTGTATTTGTTCCAAATACTGGTGCTGGATATGCAGCTGATACAGCAGCTGATGATTTCCATGTTCCTCAAATATCTGCGTCTAATTTGAGAAACGATTTAATTTCTTATTTTGGAAATATTGAATACGATTATAAAAGTAAATACGGTTTATTAGGAACATTCAGAAGAGATGGTTCTTCTCGTTTTATCGATGCTCAACAATGGGGTAATTTCTGGTCAGCTGGTGGAAGATGGAACATAGACGAAGAAGCGTTTATGGATAATCTTACTTTTATTGATGTATTGAAATTAAGAGGTTCTTATGGTACTGTTGGTAACCAAAGAGTTGTAGGAGGTTCAGTTTTTGCTGGAATTACTCCACCAGCTTTTGCTGATATTTATTCAATTGCTAATAACACCTATAATGGTGGTACTGGTTACGGAATTAGTTTTGGTTACCCTGCACTACAATGGGAGATCACAACTCAATGGAACTCTGGTTTAGATTTCGAATTGTTCAGAGGAAGATTGAGAGGATCTGTTGATTACTATAACAGAGCAACTTCAAAACAATTTTTGAGTAATCCTGTAACAAGTACTTCAGGTACTTCATCATTAACTCAAAACGTTGATGTAACGGTAACTAACAAAGGTCTTGAATTGAGCTTAGCATATGATTTGATTAGAAATAATGAAAATGATATGAAATTAACGATTCGTGCAAATGGATCGAAAAATAAGAATGTTGTAAGTGATATTGCTGGTACTGGTGAAATTTTTGCTGGTAGTGGTTTATATGTTACAAGAAATGGTGGAAGTATTAATGAGCCGTTTGTATTTAATTACCTAGGAGTTAATCCTTTAAACGGTAGATTGTTATTTGAAGACAAGAACGGTAACCCAACTGAAAGCCCAGTTCAAGCCGATAAAAAAGCAGCTGGCGTAAACAGTATTCCAGTATACCAAGGAGGTTTTGGATTTGACTTTAGCTACAAAGGATTTTACGCTTCTACATTATTTACTTACGCATTTGAAGTATCTAGATTTGATAGTGATTTAAGTAATTTATATAGTGTTGGAAATATTGGACAATTTAATGTTGGTGCTGATATGTTGAATGCATGGACTGCTACTAATACTAAAACAAATGTTCCTTCTACAAGTGCAAGTAACTTAGGATTGTCAGGAACTTCAAATCGATTTTTACGTGATGCATCTTATATTCGTATGAGAAATATTCAAGTTGGTTATAATTTCCCTCAGAAGTTCTTGAAAAACACTTTTATGAGTGCACTTTCATTTTCACTTCAAGGTGAGAACTTATTCACTTTTACAAAATGGCAAGGTTTTGATGTAGAAAGTAGTAGAACATTAGATGTGTATCAATACCCTACTCCTAGATTAGTCACTTTTGGTGTAGATATTAAATTTTAATCAAAGAAATTATGAAAAAGATATTTGGAATTTTGTTAGTATCGTCGATACTATTTGTTTCATGTTCAGAAGATCTCTTGGAGCCATTTACTCCAGGTTCACTTACTGAAGATGTAGCTATTAAGAAAAGTAGTGATTTAGTTAATTTGGTGAACTCATCAATGAATATTTTAACTAATAGAACGGAGTATGTTTTTTCTTCTGTATTTACAGATGAAGCATCTCCTGGATCTCAAAATGGTGGTCAAGGTGTTACATCTGATTACGTATTTTTGATGAATGTTGATAATGGTTCAGCAGCAGCAATTTGGCAAACTCAATACTTTGCTTTAGCTCGTTTGAATAGAGTAATTGCATTTGCAGATAAAGTTGTTGCTACAAGTCCTGCAGATCAGCAATTAATTAACAGATCAAAAGCAGAAGCTTTAGTTTTAAGAGCATTAGCGCATAGTAAAATTGTTTCTTACTTTTCTCCAAACCCTAAAGATGATGCATCTTTAGCAGGTGTTTTAGCTGATAGAATTATCGCTACTACTGAAAAGCCAGAAAGAGTAAACAATGCTGCTTTTTACAAATCAATTCACGCTGATTTGGATGCTGCCATTGCTATTTTCAACTCTAATACTGCAACTGCTTATGCTGCAGCTAATAGAACTTTTTATCCTTCAAAAGCTTTAGCTCAAGCATTGAAAGCTCGTGTGTATGCATTGAAAGGAGATTATACTAATGCAGAAACTTTTGCTAATACTGTAATCAATACTTCTGGAATTACTTTAGCTAATACACAAGCTAAATATAATTCTGTATTTCATACTCATAATGAGGATCCTAACACAGAGGTAATCTTTAGATTAAAAAGAACTGTACAACAAAATGCTCAAGGTACTAACTTGCACAATGGATGGGTTTCTGTTGCTAATAGAGTAAATGGATCTCCATTTTACGAAGTAAGTAGATCTTTATACAATAAATTGGCTGCAGTTTCAGGTGACTTTAGATTGGCTACTACAGTTCATTTAACAGGTACAAGTGCTTCTGTTATTGATCCAAACTATACTACTGCAACCGATGTAAGAAACTCTGACATCATTGTTTTGCACAAACACGGAGGGCAAAGTGCTGTAACTTCTTCAAATGGATTTAATCCTGATTTTATGGTTGCTAGACTTTCTGAAATGTATTTAATCAAAGCAGAAGCAAGAGTAGCTGCTCAAGATTTAGCAGGTGCTGCAGCAGCAATTAAAGCGGTAAGAGATGCACGTTTTGCTACAGCTCAGCCTCTTCCAACTTATGCTTCAGCTCAGGCTGCATGGAAAGGAATTCTTGACGAAAGAAGATTAGAATTGTCTTTTGAAGGCTTTAGATTTATTGACTTGAAACGTATTGGAACTTTAGCTGGTGCAGGTCTTGAAAGAGATGCTTCAGAATACAGTTCAACTACTTGGAATTTTCCTGCGGCCAACCCGAGTAATCTTCCTTTAACAAGTACTAAATTTGCTTTACCAATTCCTCAAGTTGAGATTACTGGTAACTCTGCTATTCAACAAAATCCTGGATACTAATTATCCTTTATTATAGATTTTAAAACCATCAGCTTCGGCTGGTGGTTTTTTTTATCCCCATAGATCAATTACCTTTGTCGTTCTATAGAATTAAAAGTATTGCTTCATGAGAATGTTTTGTTGTATTGTATTGCTGTTTATTACTTCTTTTTTGTTTTCACAAAACAAATCAAAGAGACTAGATTTTAATACCAAATACCGAAGTTCTTTAGATACAACTAAAGCGCGTCAACCTCAAAAGGTGGCAACTCTTGACCTATATCGAATTATCACTCTAGATAGAGATACAACTTATATAGATACTTCCTTAACGATTAAAAAAGAGTACAGTCATAATTATCTACGAAGAGATACTTTTGGCTTGTTGCCTTTTGCTAATGATGGACAAACCTACAATACCTTACAATACAGTTTAACGGCTTTGGATCCCTATCCAGAATTTGGTTTTAAAGCCAAACATTTCAATTTTATTGAAGCCAATCAAATTCGGTATGCTTCTGTAGCAACTCCTTTAACTGAGCTGTATTTTAAATCCACTCAATTGAAAGGACAATCTGTGGATTCTTATATCGCTGTAAACACTTCTCCCAATCTCAATTTTTCTTTGGCTTATCGTGGATTGCGTTCGGATGGAAAGTATATTAATCAATTAGCAAGTACTGGAAATTTTAGATTTACAACGAGTTATAGTACGAAATCAAAACGATATTGGTTTGATTTTCATTTTACCCAACAGGATATTCTAAATAAAGAGAATGGTGGTATCACAACTATTGCAGATTTTGAAAGCGAAAATATTGATTATAAAAACCGACAACGGTTAGAAGTCTACCTTACGGATGCTAAATCTTTTTTGAAAGGTAAACGATTTTTTATCGATCATGGTTTTAGAATTAACTCTAAACAAGGAGCTAATAATCTTTATTTAAAACACCAATTCAACTACGAAAATAAGTTTTTTGAATTCAACCAACTTACAGTTTCATCCAATGCTAATGGTCAAATTATTAATCGTTTTGGCGAGTCTTTTAGATCAACTGAAATCAATGATCAAACACGTTACAATAAAATGTACAACAAAGTGGGTTTGCAATATGAAAATACTTCTTTAGGGAAATTTCAATTTTTTGTAGATGACTTTAGATCAAATTATTATTACAATCAGATTCTTTTTTTTGATAATCGAACAGTTCCAAGTTCGCTATCTATGACTATTAATAGTGCGGGTGGTCAATACGAATACCGAAAAGATAAATGGAATGGGAGGTTTTTATATACTAGATCAATCACCAATCAGTCTTTGTCTAATTTAGATGCTACAATGCAGTTTGATTTGGATGAGGATAATCAATTTGTATTCCAGTATCAAAACACAAATAAATTACCAAATAACAACTACAATCTCCACCAAAGTAGTTATCTAGCCTATAATTGGTCAAATAATTTTAATAACGAAAAAATCAATTCCCTTTCGGTTAATGCAATCACACCATGGATAAATGCTTCATTGCAACTTTCTTCCATTCAAGATCATTTATTTTTTGATGATATTTCTACTGCAGCACAAAAACTGGCTCAAACCCAAATTGTATCGCCTTCCCAATATGCAGGAACCATCAAATACCTTTCTTTAAAAATGAATAAAGAGTTTCAGTTTGGAAAATTTGCATTAGATAATACAGTTTTGTATCAGAAAGTGGATCAAAACCAATTGGTATTGAATGTACCTGAAGTAGTAACTAGAAATTCGATTTATTTTACAGATTTCTTCTTCAAAAAAGCATTGTATTTACAAACGGGTATCGTTTTTAATTATTTCACAAACTATTATGCAAATGATTATAATCCAGTGATCGGTGAGTTTTTTGTACAAAGGGACAAGCAAATTGGGAATTTTCCGAACCTCGACTTTTTTGTTAATGCTAAAATCCAACGTACGCGCATTTTTTTTAAAGTAGAACACTTTAATTCTTCTTTGACTGGAAATACCTTTTATTCGGCTCCCAACAATCCTTACAGAGACATGACTATCCGATTCGGATTGACTTGGAATTTCTTTGAATAAGTAGTTGTTTTTCTTTTGGCTTGCAAATGAAATAAGAAGTTCTTTTTTGTACCTTAGTTTTTCATTTAATCGCCCCCTGAATGAAAGAAGATTTTTTACATTACTTATGGAAATTTGGTATTTTCAACACCTTAGATCTCAAAACTACTTCTGGAGAAACTATCGTAATTCTAAACGTAGGTCAGTATTTAGAACAAGCTGGACCTGATTTTTTCAATGCTCAAATTCGAATCGATAATCAAAAATGGGCCGGAAATGTAGAAATACATTTAAAATCTTCCGATTGGTACGCGCATCATCATGAGAATGATCCTGCCTATGAAAATGTGATTTTGCATGTTGTTTGGGAAAATGATGTAGCCATTTATAGAAGTGACAATTCAATTATTCCTGTTTTAGAAATAAAGCAGTATGTCGCTCCAGAAACAGTGATTAAATACAATGCGTTACGATCTGTAAAATCGTGGTTATTTTGCGAAAATCAATTGACAGGTTTGGATCAATTTCTCTTAAGACATTGGCAAGAACGGCTCTTTATTGAACGTCTAGAACAAAAAACAAAACCTATTTCAAATTGGCTTACGCAAACTAATTCAGATTGGGAGACAGTATTTTTTTGGCTATTGGCTCAAAATTTTGGTTTGAATACGAATGGAGAACAGTTTTTAACCATTGTTTCTTCCATCCCTTTTTCGATAATTCGAAAAGAATCTTCCAATTTAGCTAACATTGAAGCCTTACTTTTTGGTAATGCCGGGTTGTTGGATTCAGATAAAGAAGATCACTATTTTAATGATTTGAAGTGTAGATATCATTACCTGCTTCAAAAATACCAATTGGTCAAGTCTATAGTGCCTCCGGTACAATTTTATAAACATCGACCTGATAATTTTCCAACAATTCGGCTTTCTCAATTGGCTGTATTATTGCATTATCATAGCAATTTGTTTTCTAAAATCATTGCGGCCAATACGGTTGGAAAAATATACCAACTTTTGGATGTTGAAGCATCATCGTATTGGTTAGATCATTATCAATTTGATAAAGTGAGTCCTAAGAAAAAGAAACAATTATCTAAACCATTCATTGATTTGTTAATTATAAATGCAATTGTACCTATTCAATTTATTTATTCTCAAAGCCAAGGGAAAGAAAATAGTGAAGAGTTAATTCAATTGGTACAAGATATCTCTCCTGAAAAAAATAGTGTTATCGAAAAATTCCACTTTTTTGGAATTCCTGCAGCCAATGCTTTTGAAAGTCAATCTTTATTGCAATTGAAAAAGGAATATTGCAACAAAAGTAAATGCTTGTCGTGTGCTATCGGAATTGATTTGATAAAGAATAAATAAGTGAGTAAAAATTATGTAATTTTGGATTCAAATACAATTATTCATGCTGAGTCGACTTAAATTTTTTTTTGAAAAACACGGGTTTCATGTTTCCTCAAGATTAGCAGATGCTTTAGGGATGCGTGCGAGTAGTGTGCGTTTGTTTTTTATTTATCTATCCTTTGTTACAGTAGGCTTGTGGTTTGCAGTGTATTTAATTTTAGCTTTCTGGATGCGTTTGAAAGATTTAATTCGAGCTAAACGAAGTTCGGTATTTGATATATAAACAAAAAAAGCTCTAGTACACTAGAGCTTTTTTGTTAACCTATAAGTAGATTTTATTCTGCTTTGTCATTATTTAATTTTGAACGGCTTTTGCTATATCCAAAATAGACTAATATACCAATCAATAACCAAGCCCCAGAAAATAATTGTGCTTTTACACTTAAGTTTACCATTAAGTAGGTATTGATTAAAATACCACAAACTGCAATTACTGGTAAAGCAGGAACTTTAAATGTTCTTACTAATTCAGGTTGCTTAACTCTCAAAATCCAAACCGCAATACAAACCATTGTAAAGGCAAATAAGGTTCCGAAACTTGTCATATCAGCTAATTCATTGATAGGAGTAAATGCGGCTACTACAGCAATAATACCACCTAGTATCATTAGGTTTGTTTTTGGTGTACCAGAAATAGGGTTTACTCTAGAGAATACTTGCGGAATTAATCCGTCTTTAGACATTCCTAAAAAGATTCTAGATTGTCCCATAATCATTACCATTAATACAGATACTAAACCAACTGTAGCGGCTATTGTAATAATTAATCCTGCCCAACCTTGACCAGCAATATCAAACGCATAAGCTACTGGAGCTTTAATTGCATCTGGATATTTTCCTAGTGGGTTAAAGTCTTGGTAATTCATCATTCCAGTTAATACTAAAGAAACTAAAATGTATAAGGTGGTACATATTAATAAAGAGGCAATAATAGCAAATGGAACATCTTTTTTAGGATTGATTGCCTCTCCAGCTTGAGTGGAAACAGCATCAAAACCTACGTAAGCAAAGAAAATCGCTGCAGCTCCAGAAACAATTCCGGTTAAGCCATATGCGTTATGAGTGGTTTCTTTTTCAACAATTTGAGTAGCTTCTGGAATAAATGGAGACCAGTTGTCAAAGTTGATGAAAAACGCACCTGCAATAATTACAAACAATACTGCAGAAACCTTCAAGATCACAATCATATTATTTGCTTTAGCAGCATTTTGTGTTCCTTTGATCAAAATTGAGATTACAAATAACACTATTAAAAATGCTGGAAGATTCATCGAAAAACCTTCGCCAGTATAACTAGCAGGATCGGTAGTAAGCCAATCAGGTAATGAAACGCCAAATTTCAAAAGCAATTTGTTGAAATAGCCTGACCACGAAACGGCGACTGTCATGGATCCCATGGCATATTCTAGGATAAGTCCCCAGCCAATGATCCAAGCAAAAATTTCTCCAATTGTACCGTAAGCATATGCATAAGCAGATCCTTCAACCGGTAAAATTGAGGCAAATTCAGAATAACAAAGTGCGGCAAAAACACAGGCAATACCTGCAATGATAAACGATATTGCTAATGCTGGTCCTGCATGGTAGTAAGCTCCTGTTCCAGTAAGAACAAAAATTCCACCACCGATAATGGCTCCAACACCAATTGCTGTAAGGCTCCATTTTCCAAGAACCCTCTTTAAAGTACTTTTTTTCATATCAGCTTCAAAAGCCGAAATAGGTTTAACTCTCCAAATTGACATGGTTATGTAAGTTTTAGTTATTAGATTCCAAATGTATAGTTTTTTGTAAAAAATAAAAACAATAATTACGTTTAAAGTTGTAAAATGTGAATTATAAATTTTAGAAGATTAATTAAAGCTATAATTCGGTATTTAATTTTCTGGATATTTAATTTTTATTTATTTTTAAATACCCAAATTTTAAAACGTCCCTAATCTATGAATTTCAAATCGTTCTTCGCGTATTTTTTATTTTCTAAATCCCATCGAACAGGACTTCTAGTGTTGTTAATTTTAATTGTTGTTTTACAATCGATTTATTTTTTTGTTGATTTCGGCTCGCCAATAAAGACAAATCCTGAAAAAGAAAAATGGTTGGCTATTCAAACTGAAATCGATTCGTTAAAAGAACTAGCTAGGTTTGAAGGTACTCGATTGTATCCT
Source organism: Flavobacteria bacterium GWA2_35_26 (assembly GCA_001800905.1). Taxonomy (GTDB): domain Bacteria; phylum Bacteroidota; class Bacteroidia; order Flavobacteriales; family Flavobacteriaceae; genus Flavobacterium. The sequence goes on along the minus strand of MGWH01000002.1, from coordinate 324,956 downwards.
TTTAATCCCAATTACATTTCGGATTACAAAGGCTATAAATTAGGAATGTCCGTTCAAGAGATTGATCGTTTGATTGCCTTTAGAAATGAAAATAAATTTGTTAATTCAGGCGAAGAATTTCAAAAAGTAACAAAAGTGTCCGATTCATTGTTAAGTAGGATCGCTCCTTATTTTAAATTCCCGGATTGGGTAAATGAAAAAAGAAAAAGTAATTCAATTTCAATTTATAGAACCCCTGTTTTTGCTACAAATGAAAAATTAGTAGAACTCGATATTAATACCGCCAGTTTGGAAGATTTAGTTAAAGTATATGGAATAGGCGAAGTGATAGCGCAGCGTATTTTAAGTTTCAGAGAGAGTCTGGGAAGTTTTGTTGCAATGGAACAGTTGAATGAGGTTTGGGGTTTGTCGCCAGAAGTATTAGTTAATTTAAACAAAAGGTTCAAAGTGAAATCACTGTTTGGAATAAAAAAAGTGAATATTAATAACGCTTCAATAAAAGAATTGGCAAAGTTTCCCTATTTCAAATATACATTGGCCAAACAAATAGTTATTTATCGAAGTATGAATGGAGCAATTATTGAAACTGCGGATTTAACAAAAATTAAGGGAATGCCTAACGATAAAATAAAAATAATCGCACTATATTTGGATTTCTAAAAAAAGAATTAATTCTTACAATTTTAATTTTCACCAATGAATTCAATGTATTTCACAGAAGAACATCAACTATTTAGAGCAAGTTTTCGCGATTTTTTACAAAAAGAAGTTGTGCCTTACATTGAACAATGGGAAAAATCAGGGACGATCGATCGTTTTATTTGGAAAAAATTTGGTGAGATGGGTTTTTTTGGAATCAATTATCCTACTCAGTACGGTGGAATGAACTTGGATTTGTTCTATACAGTGATTTTTCTAGAAGAACTTCAAAAAATTAAATCATCAGGATTTGCCGCTGCGATGTGGGCACACGTTTATTTGGCCATGACACATTTAAATGCTGAAGGAAGTGAATCCATCAAACAAGACTATTTAACGGCAAGTATTAGCGGAGATAAAATTGGAGCATTATGCATTACAGAACCTTTTGGAGGAAGTGATGTAGCTGGAATGAGAACCACTGCGGTTAAATCGGGAGACAAATACATTATTAATGGTTCTAAAACGTTTATCACAAATGGGTTGTACGCAGACTATTATATTGTAGCGGCTAAAACACAACCTGAATTAGGAAATAAAGGAATTAGTGTGTTTTTAGTAGATACCAATACGCCTGGGATTTCGGCAACAAAATTAGATAAATTAGGATGGAGGGCTTCGGATACAGCTGAAATTGCTTTTGATAATGTTGAAATTCCAATTTCAAATTTAATGGGCGAACCTAATAAAGGGTTCCCTTATATCATGCAACATTTTGCTTCGGAGCGTTTGATCATGGCTATCAATGCGCATGCAAGAGCCGAATATGCTATAGACTATACTATTGAGTACATGGAACAGCGCCAAGCTTTTGGCACAACAATCAATAAATTTCAAGCATTACGACATACTTTAGTAGAGCACGCAACCGAAGTGGAACATTGTAAAATATTCAATTATGCTGCGATGGCTCGATTAGATAAAGGAGAGTATGTAGTAAAAGAAGCGACAATGGCCAAGCTAAAATCGACCAAAGTAGCCGATGAAGCGATTTACAGTTGTTTACAAATGTTGGGTGGGTATGGTTATATGGAAGAATATCCATTGGCACGATTATTTAGAGATAGTCGCTTAGGGCCTATTGGCGGAGGAACTTCGGAAATCATGAAGGAAATTTTATCTAAAATGATATTGGATAAACAAAATTATAAGCCAGCCGTAGAATAATTTTTAATTTATAGTTTTTAATTCGTATTTATTTTCTACATTTGCACCCTTAACGAGAGGAGGTGTCTATATTATGTTAATTATACCAATTAAAGACGGAGAAAATATCGATAGAGCATTAAAGCGCTATAAAAGAAAATTTGATAAAACAGGAACTGTTCGTCAGTTGCGTGCACGTCAAGCTTTCATTAAGCCATCTGTAACGAATAGAATGAAATTCCAGAAAGCGGCTTATATCCAAAACATGAGAGATAATTTAGAAAGTTAATATCTAAATTTATTTAAATACTAACCGTTAGTCATTGAAATTGTATAATTTTGATGCTAACGGTTTTTTTTATGAAAAATAATAAAGAAGCATTTCGCGAGTACCTGCAGTTGGAGAAAAACTATTCTCCGCATACGGTACTAGCGTATTGGAATGATATTGTTTCTTTTGAATCGTTCAATTCGCTCCATTTTGGCCAACACGACATTGACCAAGCTAACTATAGCCAAATTAGGAGTTGGATTGTGTCGTTGGTGGATGCTCATGTGTCTAATGTTTCTGTTAATCGAAAAATGGCTTCGCTTAAAGCGTATTATAAATTTCTTTTGAAGACGAAACAAATTGAAGCGAGTCCGCTTTTGAAACACAAGTCCTTAAAAACGCCTAAAAAAATCCAAATCCCATTTTCTGAAAAAGAAGTCGACGCTGTTCTACTATTTATGCAAAACCCAGTTGGTTTTGAAGCGGTCCGAGACAAGTTGATTGTTGACCTATTGTATACAACAGGAATGCGAAGAACAGAGTTGATTCATTTAAAACTAGCAAATGTTAATTTTGGCGCTAGTACAATTAAAGTTTTAGGTAAAAGAAACAAAGAGCGAATCATTCCAATTTTACCTGTAATTAATTGTCAATTTGAGAGTTATCTCAAGGAACGCAATGGATTGGAAAATATAATCGATGATGAGTATTTTTTTCTCTCTAAAAAAGGCGTTAAAATAAATGAATCTTTTGTGTACCGATTAATTAATTCGTACTTTAGTACTGTTTCCGAAAAAGTAAAAAAGAGTCCGCACATATTACGTCATACGTTTGCTACTCATTTATTGAACAACGGAGCCGATTTAAATTCAGTCAAAGAATTATTAGGACATTCTAGTTTAGCATCGACACAAGTGTATACTCATAATAGTTTAACTGAACTGAAAAAAGTATACAAACAGGCGCATCCTAGAAATCAAAAATAATTCTAAGTGTTTAATTATTAATTAATTTGATTATGAAGGTAAGTGTTCACGCGGTTAACTTTACAGTTGACAGAAAGCTAGTTGATTTTATTCAAGAAAAAATGGATAAATTAGAAAAGTATTATGATAAAGTAGTTTCATCAGATGCTTTTTTAAAAGTCGAAAAAACAAGTGATAAAGAGAATAAATGGGTAGAAATTAAGATCAATGTCCCTGGTGACGAATTTGTAGTCAAAAAGCAATGTAAAACTTTTGAAGAGGCGGTCGATTTAGCAACAGAATCTTTAGAACGTTTATTAGTAAAAAGAAAAGAAAAAATCAGAACATCGGTTTAAATTGAAATTTTTTTCAAAAAATGTTTTGAAAGAGAGATAAAATCTATACATTTGCAGTCCGTTAGAAATAGCGGACTTTTTTTATTGAAATTGCCAGCGTAGCTCAGTTGGCTAGAGCAGCTGATTTGTAATCAGCAGGTCGTGGGTTCGAGTCCCTCCGCCGGCTCAAAGTCGATTGATTTCAAAAGTAAAGAAAGTTAGGGGAGATACTCAAGCGGCCAACGAGGGCAGACTGTAAATCTGCTGTGTGAACTTCGCAGGTTCGAATCCTGCTCTCCCCACAAAATTTTCAGTAATGAAATTTTATAAAACTTGTTTTAATAAAATTTGATTTGAAAATTTAGTAAGGGTTCACCCTTACGGATCACAAGCTAGCTTGTAATCCTAACATGACTTAAAGTTAAAATCTTTTACAGGATTTAAATTTAAGTTCGCCGGTGAAAACTTTACAATCCTTGCCGGTGTAGCTCAGGGGTAGAGTGCTTCCTTGGTAAGGAAGAGGTCACGGGTTCAATTCCCGTCATTGGCTCAAAAAAAGAATATTTGAACACTAATAAATATAAACTAAGATTAAAAATTAAGTAAAATGGCAAAAGAAACCTTTAACCGTTCGAAACCACACTTAAATATTGGTACGATCGGACACGTGGATCACGGTAAAACAACTTTAACAGCAGCAATCACGAAAGTATTATCTGATGCTGGTTACTGTCAAGCAAAATCATTTGATCAAATTGATAATGCTCCAGAAGAAAAAGAAAGAGGTATTACAATTAATACTTCACACGTAGAGTATGAAACAGCTAACCGTCACTACGCTCACGTTGACTGTCCAGGTCACGCGGATTACGTTAAGAACATGGTTACTGGTGCTGCTCAAATGGACGGCGCTATCTTAGTAGTTGCTGCTACAGATGGTCCAATGCCACAAACACGTGAGCACATCCTTTTAGGACGTCAGGTAGGTATTCCAAGAATCGTTGTATTCATGAACAAAGTGGATATGGTTGATGACGCGGAATTATTAGAATTAGTAGAAATGGAAATCAGAGATTTATTATCTTTCTACGAATATGATGGAGATAATGGTCCTGTTGTTCAAGGTTCTGCTTTAGGTGGATTGAATAATGATCCAAACTGGGTTCCTAAAATCATTGAATTGATGGAAGCTGTTGATGCTTGGATTGAAGAGCCAGTACGTGATACTGAAAAACCATTTTTGATGCCAATCGAAGATGTATTTACAATTACAGGTCGTGGAACTGTTGCTACAGGTCGTATCGAAACTGGAGTTTGTAATACTGGAGATCCAGTTGAAATCATCGGTATGGGTGCTGAGAAATTGACATCTACTATTACTGGTATCGAAATGTTCCGTCAAATCCTTGATAGAGGTGAGGCTGGAGATAACGCAGGTATCTTGTTAAGAGGTGTTGCTAAAGAAGATATTAAAAGAGGTATGGTTATTGTAAAACCAGGTTCTGTTAAACCACACGCTCACTTCAAAGCTGAGGTGTATATCTTGAAAAAAGAAGAAGGTGGTCGTCACACACCATTCCACAATAACTACCGTCCACAATTCTATGTTCGTACAACAGACGTAACAGGTGTAATTACTTTGCCTGCTGGTGTAGAAATGGTGATGCCTGGAGATAACTTAACTATTGAAGTTAAATTATTGAGCGAAATCGCTATGAATGTAGGTCTACGTTTCGCTATCCGTGAAGGTGGTAGAACTGTAGGTGCTGGTCAGGTAACTGAAATTCTATAGTACTTTTAAAGTATAATTTTTTAAAGCCAGTAGTGGAAACATTACTGGCTTTTATTAACAAACGGGCGTAGTTCAAGGGTAGAATAGCGGTCTCCAAAACCGTTGATGGGGGTTCGAATCCCTCCGCCCGTGCAAAATATATATCATAATGACAAAAGTTGTTAATTACATATCGGAAGCATTTGAAGAGTTAAAATCAAATGTAACTTGGCCAGCTTGGTCTGAAGTACAACGTCTAACAATTGTTGTTGCTGTTTTTTCAGTAGTATTCGCCTTGGCAACTTGGGGAGTAGATGAGGTTTTTGCGAAAGCATTAGCTGGATTTTTTAACTGGTTAAAAGCGTAATTTTTTTGTGATGACAGATAATAATAGTAAGAAATGGTATGTCGTTCGTGCAGTGAGCGGTCAAGAGAATAAGGTTAAAGCTTATATCGAGACTGAAATTGCTCGTTTGGGTATGGGAGATTATGTTTCTCAAGTACTGGTTCCAACAGAAAAAATTGTTACCGTTAAAGATGGTAAAAAGATAGCTAAGGATAAAGTTTATTTTCCTGGTTACGTTATGATTGAAGCTAACTTAGTTGGTGAGATTCCTCATATTATTAAGTCTATCACTAGTGTTATTGGGTTTTTAGGTGAAACTAAAAACGGGGAACCAGTTCCTTTAAGAGTAGCAGAAGTAAATAGAATGTTAGGTAAAGTAGATGAGCTAGCTGTTACTACAGATACTCAAGCAATACCATTCAACTTAGGTGAAACAATTAAGGTTATTGATGGACCTTTCAATGGTTTCAACGGTACAGTTGAAAAAATAAATGAAGAAAAGCGTAAGCTTGAAGTAATGGTGAAAATTTTCGGAAGAAAAACACCATTAGAGTTGAGTTTTATGCAAGTTGAAAAAGTATAATTTTTGTTACATCTATAATAACCATTACTCTCGCTTCCATTGAGTGTGATGTTAAATTTTTTAAAAAATGGCTAAAGAAATTAGTAAGGTAGTTAAACTACAAGTTAAGGGAGGTGCTGCGAATCCGTCGCCACCGGTTGGACCTGCTTTAGGAGCTGCTGGGGTAAACATCATGGAGTTCTGTAAGCAATTTAATGCTAGAACTCAAGATAAACCTGGCAAAATTTGTCCAGTGCAAATCACTGTGTACAAAGACAAATCATTTGATTTTGTCGTTAAGACTCCTCCAGCAGCAGTTCAGTTATTGGAAGCTGCAAAGCTAAAATCTGGTTCTGGTGAGCCTAATCGTAAAAAAGTAGCTAGTGTTACTTGGGAACAAATTAGAGCTATTGCTGAAGACAAAATGCCTGACTTAAATGCATTCACAATTGAGTCTGCTATGAGTATGGTTGCTGGAACAGCTAGATCTATGGGTATAACTGTATCAGGAGACGCTCCTTTTTAATTAAGAGAAAGACATGGCAAAATTGACAAAAAAGCAAAAAGAGGCTGCTTCAAAAATTGAAAAGAACAAATTGTATTCTTTAAAAGATGCTGCGGCATTAATTAAAGTGATTGCTTCTGCAAAATTTGATGAGTCTGTTGATATCGCAGTACGTTTAGGAGTAGATCCTAGAAAAGCGAATCAAATGGTTAGAGGTGTGGTAACATTACCTCATGGAACTGGTAAAGATGTAAGAGTTTTGGCTCTTGTAACTCCAGATAAAGAAGCTGAAGCTAAAGCGGCTGGTGCAGACCACGTTGGTTTAGATGATTACCTTCAAAAAATTAAAGACGGTTGGACTGATATTGATGTAATCATCACTATGCCTGCTGTTATGGGTAAATTAGGTCCATTAGGTCGTGTTTTAGGACCTAGAGGTTTAATGCCAAACCCAAAAACAGGTACGGTAACTATGGATGTTGCAAAAGCAGTTCAAGAAGTTAAAGCTGGTAAAATCGATTTCAAAGTTGACAAAACTGGTATCGTACATGCTGGAATAGGTAAAGTATCTTTTGATGCTGATAAAATCTATGACAATGCACACGAAATTATTCAAACATTAATCAAACTTAAACCAACTGCTGCTAAAGGTACCTACATTAAAGGTATTCACCTTACAAGCACAATGAGTCCTGCAATTGCATTGGATCCAAAAGCAGTATAATTGGTAGTTAATAATTTTTAGTATGACTAGAGAAGAAAAATCAATCGCGATTGAAGAATTAACTGCACAGTTAGCTGGTACAAATATCATTTATGTATCTGATATTTCTGGACTTAATGCAGAGACTACTTCAGACTTAAGAAGAGCTTGTTTTAAAGCAGGCATTAAATTAGAGGTTGTAAAAAACACTTTGCTTGCAAAAGCAATGGAGGCTTCTGATAATGATTATGGTGACTTGCCATCAGTGTTAACTGGTAACAGCGCTATCTTTATTTCAGATATAGCTAATGCACCTGGAAAAATAATTAAAGATTTCAGAAAAAAATCGGATAAGCCCGTATTAAAAGGAGCTTTCATTAATTCTGAAATTTACATTGGAGACGATCAATTAGAAGCTTTGGCTACTATCAAATCGAAAGAAGAACTTATTGGCGAAATCATTGGATTACTTCAATCACCAGCACAACGAGTTATTTCTGCTCTTCAAAACCACTTCAAAGACGAAGAGGTTGCTTAATTAAGCATGGCTTACATTAAGTGTAGATAACGCGCACAATAATAAATTATATTTTACAAATCATTTTAAAACGATAGAAAAAATGGCAGATTTGAAACAATTCGCAGAACAATTAGTTAACCTAACAGTAAAAGAAGTTAACGAATTAGCAACAATATTAAAAGATGAGTATGGTATCGAGCCTGCTGCTGCAGCTGTAGTAGTTGCTGCTGGTGGTGCTGATGCTGGTGGAGCTTCTGAGCAATCAGAATTTACAGTAGTATTGAAAGATGCAGGTGCTTCTAAATTAGCAGTTGTTAAGTTAGTAAAAGAACTTACAGGTTTAGGTTTGAAAGAAGCTAAAGATGTAGTTGACGGTGCTCCAAGCAACGTGAAAGAAGGTGTATCTAAAGAAGAAGCTGAAGGGCTTAAAAAATCTTTAGAAGAAGCTGGAGCTGTTGTTGAGTTAAAATAACTTTTACATAGTTTTAGAACAAGGTTTAGGTCTTGAGTACTGTACTCAATGACCTAAACCATTTTTCGTATAATAAAATTATTAACCAATTTTATTATAAATTAGTTTAAAATACGAAAAAGTTTTTGATCAATACGAAGAAAAAGAGTAGCCTATTTTAGATTGCTTTTAAAGATGTATTGGTTACAAAAAGAAAGTATAAATTAAACAGTGTTTTTACACAAAAAATTACTTTTTTTAAATCAAAATTTTGTCCATCGATGATAACGAATCAGACTGAAAGATTGAATTTTGCCTCTACAAAAAATATTCCTGCCTATCCAGATTTTCTAGATGTTCAGGTAAAATCGTTTAAAGATTTCTTCCAATTGGAAACTAAATCTGACGAAAGAGGCGACGAAGGGTTGTACAACACCTTCATGGAAAACTTCCCAATCACAGATACAAGGAATAACTTTGTATTAGAATTTCTCGATTATTTTGTAGATCCACCACGTTATACAATTCAAGAATGTATAGAAAGAGGTCTAACGTATAGTGTGCCTTTAAAAGCACGTTTAAAACTGTATTGTACCGATCCAGAACACGAAGACTTTGAAACTATTGTACAGGATGTATATCTTGGAACAATTCCTTACATGACTCCATCTGGTACTTTTGTTATCAATGGTGCTGAACGTGTAGTTGTTTCTCAATTGCATAGATCACCAGGTGTTTTCTTTGGACAATCATTCCATGCCAATGGAACAAAATTATATTCTGCCCGAGTAATTCCTTTTAAAGGTTCTTGGATAGAATTTTCTACCGATATCAATAGCGTAATGTATGCGTATATCGATAGAAAGAAAAAATTACCAGTAACTACTTTATTTAGAGCTATTGGTTTTGAAAGAGATAAAGATATCCTTGAAATTTTTGACCTTGCTGAAGAAATTAAAGTTTCTAAAACAGGACTTAAAAAATATATTGGTAGAAAATTAGCCGCTCGTGTATTGAATACATGGCACGAAGACTTCGTTGACGAAGATACTGGTGAAGTGGTTTCTATCGAACGTAACGAGATCATCCTTGATAGAGATACCATTATCGACAAAGATAATGTGGAAGAAATCATCGAATCGAACGTTAAATCTATTTTGTTACATAAAGAAGATGCTAATCAAGGTGATTATGCTATCATTCACAATACGTTACAAAAAGACCCAACAAACTCTGAAAAAGAAGCTGTTGAGCATATCTACAGACAATTGCGTAACGCAGAACCGCCTGATGAAGAAACTGCTCGAGGCATTATCGATAAATTGTTCTTCTCTGACCAACGTTACAACTTAGGTGAGGTAGGTCGTTACAGAATGAACAAAAAACTTGGTTTGGATATCCCTATGGAAAAGCAAGTGCTTACCAAAGAAGATATCATTACCATTGTTAAATATTTGATCGAATTGATCAACTCTAAAGCAGAGATTGATGATATTGATCACTTATCAAACCGTCGTGTGAGAACAGTTGGTGAACAATTGTCTCAACAATTCGGTGTTGGTTTAGCTCGTATGGCTAGAACTATTAGAGAGCGAATGAACGTTAGAGATAACGAGGTGTTTACACCTATTGATTTGATTAATGCTAAAACATTATCATCAGTAATCAACTCTTTCTTTGGTACAAACCAATTGTCTCAATTTATGGATCAAACGAATCCATTAGCTGAGATCACACACAAAAGAAGATTATCTGCCCTAGGACCAGGTGGGCTTTCAAGAGAAAGAGCCGGTTTTGAGGTGCGTGACGTTCACTATACCCACTACGGACGTTTATGTCCAATTGAAACTCCTGAGGGACCAAACATTGGTTTGATTTCATCTCTTGGGGTGTATGCTAAAGTGAATGGTATGGGATTCATTGAAACTCCGTACCGTAAAGTAACTAATGGTGTAGTTGATTTAGAGTCAACTCCTGTTTACTTGAGCGCTGAAGAAGAAGAAGGAATGATGATTGCGCAAGCGAACATTCAAATGGATAATTCAGGTAAAATTACTGCCGATAATGTAATTGCACGTCAAGAAGGTGATTTCCCTGTAATTGAACCAACTAATGTTCATTATACTGACGTTGCTCCTAACCAAATTGCTTCGATTTCAGCTTCATTGATTCCATTCTTGGAACATGATGATGCGAACCGTGCGTTGATGGGATCCAACATGATGCGTCAAGCTGTACCATTAATTCGCCCAGAAGCTCCAATTGTAGGAACTGGTTTAGAGCGTCAAGTGGCTTCGGATTCTAGAGTATTAATTAATGCTGAAGGACACGGAACAATTGAATACGTTGATGCGAATATCATTACTATTAAATACGATCGTTCTGAAGAAGAAAGAATGGTAAGTTTTGATACCGATGAGAAAACATACAACTTAATTAAATTTAGAAAAACCAACCAAGGAACAAGTATCAACTTGAAACCTATCGTAAGAAAAGGGGATAGAGTAGTTCCAGGTCAAGTTTTATCTGAAGGATATGCTACTCAAAATGGAGAGTTGGCTTTGGGTAGAAACCTAAAAGTAGCCTTCATGCCTTGGAAAGGGTACAACTTTGAGGATGCGATTGTAATTTCTGAGAAAGTAGTTCGTGACGATATCTTTACCTCTATTCACGTGGATGATTATTCATTAGAAGTAAGAGACACTAAATTAGGTAATGAAGAGTTAACGAATGATATTCCTAACGTTTCTGAAGAAGCTACTAAAGATTTGGACGAAAACGGTATGATTAGAATTGGAGCCGAGGTAAAACCTGGTGACATTTTGATCGGAAAAATTACACCAAAAGGAGAATCAGATCCTACTCCAGAAGAGAAATTGCTTCGTGCGATCTTCGGGGATAAAGCAGGTGATGTGAAAGATGCGTCATTAAAAGCATCTCCATCTTTACACGGTGTGGTTTTAGATAAAAAATTATTCGCAAGAGCGGTAAAAGATAAACGTAAGAGAACACAAGATAAAGATGCTTTAACAGCACTTGAATTGGAATTCGAAACCAAATTTGTTGAATTAAAAGACAAATTAGTAGAGAAATTGTTCGTAATCGTAAACGGTAAAACATCGCAAGGTGTTATGAACGATTTGGGTGAAGAAGTATTGCCAAAAGGTAAAAAATACACTCAAAAAATGTTGTATGCTGTTGAAGATTTTGCTCACTTAAGTAAAGGTCAATGGGTAGCTGATGAGGCGACTAATAAAATGGTGAATGATTTAATTCATAACTATAAAATTAAATTGAACGACTTACAAGGAGCGTTACGTAGAGAGAAATTCACGATTACTGTTGGAGATGAATTGCCAGCTGGAATCTTGAAATTAGCGAAAGTATATATCGCTAAAAAACGTAAGTTGAAAGTTGGGGATAAAATGGCGGGTCGTCACGGTAACAAAGGTATTGTTGCTCGTATCGTTCGTCATGAAGATATGCCTTTCTTGGAAGACGGAACACCAGTAGATATCGTATTGAATCCACTTGGGGTACCATCTCGTATGAACATTGGTCAGATCTATGAAACCGTTTTAGGATGGGCTGGAATGAACTTGGGTAGAAAATTTGCTACTCCAATTTTTGATGGTGCTTCTCTAGACGAAATCAATGCCTTGACAGATGAAGCAGGTGTACCACGTTTTGGACATACACATCTTTATGATGGAGGTACTGGAGAACGTTTCCACCAAGCAGCTACAGTGGGTGTAATCTACATGTTGAAATTAGGACACATGGTAGATGATAAAATGCACGCACGTTCTATCGGACCATACTCGTTGATTACACAACAACCATTGGGTGGTAAAGCTCAATTTGGAGGTCAACGTTTTGGAGAGATGGAGGTTTGGGCACTTGAAGCTTATGGAGCATCAAGTACATTGAGAGAAATCTTGACTGTTAAATCTGATGATGTTATTGGTAGAGCTAAAACTTACGAAGCAATCGTTAAGGGAGAGTCTATGCCAGAACCAGGATTGCCAGAATCATTCAATGTATTAATGCATGAATTGAAAGGTCTTGGTTTAGATATCAGATTAGAAGAATAAAAAAGAATGCTGTATTCAGTTCCATTCATTTGGAACTGAATACTTATTTATAATAAGTTTTTAAGGATTTATACCCGTAAACCGTTCCGATTTTTTATGGAAACCTAGAGGTTTTTGTAACTAGCACTTCAAAGGAAGTTTGAAGTTTAGAGAAGTAATTCGAGGTATTAGCTGAATGGTTTGTTTTGAAAAGTGTAGACACTAATTGGTACAAGTCATAAATCTAAATCAATTTTTTAATTGCAATTAAATCAATAGTAAAAACTATGATGAATAATAGAAACAATAAAGATAAAAACCAAGTAAAAAGGTTTGACAAGATTTCAATAGGACTTGCTTCTCCTGAATCTATCTTAAAAGAATCAAGAGGTGAAGTTTTAAAGCCTGAAACCATCAACTACAGAACGCACAAACCAGAGCGTGACGGACTTTTCTGCGAAAGAATTTTTGGACCTGTAAAGGATTTTGAATGTGCTTGTGGAAAATACAAAAGAATTCGTTACAAAGGAATCATTTGTGACCGTTGTGGTGTAGAAGTTACTGAGAAAAAAGTACGTAGAGATAGAGTAGGACACATCAACCTTGTTGTGCCAATTGCTCATATCTGGTATTTCCGTTCGCTTCCAAATAAAATTGGATATATCCTTGGATTGCCATCTAAGAAATTAGATATGATTATTTACTACGAAAGATACGTAGTAATCCAAGCTGGTATTGCTCAAAATGCTGAGGGTGAACCATTACAAAGATTAGATTTCTTGACAGAAGAAGAGTATTTGAATATTTTAGATACACTTCCAGCTGACAATCAATACTTAGATGATTTTGATCCAAATAAATTTGTTGCCAAAATGGGAGCAGAGTGTATTATGGATTTATTAGCACGTATCGACTTAGATGAGTTATCATACAGTTTACGTCACAGTGCAAATAACGAAACGTCTAAACAACGTAAAACAGAAGCATTAAAAAGATTACAAGTAGTTGAATCTTTCCGTGAGTCTAACTTGAACCGTGAAAATCGTCCGGAATGGATGATTATGAAAGTAGTTCCAGTTATTCCACCAGAATTACGTCCACTTGTGCCACTTGATGGGGGTCGTTTTGCTACTTCTGATTTGAATGATTTATACCGTCGTGTAATTATTCGTAACAACCGTTTGAAAAGATTGATGGAGATTAAAGCTCCTGAAGTAATCTTGAGAAACGAAAAACGTATGTTGCAAGAATCTGTAGATTCACTTTTCGACAATACTCGTAAAGCATCTGCAGTAAAAACGGAATCAAACAGACCATTAAAATCATTATCAGATTCATTAAAAGGTAAGCAAGGACGTTTCCGTCAAAACTTACTTGGAAAACGTGTAGATTATTCTGCTCGTTCGGTAATTGTTGTTGGACCTGAGTTGAAATTATTCGAATGTGGTATCCCAAAAGATATGGCATCTGAATTATACAAACCTTTTGTAATCCGTAAATTGATTGAAAGAGGTATTGTTAAAACAGTAAAATCTGCTAAGAAAATTATTGACAAAAAAGAGCCAGTAGTTTGGGACATTCTTGAAAATGTAATCAAAGGACACCCAGTATTACTGAATCGTGCTCCTACTTTGCACCGTTTAGGTATCCAAGCGTTCCAACCCAAATTAATTGAAGGAAAAGCAATCCAATTGCACCCTTTAGTGTGTACGGCGTTCAACGCGGATTTTGATGGTGACCAGATGGCAGTTCACTTGCCATTAGGACCAGAAGCAATTTTGGAAGCACAATTATTAATGTTGGCTTCTCACAATATTTTGAACCCTGCGAATGGAGCACCTATCACGGTACCTTCTCAGGACATGGTTTTGGGTCTGTATTACATGACCAAAGAGCGTTTGTCAACTCCTGAGCATAAAATTTTAGGTCAAGATTTGACTTTCTATTCTGCTGAAGAGGTAAACATTGCATTAAACGAAGGACAATTAGAATTGAATGCTCGTGTGAAAATTAGAGCAAAAGATTTTAACGAAAATGGAGAGTTGGTTTACAAAATAATCCAAACTACTGCAGGTCGTGTTTTGTTTAATGAAGTAGTTCCTGAAGCTGCTGGATATATCAATGATGTATTAACTAAGAAAAACTTAAGAGATATTATCGGTCACATTTTAAGTGTTACTGATGTACCTACTACAGCTGCTTTCTTGGATAATATGAAAGATATGGGGTATAAATTTGCCTTCAAAGGTGGATTGTCATTCTCATTAGGTGATATTAGAATTCCAGAACAAAAAACAAAATTAATTGCAGATGCTAGAGAGCAAGTTGAAGGTATTTCTGCTAACTATAACATGGGTCTTATCACTAATAACGAACGTTACAACCAAGTTATTGATGTATGGACTTCTACCAATGCTCAATTGACAGAAGCAGCAATGAAAAACATTAGAGAAGACCAACAAGGTTTCAACTCTGTTTACATGATGCTTGACTCTGGAGCAAGGGGATCTAAAGAACAAATTCGTCAGTTAACTGGTATGCGTGGTTTGATGGCTAAGCCTAAAAAATCGACTGCTGGTGGTGGTGAAATTATTGAAAACCCGATTTTATCTAACTTTAAAGAAGGTCTTTCTATCCTTGAGTACTTTATTTCTACTCACGGTGCTCGTAAAGGTCTTGCCGATACGGCTCTTAAAACTGCGGATGCAGGATACTTGACAAGAAGATTACATGACGTTTCTCAAGACGTTATTGTAAACATCGATGATTGTGGTACTTTAAGAGGTGTTGAAGTTTCAGCTTTGAAGAAAAACGAAGAAATCGTAGAATCTTTAGGAGAAAGAATCCTTGGACGTGTTGCATTACAAGATGTAATCAATCCTTTGACAAACGAAGTTTTAGTGGCGTCAGGACAACAAATTACAGAAGCAATTGTGAAAGCTATCGACGCTTCTCCAGTTGAAAAAGTAGAAGTTCGTTCTCCATTAACTTGTGAGGCATTAAAAGGAATCTGTGCTAAATGTTACGGTAGAAACTTAGCTACTGGAAAAATGACTCAAAGAGGTGAGGCAGTAGGAGTTATTGCTGCACAATCTATTGGAGAACCAGGTACACAGTTGACACTTCGTACGTTCCACGTTGGAGGGGTTGCAGGAGGTATTTCTGAAGAATCAAGCATTGTAGCTCGTTTCCCAGGAAAATTAGAAATCGAAGATTTAAAAACAGTTAAAGGAGAAGATAGCGAAGGAAACGCTGTGGATATTGTTGTTTCTCGTTCTACTGAATTGAAATTGATCGATGAAAAAACAGGTATTTTATTAAGTACAAATAACATCCCTTACGGTTCTAGTATTTTTGTAAAAGACGGACAGTCAGTTGCAAAAGGAGAAGTAATCTGTAAATGGGATCCATATAATGGAGTTATTGTTTCTGAGTTTACTGGTAAAATTGCATACGAAGATTTAGAGCAAGGACAATCGTTCATGGTTGAAATCGATGAGCAAACTGGTTTCCAAGAAAAAGTAATTTCGGAAGCAAGAAACAAAAAATTAATTCCAACTTTATTGGTTTACGGTAAAGACAATGAATTAATCCGTTCGTATAACTTACCGGTTGGAGCCCACTTGATGGTTGACAATGGTGAGAAAATTAAAGCAGGTAAAGTATTGGTAAAAATTCCACGTCGTTCTTCTAAATCAGGAGATATCACTGGAGGTTTACCAAGAATTACAGAGTTGTTAGAAGCTCGTAATCCTTCAAACCCAGCGGTAGTATCAGAAATCGACGGTGTTGTTTCTTTTGGAAAAATCAAACGTGGTAATCGCGAAATCATCATCGAATCTAAATTCGGTGAAGTGAAGAAATACTTAGTGAAATTATCTAGTCAAATCTTGGTTCAAGAAAATGACTTTGTAAGAGCGGGTGTTCCTTTGTCAGACGGTGCTATTACTCCAGACGATATCTTAAGAATTCAAGGTCCAGCTGCTGTTCAACAGTACTTGGTAAACGAAATTCAAGAGGTATACCGTTTACAAGGGGTAAAAATCAACGACAAACACTTCGAGGTTGTGATTCGTCAAATGATGCGTAAAGTACGAGTTCAAGATCCAGGAGATACTTTGTTCTTAGAAGATCAATTGATTCATACTAAAGATTTCATCTTAGAAAACGACAAGTTATACGGAATGAAAGTGGTAGAAGATGCAGGTGATTCGGATTCATTGAAACCAGGTCAAATCATTACGCCTCGTCAATTACGTGATGAAAACTCGTTATTGAAACGTACAGATAAAAACTTAGTTGTGGCTCGTGATGTCATTACAGCAACTGCTACTCCAGTACTTCAAGGTATTACGAGAGCATCTCTTCAAACGAAATCATTTATTTCGGCAGCCTCTTTCCAAGAGACTACTAAAGTATTAAACGAAGCTGCTGTTGCAGGTAAAGTAGATTACTTAGAAGGCTTGAAAGAAAATGTTATTGTAGGTCATAGAATTCCTGCTGGTACAGGTATGAGAGAATACGATCACACGATTGTAGGATCTAAAGAAGACTACAACGAAATGATGGCTAACAAAGAAGAGTATATTTATTAATTCAAATATCAAGTTTCAAAGTCTGTAGCAATACAGACTTTGATTTTTTAATCTTTTTATTATGACAGAGCAACAAGACCAGATCAACATTGAGTTGGATGAGCAAACAGCCGAAGGAATTTATTCTAATTTGGCCATTATCAATCATTCTTCTTCTGAATTTGTTTTAGATTTTGTAAGCATTATGCCAGGCATTCCTAAAGCAAAAGTAAAATCAAGAATTGTTTTAACGCCTCAGCATGCAAAGAGATTGTTGAAAGCCATTGGAGAAAATATTCACCGATTTGAAGTCGCTCATGGCGAAATCAAAGACACTGAACAAGCTCCAATTCCATTGAATTTTGGTCCTGCGGGACAAGCTTAATAAGTAAAAGGCTCCAGAAATGGAGCCTTTTTTATTGTAGTTTATGTGCTACTTCGTTTTTAATTTCCTCTAAAACAAAAGTGCTTTGAACATTGGATATTCCTTCAATGACAGATAATTTTTCTACTGCAAATTGTTGGTATTCATTCATGTCTTTGACTGCAATTTTTAATAAAAAATCATAGTTTCCCGAAACATGATAACATCCCATAACATCATGTAATTTTGCAATTTGCTTTTTGAAATTGTCTATCACTTCCTTGGAATGAATCGATAAGGTGACTTGGCAAAAAACCTGAATAAATTTTCCAATTTTCACTTCATCTAATAGTGCGACATATTTTTTAATGTAGCCCAATTGTTCTAGTTTCTTTATTCTTGCAAAGGTAGGTGAGACTGATAAACCTGACTTTTCAGCAATAATTTTGATGTTGGCTTTAGCATCGTTTTGTAAAACCATCAGAATTCGTTTGTCAATAGCGTCCATTTTAAAATATTTTTATTGTTTTGTTAATTCTTACGTGACGATTCAATACATATATTCTGCTAATGTATAAATTATTGGAATTTTACTATTGATTATTTGTATAATTTAGAAAATTTTAAAAATAAATCTACATTTACAAAAAAAACAATGGAATTACATTCAGACTTTCTTACTGATACAGACAAGCAACGAATAGTAACTTTGGAACAACTAATTGATATTTCTAATGAGAATTCTATTGGTTATCCGGTGTCTAAAGATTTTGATTTTTCGGAAATCATGCCATTTTTAAAATACCCAATTAACAATGTGGGCGATCCGTTTGAAAATTCTATTAATAAAGTTAAAACGCACGAACTCGAGCGAGAAGTAGTTGGTTTTTTTGCCAAGCTATTTAGAGCTGACCCTAATGATTATTGGGGTTATGTTACCAATGGTGGTTCCGAAAGTAATTTGTATGGTTTGTATTTAGCTAGAGAGTTGTATCCAAAAGGTATGGTGTATTATTCAGAATCGACGCATTATAGTATTCGTAAGAACATCCATTTGTTAAACATTCCAAGTATTGTGATTCGTTCGCAAGAAAATGGAGAAGTTGATTATACCGATTTAGAAAACACCTTGCGCATCAATCGCGATAAGCCAGCCATTGTGTTAGCTAATTACGGCACTACGATGAAAGAAGCCAAGGACGATGTGGCTAGAATTAAATCCATATTAAAGAGTCTAGCCATTCAAGATAGTTATATTCATTGCGATGCGGCCCTTGCGGGAAGTTATGGTGCTTTTGTAGAACCTAGAGTCCCTTTTGATTTTAAAGATGGTGCCGACAGTGTGGCGATAAGTGGTCACAAGTTTATTGGTTCGCCAATTCCTTCAGGAGTTATTATTACCAAAAAATCCAATCGCGATAGGATTGCTAAAGGTGTTTCTTATATCGGTTCCTTTGATACTACGATTACCGGTTCAAGAAATGGTCACAGTCCATTATTTTTATGGTATGCGTTAAAAAGAATGGGTGTAGAAGGCTTGCGCCAACGATTCCAAAACAGTCTTGAAGTAGCTGCTTATTGCGAAAAAAGATTGAATGAAATTGGGATTCCAGCATGGAGAAATCCCAGCGCGATTACGATTGTGTTCCCCAAAGTACATGATACTATCATTTCCAAATGGCAGTTGGCAACTCAAGAAACTATTTCTCATATCATTTGTATGCCCAATGTGACCAAAGAGCAAATTGATAATTTGATTTTAGATATTCAAAACTGCGAAGAAGTAGTTGAAAACGAATACGAATTCAGTTTCTAATTATTCAAATTCCGAAGTAAAAAACAACTTCACATTGGGATACTTACTCTGTGTCATTTGAATTGTAAAATCGGAATCAGCTAAAAATACCAATTGGCCGTATTTGTCGTGTGCCAAAAACTTTTGCTTGATACGTTTGAATTCTTTGAATTCGTCACTTTTTGCATCGTCTGGCTTCACCCAACACGCTTTGTGTACTGGGAAATTTTCATAGGTACATTTAGCGCCGTATTCGTGTTCCAAACGGTATTGAATTACTTCGTATTGTAAGGCTCCAACCGTTCCAATAATCTTACGGTTATTCATTTCTAAAGTAAACAACTGTGCCACACCTTCGTCCATTAACTGGTCAACACCTTTGTCTAGTTGTTTTGCTTTTAATGGGTCGGCATTATTGATGTAACGGAAATGTTCTGGAGAGAAACTCGGAATTCCTTTAAAGCTCATTACTTCGCCTTCGGTCAAGGTATCTCCAATTTTGAAGTTACCCGTATCATGCAATCCTACAATATCTCCAGGGTAGGAGATGTCTACAATCTCTTTTTTTTCAGCAAAAAAAGCATTTGGACTAGAGAATTTTAAATTCTTTTTTTGGCGAACATGATAGTACGGTTTGTTACGTTCAAAAGTGCCCGAAACAATTTTGATAAAGGCCAAACGGTCGCGGTGTTTAGGGTCCATATTCGCGTGAATCTTAAATACAAAACCAGACATTTTCTCTTCTTTTGGATCCACTAAACGCGTCTCTGAATCTTTAGCGCGAGGCGAAGGTGCAATGGCAACAAAGCAATCCAACAATTCTCGAACTCCAAAATTATTCAAAGCCGAACCAAAAAACACGGGTTGTAATTTACCGTCCAAATAATCTTGACGATCAAATTTTGGATAGACTTCGTCAATCAATTCCAATTCTTCACGCAATTTATCGGCTGGTTTTTGACCAATTATTTTTTCTAATTCAGGACTTTGAACGTCTGAAAAAGCAATGGTTTCTTCAATATTTTTACGGCTATCTCCGCTAAATAAATTAATATTTTGTTCCCATAAATTGTAAATCCCCTGGAAGTCATAACCCATTCCAATAGGAAAACTCAAAGGCGTAACGGTCAAGCCTAGTTTTTGCTCCACTTCGTCCATCAAGTCAAAAGCGTCTTTTCCTTCTCGGTCTAATTTATTAATGAAAACAATAATCGGAATATTTCTCATTCGACAAACCGAAACCAATTTTTCAGTTTGTTCTTCCACCCCTTTAGCAACGTCAATCACCACAATCACACTATCTACGGCAGTCAACGTTCGAAATGTATCCTCGGCAAAATCCTTGTGACCAGGTGTGTCAAGAATGTTGATTTTTTTCTCTTTGTAATTGAATGCTAAAACCGAAGTCGAAACCGAAATTCCTCTTTGACGTTCAATTTCCATAAAGTCAGAAGTTGCCCCTTTTTTAATTTTATTATTTTTCACGGCACCCGCTTCCTGAATCGCACCTCCAAAAAGAAGTAATTTTTCAGTTAAAGTCGTCTTTCCCGCATCGGGATGCGAAATAATTCCAAAGGTTCTTCTGCGTTGTATTTCTTCTAAAAAACTCATAATTGCTATAATGGATTGCAAAAATACTATTTACTTCATTAATTAACTAATTCCAAAAGCTTTTCTAGTTAGCTTATCCTGCTGTGCGCTCTATCTTTGCCGGCGAACCCCGCCGTCAAAGGATGTCGCTGCCATCAGGGCTAGGGCCTTTCTTTTCTGCCGCTATTTAGGTTGCTTTACTAATTCCGTCTTATCCCTACTAATTTTTTGTTAATAGTACTCAGTTCACTTGCATTCTCTAATTGAATTGTTATTTTTGTTGGCAATAATAAATTTAGGCTTCTTGAATTAGTAATAGAAGGCTGAAAAATAAAAATCAAACAATGCGATTTCAATTACCATCCATTACCACTTTTATGAATAAGAAACTACTTTCTTTTTTCTTGGTCCTTTTCTCTGTAATATCTCTTTCTGCTCAAGAAGTGATTAAAGATCAACCTGTAAAAGAGGCTCCAAAAACCGATTCATCTAAGAAAATGAAAATTGATGGTGTAATTGCGACTGTTGGAGATTACATCATTTTAGATTCTGATATTGACAAAGCCTATCTAGAGATTTCAAGTCAAGGAGGTTCTGTAAAGGATATAACTAGATGTCAAATGTTAGGTAAACTAATGGAAGATAAATTGTATGCTCACCAAGCTGTTCAAGATAGTGTTAAGGTAACTGACACTGAAGTGAAAGCAATGATGGATGAGCGTTTAGGCTATATGACAGAACAATTGGGTTCGATGGACAAAATTGTAGAGTACTATAAAAAAAATAACGAAGAAGAATTCAGAACTTACTTCTTTGATGTTTTAAAAGAAAATAAGCTAACATCAGAAATGCAAAAGAAAATTGTAGACGATGTGCAAATTACACCTGAAGAAGTGCGTAACTTTTTTAAGAGAATTCCAAAAGACGAATTACCTGTTTTTGGTGCCGAAATGGAAGTAGCTCAAATCGTTGTAAAACCTAAAATTTCAGATGCTGACAAGCAAAAAGTTATTGATCGTCTGAATGGTTTCAAGAAAGAAATCCAAGAAGGATCTAGTTTTGCAACTAAGGCTGTTTTGTACTCGCAAGACCCAGGTTCTAGAGCAAGCGGGGGATTTTATAAAATGAATCGCAAAACACCATTTGTAAAAGAATTTAAAGAAGTTGCATTTAGTTTGGCTGAGGGAGAAATATCAGCGCCATTTGAAACGGATTTTGGCTATCATATTATTTATGTTGAAAAGATCAAAGGGCAAGAAATTGAATTGCGTCACATTTTATTGGCACCTAAAGTTACCGAAGAATCGTTGCAAGAAGCAAAAGAAAAAATCAATTTGATTCGCAAGCGAATTATGGATAAGGAAATTACTTTTGCAGAGGCAGCAAGAACATTGTCTGATGAAAAAGAAACCAAAACCAACGGAGGAACTTTAATTAATCCTAAAACACAAGATACCCGTTTTGAATTGACTAAAATGGACCCAGCTTTGTATGCACAGGTGTCTAATTTAAAAGAAAATGAAGTTTCTTCGGCTTATCCTGAAGAACCTCAAGAAGGTAAAAAACAGTACAAATTAATTACTGTTACTAACCGAATTAATGAGCATACGGCAGATTATGCAAAAGACTATACTAAAATCAAGGATTTGGCTTTGAAAGAAAAGCAAATCAAAGCAATTGCTAAATGGTTTGACGAAAAAATTAAAGATACTTATATTAAAATTGTAGGTGAATACAGGGACTGTGTGTTTACCAACAATTGGTTGAAAAAATAAATTTTTCAAATAATTCCATAGAGAGTTAGCTTAATGAAATCAAATTCATTTTGCTAACTCTTTTTGTTTTTAAATCCTTTTTTTAATTTGGATATTATTGATTGTAAAATTTTGTAATTATTTTGTTAATTATTTAGTATTTACTTGGTTAAATTATTGTTTTGGTAAATAATTTAACTCTCATTTGTTATTTTATAATAATAATCAGCAACAAGGCTAGTTTTATTAAATTATTTTTAAATCTCGGCTTTAATTTCTAAATTTGCTTAACATATAAAAACACAAATACCCTCTATATTATGGCTATTGATAATGCAATGAATCTTTATAACGAATACATTAAAGAGATTGAAGAAAGAAAAGGTCAAGGATTGCATCCAAAACCAATTGATAGCGCAGATTTACTAAGTGAAATTATAGCGCAAATCAAAGACACAAACAACCCAAATAGAAAAGATAGTCTTAATTTTTTCATCTACAATACACTTCCTGGAACTACGAGTGCGGCTGGTAAAAAAGCGTATTTCTTAAAAGATATTATTCTTGGTAAAGAAGCGGTGAGTGAAATCACAGCTGCTTTTGCATTTGAATTATTGTCACACATGAAAGGGGGTACTTCTATTGAAGTGCTACTTGATTTGGCTTTAGGGAATGATGTGGCTATTGCAAAACAAGCTTCAGATGTTCTTAAAACACAAGTCTATCTTTATGATGCTGATACAGCACGTTTGAAAGAAGCTTATACAAATGGCAATGCTACTGCAAAAGACATTTTAGAAAGCTACGCAAAAGCGGAATTTTTTACAAATTTGCCAGAAATGCCTGAGGAGATTAACGTAGTAACTTTTATTGCTGGAGAAGGTGATATCTCAACTGATTTATTATCTCCTGGAAATCAAGCACACTCTCGTTCAGACCGTGAATTGCATGGTAAATGTATGATCACTCCTCAAGCTCAAGAAGAGATTCAAGCGCTTCAAGCGCAACATCCAGACAAAAGTGTGATGTTGATTGCTGAGAAAGGAACAATGGGAGTGGGGTCTTCTAGAATGTCAGGGGTGAATAACGTAGCACTTTGGACTGGGAAAAAAGCAAGCCCTTATATTCCGTTTGTAAATATTGCTCCAATTGTAGGTGGAACAAATGGTATTTCGCCAATTTTTCTTACTACTGTAGATGTTACAGGTGGTATTGGAATTGATTTGAAAAACTGGGTGAAGAAAACGGATACTAATGGTGAGCTAGTTCGTGATGAAAATGGAGATCCTATTTTAGAGCAAGTATATTCTGTTGCTACAGGAACGGTATTAACTATCAATACGAAAGCTAAAAAATTATATAACGGTGATCAAGAATTGATTGACTTATCAAAATCATTCACTCCACAAAAAATTGAATTTATCAAAGCAGGCGGTTCGTATGCCATTGTATTTGGTAAAAAAATCCAAACATTCGCTTGTAAAGTTTTAGGAATCGATATTCCAACTGTTTTTGCTCCTTCGAAAGAAGTAACAAACGATGGTCAAGGGTTAACTGCAGTGGAGAAAATCTTCAACAAAAATGCTGTTGGAACAACACCAGGAAAAGTATTACATGCTGGTTCTGATGTTCGTGTTGAAGTAAACATTGTTGGTTCACAAGATACTACCGGATTGATGACTGCTCAAGAATTAGAATCGATGGCAGCTAAAGTAATTTCGCCAATTGTTGATGGAGCCTACCAATCTGGATGTCATACTGCTTCGGTTTGGGACAAAAAAGCGCAAGCTAATATTCCTAAATTGATGCAATTCATGAATGATTTTGGATTAATCACAGCTCGTGATCCAAAAGGAGTGTATCACCCAATGACTGACGTTATCCATAAAGTACTTAACGATATTACGATTGATGAATGGGCTATCATTATTGGTGGTGATTCACATACCAGAATGTCTAAAGGAGTTGCTTTTGGAGCTGACTCTGGTACGGTGGCATTGGCTTTAGCTACTGGAGAGGCTTCAATGCCAATCCCAGAATCAGTTAAAGTAACGTTCAAAGGAACCATGAAAGAATACATGGATTTCCGTGATGTGGTGCATGCTACTCAGGCGCAAATGCTACACAAATTTGGAGGAGAAAATGTATTCCAAGGTCGAATTATTGAAGTGCATATTGGAACATTAACTGCCGATCAAGCATTTACTTTCACTGACTGGTCTGCTGAAATGAAAGCAAAAGCATCTATCTGTATATCAGAAGATGATACCTTAATTGATTCGTTGGAAATTGCTAAAGGTAGAATCCAAATCATGATTGATAAAGGAATGGACAATGCTAATCAAGTACTTCAAGGTCTTATCAATAAAGCAAATAAAAGAATTGAGGAAATTAAAACCGGTGATAAACCAGCTTTACGTCCTGATGCTAATGCGAAATATTACGCCGAATTAGAGGTAGATTTGGATGTCATCATCGAACCGATGATTGCGGATCCAGATGTAAATAACAAAGATGTTTCTAAACGATATACTCATGATACTATTCGTCCATTGTCTTTCTACGGAGGAACTAAAACAGTAGACTTAGGATTCATTGGTTCTTGTATGGTGCACAAAGGCGATATGAAAATATTGGCACAAATGCTTAAAAACATTGAGAAACATGAAGGTAAAGTAGTCTTTAAAGCACCTTTAGTAGTTGCACCACCAACCTATAATATTGTTGATGAATTGAAAGCAGAAGGTGATTGGGATGTGTTACGTAAATATTCAGGTTTTGAATTTGATGATAACGCTCCAAAAGGCGCTGCACGTACTGAGTATGAAAACATGTTGTATTTAGAGCGTCCAGGATGTAACCTTTGTATGGGTAACCAAGAAAAGGCGTCTAAAGGGGATACGGTTATGGCAACATCTACTCGTTTATTCCAAGGTAGAGTAGTAGAAGATACGGCTGAGAAAAAAGGAGAGTCACTACTTTCTTCTACTCCAGTAGTTGTTTTATCTACTGTTTTAGGAAGAACACCTTCGATAGAAGAATACAAAAAAGCAGTGGAAGGAATTAACTTAACCAAGTTTGCTCCGCCACATAAATTGTTAGTTAGATAACAAACTAATAGTATTATATATTAAAAAGCCTAAGTAAAAACTTAGGCTTTTTTGTTTATGGGTAATTTATTTTCATTGTCAAAAAGGTCGTTTTTAATAGGTTATAACTACTGTTCTTTTCAATTTTATAAATGCTTTAACTTTATTAATGGTTAAAAAGGCTACCTTTGTACTCCTTGAAATAAACTCTCTGTTTCATTAATAATGGATAATTAAATATTATTTCACAAGAATTGAGAGTAAAATTAAAGACGTAATGAAATACTACAAACTACTTTTTATATTAGCATTCATCAATTTTACGAATGTTTTTTCTCAAGAAAAACTGATTAAACATACAGTAAAAAAAGGCGAAACAGTTTCTGCTATTGCTCAGAAATACCAAGTGGAGCCGAGTGCTATTTATGAACTCAACCCAGATTGTAGTCGGACACTGAAATTGGAATCTATCATTTTAATTCCAAGAGCGAGTTCAAAAGGTATAAAATCTAAAGTACAATCAAAGGTTGCTACTCTTGAGACTACGCACGAAGTACAACCAAAAGAAACTTTATTCGGAATTGCAAAACAATATGAAATTTCTCTTGAGGAACTTAATGTTGCGAACCCAGAATTGGCTGAAACAGGCTTAAAGGCAGGTCAAAAAATTATAATTCCGACTAAAGTCATTTCAAATGGAACACTGTCAAAGAAAGAAACACCAAAAGCGGATTCTAAAAAAGAGGTATTTCTAAACGAAAAAAAAATAAAGAGCACTGCTGAATCTGTTGTTCTTACAACAGCAACTCTAACACACGAAGTTTTGCCTTCAGAAACTAAATTTGGGATAGCAAAACAATACGGAATCACAGTAGCTGATTTAGATACAGCCAATCCGATATTGGAAAACGAAGCGCTTAAAGCGGGTCAAAAAATTCGAATTCCTGTAAAAGAGGTAACAGAAGTGAGTCTGCCAATCGTTAAACAAGCTGAGGTGGTATCTCCAATAAAAATAGAGGTTAAAGAAAAAGCCAAAGAAGCAATAGTAGTAATAAATAAAGAGGCAATTGAAGAAAATGCAGCAACTGTTACTCACGAAGTACTGGCGAAAGAAACTAAATTTGGAATTGCTAAAAAGTATGGTATTTCGGTAGCCGATTTAGAAGCTCAAAATCCAAACATAGTCAAAAATCTATACGTTGGTGCCAAATTAAATATTTCGGGTGCTAAATTGATTCAGGAAGCTGTTGTTGCAACAGTGAATAAAGAAAATTCAGAAACTGAAGAAAATAAGGATAATTTGACTATTGCAACTAGTCTTGCCAAATGGAATACCAATGAAGAGCTTGCGGATGAATTGATTCGTATGGCATCGGATAATTTAGGAATTGGTTATCGATCTGGAGGAACTACCAAAAATGGTTTTGATTGTTCGGGCTTAATGTATGCTACTTTTAGTTCATTGGATATTAAATTGCCAAGATCTTCCCATGAAATGGCTACAATTGGAACTGTTATAGATGTAAATCAGGCTCAAAAGGGCGATTTGATTTTCTTCAAAACTAGGGGAGGTCATCAGATTAATCATGTGGGAATGGTTGTCGAAGTTAACGAGGGCGAGATTCGATTCATACACTCTGCTACTCACGGCGGTGTCATTATATCTTCTACCAAAGAGAAATATTACGAGAAAAATTTTACTCAAATCAATAGGGTATTACAACAATAAGAAAAGATAAAAACTCCTCAATTAGAGGAGTTTTTTATTATATAACGTATGGGTTGTTTATTTTACTTTCAAAAACTCGTTTTTTGAAAAAAAGTATATCTTTAACCAACCAAAAACTAAAACAATAAGTATGAAAGAAAATCAATCAGAAGATTTTAAGCGTGAATTAGGATTGTTAGACGGAACCATGTTGGTCGTAGGATCAATGATTGGATCTGGAATATTCATTGTAAGTGCAGATATAGCTAGGCAAGTAGGTTCGGCAGGCTGGCTGACTTTGATTTGGTTAATCTCAGGATTAATTACGATGATAGCAGCAGTGAGTTATGGTGAGTTGAGTGCAATGTTTCCAAAAGCAGGAGGCCAATATGTATATTTAAAAGAAGCCTATAATAAATTAATTGCATTTTTATACGGATGGAGTTTCTTTGCCGTGATTCAAACCGGTACTATAGCTGCTGTAGGTGTAGGTTTTTCAAAATTTGCCGCCTATTTAATTCCTTCTTTGAGTGATGAGAATATACTATTTGATTTAGGGACATTTAAATTGAATGCAGCGCAAATTGTTTCTATTGTTACGATAGTATTACTTACTTATGTAAATAGTAGAGGGGTTAAAAACAGCAAAACATTACAAACGGTTTTAACTGTAATTAAAATTCTGTCTTTATTCGGCTTGATTATTTTCGGATTTTTATTGGCTGCTAAAGCCGAAGTTTGGAACGCCAACTGGTCTGATGCTTGGAACACGCGTTCCTTCAATGCAGAGACTGGTTCATGGTTGCCAATTGGTGGAACCGCTTTATTGACGGGTATTTCTGCAGCTATGGTGGGATCATTATTTTCAAGTGATGCTTGGAATGGTGTTACCTTTATAGCAGGCGAAATTAAGAATCCAAAACGCAATGTTGGTTTGAGTTTGTTTCTAGGAACTTTTATTGTTACTGTTATTTATGTTTTGACTAATTTGATGTATTTGGCAGTAATTCCATTAGATGAGATTGCTACAGCTAAATCGGATAGAGTAGCTGTGGTAGCCTCTCAATATACTTTTGGCGATATGGGAACTATCATCATAGCCATAATGATTATGATTTCTACCTTCGCATGTAACAACGGTTTGATTATGGCAGGAGCAAGAGTATATTACACCATGGCCAAAGATGGTTTGTTCTTAAAAAAAGCTGCTAATCTAAATTCTGCAAGTGTTCCTGAATGGGCGCTTTGGGTACAATGTGTCTGGTCTTCCGTTTTATGCTTGACTGGAAAATATGGTGATTTATTAGATTTTGTGATCATTATTGTGTTAATATTTTACATTCTAACGATCTATGGAATTTTCATGCTTCGCAAAAAAATGCCTGAAGCTGAACGTCCTTATAAGGCTTTTGGATATCCAATCTTACCTTTGGTATATATTGTAATTGCTTCTGCAGTTTGTATTTCCTTATTGATTACTAAATTTTCCACTTGTGGTTGGGGAGTGTTGATTATGCTAACAGGAATCCCAATATATTATGCGACTAAACCTAAAGAGTAATTGAAATAAAAAAGCCGTCTTAATTTCAAGACGGCTTTTTTATGATTGACAAAATTTGATTTTATAAAATACTGGCTACATCTTCAAATGGCAATCCCCAAGCGTCAGCCACTCCTTTGTATACAATTTTACCATTGGCAATGTTTAATCCTTTTTTCAACTCTTCGTTCTCATTACAGGCTTTTTTCCAACCTTTGTTAGCCAGTTGTAAAGCATAGGGCAAAGTAGCATTGGTCAAAGCCAAAGTTGAAGTGTAAGGCACTGCTCCTGGCATATTAGCTACGCAATAATGAACAATTCCGTCGATAACGAAAGTTGGATCTTCGTGAGTAGTTGGAGTGCAAGTTGCAATACAGCCTCCTTGATCTACGGCTACGTCAACCACAACAGTTCCTGGACTCATCAACTTCAACATGTCTTTTGTAATTAAATGAGGCGCTTTAGCACCCGGAATTAAAACAGCTCCAATTACAAGATCGGCATCAGCAATAGCTTCGCAAATGTTATAATGATTGGACATTAAAGTTGTTACATTGGCAGGCATGATATCTGATAGAAAACGCAAACGAGCTAAACTCACATCCATAATAGTTACTTTGGCACCCAAACCTGCAGCCATTTTTGCTGCTTGAGTTCCTACAATTCCTCCACCTAAAACTACTACTTTCGCAGGATTAACACCTGGAACTCCTCCTAAAAGGATTCCTTTTCCTTGCATAGGTTTTTCTAAATATTTTGCCCCTTCTTGAATCGACATTCTTCCTGCTACTTCCGACATAGGAACGAGTAAAGGCAAACTGCGATCTGATTTTTCAACAGTTTCATACGCCAAACAAACCGCATCACGTTCGATCATGGCTTTGGTTAATGCCTCTGATGAAGCAAAATGGAAATAGGTAAATAGTAATTGGTCTTTTTTAATCAAAGGGTATTCTGATGCGATTGGTTCTTTGACCTTAACAATCATTTCCGCAATATCATATACGGCTTCAATAGTGGGTAATATGATTGCCCCTGCATTGGCGTAAGCGCTATCGTTAAAACCACTATTTTCACCAGCACTAGCTTGAACATAAATCACATGTCCGTGCTTTTTGAATTCAGCCACACCTGCAGGCGTTAGGGCTACACGATTTTCGTTGTTTTTAATTTCTTTTGGAACACCTATTATCATGAGTAGTAATTATTAAGTTAGAATTATTTTACAATATCAAATGTAGGCATAAAGGAAAAATTATGGTATTTAGCCACTTAAATAAGAAATATTTTCTTTTATATTGTATATTTGTGTATTATTATTCTTTTTGTGTTTTGTTTTTTGAAGTCTAAAAGAAAAATAATCGTTTCATTTATTTGATCAACTTATATATTGCTGGTTATGATTACTATTGATGCTATTGACAAAAAAATTCTTCGTTTACTACAAGAAGATGCTCATTTAACCCTTAAAGACATTTCGAATAAGATTAATTTATCGTTGACCCCAGTTCACGATAGAGTAAAACGTTTGAAAAATGAAGGGATAATTGAAAAATACGTTTCCATTCTGAATAAAAAGAAACTAGGAATGCATCTAACGGTCTATTGTCAGGTTACTTTAGTGAAGCAAACCCATGATGTGTCGGAAGGATTTAATGCTTCGATTTTGAATATGCCCGAAGTAATCGAATGTAATTTTGTTTCTGGAAATTTTGATTACCTACTCAAAGTGGTGTTACCTGATATGGATAGTTACCATCATTTTCACCAACAAAAACTTTCCGTTTTGCCAGAAGTATCTTTGATTAATAGTTTCTTTATAATTTCGGAGGTGAAGACCACTACGGTTATTCCAATAAACTAAAAAAAGCCGACTTATTTTAAGTCGGCTTTTGTACAATTAAGAAATAATTTAAATAATTATTCTAAATATTTCTCCATTTTGATTGATCATTTCAATGCGAATGCTCTGATTTTCTTCTTTATTGTTCAGTTGCTTTACAACCGATTCTATATCTGTTGCCTTTATGTTATCAATACTAAGAATAATATTCCCTAATAGCTCCGTTTCGTACGCTTTCAAATTTTCATTGGTTATCGATTTGATTTTAACGCCGTAATTCAATCGGAATCTTTTTTTATCATTACTATCAATATTTTCCAATTCCATTCCTTTGAATTCGGTATTAAAGTATTCGTTTTTACTTAAAATAACAGGAACAACTTTACTTTTCCCTTCTCGAATTATTGTAACGGCCACTTTGTCATTGGGGCGTTTGGTATTAATATAACCAGATAAATCAGCGAAAGTTGCAACCGATTGATTGTCTAGTTTTATGATGACGTCTCCTTTTTGAAGTCCCGCTTTTTCAGCGCCAGATCTTTTCGTTACTTTATTTACATAAAAACCTTCGGTTTGAGAAATTCCTAATTCTTTGGATGATTTTGAGTTCAATTCGCCACCTTCAACCCCAAGAATACCACGTTGTACATTTCCATATTCCATTATATCTTCGATTATTTTTCTAGCAATATTCGAAGGTACTGCAAATGAATACCCAGTATAACTTCCCGTTGGAGAACTAATCATGGTATTGATTCCAATTAATTCTCCACGCGTATTCACTAAGGCACCGCCACTGTTTCCGGGATTGACTGCGGCGTCAGTTTGAATAAAGGATTGAATTCCGCTGGTGTCTAAATTTCGTGCTTTGGCAGAAACAATCCCAGCAGTTACGGTTGAGGTTAAGTTGTAGGGATTTCCAACGGCCAAAACCCATTCGCCTATTTTAACCGAATCAGAATTGGCGAAAGCCGTATAAGGTAATTTTTCATCGGCATTGATTTTTAACAAAGCGATATCCATTTTAGAGTCGGTACCAATAAGTTTGGCTTTGTACGACTTTTTATTGTTTAATGTGATTTCAATCTCAGTAGCATCTTTGATTACGTGATTGTTAGTAACGATATACCCATCTTCGGAAATGATAACTCCAGATCCGGTGCCAATTTGCTCGCGTTGTTGGCTACCGCCATAGCCATAAAAGAATTCCATAATGGGGTTAGAAATCGTTCTTCGGGAAACATTTTTCACGTGGACTACAGTATGGATGGTTTTCTCTGCAGATTCAGTGAAATCAACATTTTCAGGAGAAAATCCCACACGTTTACCATAATAATCATTGGCAACCGTAACTAATCCATCTTTGTTTTTAGAAAAATAACCATTTGGGTCAAATAACAGTTTGTAAGCACTTAAAGTGACAGCTCCACTCAATAGTGAAACTAAAAATAGATTTGAAAAGCGATTCATAATGGTTTTCGTTTTTATATTATTGAGCGTAAATTTAAAGGAGAATGTGTTTTGTAAAAAACAGTTTAACGCTCTTTAACAATGATTAACATTTCATTAATAGTTCGTACTTTTGTCCTTTATAATTCAAGATAATGGAATTAGAATTTTATAAATACCAAGGAACAGGAAACGATTTTGTAATGATTGATAATCGTTCGAATTCTTTTCCTAAAGAAAATACCCAATTAGTAGCTCATTTATGCGACCGTCGTTTTGGGATTGGTGCGGATGGATTGATTTTATTAGATACTGATGCAGCAACTGATTTCAGAATGGTGTATTACAATTCGGATGGGAATTTAAGTTCGATGTGTGGCAATGGAGGACGATGTTTGGTGGCTTTCGCCAAAAAACTAAACGTGATTCAAAACGAAACTACTTTTATGGCTACCGATGGTTTGCATTATGCTACAGTGGGAGCGGATGGAATTGTTTCTTTGCAGATGATTGATGTTGCTGAAATTAAAAATACTCCAGACTATTCTTTTTTAAATACTGGTTCGCCACATCATGTGCAACTAGTTACTGATTTAGAACACTATAATGTAAAAGAAAATGGTGCCGCTATTCGTTATGGCGATTTGTACGGACAACAAGGAAGTAATGTCAATTTTGTTAAAAAAATAGATGATGCTACTTTTTCTTTGCGAACTTATGAAAGAGGAGTTGAAGATGAAACCTTAGCTTGTGGAACGGGAGCTACTGCAGTTGCAATTGCAATGAATGCGATCGGACAAACGGATTTGAATACGATCCATTTGAATGTGGAAGGCGGAAAATTAGCGGTTTCTTTTGATGCAAAAGACGGAAAATATACCAATGTTTTTTTGAAAGGGCCTGCCGAATTTGTTTTTAAAGGAACAATCCAAATTTAAATCGACCCAATGATAACATTAAAAGGCGAAACTATTTATTTGCGTGCATTGGAACCTAATGATTTGGAGTTCGTATATGCAATGGAAAACGACCAAAGTATTTGGGAAGTCAGCAATACGCAAACGCCTTACAGTCGATTTTTGGTAAAGCAGTATTTAGAAAACTCCCATCAGGATATTTATGAGGCCAAACAATTACGATTGGCTATTTGTCAAGACGAAGATTTTCCTGCTTTGGGTTTAATTGATTTGTTTGACTTTGATCCACAAAATAGAAGAGCTGGAATTGGGATTGTAATCCAATCCATTGAGAATAGAAAACAAAATATTGGTTCAGAAGCATTGCAATTACTAGTTAATTATGCTTTTTACAATTTGAATTTGCACCAATTGTATGCAAATATTGCGACAGAAAACACCGCCAGTATAGCACTTTTTACTAAATTTGGCTTTGAAAAAATAGGTATTAAAAAGGATTGGACCTTAGTGAACGGAAGTTTCAAAGACGAAGCCCTTTATCAATTAGTTAATCATTCATTTTAAAAATAGAGTTTTGAATATCAAAAAAAGTATCACTTCAATTAGTATCGTAGTTATTTCTGCATTAATGATTTACGGATTAATATTAGTTCGTCAAATTTTTTCAGACAATACTAAATTTGAAGAAACGGAAGTCTTTGTATACATCCCAACCGATTCAGATTATGAAGCCGTAAAAAAAATTGTAGCTCCTTATGTAGACGACATGGATCGATTTGATGCGGTAGCCAATAAAAAGAAATACCCCAATAATGTCAAACCTGGTAAGTTTCTATTCAAAAAAGGGATGAATAGCAACGAATTGATTAATGCATTGCGAATCAATAATGAAGTAAAATTATCATTCAATAATCAAGAACGATTAGAAGATTTTGCTGGAAGAATAGGTTCTGAAATCGAAGCGGATAGCGTTTCTTTATTAACTGCTATTAAGGATTCTGCCTTTTTAAAAGAAAATGGTTTTAATGAAGAAAATGTGTTGACTATGTTTATTCCAAATACCTATGAATTGTATTGGAATACTACGGCTACTAAGTTTCGCGATAAAATGATTAAAGAATACCGCAATTTTTGGAATGATGAGCGAATTGCCAAAGCCAAAGCACAAGGTTTAACCCCAGCTGAAGCAACGATTTTAGCCTCTATTGTTCACAAAGAGTCGGTTAAAAAAGATGAAAGACCACGAATTGCTGGGGTGTATCTGAATCGTTTGCACAAAGGAATTTTATTGCAAGCCGATCCTACGGTTATTTATGCAGTGAAAAAGAAATCCAACGATTTTAAACAAGTAATTAAAAGAGTATTAAATAAAGATTTGCAAGTAGCATCGCCATACAATACCTATTATAGTGCCGGTTTACCTCCTGGTCCAATTGCGATGCCGGATATTACGGCAATCGAAGCGGTGTTGAATCCAGAAAAACACAACTATATTTATTTCTGCGCTAGTGTAACGCGTTTTGGTTACCATGATTTTGCCGTGACACAAGCGGAACATGAACAAAATGCCAAAAAATATTACAATTGGATTAATAGCCAAGGTGTGAAAAGATAAAAAAAGGCGAAAAGTAATTTTCGCCTTTTTTTTGTTTTTATACAACTATTGCTTTCTACTACTTTAATGTATGTTTTTTAACTTCAATGTTTTGGAATGGTATCTATTTTGTTAATAAATTGTTTAACAAAACTTTAATAGGCTGATTTTAAGCCTTATATTTTTTGTTGTATATTTGCCCTGTAGAAATTTCTGATGGTGACAGGGCTCAGAAGAAAAACAATTTATGATAAAGAAATGGCATTATTATTCCACTTTACTACTGATTATCGCTTTTTTAAGCTTAGGTTTTAAACCTTTCAATTTAGATTCCAATCCTTGGTTTCTTACAGACGGATTAAATCAATCCGATTATCTATTTCCATCTCACAAACAAGAAGACTACGCCAAATTGAATATTCCGTATACGGGAAATTTTTTCATTGGTTTTAAAGAAGCTATTGCATTCAAAGAGTCGCAAGGGAAATACAAAAAAATTAATTCCTTAGGTTATTTAGGAAAGTACCAATTTGGTCCTGAAACTTTGCGTACAATTGGGGTTCACAATACTTCCGCTTTTTTGAAAAATCCTGATTTACAAGAGAAAGCATTTTTAGCACTATTAGCAAAGAACAAATGGTTGTTAAGAAAAGAGATTGCCAAATATGAAGGTGCGGTTATTAATGGTATTTCTATTACCGAATCAGGAATATTAGCTGCAGCACATCTTGGTGGTGTTCGCACCGTAAAAAGATTTTTTCGATCTAATGGCGAGCGTTACTTTAGAGATGCTTATGGAACTTCAATTGTAAGTTATATGAAAGCTTTTGGTGGGTATGATACTTCATTTATTGAGGCAGATAAACATGCTTCAATTTAATGTCTAAGAATTTAATCTAAAAGGGCGGTCAATTTTGACCGCCCTTTTTTTGTAAATTAATCAATTAAAATATCTAAAATTTTGATAGCAGCTTCACTAATTTTGGTTCCGGGACCAAAAACAGCTACTGCACCTGCATCAAACAAGAATTGATAATCTTGTGCTGGAATGACTCCACCCACAACGACCATAATATCTTCTCTGCCGTATTTTTTTAATTCTTCGATTACTTGAGGTACTAAGGTTTTGTGACCCGCTGCTAATGATGATACGCCAAGTATATGTACATCATTTTCAACGGCTTGTTTAGCTGCTTCTGCAGGTGTTTGAAAAAGCGGACCAATATCCACATCAAATCCCACGTCGGCATAACCCGTAGCAACAACTTTGGCACCACGATCATGACCATCTTGTCCCATTTTAGCAATCATAATACGAGGTCTTCTGCCTTCTTTTTCTGCAAAAACATTGGCTAATTGTTTTGCTTTTTCAAAACTTTCGTCGTTTTTTATTTCTTTACTATACACACCGCTAAATGATTTAATTTGAGCTTTATATCTTCCAAAAACCGTCTCTAGAGCATCGCTAATTTCTCCTAAAGTCGCTCTGTTTCTGGCCGCTTCAACTGCAATTTCTAATAAATTTCCTTCAGCTGTTTTGGCGCATTGAATTAATTGATCCAGGCTGTTTTTAACTTTGTCATTATTACGGCTAGATTTAATACGATCTAATTGTTCCAATTGTTGCTTGCGCACCATTTGATTATCCACATCCAATATTTGAAGCGGATCTTCTTTTTCCAAACGGTATTGATTCACTCCTACAATAATATCTTGTCCGCTATCGATTCTAGCTTGCTTTCTTGCTGCGGCTTCTTCAATTCGTAGTTTTGGTATACCTGACTCGATAGCTTTGGTCATACCTCCTAATTCTTCTACTTCTTCAATTAACTTCCAAGCACTTTGAGCAATTTCATTGGTCAGACTCTCTACATAATAACTTCCAGCCCAAGGGTCAACTGTTTTAGTGATTTTGGTTTCATCTTGAAGGTACAATTGGGTGTTTCTTGCTATCCTAGCCGAAAAATCAGTAGGTAATGCAATGGCTTCATCTAATGCGTTGGTATGTAAGGATTGTGTGCCTCCAAAAGCCGCTGCTGCTGCTTCAATACAAGTTCGCGCCACATTGTTAAACGGATCTTGTTCAGTTAAACTCCATCCAGATGTCTGGCAATGAGTTCGTAATGCTAGCGATTTTTCATCTTTGGGTTCAAATTGTTGTACTAATTTGGCCCAAATCATTCTTCCTGCACGCATTTTAGCAATTTCCATAAAATGGTTCATGCCAATTGCCCAAAAAAAGGAAAGTCTCGGGGCAAATTCATCAATTTTCATTCCGGCTGCTAACCCTGTACGAATGTATTCTAAACCGTCCGCTAAAGTATAAGCTAATTCAATATCAGCTGTTGCGCCAGCTTCTTGCATATGGTAGCCCGAAATAGATATAGAATTGAATTTCGGCATGTTTTTGCTAGTGTATTCAAAAATATCAGCAATGATTTTCATGGATGGAGTAGGCGGATAGATATAGGTATTTCGTACCATAAACTCTTTCAAAATATCATTCTGAATTGTGCCTGATAATTTTTCTGGAGAAACGCCTTGTTCTTCTGCAGCCACAATATAAAAAGCCATAATTGGTAGTACAGCACCATTCATCGTCATGGATACTGACATTTCATCCAATGGGATTTGGTCAAACAAGACTTTCATATCTTCCACCGAATCGATGGCGACACCTGCTTTTCCAACATCGCCAACCACGCGTTCGTGATCCGAATCGTAACCACGGTGAGTAGGTAAATCAAAAGCAATGGAAAGTCCTTTTTGGCCTGCGGCCAAATTGCGACGATAAAAAGCATTACTTTCTTCGGCTGTAGAAAACCCCGCATATTGACGCACCGTCCAAGGACGTCGTACATACATAGTGGTATAAGGACCGCGTAAATTAGGCGCAAATCCTGCTCCAAAATCAAGATGTTCTACATGCTGAATATCTTGCTCTGTATACGTTGGTTTCAAAGCTATTCCTTCTGCAGTTTGAAATACAGCATCAGGATTAGTTTCCTTTTGTGTATTGGTTACAGATTTTATTTGAATATGTTGCAGGTCTTTTCTTTTCATTTTGGTGACAAATTTCTATTTGACAATGTGTTTCGGATACTAATCGGTTACTCTTTTTCCAATCGTTCTTGCTCGATTTTTTCGGCGAGACGTTTTTCAATAATGGGAGTGATCAATGTTTTCCTTGGTTTTATTTTGACAAATGGAAAAAGTTCCAAATCGTGTTTCATTCGATCGTCTTTATTGGCATGTTTGTTAGTTCCCAATAAAATTTCTTTTCCAGTATCAAATAAGTCTTGTTCTTTGTCGGCACTTTCTTGAATTTTTCTTTTAATGATTCCTTCATTCAGTTGTTTTAAGAATCCACCATTGGCTTCAATATCTTTGAATAACGTTAACGCTTTGTCTGCTAATTGCTGTGTTAAACTTTCAATATAGTAACTTCCATCAGATGGATTATTGACTTTGTCAAAATAGCTTTCATTTTTTAAAATCAATAATTGGTTTCGTGCAATACGATCTCCAAACTCATTGTCTTTGTGATACAATGCATCATAAGGTAAATTGGCAATAGTATCAGCACCTCCAAGAATTGCACTCATGCATTCGGTTGTGGTGCGAAGCATATTTACGTTGTAATCGTATAAGGTTTTATTTCTTTTTGTTGGGCTAACAACTAAATGGCAATTCCAATTTTGATTGTAAGCTGCCGCAATTGTATTGAAAAGGAGTCGGATAGCTCTTAGTTTAGCGATTTCAAAAAAGTAATTGGTTCCCACAGCAATGTTTAGCACCATAGTGTGCGGTGTAGTTACCTCAATACGGTTAAAATATTCATTAGCATGGGCTAAAGTATAGGCAATTTGTTGAACAATTGTAGCTCCGGCATTTTGGTATAAAGCACTATTGACACTAATCAGAGAAAGTGAATTGTCTTTCTGTACTAGTTGATTTATAGTCTCGAAATTATCTTTTTCATTGGTGGTAAACCAATTTCCCTCTTTAGCTAATTGTCCTATCGGATCAAAATTGCAATAGATGGTTGCGTTTTTTGTTTTGGCAATGGTTGCCAATTTTTGTGTAAAATCGATTGAAATGAAATTGAAATGAAAGAAAATAGGGGTGTTATCTAGAGGCAATTTTTCCAACAATTTTTCCAGATCGATGGTTTCATCTTCGATAGTGAAACGAATACTTTCAGCACCTCTATTCAAACTGTCAAGCGCGCGTTCAATCGATTTGTTCACATCATGAACAAAAATATTTTGGCAGATTTTAAATTCGGATTCAGGTGTATTTACCGAAATAACTTCTTTTACATCTTCTTTATCATAAAACGGCTTGACTTTAATGTCTTCAGGCGAATTCCAGATTAAGGTTTCATTATAATCAGCACCCTTAAGTTCAAACTGTATTTTTTGTTTCCATTGTTTGGCAGAAACAGGATCGAAATTTGTAAAAAGAGGTTTCATTGGCTTTGTTGTTTCGAAGTAAAGAAAGGAATTGTTTATTTGGTTTTGATGGCACTGTCACCTTCAAACTCGATGATGTAGATATCTTCACTATCTTTTTTCATGTAATATTTTTCACGAGCATATTTCTCAACATATTCAATGTTCTTGAGTTCTTTAATATGCCTTTTATCGTTTTTGATTTCTTCTTGATAGTAGGTTTTATTGTCTTCTAGTTCATCGATTTGTTTGTCTAAAAAGCGATGGTCAAAATAGGAGTAGTTGTCCAAAAAGAGCATCCAAGCAGTAAAAAATACCAATACTAAAATGTATTTGTTGCTCAATAGTTTGAACCAAGATTTGTTTTTAAGCGGATTTGTCATGAGTCCTTTTTTTAGCCCCGATTGCAGTGAAAATCCCATTCTTTTTAGAATGGATTGTAACGTAAAGCGGGAAATAGCTCCAAAATTAAGATTGCTTACAATAGAAATCTGGAGGATTTATATGTATTAAACGTTTAGTTTTTGATTGATTACGGCTCGAACCACATCGATTGCTACGGTATTGTATTTGTCATTCGGAATAATAATATCGGCAAATGCTTTTGTAGGTTCTATAAATTGTTGGTGCATTGGTTTCAGAGTAGTTTGGTATCTGTTCAACACTTCATCCATATCACGACCACGATCGGCAATATCTCTTTTTAGTCGGCGAATCAGACGCTCATCTGGATCGGCTTGAACGTAAATTTTTACATCAAAAAGATCTCTTAATTCAGGATTAGTTAAAATTAAAATCCCTTCTACTATCATCACTTTTCTTGGATGTGTAAAAACAGTGTCGCTAGTTCTATTATGAGACACGAACGAGTACACAGGTTGATTGATGTTGTTTCCTGCTTTTAACTCTTTAAGATGGTGTACCAATAGCTCAAAATCGATAGATCTTGGATGGTCAAAATTGATGGCGGCTCTTTCTTCATAAGTCATTCCCACGTTTTCTTTATAGTAAGAATCTTGCGAAATAATACCTACTTCGGTTTCGGGTAATTCATTAACGATTTGATGGACTACCGTCGTTTTTCCACTTCCTGTTCCGCCTGCAATTCCAATAATGAGCATAAAATAGTATTCTTAAGTTAACCTAACAAAAATAGGAATTTTATTCAGAGTGAATTCCATTTTTGCTAAATGTTTGCTAAATTGATATATTTATTTCTGACTTATTTACATAAAAAAAGAGCAACTATTTGTAGTGCTCTTTCTTATTGGTATTTATTTATTTTTTTTGGCTTTAATCATCATTTCTAACATATCCCACATTTCGGCTGGGATATCTTCTAATAGATTAAATTGTCCAGCTCCTTTTAGCCATTCGCCTCCATCTATCACAACTACTTCACCATTAATATAGGCTGAAAAGTCAGAGACTAAATAAGCAGCTAAATTGGCTAATTCTTGATGATCTCCTACACGTTTTAGAGGCACTTTTTTAGCCATATCAAATTTTTCGGCTAGATCACCTGGCAATAAACGATCCCAAGCTCCTTTAGTTGGGAAAGGTCCTGGCGCAATGGCATTGGTACGAATACCATATTTAGCCCATTCTACGGCTAAACTTTTAGTCATTGCCAAGACACCTGCTTTTGCGGTAGCACTAGGAACTACATAAGCCGAACCAGTCCATGCATAGGTAGTTACAATATTTAATACGGTTGATGAAGCCTGTTTAGAATCGATCCAATGTTTTCCAAAAGCTAGTGTGCAGTTTTTGGTTCCTTTTAAAACAATATCAATGATGGTATCAAATGCATTAGAAGATAAACGCTCTGTAGGTGATATAAAATTACCGGCTGCATTGTTCAAAAGAATGTCGACTTTGCCGAAAGCTTTCAACGTTTCTTGAAGCATATTTTCCACTTCTTCATAATGACGAACATCACATTGAATTGGCAAACAAGTTCCGCCAGTTTGTGTTTCCAGTTCTGCTGCGGTGTTTTTAAGTTTGTCTAAATCACGGGAAGTAATGGCGACTTTGGCGCCTAATTCTAAAAAGTATTTGGTCATGGCTTTACCTAAACCGCTTCCGCCACCAGTAACTACAATCACTTTGCCTTTCAGTGCGTCATCGCGCAACATCTTATCTGTATAACTCATACTATGTTAATTTGAAAAGTAAATATAGGAATAAATTATTATGCACGCATAATAATAAATTAAAATGTGATAACAGAAATTATTACATTTTATGAATGATAAAAATAGTAGGTCGGTTGTGTAAATCTACTTTGGTTTTTTTCCAATCGGCAACGCGAAGTGTTTTGATATATTCAGTAGGTAAGGTAATATCAGTTGCAATACAAAGATGGGTTGTGGGTTGCAGCGCTTGTAGAATATCTTCTAACAATTTGTTGTTGCGATAGGGTGTTTCAATAAAAATTTGCGATTGATTTTTGTCAAAAGACAATTTCTCTAAATTTTTTAAAGCTGATTTTTTTTCTCCTTTATCAATAGGTAAATAGCCGTTGAAAGTAAAACTTTGCCCATTCATTCCTGATGCCATCATCGCTAATAGGATTGAAGAAGGCCCTACTAGAGGAATAACTTGTATTCCTTTTTCATGCGCCAATTTAACAATTACAGCACCTGGATCAGCAACGCCTGGGCAGCCGGCTTCGCTCATTAACCCCATGTTTTTACCAGCTAATAAAGGCTGAATAAAACTAAGGTGTTCTTTTGCATCAGTATGTTTATTCAGGGCAAAAAGTACAAGTTCGGATTGTTTTTTTTCTGGCAGTACTCCTTTAATTGACTTTCGAGCTGTTTTTTCATTTTCAACAATGTAATGGTCGATCAACTCAATTGTTCTTTTAACCGTTTGAGGTAAAACATCCATCGGATCGCTTTCTCCCATAGTAACAGGAATCAAATACAATTTTCCTAAAGAGGTGTTGGTCTTCATAACGGTTAGTTTTTAGATTTGGAACAATAACTATTATTGATGTTGGGCAATCAATTTTTGAGCAATAACCTCACAAGCATCATCTAACATCTTATATACAATATCAAATCCATTGTGCATTCCAAAATAAGGATCGGGTACGTCTTGGTTTTGATTTGGTGTTAACTCATTCATGATGAGCTTTACTTTTTCTTTATGCTCTTTAGTTTCCGCCAAAGCGATAACATTGTCATAATTGGAACTGTCCATTACAAAAATGTAATCAAAAGTATCAAAATCAGCACTGCTGAATTGTCTTCCTTTTTGTTGAGAAATATCAAGGCCGTTTTTTTGGGCTACCGCAATTGAGCGTTCGTCAGGAGATTGGCCAATGTGCCAAGAGCCTGTTCCTGCAGAATCAACATGAAATGTGTTTTGAGGTAATTTTGAGTCTAATATTCCTTCGGCCAAAGGCGACCGACAAATATTTCCCAAACAAACCATTACGATTTTTACGGACATTTGCTGTCTATAAAGTTAATTTTTTGTGGATGTCTTCAACAAACTTTTTGAATTGTTTGTCGGTAGAAACTAGATTGTCAACGGTTTTACATGCGTGTAATACAGTGGCGTGATCACGATCTCCAATTTGAGATCCAATATTGGCTAAAGAAGCTTTGGTGAATTTCTTCGCAAAAAACATGGCCAATTGTCTTGCTTGAACCACGTGTCTTTTTCTAGTTTTAGATTGTAATGTTTCCAAGTCCAATTGGAAGTAATCGGAAACAATTTTTTGGATATAATCGATTGAAATTTCGCGTTTGACATTCTTTACGAATTTCTCTACGATGCTTTTCGCTAATTCGATAGTTACCTCTT
Source organism: Flavobacteria bacterium GWA2_35_26 (assembly GCA_001800905.1). Classification (GTDB taxonomy): domain Bacteria; phylum Bacteroidota; class Bacteroidia; order Flavobacteriales; family Flavobacteriaceae; genus Flavobacterium. The sequence continues at coordinate 282,119 of MGWH01000002.1, read as the reverse complement.
TTTTGTTGAAAGAAGATTGAGCGATTAAAGAGATGATAGCACCTTCTAATTCTCTTACGTTTGTTTTGATATTGCGGGCAACATATTCAATGATTTCTTCAGGCATTTCAACACCGTCACGATAGAGAATATTTTTCAAAATTGACACTCTGGTTTCGTAATCTGGTTGGTGCAATTCAGCAGACAATCCCCATTTGAAACGAGACAACAAACGTTGTTCAATGTCTTGCATGTCAACAGGTGCCTTGTCAGAAGTCAAGATTACTTGTTTTCCGTTTTGGTGTAAGTAATTGAAAATATGGAAGAATACATCTTGCGTTCCTGATTTTCCAGAAAGGAATTGAACGTCATCAATGATTAATACATCAATCAATTGGTAGAAATGAATAAAATCATTTCTGGTATTTTTCTTAACAGAGTCAATATATTGTTGTGTGAAAATTTCAGCCGAAATATATAAAACTGTTTTTTCAGGGTATTTGTCTTTAATTTCTACACCAATAGCGTGAGCTAAGTGTGTTTTTCCTAAACCAACTCCTCCAAAAATCAATAATGGATTGAATGAAGTTCCACCTGGTTTATTGGCTACAGCCATACCAGCAGAGCGAGCCAATCGATTAGAATCTCCTTCTAAGAAATTGTCAAAGCTGTAATTAGCATTCAATTGAGATTCGATTTTTAAATTTCGAATTCCAGGAATTATAAATGGATTTTTAAGTTCAGGGTTTAAATTTTTTAATGGAGCATCAACATCTTGCGGTTTCATTTGCACTCTGTTGGCACTTGGTAATTGTTCCGTGTACGGTTGTTTGTTACCATAAGTGTTCTCCATTTTAATTTTATAGAGTAACTTTGCGTTTTTTCCAAGTTCTTTGGTCAACGCTACTTTTAATAATTTAACGTAATGTTCTTCTAGCCATTCGTAGAAAAATTTACTTGGTACTTGAATATATAATGCGTTATCGGTAAGCTCAACTGACTTGATTGGTTCAAACCAAGTTTTGTAGGCTTGGTCTTGAATATTATCTTTAATGAAAGATAAACAGTTATCCCATACTGATTGAGCAGTTTTGTTCATATATTCGGTTAAATTATTTAAGTTTGGTTGCAATTTTAGTACAAAAAAAGAGGGGGCTATTCTTGTATTTTTCTGGGACAACAAATATGTGAACAAATTTCTTTAAAAAAAAATTATTCAATAGATTTTTTTGTAAAAATATTGTTGTATAAAGCTTTTTAGAATCAATAAAAATTAAATAATAAATAATGAAAGATCATCAAATTCAAGTTCGTGTTCGCTACTCCGAAACAGACCAAATGGGGGTAGTCTACCATGGCAATTATATTCCTTATTTTGAAATGGGACGTGTAGAATGGCTTAGAAATAAGGGAGTTTCGTACAAAAGCATGGAGGAAGAAGGAATTGCGCTTCCCATTGTATCGATGACGATTAATTACAAAAAATCGGCGCGATACGATGAGTTGCTAACGGTTCATACGGCTTTCAAAAGCCAATCTTCAGTTAAGATTGAATTCGATTGTAAGATATATAATGAATTGAATGAGTTATTAACAACTGCCGAATTTATTTTGGTTTTTGTCTCCTTAAAAACGAGTCGTCCAATAGCGCCTCCAGATTATATTTTGGATCTTCTAAAGGATATGGAATAAATGGATTATTTATTGCTTTTTTATAAGCGTTTTATTTCAATTTCAAATAAATTATCAAAAATGTCGAAAATTAGTTCGGCATTTTTTTTTCGGGTTTTGATTTCTATTTTACCTAAAGCAATTCCGGTATCTTCCTCTAATTCCATTGTTTGAGTAACGATATCGAGTTTTTTTTCTTTGATCACTCGCATTACTTTATTCATGTTTTTATAATCAAACGATAGTAAAAAAGAAATATCGATTGTTTTTTCGATGATTTCAGCTTCTTCTAAAACTAATTGTGCTGTGGTTTTGTATGCGCTAATTAAACCACCTACCCCTAATTTGATTCCGCCAAAGATTCGAACAACGACCAATAGCACATTGGTTACACCAAAGGATTGAATTTGTCCATAAATAGGTGCTCCTGCTGTATTACTGGGTTCGCCATCGTCATTGGCTCTGTAACTTATTTTTTCTGTGCCAATTTGGTAGGCATAACAATAATGTACTGCTTGCGGATGCAGTTTTCGTAATTGCTCAATGATGGGTTTTACTTCTTCTTCTGATTCAATAGGAAAGGCATAGCCATAAAATTTGCTACTTTTTTCTTTGAAAAGTATTTCATCAGTTGCTTTTGCAATGGTAGTATAGGTGTCTTTTATTTCCAAAAGGCAATGGTAGTCTAAATTATTTTTTTGTCCAAAAGCTCAATTACATCTTCTTTCCCTACCTGAAGATTCCAAACGTTTAACCCTATAGCTTTGGCAGCATCTGTGTTATCTTTTTTATCATCGACAAATAAAGTACGTTTTGGTGCTAATTCGTGACAGTTGATAAGAGTAGTGTAGATTTCAGCATCGGGTTTTCTCATACCCATTTCATATGAAAAATAGACTTTTTCAAAACATTGGTAAAAGTCGCCATAAAAGGATGCGCCTTCTCTTTGTTCAAAATGATCAATATGTATGGCGTCTGTATTACTCAATAAAAAGAGGCGAAATTTTTTTGAAAGTAATTGTAAAAACTCCAAACGATACAGCGGGAAATCTAATAATACGGCATTCCAAGCCATTAAAATTTCATCAATTGTCGCATTAGGGATTTGTTTTTGGATGCCTAACAAAAAATCATCTCTTGAAATTTGTCCTTTTTCAAATGAAATATTCAATTGGTCCAAATCTTCGTTCCAAGAAGATAAACCCAAACGTTCCAAACCATCAATAGTGGCTTGTTTGTCCAAATTGATGAAAATATCTCCAAAATCAAAAATAATAGTATCAATCATAATTTCTAATTATTAGTAATTCATCTATTCCTATTTTCTCCTTTTTAAACGGACTTGTATTCAATATCGGTGCTTTTACTCCCTTTTCAAAGGTACAATTCCCGATAAATACGCGTGCTTCATCCCAAAGATTAGCGTCAATAAATGTTTGTAATGTTTGAGCGCCACCTTCAATAATGATTGATTGAATTTGATTCTGGAATAATTTGTCTACAATTTGTTGGGCTATATTTTGTTGAAAATCGATGACTTCCAAAATTGTATTTTCTAATGATGGTGTAGATTTCTTATTTGAAAAAACAATAGTTTTTGTTTGATTATCAAATACATGAGCTGTTTTTGGAATCCGATGATTTTGGTCAATCACCACTCGAATAGGATTATTGCCTTCCCAATCTCTAGCGTTTAATTGAGGGTTGTCATATATAACGGTTTGCGTGCCCACCAAAATAGCTTGCTCCTCAGTACGCCATTTGTGCACTAATTGTCTCGAATTCAAATTGGTAATCCAAACAGGCTTTTGTTCTTCTTTTTGTAATGGAGCTATGAAACCGTCTTGTGTTTCGGCCCATTTCAATATTATGTAAGGTCTTTTCTTTTCGTGGAACGTAAAAAAACGTTGGTTAAGTTCGTAGCATTCTTTTTCTAAAACACCAACTAAGACATTAGTGCCAGCTTCTTGTAATCGCTTGATGCCGTTCCCCGCTACTTTAATATTAGAGTCAACGGTTCCAATAACCACATTTGGAATTTTATTTTTGATGATTAAATCGCAACAGGGAGGTGTTTTTCCAAAATGACTACATGGTTCTAGACTAACATATATAGTAGCTTTGTCTAATAAAGATGGATCTTTCACAGATCGTATGGCATTGACTTCAGCATGCGGTTCGCCTGCTTTTTGGTGCCAGCCTTCGCCAATGATTTCGCCATTATACACAATCACACTTCCAACCATCGGATTAGGATAGGTAGTTCCAAAACCGTTTTTAGCAAGTTCGATACAACGAGCGATATAGTCTTCGTGATTGTTCATTATACAAAAGTACTACTTTTTAGCTTTCCGATTTATGGGATAACTTTCGAAAATTATAATAAACAATAGTTACTTTTGCGATTCAAATTAGCTTTGATACAGATGGAGAATTGGCATATTAGAAAAATTGAAAAAAAAGACAATGCGGCAGTAGCTCAGTTAATACGTGCTGTTTTTGACGAATTGAATATTCCAAAAGTAGGAACCGCCTATGAAGACCCGTATTTGGATTTGATGTTTGAAGAGTACAACAAACCAAGATCGGTTTATTTTGTAGTTGAACATGAAGGAAAAATTAAGGGTGCTGCAGGAATTGCTCCATTGGAAAATGAAGCGCCCCATATTTGTGAATTGCAAAAAATGTATTTTCTACCAGAAACGCGTGGGAAAGGAATAGGAAGCGAAATGATGGCAATTTGTTTGCAATCAGCGAGAGAGTTTGGTTTTGAAAAATGTTATTTGGAGACCATGCCGTTCATGCATGCGGCGCAAAAGCTATATAAAAAATCCGGTTTTGACTATTTAGATGCCCCAATGGGTTGCACAGGACATACAAGCTGTCCTGTATGGATGTTGCAAGATTTGTAAAAGGAATAGCATGACTATAAAACACTACCGAGACTATTTTATTCAAGAATTAACTCCATTATATGATGCTGGAGAAGCAGAAAGTTTTTTCTATCTGGTTCTAGAAGCCAAACATCAACTCCAACGAGTGGATTTAGCTTTGCAACCGGATTTAGTTTTTTCAGATGAAGAAATAGTAATCTGGAATTTTATTTTGGAACAACTTAAAAAAGAAATTCCTATTCAATATATTCTGGGTGTGACCCATTTTTACGGATTAGAATTTGAGGTTAATTCAGCTGTTTTGATTCCGAGGCCTGAAACCGAAGAATTGGTGGATTGGATCGTCCAAAAATCAAAAATCAAAAATCAAAAATCAAAGCTCAAAATTTTGGATATTGGAACGGGAAGTGGCTGTATTGCGATAGCATTGGCAAAAAATCTTCCGAATGCTCAAGTGTTTGCTTTAGATGTTTCTGAACAAGCCTTAGCAACAGCCAAAACAAATGCAGAAAAGAATCAAGTGCAACTTTCATTTATTCACCAAAGTATTTTGGAAACAGAGGATTTAGGTCAGCAATTTGATATTATTGTTTCCAATCCGCCTTATGTTCGTGAGCTAGAAAAACAAGAAATCAAGAAAAATGTTTTGGACAATGAACCGCATTTAGCGCTTTTTGTGGAAGACAATGATGCTCTAATTTTTTACAGAAAAATAGCCCAATTGGCTCAGAAAAATTTGAATCTACAAGGTCAATTGTATTTTGAAATCAACCAATATCTAGGTCAAGAAATGTTGGTTTTACTTCAGGAAATGGGTTTCAAAAACAGTGAGCTACGACAAGATATTTACGGCAATGATAGAATGATTCAATGTACGATTTGAAAATTTCGATTTACGAAATTACTTATATCAAAGATCGTAAATGTTTTATTCGTAACGCAAAGCTTCAATTGGATCCAATACTGCAGCTTTAATTGCTGGATACAATCCGGATACAATCGCTACAATAAAACTAGTAATGAATGCCGCCATTATGGCTCCCCAAGGAATCACAAAGGCAAAATCCATAGCAGTTGCAATTCCGAAACCAATCAAGATTCCGAAAATAATTCCGACTAATCCGCCCAATTGACCGATCAATAAGGTTTCAATAAAAAATTGAAAAGCTATAGTTGATTTTTTTGCTCCTAATGCTTTTCGAACTCCAATCTCTCGAGTTCGTTCGGTTACCGATACAATCATAATATTCATTAAAGCAATAGAGGAACCTAAAACGGTAATAACTCCAATAAGCCAAGAGGCTAATCCGAGGTATTGCGTTATACTAAGGATGCGGTTGATCAAATCATCAGAGCGTACCACACCAAAATTATTGTCTTTAACAGGGCTTAGTTTTCGAACTCTACGCATGGTACTGGTCGCATTGTCGATAGCTTGGTCTAATAGTTCTTTTTTATGGACCATAATGCTCAAACTGTAGTTGATATTGGGAGCTGTAAATAGAGATCGAGCAACTTGAATAGGAATTAAAACTCTCAAATCTTGGCTGTTGCCAAAAGTAGAACCTTTCTCTTTTAACACGCCAATAACTTTAAATTTGGCACCACGAATAGAAATTATTTTATTTATTGGGTTCACATCTTTGAGTAACCCTTTTTCAAAATCAGATCCTACCACACACATATAGGTATTGTTGTCAATATCGAATCCATTGAAATTACGACCTAAACTTGTTTCTAAGCCTGAATTTGGAATAAAGTTTTCATCTACTCCAACAACTGTAATTTCTGGGTCAGTTTCTGTTGGTCCGAATTTTACTTCTGCTCTTGAAGTGGCAGTAAATGATAGGGATGTTTCTGTAAAAGGGTATTTAAATTTATCTTGAAAAGCAACGGCTTCGGGGTACGAAATAATAGGATTGATAATTTCGCGTTCTTCATTTCCTCGATTTCGGGTAGTATTTTCGTATTGGTTGATGTTGAAGGTATTGGCACCCATCGAAGCAAAATCAGCTGAAAGGGTGTTTTCTAAAGCGGCTACTACGGTAAGGATTCCCACCAAAGCAGTAATTCCAATAGCGATAATTAATACAGTTAATATGGTACGTAACAATTGAGTTCGAACCGAACCAATTGCAATCTTAACGTTTTCTTTGAATAAATTTAGCATAGTAGCAATTTGTCACGAAAATACAATTTTTGTTACAAGTTTGCTTCAGAAGAGCGGTTATTTATTTTAAAAATAAGATATTTGCATTGCATTTTGTATCTAGAAATTCAAAGTATAAAAGTACATCGTACAACCTATATCGTAAATCGTACATAAATAATGGCATCAAAACCAAGTATTCCAAAAGGAACCCGAGATTTTTCACCTGCTGAGGTTGCAAAACGTCAGTATATAATCCAAGTGATCAAAAGTAATTTTCAAAAATTTGGTTTTCAACCCATTGAAACACCTTCTTTTGAAAATTCGGAAACCTTAATGGGAAAATATGGTGAAGAAGGAGATCGCTTGATTTTCAAAATTTTGAATTCAGGGGATTATTTGGCAAAAGCCAATGCCACCCATTTAGAAGTCAAAGACAGTACCAAATTGACAGCAAGTATTTCAGAAAAAGCCTTGCGTTATGACTTGACTGTACCATTTGCACGTTATGTGGTGCAACACCAAAACGAAATTGAATTTCCTTTTAAACGATATCAAATTCAACCTGTTTGGCGAGCTGATCGCCCACAAAAAGGACGTTTCAGAGAATTTTTTCAATGTGATGCCGATGTGGTAGGTTCTACCTCTTTATGGCAAGAAGTGGAATTGGTGCAGTTGTATGATGGTGTTTTTACGGCTTTAGGATTAAATGGCGTAACCATTAAAATAAACAATAGAAAAATTCTTTCTGGTATAGCAGAAGTCATAGGTGCTTCAGACAAATTAATCGATTTTACAGTGGCTTTAGATAAGCTGGACAAAATTGGTGAAGATGGAGTTAAAAAGGAAATGATCGAAAAAGGGATTTCGGAAACTGCGATTGCAAAGGTGCAACCTCTGTTTAGCTTTACGGGTACTTTTTCGGAGAAAATTAACCAATTGTCCGGTTTATTGGCAGATTCCGTTGAAGGGATGAAAGGAGTAGAAGAGTTGCGTTTTATTTGCGATAAAGTAACTGCGCTTGGTTTGGCAACTGCTATTTTAGATTTAGATGTTACTCTTGCAAGAGGGTTGAATTATTATACAGGAGCTATTTTTGAAGTAGCAGCACCGCAAGGAGTTGCTATGGGATCTATTGGAGGCGGTGGTCGTTACGATGATTTGACTGGTATTTTTGGATTAAAAAATATGAGTGGTGTAGGAATCTCTTTTGGTTTAGACCGTATTTATTTGGTTGTTGAAGAATTGGGTTTATTCCCAACAACAGTTACGGCAAGTTCACAAGCATTGTTTATTAATTATGGCGAAAACGAAGCTTTTTATGCTATGAAAGCAATTAAAGAATTGCGCCAATCAGGAATAAAAGTTGAGTTGTACCCAGATAATGCCAAGTTGGCTAAACAATTCCAACATGCAGACAAAAGAAATATTCCTTTTGCGGTAATGGCGGGAGATCAAGAAATGAACTCCAATACGTTTACCTTAAAAAACCTTCAAACCGGAGAGCAAAAAGGTCTCAGTCTGGAGGAACTAAAGAAAATTTTAGCATAAAAAAAAGCTTCGTTTGATAAAACGAAGCTTTTTTTACTATTAGGTAATACTGAATTAATAATTATTTAGAAACCAACCTTAATTTCCATTTTTCGATTCAAACCAAACTGGTGAATTATTTCGATTACAAACTTACTCTAATCGAAAACGAAATAGTCTTAAAATTTTATTAAATTTTATTTGACCAAAAAAGGTTTAGTAATCAATTTTGAAGTAGCTGTCCAATTGAATTACTGTCTTTGAGGTGACAATTTGACATTATTAAAGATTTGGCAGTACTTTTGCAATCGCAAAACAAATTAAAATGAAGTTTAAGAACATTTTTAAAAATACAAGTACAATGACTACTGAAAAAACAGAAATCGATCAAGAATTAGAAGGAACACCAGTGGAAACACAGGCCAATGAAGAACAAGCAAGTGTCGAAGAATTACCTGTTGAAGAACAATTAGCCTTAGATTTAGCGGCAGAAAAAGATAAATTTTTGCGATTATTTGCTGAATTTGAAAATTACAAAAGAAGAACTTCAAAGGAACGTATAGAGCTTTTCAAAACGGCAAACCAAGAAGTCTTGTTAGCGATGCTTCCTATTTTGGATGATTTTGACAGAGCTTTAGTTGAAATCAGTAAATCAGGAGATGAATCGTTGGTAAAAGGAGTAGAATTAATTCATGAAAAATTAAAATCTACTTTGGTAGGTAAAGGATTAGAAGAAGTAGAGGTTAAAGCGGGTGATGCATTTGATGCTGATTTTGCTGAAGCAATCACTCAAATTCCAGCGCCTTCTGACAAAATGAAAGGAAAAATTGTAGACGTTCTAGAGAAAGGATACAAATTAGGAGATAAAATTATCCGTTTCCCAAAAGTGGTTATTGGTAACTAAACCAAATCGTATAATTTGGAATAATTGGAATTATGAAAAAAGATTTTTACGAAATATTAGGCATTTCAAAAGGTGCAGATGCTGCAGAAATCAAGAAAGCCTATAGAAAATCGGCAATTAAATACCATCCTGACAAAAATCCAGGTGATAAGGAAGCGGAAGAAAACTTCAAATTAGCTGCTGAAGCTTATGAAGTCTTGAGCGATCCTCAGAAAAAAGCCAAATACGATCAGTACGGACATCAAGCTTTTGATGGTGCTGGCGGTGGTTATGGTGGCGGACATGGCGGCATGAATATGGATGATATTTTCAGTCAGTTCGGAGACATTTTTGGAGGTGGATTCGGAGGCGGATTTGGCGGTGGTAGAAGCAGCGGACCTCGTCGGACTAAAGGTAGCAATTTGCGTATCAAAGTTAAATTGACTTTGGAAGAGATTGCCAATGGTGTGGAGAAAAAAGTCAAAGTAAAACGTAAAGTTCAGGCTCAAGGCGTATCTTACAAAACTTGTTCGACTTGTAATGGTCAAGGTCAAGTAATGCGTGTGACCAATACTATTTTGGGGAGAATGCAATCGGCTTCAACTTGTCCAACTTGTGGAGGAACGGGTCAGTTATTAGACAAAAAACCTGCCAATGCGGATTCGCAAGGGATGATTCAAGAAGACGAAACAGTAGCGATTAAAATTCCTGCTGGAGTAGTTGACGGTATGCAATTGAAAGTATCTAATAAAGGTAATGACGCACCAGGGAACAGTGTTCCAGGTGATTTGATTGTTGCTATTGAAGAAATTGAACACGAGTTCTTGAAACGTGAAGGAGAGAATTTGCATTATGATTTATACATCAGTTTTTCAGAAGCGGTTTTAGGTGTATCTAAAGATATCGAAGCAGTTAACGGAAAAGTAAGAATCAAACTAGAAGAAGGAATTCAATCCGGTAAAATTCTTCGTTTAAAAGGAAAAGGAATTCCGAGTTTGAATGGATACGGAAATGGAGACTTGTTAGTTCATGTGAATGTTTGGACACCAAAAACCTTGAATAAGGAACAAAAGCAATTCTTTGAGAGTAATCTTGGGGATGATAATTTTGCTCCTAGTCCAGAGAAATCAGACAAGTCATTTTTTGAAAAAGTAAAAGATATGTTTTCGTAGTTTTTCGATGACACAATAAAAATTTATTTTCCCATCCTTGTTCTAAATAAGGGTGGGTTTTTTTATGTAACAAAACCAACTAATTAGGTACTAATTCTGTACTTTTACACACCCAAAGATAAAAGTGATTAATATCCAAATTCAGTATGAGTAATTTACTTGAAGTTAATAAAATAGTGAAGCAATACGGCGATTACGTCGCGCTAAACGAAGTTTCTTTATCGGTTCCTAAAGGCAGTATTTACGGTTTGTTAGGGCCAAATGGAGCAGGAAAAACCTCTTTGATTCGCATCATTAACCAAATCACTTTACCCGATAGCGGTGAAATTATTTTGGATGGCGAAAAATTGCAACCCAAACACGTACAATACATTGGTTACCTTCCCGAAGAACGCGGTTTATACAAGAGTATGAAAGTGGGCGAGCAGTGTTTGTATTTGGCACAAATGAAAGGCTTATCCAAAGCCGAAGCGAAAAAGCAACTCGATTATTGGTTTGATCGTCTTGGAATTCAAGGTTGGTGGAATAAAAAAATTCAAGAGCTTTCTAAAGGAATGGCGCAAAAAATCCAATTTGTAGTTTGTGTTTTGCACCAACCTAAATTGTTGATTTTTGACGAACCATTTTCTGGCTTTGACCCTGTGAATGCCAATATTATTAAAGATGAAATTTTAGCCTTGAAAGAACAAGGGTCGACCATTATTTTTTCGACACACCGAATGGAAAGTGTTGAAGAATTGTGCGATGATATCGCTTTGATTCACCAATCCAATAAATTGATCGAAGGTAAATTGGATGAGGTTAGAAAACAATACAGAACCAATAGTTTTGAAGTTGGTATTCTGACGGATAATGTTGAAGGTTTGATGTATGATATTACTCAAAAATTTACCTTGTCACCGGCACATTTTAAATCATTAAATAATGAATTGAAATTAGAAGTTCAATTGGGAACAGCTAGTCCAAATGAGCTGTTGCATATTCTAACACAACGCGGACAAGTCACTCATTTTATGGAAAAAATTCCAAGTGTCAATGATATATTTATTCAAACAGTAACCAGTAAATAAAAGCCAAATGAGTATCATTTCATTAATTATCAAAAGAGAATTTATTGCCAAGGTGCGCAATAAATCCTTTATTGTAATGACTTTTTTAAGTCCATTACTATTTGTAGGTATTGCTATGTTTGTAGGCTATTTGAGTTCCATGAAAGCAGATACAAGACAAATTGCAATTCATGATGAAACAGGTCGATTTGTCAATGAATTTCTCGCTAAAAACAAACCATCAGAAGAATATAACTATCAAGATGTATCGGCGATTGATTTGCCAACACTCAAAAAAAGTATTGAAGAAGAAGCATACGAAGGCGTTTTGTTCATTCCAAAAGCAAAGAATAATGCCGCTTTAGAAAACGAAATTCAGTTCATTTCAAACGAAAGTCCAAGCATATCGTTTATCGAAAAAACTCAAGATGTTATTGCAAAGAAAATGACATTGGCCAATTTTGAAGCAGCGCATTTGGATACTCTAGCCATTCATCAAGCAGAAGCCAAGGTGGCTATCAATTTGAAAAAAGCTTCTGGAGAACAAAGTTTGAAAGGCTTGAACGAAATCAAAATTGCCATTGGAGGTGCTTTCGGTTATTTGATTATGATGTTCATTATCATTTATGGGAATATGGTGATGCGTTCGGTGATTGAAGAAAAAACGAATCGTATTATCGAAATCATTATTTCATCGGTACGACCGTTTCAATTGATGATGGGAAAAATCATAGGCACTTCCTTAGCGGGAATTCTGCAATTCTTTATTTGGGCTATTATTGGATTAGGTTTGCTGTTTTCAGCATCGGTATTTTTGGGTGCCAATGTTGGTGCTACCAATCAAATTCCGCCCGAAATGATGCAATCAGCACAAAATGAGTTAGCCACATCTGCTCAAATGTACGTGGCTGAAATCTTGAATTTACCCATTGCTGCAATTTTGAGTTGCTTTGTTATTTATTTCATCGGTGGCTACTTTTTGTATAGTTCTTTTTATGCAGCTATTGGAGCTGCTGTGGATAATGAAACCGATTCGCAACAATTTTTACTGCCTATAATTATGCCTTTGGTATTAGGAGTTTACATCGGATTTTTTACGGTAGTGAACGATCCGCATGGAACTGTTGCTACAATTTTTTCAATGGTACCGCTGACTTCACCTATTGTGATGTTGATGCGTATTCCGTTTGGCGTACCTTTGTGGCAAATTGCATTATCGATTACCCTATTATTTGCTACTTTCTTTTTTGTAGTTTGGTTTGCTTCCAAAATTTACCGTGTAGGTATTTTGATGTACGGCAAAAAACCAACTTGGAAAGAATTATACAGATGGCTGAAGTATTAATGTGTATGAGTTTAAAAGGTTATAAGTTTAATAGTTTTAACCAAATAACCAAATCAACATATAACCTGTTCAAAAATGAGTAAAATCTTAATCATAGAAGACGAAGCCGCAATCCGAAGAGTTTTAGTTAAAATTCTTTCGGAAGAAAATGCGTCTTATACCCTAGAGGAAGCCGAAGATGGTGCTGCGGGCTATGAAAAGATCAAAAATACCGATTACGATTTGGTTTTATGCGACATCAAAATGCCAAAAATGGATGGTGTCGAATTACTCGAAGCGGTTAAAAAAATAAAACCAGAAATTCCTATGGTTATGATTTCAGGTCATGGCGATATGGAAACGGCAATTAATACGATGCGTTTGGGGGCGTTTGATTACATTTCGAAACCGCCCGATTTGAATCGATTGTTAAACACGGTTCGAAATGCGTTGGACAAAAAACAATTGGTAGTCGAAAATACCATTTTGAAGAAAAAAGTCAGCAAGAACTATGAAATTATTGGCGAAAGCGAAGCAATAAACCATATCAAATTACTGATTGAAAAAGTAGCGCCAACCGAAGCCCGTGTCATGATTACAGGTCCTAACGGAACAGGAAAGGAATTGGTTGCCCATCAATTACACGAGAAAAGTGAACGCGCTAATTTCCCTTTGGTAGAAGTGAATTGTGCCGCAATTCCGTCAGAATTGATAGAAAGTGAATTGTTTGGTCATGTTAAAGGCGCTTTTACTTCAGCGGTGAAAGACCGTGCAGGTAAGTTTGAAGCGGCAGATAAAGGAACAATTTTCTTAGACGAAATTGGCGATATGAGTCTTTCGGCTCAAGCCAAAGTGCTACGCGCATTACAAGAAAATGTGATTACTCGAGTGGGTGCCGACAAAGACATCAAAGTCGATGTGCGTGTAGTAGCTGCAACCAATAAAGATTTGAAAAAAGAGATTGCCGAAGGGCGTTTTCGTGAAGATTTATACCATCGATTGGCTGTCATTTTAATCAAAGTGCCAGAATTGAACCAAAGGAGAGAAGACATCCCCATGTTGATTACTCATTTTGCTGAGAAGATAGCTTCCGAACAAGGAACTGCAGTGAAGTCGTTTTCAATAAAGGCGATTCAGTTGTTGCAAGAATACGATTGGACAGGAAATATAAGAGAATTGCGCAATGTGGTGGAACGTTTAATTATTCTGGGAGGTAACGAAATCTCAGAACAAGATGTAACACTATTTGCAAGTAAATAAATAAAAAAGCGAGTGTACTGGCTTATTAAAAAAACAGAATGAAATTAAAAAAAATAAACGAAGCCCTTCAAAATGCTTTAATCGAAAGCGGTTTAACGGAAGCCAATGAATTGCAACAAGAAACTTTTTCTACCATTAAAAGTGGTGCTGATTGTTTGATTGTAGCGCCAAAGGGAAGTGGTAAAACGACTACAATTGTCCTGAATGTTATTCAGCAATTAGCCGGAAAACATGAAGAATCTCCACGCGCCTTGATTATCGTTGAAGATAAAGCAAAGGTGTTGGAAATGGAAGCTTTGTTTGAAGAATATGGCAAATATGATCCGCTAGAAGTGTATGGTGTTCATGATAAGGGCGACACGGATTATGACAAAAATTATATTTCAACTGGAATCGACGTTTTGATTGGTACACCCAACAAATTGAATGATATGTTTTCTACTGCAGGTTATAATGTCAACCGTTTGAAACTATTCATTTTAGATGATGCCGATCCTATTTTGAAATTGCGTCATGAAACAAAAATCATGCGTATTTCCAATAGTATAGCCAAAACCCAACGCATCATTTTTACAGAACAATATACAGAACGTGTAGCTATTTTGGCAGATAAAATGTTGTTAGAGCCGTTTGAATTTGATTTTGAAGACGACGAAGAAAGCGAAGAAGAGGAAGAATAAAAAAATAGATAAAGTATTATGGGATTAATGAAAGTGTTTTCTGGAAGTGAAGTCTTAGCGATGGGCTTGCAAGAAAAATTAGAAGAAGCAGGAGTAACTACAATGAAGAAAGACAATATTCAATCGGCGCGATTGGGTGGGTTTGGCAATTCCGATTTAGCGGTGGAATTGTTTATTCAAGAAACTGATTTTGCTAAAGCCAATCCAGTGATTGAAGAATTCAGAATGAGTATTTAATTCAGAAACCCAGTTGAGATGAAATACAAAATGCTGGTTTTGGACATGGACGACACCTTGTTGACTGATGACCACACCATTTCTAAAGAGAATAAAAAAATGTTGGCTCAAGCCAAAGCGATGGGAGTATACGTGGTTTTGGCTTCTGGAAGACCAACACCTGCCATGACGGCTTACGCCAAAGAATTAGAATTGGACGATTCCTATATGATTTCGTATAACGGAGCCGTGATTACCGATTTATCCAATAATGAAATCATTTTTGAGCAAACGTTAACGCAAGAACAAATTCATGCTTTGTACGATTATAGTGTAGCACACAAAACGCACATTATCACTTATGTCAATAATCAAATTGTAAGTGAAACGGATTCACAATACATTGATGTTGAAAAAAATATTACCGGTTTAGCTCATAACAAAGTGCCTAATTTTAAAGCCGAAGTACAATCTTCAGCCATTAAATGTATTTTGCTAGAAGATCCTGAATATCTTAAAAACGTGGAAATTCATTTGAAAGAAGCTATGCCGCATTTAAGCGTGTGTATGTCCAAGCCTTTCTTTTTGGAGGTAGCACAAAACGGAATAGACAAAGCGGCTAGCATTAAATTCTTAGCCGAGAAATTGAATATTCACCAACAAGAAATTATTGCGGTGGGCAATGCGGGTAACGATTTAACCATGGTAGAATATGCCGGATTAGGCGTTTGGGTGGATAATGTAACTCCGGAATTGCGTGACCGTGCTGACGTAATTGTCGCTTCAAACAATGATCATGGTGTAGCAGAGGTCGTGAAACGGTTTATACTGAATTAAACAGAACGAAAAACCGGTTTAGGACTCACAACTTCAGTTGTTTTATATGTTGTTTTTTGTACGTATTTTTGTCCCGCGAAAGGGATAGAAGCGGCATCCTTTTGTGAAGCGAAAGCGGAACAAAAGATAGAGCGAATAGCCCGACCAAAGGCTATGTAAGACAAGTTTCAAAACTAAATAATCTGCCTGGGGTTTCGCCCAAAAAAATCAAAAGAATGTCAGAAAGAAAAAAAGTAGCTTTTTATACGCTAGGTTGCAAACTGAATTTTTCGGAAACTTCGACTATTGCACGTAATTTACAAGACGAAGGTTTTGATCGTGTGGATTTTGAAGAAGTGGCAGATATGTATGTGATCAATACCTGTTCTGTGACAGAAAATGCCGACAAGCAGTTCAAGCAAGTGGTGAGAAAAGCAATGAAGTTGAATGACAAGGCTTTTGTGGCTGCGGTGGGTTGCTATGCGCAGTTGAAACCAGAGGAATTAGCGAGTGTAGATGGAGTGGATTTGGTTTTGGGTGCGACAGAGAAATTCAAGTTAGCTGATTATGTAAATGATTTGTCTAAAAATGATTTTGGCGAAGTGCATTCTTGCGAAATTGCCGAAGCTGATTTTTATGTAGGCAGTTACTCTATAGGCGACCGAACTCGTGCTTTTTTAAAGGTTCAAGACGGTTGCGATTATAAGTGTACGTATTGTACCATTCCTTTGGCTAGAGGGATTTCCCGTAGCGATGCCTTAGAAAATGTATTGCAAAATGCCAAAGAAATTTCGGAGCAAAATATCAAGGAAATTGTATTGACTGGAGTGAATATTGGCGATTATGGCAAAGGCGAATTTGGGAATAAAAAACACGAGCATACGTTTTTGGATTTGGTTCAAGCTTTAGATCAAGTAGAAGGCATTGAACGTTTGCGTATTTCGTCTATTGAACCGAATTTACTTAAAAATGAAACCATTGATTTTGTGTCCAAAAGCCAAACTTTTGTACCTCATTTTCATATTCCGTTGCAATCAGGCAGTAATGCGATTTTAAAGTTGATGAAACGCCGTTATTTGCGCGAAGTCTATACGGATAGAGTTAGCCAAATTAAAGAGGTCATGCCTCACGCTTGTATTGGTGTGGATGTGATTGTTGGTTTTCCTGGTGAAACTGAGGAGCATTTCTTAGAAACCTATCATTTCTTGAACGAAATGGATATTTCCTATTTGCACGTATTCACCTATTCAGAACGAGACAATACCGAAGCAGCTGCTATGGAAGGCGTTGTTCCTGCCAATATGCGTGCTAAACGCAGTAAGATGCTCCGCGGGTTATCAGTTAAAAAACGTCGTGCATTTTATGAAAGTCAGTTGGGTACCGAAAGAACGGTTTTATTTGAAACGGAAAATAAAGAAGGCTACATTCACGGTTTTACCGAAAATTATGTCAAAGTGAAAGCGCCTTGGAATCCTGAATTGGCTAATACTTTACATAAAATTCAGTTGACACATATTGACGAAGACGGCAGTGTTCGTGTTCAATTTGTGGACGCTTTAGTTTAATTATAACAGTAAGGCATTGCCTTTACACTATCCTCACTTATTTTGAAATTAGCTACTTATACTAAAGAATTCTCTTATAACATTAAACTGGCTTATCCTGTTATTTTGGGTATGTTGGGTCATACTTTAATTGGAGTTGTAGATAATTTTATGGTGGGAAATTTAGGTTCTACTGAATTGGCGGCGGTTTCGTTAGGTAACAGTTTTATTTTTATAGCGTTGTCTCTAGGAATTGGTTTTTCTACTGCTATTACGCCCTTAATTTCCGAGGCTGATGCCGAAAAAGACGATAAAAAAATTCGAACTACTTTTCATCATGGCTTATTGTTGTGTACTGTTTTAGGAGTGTTTTTATTCATAATCACTGTTTTGTCTAAGCAAATCATGTACTTGATGCACCAACCAAAAATTGTAGCTGATATGGCATCGCCTTATATTGACTGGGTGGCTTTCTCCTTGATCCCTGTGATTATGTACCAAGGTTACAAGCAATTTGCAGACGGTTTGTCTGAAACCAAATATTCGATGTATGCTATTTTTATGGCCAATGTGGTGCATATTTTTTTCAACTATGTTTTGATTTATGGAGTGTGGATTTTTCCAAAGATGGGTGTTTTAGGCGCCGCTTTGGGAACGGTTATTTCTCGGATTATGATGGTGGTTTTTCTACACCTATTATTGCAACATAATAAGAAATTCAGCACCTATTTCAAGAATTTTAGTTTTAGAGAAATTAAGAAATCGATGTTGCGAAAAATTATCGATTTGGGACTGCCATCGGCCATGCAAATGTTGTTTGAAGTGACTTTGTTTACGGCTGCGATTTGGCTTTCAGGTTCTTTGGGGAAAAATAGTCAGGCAGCCAATCAAATTGCTTTGACGCTAGCTTCTTCGACTTTTATGGTGGCCATGGGATTGAGTGTTACGGCTATGATTCGGGTGAGTCATAGTAAAGGGAAGGCTGACTTTAAAGAAATGATTGTCGTAGCACGTTCGATTTTCTTATTAGCCATTATTTTGGAAACCATTTTCGGATTCTTTTTCGTGATTTTCCATAATTACTTACCGCATTTGTTTCTCAACATGAGCGATTCCGCTCAATTATTGGACAATCAAGAAATTATTGGAATCACTGCTCAGTTACTTTTGGTAGCTGCCGTTTTCCAATTGTCAGATGGAATTCAAGTAGTGGTCTTAGGTGCGTTGCGCGGATTGCAAGATGTCAAAATTCCAATGTACATTACTTTTGTTGCCTATTGGTTGATCGGATTTCCAATTTCTTTCTATTTAGGAAAATACACAGACTTGAAAGCGGTTGGAATTTGGATCGGGCTTTTAGCAGGATTGTCTGCGGCAGCTTTATTTTTGTATATTCGCTTTGCGAGAATCTCAAGACGTTTAGTTATCGAAAACGAAAATTAAATTATTTTTTTCGCAGTGCCCAAAATTAGTAACCTTCCTAAATCAAATGAATTATGATTGCATTTATTATCTTCGGAGTTATCCTGTTATTGTTGAGTTTTTCTTTAAAAAACAACACCAACCCTTTTTCTAAATTTTCAAATTCAATTAAAATTGTTGGATTTTTATTGATAGCATTGGGAATTTTTTCCTCGATGTTCAAACAAATAGACGCAGGTAAAGTGGGCGTAAAATCATTGTACGGAAACGTTGAGCCTGATATTTTAGAAAGCGGCTTGCATATTATTAATCCGCTTTTGGATGTTACCGATTTTGATATCCAAACTCAAAACTACACCATGTCGGCTATTCATGATGAAGGGACAAAAGAAGGAGATGATGCCATTCGTGTGTTGTCAAATGACGGATTGGAAGTGGTGATTGATTTGACAGTTTTGTACCGAATTTCTCCTGAATTGGCACCCAAAATTTTCAAACAAATTGGAGAGAATTATGCTGACAAAATTGTTCGCCCTGTCACTCGTACTCGTATTCGTGACAACGCTGTTTATTATGATGCAGTGGCTTTGTATTCGACTAAAAGAAATGAATTCCAACAACGTATTTTTAAAACCATTGAAGCTGATTTTAAAAGTAGAGGCCTAGTGTTAGAACAGTTGTTGATTCGCAATATTAACTTGCCCACTTCGGTAAAGACAACTATCGAAAGTAAAATCAACGCCGAACAAGATGCACAAAAAATGACGTTTATTTTGCAAAAAGAAAAGCAAGAAGCAGAGCGAAAAAGAGTAGAGGCACAAGGTATTGCCGATTACCAACGCATTATTTCAACTGGTTTATCTGACAAACAATTGCAATACGAACAAATTAAAGCACAAAAAGAATTAGCGGCTTCGCCCAATACCAAAATCATTTTCATGAATGGTAAAGGCAGCGCTCCAGTTATTCTTTCAGATAAATAATAGATTAACGTTTAAACACATACCATGGAATTACCAAAATTTTTATTAGGAGACAATACCGATTTTCCAGACGATATTTTTATCATTCACCTAGATTACCCTCGATTCATTATTAACTTGAAAGATGATGAGGTGGAGTTTATGGAAGAGGCTGAAGATTTAGATGAAGCGGAATTGAATGCCGAAATGGAGGCTTTAATTGTTGAAGCTAATGAATTTTATGATCGAGAAATTGGTCGATACGAAGAATAGTTTATTTAAAATATTTTTCTAACAATAGTGTAGCGGCTGCAAATGGTGAAATTTCATCATTTTGCACCGCTTTTTTTGTAGATTCTAGTTGTTGATGAATATCAGGATTATTGAAAAAATTGGATTTCAATTGTTCATTGATGGTTTCCAACATCCAAAATTGATTTTGTTCTTTGCGCTTTTCAAACAAATAAGAATTGGTTTGCGTTACTTTTAGAAATTCGGTTATGGTATTCCAAACTTCAGGAATACCTTCGGAAGTTAATGCGCTACAAGTAGCAGTTGTTGGTGTCCATCCTGATTTTTTAGCTGGGAATAAATGCAATGCACGGTTGAATTCTACCTTGGCATATTGTGCTTTTTTGATATTGTCTCCATCCGCTTTGTTGATTACAATCGCGTCCGCCATTTCCATAATCCCTCTTTTAATTCCTTGAAGTTCATCACCAGTACCTGCAATTTTTAAGAGTAAAAAGAAATCGACCATGCTGTGAACAGCGGTTTCACTTTGGCCAACACCAACGGTTTCAATAATAATCGTATCAAAACCTGCCGCTTCACAAAGCGTGATGGTTTCTCGAGTTTTTCGAGCTACGCCACCTAGTGTTTCTCCAGAAGCTGAGGGACGAATAAAAGCATTTGGATCTTTAACGAGTTCTTCCATTCTGGTTTTGTCTCCTAAAATACTTCCGTGACTGATCGTACTACTTGGGTCAACAGCCAAAACGGCTACCTTTTTTCCAAGGCTAGTCAGGTGTTTTCCAAAGGCTTCGATAAAGGTACTTTTTCCGACTCCAGGAACGCCGGTAATTCCTATTCGCACCGATTGTTTTGCATGGGGCAAACAACTGTTGATGATGGAATTGGCTTTCGCCAAATGAATTGTATTGGTACTCTCAACCAAAGTGATAGCACGACTTAATGCAGTAATATTCCCATCTATAATTCCTTGAACAAGTTCCTCTGCTGAAGGTTGAATTTTTCGAGACTGTTGGATATTTTCTGCTGATTGACTACTGATGCTTTCGGGTTGCGAAATGCCAGCTTTTTCTTGTAATGCCGAAGTATGTACTTTTTTAGAAGTCAATGTGTAAGAATTTGAAGAGTAAAAATACTAAAATATACTGGCGACTTCTTTACAAGGGGAGATTTATTTTTGCGTATTGCAACAACATAATGGTTTTGGCATCAATTATTTCGCCAGAAGCAATCATTTGGTAGGCTTCCTGAAACGGGTATTCAAGCACTTCGATATTTTCGTGTTCTTCGGCTAATCCACCACCATCAGAAACTTTCATATTTGGTTGGTATTCACCAATGAAAAAGTGTAATATTTCAGTTACTGATCCAGGTGACATATACGATTGAAATACT
Organism: Flavobacteria bacterium GWA2_35_26; assembly: GCA_001800905.1. GTDB lineage: Bacteria > Bacteroidota > Bacteroidia > Flavobacteriales > Flavobacteriaceae > Flavobacterium. The sequence continues at coordinate 260,921 of MGWH01000002.1, read as the reverse complement.
TTTTTAACAGATGAAAGTCGGTAGCCTGTTTCTTCTTCCGTTTCACGAATAATGCATTCTTCGGGATTTTCAGTATCCAATAATCCAGCGCAAGCTTCAATAACCATTCCGGATGTATTGCCGTTTAAGTAGGTAGGTAGTCGAAATTGTCTCGTTAATACTACCGTTTTATTAGTGCAATTATATAATAAAATGACAGCGCCATTGCCGCGATCGTATACTTCTCGAACTTGAGTTTCTGAATCTTGATCCTCCATTTTGTAATCAAAGGTTACTTTATTTAATAGGTACCAATTATCAGAAAGTAATTCGGTTTTGTGAATAGTTATAGTTGGGTTTTTCATTACAATTAAGGTTTTGGATTTCTGGTTTTAATAGCTAGGTTTTTAAAAGTTGTCCCCCAATTGTTATTGTTGATGTTATTCGGAAGTCCATCTCGGGTCATCAATGCATCTTGATCAGATTCGTCTTTTTTCCAAACCCAAGCACAAATAGAAATTCCTCTTTCATAAAGTACATTTAAAAATGGAGATGGATTCATTAAAACACCAGCGTTCATTGGTGCTGTTTCTCCAAAAATGATTGGCAAATTAGATTGATTCAATGCATTTAGTCGATTATTTATATTGGTAGGGGAATCTAATAACCATTTTTCATAGGCGTGAATGTCAAATAGAATATTGGATTTGCCCACTAGAAATAGACTTCCTTTATTGATCAAAACATTTTCATCTTGCCCTTGTTCTGCACAAGGTATTACCACTATATTTTTGTTTCCAGTTTCTCTAATTATTGCAGTTAATTCATTCATGTTTTGTAGCCAAATTGCATCGGTGTACCCATCAGCGCGATCATATCTGTAGGGTTCGTTCCAGACTTCAATCCAAACATCATTTTGATCTTTAAACTGAATAGCCCATGAACGTAGTTTGGTTTTATAGTCTACCCACCAAAATGTGCTTCCAGGAGATTTTCCAGTGAATAGCGTAGAGGAGTTTCCATCCCATCCAAAAGCACAAATCCAACTTATTTTATTTTGTTTTCTATTTTCATCTACTATGTTTTGCAACGAATAAATATATTTTCCATTGTTATCTTGTATTGGATTTCCTGTAAGAGGGGTCTCTTGTACATTACCAATAAACTCCCTAGCTATATCAAGATTCCATGAATTCATATCGGCACTTCCTGCACCAAATACATGAAAAGTATTAGCACCAATGAGTTGGATGTTTTTTGAATTATAGGTAATATTTGAATTAGTGATTTGGTATCCTAAATTGCCAACAATCGTACTTTCCTCTTTTTGGCAGGAGCCAAAAAAGAAAAGTAAAATAATCGATTTGAAAATATAATTTTGATACTTCACTAGAAAACACTTTAAAAAGTAAATATATACTATTTACAAAAAAAAACGCCCTGATTTTTCAGAGCGTTTAAGATTTATTATTTTAAGATAGTTTGTTTTCTGTCAGGTCCAACAGAAACTATTTTAATTGGAACTTCTACTTCTTTTTCGATGAACTCAATGTATTCCTTTAATTCTTTAGGTAATTCATCGTAAGTGGTCATACCAGTCAAATCCGCTTCCCAACCTTTAAATTCTTTATAAATTGGCGTTACATTTTCTTCTTCAATATTGTAAGGGAAGTGACTTATTTTTTGCCCTTTGTAATTGTACTCAGTACACACTTTTAAGGTTTTAAATCCAGAAAGAACATCGCCTTTCATCATCATCAATTGGGTAACTCCGTTTACTTGAATGGCGTATTTCAAAGCTACTAAGTCTAACCATCCGCAACGTCTTTGTCTTCCAGTTACAGAACCAAATTCATTTCCGATTTTTGCCATTGTAGCTCCATCTTCGTCAAAAAGTTCGGTTGGAAATGGACCACTTCCTACACGAGTCACATAGGCTTTGAAAATTCCGTATACTTCTTTGATTTTGTTTGGTGCAATTCCTAAACCAGTACAAGCTCCTGCAGCGGTAGTATTAGAAGAAGTTACAAATGGATAAGTTCCAAAGTCAACATCTAATAGTGACCCTTGAGCACCCTCACATAAGATGGATTTACCTGCTTTTTGTGCTTGGTGAAGATATTCCTCACTATCAATGAAATCTAGCTTTTTCAATTCTTCGATTGCTTCAAAGAATTCTTTTTCCATTTCGGCTAAGTTGTATTGGATTGCCACATCATAGAACTTAATCATTTCTTCGTGTTTGTCTGCCAAAGCACGGTAACGATCTTTAAAATCGGCTAATTCAATATCTCCCACGCGAATACCGTTTCTACCGGTTTTGTCCATATAAGTTGGACCAATACCTTTTAAAGTCGAACCAATTTTAGCTTTTCCTTTTGCTGTTTCTGAAGCAGCATCTAACAAACGGTGCGTTGGTAATATTAAATGGGCTTTTCTAGAAATAATCAATTTGCTTTTGATGTCAATATTGAATTTTTCTAAACCTTCAATTTCTTTTTGAAAAACAACTGGGTCAATAACAACGCCGTTTCCAATAATATTTACTGCAGTTTTGTGGAAAATCCCTGAAGGAATCGTTCTTAGTACGTGTTTAATTCCGTCAAATTCTAAAGTGTGTCCTGCATTTGGTCCTCCTTGAAAACGAGCAATGATATCGTATTTCGAAGTTAATACATCAACGATTTTTCCTTTTCCTTCATCTCCCCATTGTAATCCTAATAGTAAATCTATGGTCATTCTGTGTGTTATTTGTGTTGTTTATATTGGCTAGAATTAGTGTTAATTCTAATTAGTTGTTTTTTTATTTCCGTATAAATACAGCGAGTGGTTGGTGATTTCGATATCAAATATTTCCTCGATGGTTTTTTTGATGGTTTGAATTCGTGGATCGCAAAATTCAATTACTTCTCCAGTATCCGTCATAATAATATGATCGTGTTGTTTGTCAAAATAGGATTTTTCGTAATGGGCTTGATTTTGTCCAAACTGATGTTTGCGAACTAAAGCACAATCCAATAGCAATTCGATTGTATTATACAAAGTTGCTCTGCTGACACGGTAGTTTTTGTTTTTCATTTTGATATATAAATTTTCGATATCAAAATGCTCTTCACTTTCGTAAATTTCCTGTAGGATGGCATAACGCTCTGGAGTTTTGCGATGTCCTTTGTTTTCAAGATACAGTGTAAAAACGTTTTTTACAATTTCTTGATTTTTGTTATTGTCTGTGGAAATAAGTGTCATATCGCGCAAAGATAATTTATTTTGTTTAATCTCTAAAGTTCGGTTGATAAGTTTAGCTTTTGTTGAAAACCAATTAAGAGTAATATACTCGACTCACTTTTTCGATACCTTCAATTTTTCGAATATTGGCAATTAGTTTTTTCAAAATCGTATTGTTTTGTACCACAACAGTCACTTGTCCATGAAAAATTCCAGCATCGGTACTCAAAGAAATACTTTGAATATTGACATGCATATTATTCGATATGACTTTGGTTAACTGATTGGTTAAACCTAGCGAATCCATACCGGTGATTTTAATGATTGCCTTAAATTCTTCTTGCGTTGAATCAATCCATTTGGCAGCCATAATTCGGTAGGCATAATTGGATTGCAAACCTATAGCATTGGGACAATCGCTTTTGTGAATTTTAATTCCTTCGTTTACCGTAACAAAACCAAATACATCATCTCCAGGAATAGGGCTGCAGCAAGGAGAGAATTTATAATCTAATTTGTCGTGTTCTTTTCCAAACACCAGCATGTCATAATTGCTGTTAACAATTGGCTTGTTGATTTCTTCTTCTGGTGTAGTAGCAGTACGTTTGATTTTGTTCTTGAAAAAACTAATAAACGTATTGCTTTTTTGCGCAGCGTAATCTTTCAACTGTTGGTTTTCAATAGCGCCAATTCCAACACGGTAAAACAAATCCAAACTGGTTTTAAGTTTGAAGTAATTAACTAATTCGTTAACGGTTTTTTCGTTTAGCGTAATTTTTAAATGTTTTAATTTTCGAGTCAGTAGTTCTTTTCCTTCTTCCCCAATTTTTTTGGTGTCTTCGTTAAGGACGTTTTTTATTTTTGTTTTGGCTCTAGCCGTAGTTACATAATCAAGCCAATGTGATGTTGGTTTTTGGTTTGGAGACGTAATGACTTCAATTTGATCGCCACTTTTTAATTCGTAATTGAGCGGTACTAATTTTCCGTTGACACGTGTTCCTCTTGTGCGAATCCCAATTTCGGAGTGAATACCAAAGGCAAAGTCTAAAGAAGTAGCTCCTTTGGGTAAAGATTTAATATCTCCTTTTGGGGTAAAAACAAAGATTTCTTTGGAATACAAGTTCATCTTGAAATCTTCCACAAAATCAACTGCATTTGTTTCCGCATTTTCTAATGCTTCTCGCAATAAATTTAGCCAAACATCCAATCCGCTTTCTTCGGTAGCTCCGTTTTTGTATTTGTAATGGGCGGCATACCCTTTTTCAGCTATTTCGTCCATGCGTTCGCTACGAACTTGAATTTCTACCCAACGTCCTTTTGGTCCCATTACAGTGATGTGAAGGGCTTCGTAACCGGTTGATTTTGGAGACGAAATCCAATCGCGCAATCGGCTAGGGCTTGGACGATAATGATCAGTTACAATAGAATAGATTTTCCATGCTAAAAATTTCTCGTCGTGTGGATTTGATTTGTAAACGATGCGCAAGGCAAATTTGTCGTAGACTTCGTCAAAACTCACTCCTTGCGTTTTCATTTTTCGACGAATAGAGTAGATGGATTTAGGTCGGCCTTTGATGGCATATTCTACTCCTTCTTCATCCATAGATTTTTTCAAAACATCTGATATGTCTTTGATATAGGCGTCTTGTTCTTCTTTGGTCTCTTTAATTTTGCTTAAAATATCATTGTAAACAGCAGGCTCAGTGTATTTTAAGCCTAAATCTTCCAATTTGGTTTTGATATTGTACAAACCCAAACGGTGCGCCAATGGAGCATAAATATATAAAGTTTCCGAAGCGATTTTGGTTTGTTTGTCTTCTCGCATCGATTCCATGGTTTGCATATTGTGCAAACGATCGGCGAGTTTGATTAATATCACTCGAACATCATCGTTGAGTGTTAAAATCATTTTTCGAAAATTCTCTGCTTGAACAGATGCATTTAAATCTTTTTGAACTAAGGAAATTTTAGTCAATCCTTCTACCATTTGCGCTACTTTTGGATTAAAGAGGCGCTCAATATCTTCGACAGTAATGGGGGTGTCTTCAACGACATCGTGTAATAAAGCAGCTGCAATAGAAGTGGCGCCTAATCCAATTTCAGAGGCTACAATTTTTGCAACAGCGATGGGATGGAATATATAGGCTTCACCTGATTTTCTTCTTTGATCCTTGTGTGCATCCACCGCTACATCAAACGCCTTGCGAATTAACTTCTTGTCGCTGTCGGTTAGTGTTTGGTAACTAATTCGCAGTAACTCCTTGTATTCTTGGGCAATGGCCTTGTTTTCTTTTTCGATATCTATTTCTGTCATAGTAGGCGGGGTTCAATTTCTAAAAATAGAAAAAACCGACTAATTACGCAAGGGAATTAAAAGAATATTTTGGAAGGATAATTTAAAAACCTCTTTGTCTTTTGGCTTCAAAAATTAATACAGCAGCAGCAACTGAAACGTTCATGGAATCAATCTCGCCTTGCATAGGAATAATAATATTTTGTGTAGCAGCATCTCGCCATTCTTGGGTCAATCCGGTTGCCTCAGTTCCTACAACTAAAGCAGTTGGAGTCGTATAGTTTTCTAGATGGTACCCATTGGAATTTTGTAGGGTAGCGCAATACATAGCAATATTTTTTTCTTTTAGAAAAGCAATAATTTCAGCGGTAGTTCCTGTAGCAATTTGGTTTGTAAACAAACAACCAACACTAGAACGGACAATATTGGGGTTGTATAAATCGCTTTTGGGATTAGCTATGATAACTGCATCGAGATGGGCAGCGTCAGCGGTGCGCAATAATGCACCAATGTTTCCCGGTTTTTCAGGTGCTTCAGCAACTAAAATTAATGGATTTTTAGATAATTGTAAATCAGATAAAAGCGTTGATTTGGTTTTGGCTACAGCCAAAATTCCTTCAGTAGTATCTCGATAGGCTAATTTTTGAAAAACTTCTTTGTTTATTTCAATCAGTTCAGCAGTTGGTGCTAATTGAGAAGATTCTTTTTCGGTGCAAATTTCCGGCAAAAAAAGAACGGTTTCAATTTGGTAACCCCCTTTAATTGCAATGCTAATTTCGCGCTGTCCTTCCATTAAAAAAGTACCAGACTGCTTGCGTGCTTTTGCTTTTTCTTGCAATAACACCAACGATTTGATGAATGGGTTTTGTACCGAGCTAATTTGCTTCATTGGAATTAAGCCGTTTTTTGAACTACTTCAAAAATTTTAGCATCTTCACATTTTAATGTTTTGTATGGAAATTTAACTAACAAAGCATAGTCGTGAGTAGACATTACAATGGTTTTTCCATTTTCATTGATTTTGCGAAGTACTTCCAACACTTCAGCACTAGTTTGTGGATCCAAATTTCCTGTTGGCTCATCAGCCAATATCAATTCAGGGTCATTCAACAAAGCTCTTGCTATGGCAACACGTTGTTGCTCTCCACCGGAAAGTTGATGTGGCATTTTAGTTGCAAAGTCTTTCATTCCTACTTTGTCTAAAACTTCGTCTATTTTTTGAAGCATTTCAGAACTATCAGTCCAACCTGTTGCTTTTAAAACAAAAAGCATATTATCTTTTACAGTTCGGTCTGGAAGTAATTTGAAATCTTGGAAAACAATTCCTATTTTTCTTCTTAAGAATGGAATGTCATCTTCTTTTAAGGTAGCTAAATCAAAATCAACAATATGTCCAGCTCCTTCTTTTAACTCTAAATCAGCATATAAAGTCTTTAATAAACTACTTTTTCCTGAGCCGGTTTTTCCAATAATATAAATGAATTCGCCTTGTTTTACTTCTAGGTTTACGTCAGATAAAATGATTTTTCCTTCTTGGAATATGGTAGCGTTTCTTAGAGATAAAATGGATTGTGACATAATTTGCATTTGTTTAAGTTGTAAAAGTAATTATCAATTGGCAAATTTCAATTATCAATCGCAATTTTTTTTATTTTTTGTTAAAACAATTGTTCATAATAAATGCTATAACCATTTCGTTATACAGCCTATAATATGATACATTTGAATTTTAAACAAAAAATCACAATGCGTACATTTTCTGGGATACTATTCGCCCTATTTTTTTGGGGAACTTTTTCGGTTTTGGCACAAAAATCAACCATATATAATTCTAATTCAAAAGATTTTGAAACTGCGGTTTCGTTGTATAATGCAGGGCAGTATGCCTCAGCAAAAATTGTTTTGGATCGCGTAGTTTCGAATTCAGATAATCAAGAAATACAAGCAGATTGTTTGTATTACACCGCACTATGTGCCATACGCGAGCGCCAGCCCAATGCTGGAAGTTGGATGGAACGCTTTGTTTCAAATTATCCAACTAGCACCAAGAAAAATCAAGGGTATGTGGAACTAGGTCATTTTTACTTTCAACAAGGGGACTATGAAAAAGCCTTAGCAGGGTATGAAAAAGTAGACGAAATGTATTTGGCAGTTACTGAAAGCGAGAAATACAATTTTCAAAAAGGCTACAGTTTATTTGTTGCCAAAAACAAAAAGCAAGCTTCTGTCTACTTAAATAAAGTATTGAATACTTCAACCTATGGTTCGCAAGCCAAATACTATTTAGGTTTTATTGCCTATGAAGGAGATGATTACAAGCAAGCCAATCAGTATTTTGAATCAGTTTCAGACGAAAGCAAATACAAAGAACGCATGTCCTATTACCAATCGGATATGAATTTTAAATTAGGAAATTTTCAAAAAGCGATTGATTTAGGCGTAGTGGCAATTTCAAAATCGACTCCTGCCGAACAATCTGAATTGAATAAGATAATTGGCGAAAGCTATTTTAATTTAAAAGAATACGCCAAAGCTGTTCCTTACTTGGAAGGCTACAAAGGGAAAAACGGAAAATGGACCAATACCGATTATTACCAACTAGGATATGCCTATTACCAGCAGAAAGAATTTCAAAATGCTATATCGCAGTTCAATAAAATTATTGATGGAAAAGATTTTGTAGCTCAAAATGGGTATTATCATTTGGGTCAGAGTTATTTGAGTTTGAACAAAAAACAAGAAGCCCTGAATGCTTTTAAAAATGCATCCGATATGGATTTTGATGCTTCATTGCAAGAAGAATCAAGTTTGAATTATGCTAAATTAAGTTACGAAATAGGAAATTCATACGAAAGTACCCCAGCTATTTTGACAGCGTTTTTGGAGCGCTATCCTCAAAATACAAACCGTACAGAGATCGAAAGAATTCTGGTGGATTCCTATTTGTCTTCTAAAAATTACAAAGAAGCATTGGCTATTTTAGAAAAAAACGGTAGTCAAGAAAATAAGGCAGCGTATCAAAAAGTGTTATTTTATAGTGGTTTACAATCTTTTACTGACGGTGAATACCAAGTCGCTTTAAAAAGTTTTGAAAAAGCGGTAAACCAACAAATAGATCCGTTAATTACTGCAAGGGCTACGTTTTGGAAAGGAGAAACCCAATTTGTGTTGGATGATTTTATTAATGCGTTGTTGTCATTCAAACAATTCATCGGAACTGCAGAAGCTAAAAATTCAGTGGAATTTAATAACTGCAATTACAATATTGCCTATGCCTATTTCAAGATGAAAGAATACGATCAGGCGGGGAATTACTTTCAAAAACAAATAGAAAAAGGAACAGATAAAGTGCGCATGAATGATGCTTATTTGCGTTTAGCCGATTGCCGATTTGTAAACTCCAAATACGGACAAGCCATGGAGGCCTATGCAAAAGTGATCGAACAAAAAAGTGTTGATGCCGATTATGCTTTTTATCAAAGAGCGATTTCTTATGGATTCATGGGTAAAAATGAAAAGAAAATTGAAAATTTAGTTTCGTTTTTACAATTGTATCCAAAATCGGAATACCGTGATGACGCTTTATTTGAATTAGGAAATACGTATGTAGCCGAAAACAAAGACGAACAAGCAATTACAACCTACGATCAATTGATCAAGGAGTTTGAAAATGGTTCGTTTGTTTCCAAAGCTATTTTAAGACAAGGTTTGGTGTATTATAATGCCGATAAAGATGCCCAAGCGATTGCAAAATTCAAAAAAGTGGTAGCGGAGTTTCCAAAATCTTCGGAAGCGCTAGAAGCGGTTTCAACAGCGCGATTGATTTATGTTGAAAACGGTAAAGTAGATGAATATGCTTCTTGGGTTCGCACATTGGATTTTGTTGCTGTTACGGATGCAGATTTGGATAATGACACCTATGAGTCTGCAGAAAAGCAATACCAACAAAGCAATACCAATCAAGCAATTGCTGGATTTGGAGCCTATTTGACTGCATTTCCAAAAGGAATTCATGCTTTGCAAGCCCACTTTTATTTGGCACAATCTCTTTTTGCCAATGGATCTGAAGAAAAATCAGCAGTACATTACGAATATGTAATTGCGGAACCTCGAAATGAATTTACGGAGCCTTCTTTGGTTCGATTGGGACAAATTTATTTGAAAGCAAAAGAAGTGGAGAAAGCCATTGTTGTGTTATCTCGAATGGAAACGGAAGCCGATTTGCTACAAAATAAAACTTTTGCGCAAGCCAATTTGATGAAGTTGTATTATGATAAAAAGGATTTTGCAAATGCGGTAGTTTATGCTGAAAAAGTATTGGATAATCCTAAATCCGAAGTGGATGTAAAAAGCGACGCGCAAATTGTAGTAGCTCGTTCCGCTATGGAAACGGGTGACGAAATGAAAGCCAAAGTAGCTTACGAGAAATTAGCAACTGCTCAAGGCGAATTAGGGGCTGAAGCGTTGTATTATGATGCGTATTTTAAAAACAAAGAGGGGAAGTTTGAAGATTCGAACGTTGTGGTGCAACAATTAGCTAAAAACTATTCGGATTACAAATTTATTGGTGCCAAAGGATTGTTATTAATGGCGGCTAATTTTTATGCTTTAAAGGATAGTTACCAAGCGACATTTATTTTGGAAACAGTAATTAAAAACTTTTCTGAATTTGTAGATATCGTTGCTAAAGCGCAATCGGATTTAGAAGCAATCAAAGCAGAAGAGTCCAAAACAAATTCGTCAATCACAAATTAATAGTATGGGATTACCTTTTTATATAGTAGATGTTTTTGCCGAAAAAAAGTATTCCGGTAATCAGTTGGCTGTATTTGAAAACGCTCAAAATCTGTCCGCAAAAGAAATGCAAGATATTGCCACTGAAATTAATTTTGCTGAGAGTACTTTTATAACGAAGATAAATCCTGAAAATAATTCAGCTGAAATACGAATTTTCACACCAGAGTTTGAAATGAAATTTGCGGGCCATCCCATTATTGGAACCTCATGGGTAATTATGAATATCATCAATTCAAATTCATCCAAAAAATTGAATTTAACAGTTCCGGTTGGAGTAATTCCGATTTTTCAAGAGGAAGAGATGGTTTGGTTACAATCAGCACAGCCAGAATTTTTCAATACGTTTTCAACGGATGGTATTTTGGAATTTAGTAACTTAAAAGAGAATGATTTTTCATCTGATTTTCCAATACAAGAAGTGAGTACAGGAAGCGCCTTTGTAATAGTTCCACTGCAAAATAAAAGTGCTTTGACCAATTTAGAATTAAACAGTGCAAAAATGAATGAGTGGTTGCAATTGAATTGTAAAACTAATTTTAGAGCCTTGTACTTTTTTTGTTTGGAGGAAGGAAACATACACAGTAGAATGTTGTATTTTGAAAACAATCAACTGAAAGAAGACGCTGCTACTGGAAGTGCTAGTACTTGTTTACAAGCATTTTTATTGAAATATTATTCAACGGATTTAGAAATGATTAACCATCAAGGAGATGCTATTGGGCGTCCTTCAAAAATATATTTTGATGGAAAATCTACAAAGAATGATTTCGAAATTAAAATTGGTGGTAAGACGCAATTTATTGCTAAAGGGGAATGGGAGGTTTAAATTTTGAATGCAGCCGCATTTAAAGTTTTATAAATAAAAAATTATGAAAAAAAACAGTTTAAAATATTCAGTGTTTGTATTCAGTTTGGTGTTGAGTCAATTTGCCTTGGCACAGAAAAAACAAGAAAAAATTCGTACAGAAGAAGTGAATGTGGTGAAATCCTATACACCAACTATTTCGGATGCTTTTAAAATAAAAGAAACTCCTGCTTTGAACGAAGAAGGGACTAGCCCAAAAGAAACAGTAAAATACAGTATTTTTTCTTTCCCTGTGGCATCTACTTTTACACCTACAAAAGGGAGAGCAGAAGGGGTAGGTCAAGAAGAATTAGGATGTTTTTATAAGAGTTATGCTACTTTTGGAGGAGGTAATTACGGTACATTGAATGCCGAGTTATTTGCTACTCAAGATCTCAATTCGGAAGAATATGTGGCGGGAATGTTCCGTCATTTATCTTCTCAAGGCGGAATTAAAGGAGTGGATCTAGAAAATTCATTTTATGATACCTCATTAGATCTAACCTATGGGGCCGAAGCCGAAGAATTGTCTTGGAATATTAATTTAGGTTATCAAAATCAAATCTATCATTGGTATGGATTACCAACCCATTTTACGAATTTAATGTTACCATCTGCATACGATGTTTTAGTTTGGGGGATTGATCCTAAACAATCGTTCAATACGATCACATTGGATTCTAAAATAGAATTTAACAATAGTATTTTAGAAGCTTCAAGTTTTAAATTCATTCATTTTTCGGATGCGTTTGGTTCATCAGAAAACCGTTTTTATGCTAAACCGTCGTTTAAATTCAATGCTTTTGGCAAAGAAATAAAGTGGAATGCTATCGTAGATTATTTAGGAGGTAATTTTGATCACAATTATAATCGAAACAATACCGAACCAGTAAAATACGGGTTTACTAATTTCGGAATTTCTCCCAGCTACGAATTGGAAAAAGACAAATGGACCATGCATTTAGGACTTGGATTGTATTATAGTTTAGATACAAAAAACAGCAATAACCAACTTTTTTTATATCCACAAATTACGGCCTCGCACAAAGTAGTTGGTGACTTGATGATTTTTTATGCTGGAGCCGAAGGGGGATTGGATCAAAATTCGTATTTGAATTTTGTAAATGTGAATCCGTTTTTGTCGCCAACTTTACAAATTGCACCAACCAATAAAAAGTACGATTTGTATGCCGGTCTAAAAGGGAAGTTGGCAGACAACATTAGTTATAATATTAGAGGTTCGTTTTTAGACGAGAATAATAAAGCCTTGTTTAAAAGCAATGATTTTTCTTCTGATGTAAATAACCCTCCCTATGCGTTCGGAAATTCAATGAAAATCGTGTATGATAATGTAAAAACACTTCGATTCTTTGGCGAATTAAAAGCGGATATTACGGAAGCGATTAGTTTTGGAGCCAATAGTACGCTGTCTCTTTATAACACTGCAAATCAACTTGAAGCTTGGAATTTACCATCATTGCAATTCAATGCCAATCTGGATTATTCCATTAATTCAAAATGGTACGCTGGTGCGGATGTGTTTTTTGTGGGCAATCGAAAAGATATGCAAATCAATAATGATATGGCATACATACAAATTTATCCACCAGTTTATTTTACAACAACAACTACCTTAAAATCCTATATCGATTTAAACGCTCATGTAGGCTACAAACATAGTGATCGTTTGACTGGTTTTTTGAAAGCCAACAATATATTAAATCAGGCATATGAGCGCTGGATGAATTATCCTGTTCAAGGATTTCAACTGGTTTTGGGAGCCAATTATAAATTTGATTTTTAATTGAATCTTCCTTTGGGTACTTTCAAACAAAAAGCACATGCTTATTATTTACAATTAGTCCAAGATCGGATTGATGTTTTTCGGGATATGATTTCAGCTTTGACGGAAGATTCTAAAAACGACGCCAAAGGTTCGGCAGGAGACAAGCACGAAACGGCTTTGTCGATGATGCATATCGAACAAGAAAAATTGAATTACAAACTGAGCGAAGTCTTAGCTCAAAAAGCCATTTTAGATAAAATAGATCCATTAAAAGTCACAGAAATAATTGCATTGGGAAGTTTGGTCAAAGCCAATGGCATTTATTTGTATCTAAGTGTGGCATTGCCTAAAATAGCTATTGAAGGAATTAACGTCATTGCCTTGTCGCCACAATCACCTTTGGGAAGTAAATTGATGGGCAATCCAATTGGGTTTACTTTTGAGATCAATGGTACTCACTATTGTATTGAGAGTATTGAATAAACCGCTGTTACTTCTTTTTTATATTAGTTGAAATTATAAAATGTAACCAAAATTCTCATTTTGCGTCTTTGTAATTACATTTTATGTGTAAAATTTAAATTTAAGTTAAACATTATAACTTAATTATTCATTTGTGTTTCTCAATTGTAACTAATGACTCATCTTTGCCGCAACAAAATAACAAAATAGTAAATTTAAGATTATGTGCGGAATATTAGCCATCATTGGAAAAGGAAAAGATGAACAATTAGTTAGAGAACTTTCAAAAAGAATGACACACCGTGGTCCTGATGAAAGTGATTTGCATATTACAGAGAATGGACATATTTTAAGTCATGAGCGTTTGTCAATTATTGACTTGCATTCAGGACGTCAACCAATCCAAGGAACTTCAACTGCTTGGATGGTGCATAATGGAGAGGTGTATAATCACCAAGCATTGAGAGATGGAGTTTTAAAAGGACATACGTTTAGAACCAAATCTGATTCAGAAGTAATTGTTCATTTGTATGAAGAATTCAAATATGATTTCTGTAATATGTTAGATGGCGATTGGGCTTTTGTTGTAGTGGATGGAGACGATTTTATTGCAGGTAGAGATCCAATGGGAGTAAAGCCATTGTATTATGGTTTAGACGATAGAGGAAGAATCTATTTTGCTTCTGAAATGAAACCAATTGCAGACCAATGTAAAACATTCTCAACTTTTCCTCCAGGACATTATTATACGCCTAACACAGGTTTTGTAAAATACTACCAACCAGAATACGAAGATTATACTAAAGCAGATCAAGATTTAGATTTGGATTTGATTAGAGAAACCTTGACTGAGGCTACTCGTAAACGTTTGATGAGTGATGTGCCAATTGGTGTATTGCTTTCAGGAGGTTTGGATTCGTCTTTAACATCTTCAATTGCTTCACGTTTATTGAAAGAAAGTGGTAAAAAACTACACTCTTTTTCAATTGGATTAGATGCGGATGCGCCTGATGCAAAAGCGGCTAAAAAAGTAGCGGAGTATTTAGGGACTGAACACCACGAAATTCATTTCACTATTGAGCAAGGAATTGAAATCTTAGACAAATTGATTTGGCATTTAGAAACCTATGATGTAACTTCTATTCGTGCAAGTACACCAATGTATTTCTTGTCAAAAGCCATTACTGATATGGGTATCAAAGTGGTATTATCAGGAGAAGGTGCTGATGAGATTTTTGGAGGATATTTGTACTTTAGAAATGCACCATCAGTAGAAGATTTCCAAAAAGAAACGATTGAAAGAGTTCAGAAATTATTTACTGCCGACTTATTAAGAGCAGATAAATCAACAATGGCTCATGGTTTAGAAGCGAGAGTTCCGTTCCTAGATAAAGCGTTCTTAGATATGGCTGTTCGAATTAAACCAGAAGAAAAAATGCCGAAAACCTACGATGGAAAAGAAAAGTACATTTTAAGAAAAGCATTCGATACGCCAGACAATCCGTATTTACCAGATGAGGTATTGTGGAGACAAAAAGAGCAGTTCTCTGATGGAGTTGGATACAACTGGATTGATCAATTGATCGAGTATTGTTCTTCTCAAGTTACTGACGCGCAATTAGCAGGAGCAGAGGCTGAGTTTCCTTATAATACGCCAACCACTAAAGAAGCGTATTTCTACAGATCGATCTTTAATAAATACTATCCACAAGTGAGTGCGGCTCAAACTGTACGCAAATGGATTCCAAAATGGCAAGAAAATCAAGATCCAAGTGGTAGAGCCAATGCCGCTCACGTTCAAGCCGATGTTGAGATCGCAAAATAAAATTTTAGATTAGTTCAACTATTTTTTTGCAAAAAGACGTTTTTCGTAAGAAGAACGTTTTTTTTTGTTTAAAATATAAACAAATGTTGATAACTTAACATTTATAAAGCGGAATTTCTTTCTCCAATAACCCCTGTTTTTATATATTTGCTTGTTATACAATTTTACATTTTAGATTAAAAATATGAGTGAGGAAATTAACAAGAATAATTATTCAGCGGATAGTATTCAGGCATTAGAAGGAATGGAGCACGTAAGAATGCGTCCGTCCATGTATATTGGAGATGTTGGAGTGCGGGGATTGCATCATTTAGTGTATGAGGTGGTAGATAACTCCATCGATGAGGCTATGGGTGGTCATTGTGATACTATCAGCGTTGCAATCAATGAAGATGGGTCAATTTCTGTTGAGGACAATGGTCGTGGTATTCCAGTAGGAATTCATAAAAAAGAAGGTGTTTCGGCTCTAGAGGTGGTAATGACCAAAATTGGAGCTGGAGGTAAATTTGATAAAGATTCGTATAAAGTTTCTGGAGGTTTGCACGGTGTGGGTGTTTCTTGTGTGAACGCTTTGTCATCTCACTTAAGAGCTACGGTTCACAGTAGTGACGGAAAAATCTACGAGCAAGAATACGAACGCGGAAAAGCATTATATCCAGTAAAACAAATTGGCGATACGACTAAAAGAGGAACAATCGTTACTTTTTACCCAGACCCAACTATTTTTACTCAAACTACAGAGTATTCATACGAGACATTATCAGCGCGTATGCGTGAATTGTCTTTTTTGAACAAAGGAATAAAAATCACTTTTACAGATAAAAGAGAAGTAGATAAAGACGGTAACTTCATTTCGGAAGTGTTTCATTCTACTGAAGGATTAAAAGAATACATTCGTTACTTAGATGGAAACCGTGAGCCAATTATTGCGCACGTAATTTCTATGGACCACGAAAAAGGAGAAATTCCAGTTGAAGTGGCATTGATTTACAATACCAGTTATTCTGAAAATATCTTTTCGTATGTAAATAATATCAATACACACGAAGGAGGAACGCATTTACAAGGTTTTAGAAGTGGTTTGACAAGAACGCTTAAAAAATATGCCGATGCTTCTGGGATGTTGGATAAATTAAAATTCGAAATTGCTGGTGATGATTTCCGTGAGGGATTGACCGCTATTATTTCGGTAAAAGTATCTGAGCCTCAGTTCGAAGGACAAACGAAAACTAAATTAGGGAATAGAGAAGTAGTTTCTCCAGTGAGTCAAGCTGTTGGGGAAATGTTAGAGAATTATTTGGAAGAAAATCCAAATGATGCTCGTATCATTATTCAGAAAGTTATTTTGGCTGCTCAAGCCCGTCATGCTGCTAAAAAAGCGCGTGAAATGGTACAACGTAAAACCGTTATGGGTGGCGGTGGATTGCCAGGAAAATTATCCGATTGTTCGGAACAAGATCCAGAAAAATGCGAAGTATACCTTGTCGAGGGAGATTCGGCAGGTGGAACTGCAAAACAAGGTCGTGATCGAAATTTTCAAGCTATTTTGCCATTACGTGGTAAAATCTTGAACGTAGAAAAAGCGATGCATCACAAAGTATTTGAAAGCGAAGAGATTCGGAATATCTTCACCGCTTTAGGTGTGACCATTGGAACCGCTGAAGACAGCAAAGCGTTGAACATTGAAAAATTGCGTTACCATAAAGTAATTATTATGTGTGATGCCGATGTCGATGGAAGTCACATTGCTACCTTAATCTTGACATTCTTCTTCCGTTTTATGAGAGAATTGATCGAAAGAGGACATGTGTATATTGCTGCACCACCTTTGTATTTAGTTAAAAAAGGAAATAAAAAAGAATATGCTTGGACAGAAGATCAACGAGATTTAGCTAACGAAAGAATGGGCGGTAGTGCTGCTATTCAACGTTACAAAGGTCTTGGAGAGATGAACGCGGAACAATTGTGGGAAACTACCATGGATCCAAGTTTCAGAACCTTGCGTCAAGTTACTATCGATAATATGGTTGAAGCCGACAGAGTTTTCTCTATGTTGATGGGGGATGAAGTACCACCAAGAAGAGAATTCATTGAGAAAAATGCGGTTTATGCTAATATTGATGCGTAACCTAGAGCTTCATTCTGATTTTAGAAAATAAAATAATTTTTAAAATATAAAAACATGAAAGTTACAATTGTTGGAGCAGGAAATGTGGGAGCAACCTGTGCAGACGTTATTTCGTATAGAGGAATTGCTAGCGAAGTAGTTTTATTAGATATTAAAGAAGGTTTTGCCGAAGGTAAAGCAATGGATATTATGCAGTGTGCTACCAATACTGGTTTTAATACGAAAGTAATTGGGGTAACCAATGATTACTCTAAAACAGCCAATAGCGATGTGGTAGTTATTACCTCTGGAATTCCAAGAAAACCAGGAATGACTCGTGAGGAATTGATTGGTATTAACGCAGGAATTGTGAAAACGGTTGCTGAAAATGTGTTGGCTCATTCACCTAATACAATTGTAGTAGTGGTTTCTAACCCTATGGATACAATGACCTATTTGGCATTAAAATCTACAGGATTGCCTAAGAACAGAATCATTGGAATGGGAGGAGCTCTAGACAGTTCTCGTTTTAGATACTATTTGTCTCAGGCTTTGGATAAACCATCTAATGATGTGTCTGCAATGGTAATTGGAGGTCATGGTGATACAACTATGATTCCGTTAACGCGTTTAGCTTCTTATAATGGTATTCCAGTTTCTGAATTTCTTTCACAAGATGCTTTGGATAAAGTAGCAGCTTCAACTATGGTTGGTGGAGCAACTTTAACGGGTCTTTTAGGAACTTCAGCTTGGTATGCGCCAGGTGCTTCAGTAGCTTATTTAGTGGATAGTATTTTGAATGACCAAAAGAAAATGATTGCTTGTTCTGTTTTCCTTGAAGGCGAATACGGGCAAAATGATATTTGTATTGGTGTTCCTTGTATTATTGGTAAAAACGGAGTAGAACAAATCGTTGATATCACATTAAATGACGCAGAAAAAGCTTTATTTGCTAAAAGTGCGGATGCAGTTAGAAATATGAATGCTGATTTGAAATCAGTTTTAGCATAATTTTTAAATATAAATTGAAAAGACTGCTTTTTTGCAGTCTTTTTTTTGATATTAATTGACAAATAAATTGGTTAATCTTAACCTTAAATTATATATTTGCTCGGTTTAAAAAATGAAGGATCGCTTTTCAAGTCTCTTTTAGTCTTGATTGGTGATTTTAATCGCTGTATTACAGCGGTTTAAGTACAATTAAAATATAAGATTAATTAATTTTTAGTAATAATGCAGAATAAAGGCCTCATTAAATTTTTCGCAATTCTATTTGCATTGGTAAGTATTTACCAACTTTCTTTCACTTTCGTAGCTAATAAAGTAGCAAGTGATGCTAAAGCTTTTGCAGGAGGAAATCCTGAAAAAGAATTAAAATATTTAGATTCTATTGGTAAAGAGAAAGTCTTTAACCTTGGTTTTTCTGATTTTACTTTCAACGAAGTAAAAGACAAACAAATCAATAAGGGTCTTGACTTAGAAGGAGGAATCAACGTAATTCTTCAAGTTTCTGTAAAAGATATCTTGAAAGGATTATCTAATAACTCTAAAAACCCAGTTTTTAATAAATCGTTAGCTGATGCTACTGCCAATCAGAAAGGGAATCAAACCTATATTGATGCTTTCTTTGAGGCTTTTGAGGCAAATTCTAAAGGAACTGTAAAATTAGCTTCGCCTGATATTTTTGCCAACAGAAGTTTACAAGGTGAAGGTGGTGTAGATTTTCAAATGACAGATGCGCAAGTTCAAAAAGTCATCAAAAGAAAAGTAAATGAGTCAGTTGAAAGTGCTTTTGGTGTATTAAGAAAACGTATTGATAAATTTGGTGTAACACAACCTAATATTCAAAAATTAGGAGAATCAGGACGAATTCTGGTAGAACTTCCAGGTGCTAAAGATGTTGATAGAATTAAAAAATTATTACAAAGTACCGCTCAGTTAGAGTTTTGGGAAACTTATAAAATTGAAGAAATTGGTAATTTCTTAATGGCTGCCAATGAGTCATTAAAGAAAACAGAAATCAAAACTGTAGCACCTAAAAAAGTAGTTAAGGATTCTATAAGTGCTTTATTAGCTGATACTAAAGATACTGCAGCTGCTAAAAAAGGCAATAACCCATTATTGGACAAAATTATTGCTCAAGGTGGTGGACCAGTTCTAGGTTTGTTTGCTCCTAAAGATACTGCTGTTGTAGGTGAGTATTTGAGAAGAGCTGATATTCGTGTTTTATTACCAGGAGATCAGCGTTATGCAAAATTTGTTTGGGGTAAACCAACTAAAATCAAAGACGCAAAATCAAAAGAAATTGATGCAGTTGAATTGTATGCTTTAAAAGGTAACAGAGACAATGTAGCTGCGATGAGTGGTGGTGTTGTAACTGATGCAAGTGATACATTTGATCAATTAGGAAAACCAGCCGTTTCTATGCAAATGAATGGTAAAGGTGCTAAAGCTTGGGAAGAATTAACAGGTAAAGCTTATACTCAAAAAAGCAATATCGCTATTGTTTTGGATAATGTAGTGTATTCTGCTCCAGGAGTTTCTAGCGGACCAATTGCTGGAGGTAGATCAGAGATCTCTGGTGACTTTGATGTGACTGAAACTAAAGATTTAGCAAACGTATTAAAAGCAGGTAAATTACCAGCTTCAGCCGATATTATTCAATCAGAAGTAGTTGGACCGTCTTTAGGTCAAGCCGCAATTGATGCTGGTACGATTTCATCTGTTGTAGGATTCTTGTTAGTTTGTTTATGGATGGTATTCTATTATGGTAAAGCGGGTTGGTATGCTAACCTAGCCTTATTATTGAACTTATTGTTCTTATTCGGAATTATGGCAAGTTTTGGTTTTGTATTGACATTGCCAGGTATTGCCGGTATCGTATTAACATTAGGTACTGCAGTAGATGCGAACATCATTATCTATGAAAGAGCAAAAGAAGAATTACGTGAAGGTAAACCATTATCAGATACCGTAATCGCTTCTTACGGATGGAAAGGTGCGATGCGTTCTATTATCGATGCTAACGTTACGCATATTTTAACAGGAGCGATCTTGTTTACTTTTGGAACTGGATTGATTAAAGGTTTTGCTTTAACTTTATTAATTGGTATCGTAACTTCATTGTTTACATCGATTTTTATTGCAAGAATATTTATCGATAGAGATATTGCTAACAATAGTAATTTAACGTTCTCAACTTCTATTACTAAAAATTGGTTTACCAATTTTCATTTTGATTTTATCAAGATTAAAACAATTACTTACATTTTCTCTTCAATAGTTGTAGTGGTAAGTTTGGTTTCTATCTTCTTTGTAAATGGATTAGACCAAGGTGTAGATTTTGTTGGGGGTAGAACTTTTCAAGTGAAATTTGAAAAAGTAATTGATGCTTCTGTAGTTTCAGAAGAATTGTCTAAAGAGTTTGGTACTCCAGTTGAAGCAAAAGTATTTGGTTCTGACAATCAATTGAAAATTACTACTAAGTATAAAATTACCGAAGAAGGTCTTGATATTGATAAAGAAGTTAACGAGAAATTATTTAACGCATTAAAAAAATATTATTCAGCTACAACTTACGATCAATTCATCAATTCGTATGATGGTAAAAAAGTAGGAGTTTTACAAGCGTCTAAAGTAGGTGCCTCTATCTCTGAAGATATTAAAACTAACTCATACTGGGCTGTTTTAGGTGCTATGGCAGTAATCTTCTTATACTTAATGATCTCTTTCCGTAAATGGCAGTATTCATTAGGAGCGATTGCAGCAGTAGCGCATGACGTGATTTTTGTCTTAGGAATTTATTCATTATGTTATAAATTCATGCCTTTCCACATGGAAATGGACCAACACTTTATTGCAGCAATCTTAACGGTTATTGGATACTCAATGAACGATACAGTAATTGTATTTGATAGAATTAGAGAGTTCATAATGGGTAAACGTAAAGGTACTTTTGAAGAAATTGTAAATGCATCTATTAATACAACATTGTCTAGAACATTGAATACGTCTTTGATGATGATCTTAGTATTGTTAACGATGTTTATTTTCGGTGGTGAATCAATTAGAGGATTTATCTTTGCAATGTTAGTAGGTATCGTTGTTGGTACGTATTCATCATTGTTTATTGCAACTCCAGTATTGGTAGATACAATCTCAAGATCAGATAAAAATCAAATTGAAAAAGAGCACAAAGAGGCTTAATTTTCACAAGACTATATTTTTAAAAGGATTCAGCGAAAGTTGAATCCTTTTTTTATTCGATGTGTTTGATTACTTAAATTGTTTATTTTTGATAAAAATAATTCTAAAACAATGAAAAAAGTAATCCTATCTATGTTGGTATCTTCCACAATTGTATCCGTGAGTCACGCTCAGATTAAATACCCGCAAACTAAGAAAACAGATAAAGTTGATTCCTATTTTGAAACTAAAATTTCAGATCCTTACCGATGGTTAGAAGATGATAGGTCAACTGAAACAGCTGATTGGGTAAAAGCTCAAAACCAACTAACATTTGGTTATTTGTCTGCCATTCCATTTCGAAATACGATCAAAGAGCGCATGGAAAAATTATGGAATTACGAGAAAGTATCTGCCCCATTCAAAGAAGGAAAATATACCTATTACTATAAAAATAATGGATTGCAAAATCAATCGGTTTTATATCGAAAAGATGCTGCTGGAAAAGAAGAGTTGTTTTTGGATCCCAATACCTTTTCAAAAGACGCCACGACTTCTTTAGATGCAGTTAGTTTTTCTAAAGATGGGTCTTTGTGTGCGTATTCTATTTCCGAAGCGGGAAGCGATTGGAGAAAAGTTATTTTCATCAATGCCGAAACTAAGCAAAGTATTGGCGATAAATTGATCGATGTGAAGTTCAGTGGTTTGTCCTGGAAAGCCAATGAAGGCGTTTATTATTCTAGTTATGACAAACCAAAAGGAAGTGAATTATCGGCAAAGACTGACCAGCACAAATTGTATTTTCATAAATTGGGTACCAATCAATCGGAAGATACATTGGTTTTTGGTGATAAAGAAAAACGACGTTACGTAGGAGGAAGTGTTTCGGATGATAATCATTATTTGTTTATTTTCGCAGCGAATTCAACTTCAGGAAATGAATTGTATTTCCAAGACTTAACCAAACCCAATGCTCCAATCCAACTAATTCATGCTGGTTTTGAGTACGATGTGGATGTATTGGACAACCAAGGTTCCAAGTTGTTTATTGTGACGAATTATAAAGCTCCAAATAAGCGAATAGTTACTGTTGATGTGTCGAATCCAACTGCTGAAAATTGGAAAGACTGCATCGCCGAAACAGATCAGGTATTGTCACCTTCAACTGGTGCAGGATTTATTTTTGCCAATTATATGAAAGATGCCGTTTCATTAGTAAAACAGTTTGATTACAATGGTCAATTAGTACGCGAAATTGAATTGCCGGGCTTGGGTACTGCTTCAGGTTTTGGTGGAAAAAATGAAGACAAAATAGTGTATTTTTCATTTACCAATTATGTAACACCAAGCACGACTTATCAATTTTCTCCTGCAGATGGTACATTTTCAATTTATGTGCAACCCAAAGTGGATTTTGTAAGTGCTAATTATATTTCTAAACAAGCCTTTTATACTTCTAAAGATGGGACCAAGGTGCCAATGATTATTACCTATAAAAAAGGTACTCCTTTAAATGGAAAAAATCCAACTATTTTATATGGCTATGGCGGATTCAATGTTAGCCTAACACCTTCCTTCAGTATTGCCAATGCGGTTTGGTTAGAAATGGGCGGAATCTATGCTGTTGCCAATCTAAGAGGTGGTGGTGAGTACGGAAAAAAATGGCATGATGCGGGTACCAAAATGCAAAAACAAAATGTTTTTGATGATTTTATTGCCGCAGCTGAATACTTAATCGCACAAAAATATACTTCATCTGATTTCTTGGCTATTAAAGGAGGTTCTAATGGCGGTTTATTGGTTGGAGCAACAATGAACCAACGACCAGATTTAATGAAAGTAGCGTTGCCTGCTGTGGGTGTTATGGATATGTTGCGTTACCATACCTTTACTGCGGGTGCAGGTTGGGCTTACGATTATGGTACGACCGAAGATTCTAAAGCGATGTTCGATTATATTAAAGCCTATTCTCCAGTGCATAATGTTAAAGCAGGGATGAAATACCCAGCTACATTAGTAACTACCGGAGATCATGACGATAGGGTTGTGCCAGCGCATAGTTTTAAGTTTGCAGCTGAGTTGCAAGCCAAACAAGCCGGATCTAATCCTGTTTTAATTCGTATTGAAACGAATGCTGGTCATGGTGCAGGGAAACCCGTTTCAAAAACCATTGAAGAAGCAGCTGACTTGCAAGCCTTCGCTTTATATAACATGGGTGTTCAATCGTTACCAATCAAATAATTATGATTCAATAATAAAAAAAGGCTGTCCAGTTATTGGGCAGCCTTTTTTTATAGGTAAAAATTTATTGAAATTATTCTTTGATCTGTTTTGCTGTGTAAACGAAATAAAGACCGGTCACAATAAATGGAATACTCAACCATTGTCCAGTAGATAATAATCCTAAAGCACTCTCAAATCCGCCTTGGCTTTCTTTTACTGATTCTACCACAATTCGAACAGAGAATAATAATATTAAGAACAATCCGAATAGGTAACCTGATTTCTTACGCGCTTCGGTTTTCCAATACAAGAAAAATAAAATAGCGAACACAAATACATAACAGAAAGCTTCGTACAATTGTGTCGGATGTTTAGCAGGAACTTGTTCTAAAAGGTTCGTAAATTTTGGGTCGGTTGCAATCGCGGCATAGGCTTCTTTTGGATCAGCAATTTGAGTAGCATTAACTGCATCTCTTGGACTAAAATAATCTCTAATAAATTGAATACCAAAAGTAGAAGTAGTTTCCTTTCCTATTATCTCCGAATTGAAAAAGTTACCAATTCGAACAAATATTGCACCACTAGCCGAAGGAATTACGATACGATCTAAAATCCATAACTGCGGTTTATGCAAAATATTTTTACTGTAAAAATACATCGCTACTATGATTGAAATTGTAGCACCATGACTTGCTAAACCTGTAAATCCAGTGAAATGGAAGCTTGGTTCAAATCGAACTGGCAAAAAGATTTCCAATAGATTGTTTCTAAAATACTCCCAATCGTAAAAGAAAACATGTCCCAATCGAGCTCCAGCCAAAGTGGCCACCACCATCCAAATAAACAACGAATCTAGTTTCTCAATTGTTTCGCCTTCGCGAACGAAAATATGTTTCATGATGTACCAACCCAATCCAAAGGCAATTACAAACATTAAACTATAATAGCGAATCATGAAAAAACCTAAATCAATTCCTTCTGAAGGATTCCAAACGATAGATAAAGTTGGTGTCATTTTGTTTGTTTATTAAGTGTAAAAATAAAGTTTTAATTGAATTTATAGTTAGTGTTGGCATTTTTTGGGAGGAACCGGATCATAGCCACTTCTTCCCCAAGGATGGCAACTTAAAATCCGTTTTGTTCCTAAAAATAAGCCGTAAACCAAGCCGTGTGTTTTCAATGCTTCGAGCATGTAGGAACTACAGGTAGGTTCAAAACGACATGCGGCAGGAGTAAATGGAGATACAGCTACTTGGTAAAAGCGAACCAACATCAAAAAAGGAAAAATGAGAATCTTAGATACCATAGTTGTATTTTTTGGATGAGTCGCAATTCGTACAATTCTATTACAAACTGAAGGTCGTTCCTTCTTTGCCGTCTTTCAATTGAATACCTAAATCCAATAATTGATCTCTAATTTGATCAGACAAAGCAAAGTTTTTATCCTCTCTAGCTTGTTTGCGCATTGCGATAAGTAAGTTCACAGTACCTTCTAATTTATCATTGTTTCCGTCGCTTGCTTTTTCATCTTCCAAACCTAAAACGTCAAATACAAACGCATTCATTGCATTGGTAAATATTTTTGCATCTTCGGCAGTTAAGGTTTCTTTACCCTCTTTTAGCACATTCACAAAGCGAACACCTTCAAACAATTGCGCAATTAAAATTGGTGTATTGAAATCATCGTTCATGGCGTCATAGCACAGTTGTTTCCATTCAGCAATGTTCAACGTACTTTGAGCAGCAGCTGAAATTGATTCCAAACTACTCATCGCTTCCATCAAACGTTTGTACCCTTTTTCGGCAGCCACAATAGCATCATCTGAAAAATCCAAGATACTTCTATAGTGTGCTTGCAACATAAAGAAACGAGTTACCGAAGCGGAAAACGCTTTACTTAAAATAGTATTTTCGCCAGTCAAAATCTCTCTAGGCAAAATATTATTACCAGTCGATTTTGCCATTTTTTTGCCATTCAGTGTTAACATATTCGCATGAAGCCAATAATTAACAGGAGTTTGTCCTGTACAAGCCTCGTTTTGTGCAATCTCACATTCGTGATGCGGGAATTTCAAATCCATTCCGCCCCCGTGAATATCAAAATGATTGCCTAAATATTTGGTGCTCATTGCAGTACATTCTAAATGCCAACCTGGAAAACCATCGCTCCAAGGCGAAGGCCAACGCATAATGTGTTGCGGTTCGGCTTTTTTCCACAAAGCAAAATCTTGCGGATTTCTTTTATCAGATTGACCGTCTAAATCACGAGTATTGGCAAGCATATCTTCAATATTTCTGCCGCTCAAACGCCCGTAATGATTCGTTTCGTTAAATTTTACTACATCAAAATACACCGATCCATTGGCTTCGTATCCAATTCCGGTTTCAATTATTTTCTTGATGATTTCAATTTGTTCAATAATATGTCCCGTAGCTGTGGGTTCAATACTTGGAGGCAAAAAATTAAATGCTCCCAAGATTTCATGGAAATCGACCGTGTAGCGTTGTACTACTTCCATCGGTTCGAGTTGTTCCAAACGTGCTTTTTTGGCAATTTTATCTTCGCCTTCATCCACATCGTCTACAATATGTCCTACATCGGTAATATTACGTACATAGCGCACTTTGTAATTCAAATGTTGGAAATACCTAAAAATCACATCAAATGACATAAAGGTTCTCAAGTTCCCTAAATGCACATTGCTATATACCGTTGGTCCGCAAACATACATCCCAACATTCCCTTCATGAATAGGTGCAAAGACTTCTTTTTCTCCCGAAAGAGAATTGTATATTTTTAGTTGTTGACTTTTATATAATGGCATTGTTCTTTATTTTAGGAGCTTATTCCTGCTGTTTGCTCTATCTTTCCTGCCAAAAACTGGCAGTAAAGGATGCCGCTTCCATCAGGGCTAGGGTTTTAGAATTTCGTTTCTAATTTAATATAATCCAAAAATTCTCTTCGTGTTTGGGCTTCTTTAAATTTCCCTCCAAATTCCGAAGTTACGGTGCTACTTTCAATATCACCAATTCCTCTTGAATTCACACACAAATGTTTGGCATCAATCACGCAAGCTACATCATCAGTTCCTAAAGCGATTTGTAATTCTTGCACAATTTGCATCGTTAAACGCTCTTGAACTTGAGGTCTTTTAGCATAATATTCTACAATACGATTCATTTTAGAAAGTCCAATCACAGTACCATTGGAAATGTAGGCCACATGTGCTCTTCCAATGATAGGTAATAAATGGTGTTCGCAAGTAGAATACACGGTAATGTTTTTTTCTACTAGCATTTCGCCGTATTTGTAGTTATTATCAAAGGTAGATGCCTTAGGTTTTCTGGCAGGATTCAATCCGCCAAAAA
This sequence comes from Flavobacteria bacterium GWA2_35_26, assembly GCA_001800905.1. Taxonomy (GTDB): domain Bacteria; phylum Bacteroidota; class Bacteroidia; order Flavobacteriales; family Flavobacteriaceae; genus Flavobacterium. The sequence goes on along the minus strand of MGWH01000002.1, from coordinate 233,826 downwards.
TCTCTTTTACAAACATTTTAGCAACTCGGTTAGGAGTACCTTTTAAGCTGTCATCGGTCAAATCCATTCCCAAAGTGGTTAGGATATTTTCGACATCTTTTTTAATTCGTTCAATTTTTTCTTCGTCAGCAATAGCAAATGCATCATCCCTAAGCGGATTTTTCGCGTTGGTACTAATATGATTGTTTCCTATTTCGTCTTGAAATTCTTCGTTTTTGATCATCTATGCTATTGTTATAATGGGTATGTCAATTCAAGCGGTAAAGATAATTAATAAAATGCAAAAAAAGGAAGCCCTTTTTGGATTTAATCAAGGTTTGTATAAAATGCAAAAAGCAATACTTTTAGAGTATTGCTTTAGTATATATTTAAACTTGAAGTTAGTTTGTTTAATTCGTCTTTCTACTTGCATTATATGCTGGAATCGCTGCTTTTAGAACAGCTACTGCGCGAACTAAATCTTCTTTTTTCAAAACATAAGCAATTCGTACTTGGTTCAATCCCATACCGGGTGTAGAGTAAAATCCACCTGCTGGTGCCACCATCACGGTTTCGCCATTCAAATCATAACTTTCTAAAAGCCATTGAGCAAAATCGTCGGTATTGTCAACAGGCAATTCAGCAATGCAATAAAATGCGGCTTTAGGGGTGGTTACTTTTACCCCTTCAATTTTTTGAAGTTCTGAAATTAAAGTGTCTCTTCTTCCTCGGTATTCTGAAATCACCTCGTCAAAATAACTTTGAGGCGTATCAATTGCAGCTTCACAAGCAATTTGTGCAATGGTTGGAGGGCAAAGTCGTGCTTGCGCAAACTTCATTGCTGCGGCAATTACATCTTTATTTTTGGTCACCATACATCCAATTCGGGCGCCACACATGCTGTAACGTTTCGAAACTGAATCAATCATAATGACATTTTGTTCTACTTCTTTTAAATTCATTACCGAATAGTGAATGTCGTCACCATATATAAACTCACGGTAGACTTCATCGGCTATTAAGAACAAATCGTATTTTTTTGCTAATTCGCCTAATTGAAGAATTTCAGATTCAGAGTACAAATAACCTGTTGGGTTGTTTGGATTGCAAATCAAAATTGCTTTTGATTTTGGGGTAATTAGTTTTTCAAAATCAGCAATGGAAGGCAATTCAAATCCGGTATCAAAACCCGAATTAACCGGAACTACTTTAGCAGCAGATTCGGCAGCAAAAGCACTGTAATTAGCATAAAAAGGTTCAGGAATAATCAACTCGTCTTCCGGGTCCATAATACTCCCTAAAGCAAATAATAAAGCTTCAGAACCACCGGTAGTGATTAAAATATCTTCGGTATTTACGTTTACGTTTTGCTTCGTATAGAATTGGGCTAATTTTTTTCGATAACTTTCGTAACCTGCTGAAGGACCATATTCTATAATGTCTAGCTGTATGTTTTTAATTGCATTAATGGCAATTTCAGGACTTTTAATATCGGGTTGACCAATGTTTAAATGGTACACTTTATGACCTTTTTCTTTTGCTAAATCAGCGAAAGGAGCCAATTTTCTAATTGGCGATTCAGGCATGGAGTTTCCTCGTGTAGATAATTTAGGCATGTGTTTACTCTTGAATTGCAAATTTGCACTTTTTTTTTCTAAGTTTCGGGAATTATTCGCAGTAATTGCTCATAAAAACACCCTAAAATGTTATATTTTTAAGATATAAAATGCTTAAAATGGATACTAAAAAACGCCTATTGAAATCAAAAGGCGTTTTCTAAATTATTGATAAAGAATACTTTATTCTAGTACTTCTCCTTTTATTTTTAGTGCGATTCTTCCGCCTTCATAATTGGCGGCGTTAGATTCAACGGTAATTGTTTTACGAATAGGGCCTGTAGCCATATTGTATTTTATTTCAATTTTTCCTTTTTTACCAGGTAAAATTGGTGCTTCTGGTTTGGTGGGAACTGTACATCCACAAGTAGAAAGTACATTGGTAATAATCAATGGGGCATTTCCTGTATTTGTAAATTCAAAAACACGAATCCCAGAATCAGATCCTTTTGTTACTCTTCCGTAATCGATGGTGTTTTCTTTTGCAGAAAATTCAATTTTGGCGGCTTGAGAAAAGCTGATGTTGCTAAACAATGTAAATACGATGAGGGCGATTATTTTTTGCATTTTGAAAAATGATTTAAATGTCAAGTAAAGTTAGTTTCTTTTATTTACCCTACAAATTTTTATTTCGCTTTTTATAGTGTACTTAATTATTTACTTTTGTTGCTTATTTGGCTTGCAATACGGAAGCTGAATTGCAATGCACAAGTTCTAAAATTGACATTTACATTTTCAATTTGGGAATCAACGCTACTAAACGATTAAACGAATTTACTATACAATGACAATTCCTGCACAATTCGACGCTAAAACGATAGAACAAAAATGGTACGACTACTGGATGAAAAACAACTATTTTCATTCGGAGCCTGATCACAGAACGCCTTATACGATCGTAATTCCACCGCCCAATGTGACGGGAGTGTTGCACATGGGACACATGTTGAACAATACCATTCAAGATGTTTTAATTCGTAGAGCGCGTTTGAAAGGATTAAATGCATGCTGGGTGCCTGGAACAGATCATGCTTCTATCGCTACCGAAGCTAAAGTAGTGGCTAAATTGAAAGCTGAGGGAATCAATAAAAATGATTTAACTCGTGAGGAATTTTTGGCACATGCTTGGGAATGGACCGACAAATATGGTGGGGTTATTTTGGACCAATTGAAAAAATTAGGGGCTTCTTGTGATTGGGAACGTACGAAATTCACCATGGATCCGGATATGTCGGCTTCTGTAATTCGTTCCTTTGTCGATTTGTACAACAAAGGCTTGATTTACCGTGGTTACCGAATGGTGAACTGGGATCCTGAAGCGAAAACTACCTTGTCTGACGAGGAAGTGATTTATGAAGAACAACAGGGAAAATTATATTTCCTGAACTATAAAATTGAAGGCAGTACCGATTTCTTAACCGTAGCTACAACACGTCCTGAAACTATTTTTGGAGATACCGCAATTTGTATTAACCCGAATGACGAGCGTTTTGCACATTTGAAAGGTAAAAAAGCCATAGTGCCTATTTGCGGTAGAGTGATTCCAATTATTGAAGATGAGTACGTAGATGTAGAATTTGGTACGGGTTGTTTGAAAGTGACACCTGCTCACGATATGAACGATAAGACTTTAGGCGAAAAGCATCAATTAGAAATAATTGATATTTTCAATGAAGATGCGACTTTAAATAGCTTTGGTTTGCATTACCAAGGACAAGATCGATTTGTTGTTCGAGAGGCGATTGCTAAAGAATTGGAAACTATTGGTGCCTTGGCTAAAACGGAAACTCACTTGAATAAAGTGGGAACTTCAGAACGTACTAAAGCCGTAATTGAACCTCGTTTGTCAGACCAATGGTTCTTGAAAATGGAAGATTTGGTAAAACCAGCCATCAAAGCCGTTTTAGAAGAGGGCGAAATTAAATTGCATCCAAAACGTTTTGACAATACCTATGCGCATTGGTTAAACAACATCCGCGATTGGAATATATCCCGTCAATTATGGTGGGGACAACAAATTCCGGCCTATTATTATGGCGACGGAAAAGAAGATTTTGTAGTAGCTGAAACCATTGAAGACGCTTTGGTTCTAGCAAAACAAAGAACCAATAACCCACAACTTACAAATGATAATCTAACGCAAGATGTCGATGCCTTAGATACATGGTTTTCTTCTTGGCTATGGCCAATGGCGGTTTTTGGAGGAATAATGGATCCCAAAAACGAAGATTTCAATTACTATTATCCAACCAATGATTTGGTTACCGGACCGGATATTTTATTTTTCTGGGTAGCACGTATGATTATAGCAGGTTACGAATACACTGGAAAAAAACCATTTACGAATGTGTATTTGACAGGATTGGTTCGTGACAAACAACGACGTAAAATGTCTAAATCATTAGGTAATTCTCCTGATCCTTTAGATTTGATAGATAAATTTGGTGCCGATGGTGTTCGTGTAGGTTTGTTGTTGAGCGCTTCGGCAGGAAATGACATTATGTTTGACGAAGAATTGTGCAACCAAGGGAAAGCGTTTACCAATAAAATTTGGAATGCCTTTAAATTGATTAAAGGTTGGGAAGTATCCGATACAATCCCGCAACCAGAATCCTCTAAGGTTGCGATTGAATGGTACGAAGCGAAGTTGCAACAAACGCTAGTAGACATTGAAGATAATTTTGAAAAATATAGAATTTCAGATGCGTTAATGGGTATTTATAAATTGGTTTGGGATGATTTCTGTTCATGGTTTTTAGAAATGATCAAACCAGGATACCAACAACCGATTGATAGTGTTACTTTAACGAAAGCCATCGAAATGTTAGAAAATAATTTGAAATTATTGCATCCTTTCATGCCGTTCTTAACCGAAGAAATTTGGCAATTATTGGCCGAAAGAACTAAAGAAGAAGCGTTAATTGTTTCGACTTGGCCAACCATGAAACCTTTTAATGCGAGTTTGATTGCTGATTTTGATACTACTATCGAAGTGATTTCGGGTATTAGAACCATTCGTAAAGACAAGAATATACCGTTTAAAGATTCGATTGAATTGAAAGTGGTAAACAACGATAAGGCTTCGACTTATTTTGATTCGGTAGTAAGTAAATTAGGTAACATCACTACATTAGATTATGTATCTGATAAAGTTGAGGGTGCGTTGTCTTTCCGAGTAAAATCGAATGAATATTTTATTCCAATTACTGGAAATATCAATGTAGAAGAAGAAATCGCTAAGTTGACTGAAGAGTTGAATTATATCAAAGGTTTCTTGAAATCTGTACAAGGGAAGTTGTCGAATGAAAAATTTGTGGCAGGTGCGCCAGAAAAAGTAATCGAAATGGAGCGCAAGAAAGAAGCCGATGCTTTAGCAAAAATTGCAACGATTGAGCAAAGTTTAGCAGGTTTGAAATAATGCTTGCCTTTATATAAAAAAATCCCGTTCTAAATTTAGAACGGGATTTTTTTTGAATTAAATATAAACTAACCCAATAAAAATAAGAAAAGTATTGGGAAAATAATTCCGGCAATGGCCAATTTCCAACCGCGTTGTTTCCAACTAAACTTACCAGCTTTAATCATTACTGTTCCTGTTAAGGCAATGGTAATTAACCCGATCGCAAAAATATCTGAATAATAGATCCAGAAATTTGAATTGCTTTTGTGTAATTCCAAAATATCATTAATGATAGGTGTTTTGCCAAAACTTGAAATTTCTCCTTTTCCTGTAGCAAGGTCAATTTCAACATCGTTTTTTTCGAAAGATATTTGAAATTTCCCTTCTTTGACGCGAGATCTTCTAAACTCATCGTCAATACCTAATTTTTTTCCTAAGTCTTTAGCAAAGTCTTCTGTGAGTAGTGCTTCTTCTTTTGGAAGAGTAAAAGTTATGGCTTTGGTTGCAACGGTATATTTTTCAGGATGCCATGTTTTTCTATGGTTTTGAATAATTCCCGATAGAGAAAAAGAAATGATTAACCCGATGTAGAAATAGCCTAAGTCTCGGTGTAAGTTTCTCCAATTGATTTTTTTCATAGTGTTATTTTTTTTGGTTGAAGGATAGACTTGGCTAATATAAAAAGGTTTAATTACAATTTATATTTCAAACTAGTCATAATTTGGCGTGGAGCAATTGGATTGATACTATAATTCTCATGAACAGTGTAATTCAATTCGTTAGTGATGTTAGAAAGTTTACATAAAATGCTCCATTTTTTATACGAATAACCCGCTGAAACATCTACAGTTGTATATCCTTGAATCGGAAAATCTCTATCGTTGATGGTAATCACACCATTGGTATTCACCACATATTGATCGTTCCATCCTCCAAAACGCTCCCCGATATAGTTTCCTATAGCCCCAATAGAAAACCCTTTTAGTTTTCCTGATGGAATGTTGTAAAAGAAACTTAAATTAGCTGTATTTGCAGGAGTTCGCGTCAATCGGTCGCCTTCTATAAATCCGCCATTTACTTTGTTAGTTTTGCTGAAACGACTGTCGTTATAGCTGTATCCAGCTGCAATATTTAATCCTTCTAATGGTTTTGCATTAATGTCAATTTCGATTCCTTTACTTTTTGTTTCGCCATTCAATACTTTGATAGTGTTATCAGTATTTAGAGTAACGCCATCGGCTTTGAACTCGGCAGTTTGTGCCAAATTACTATTGGTAATTTGGTACACTGTGACATTAGTACTCAAGATGCCATTCCAAAAATCTTTTTTAATTCCAATTTCATATTGATCAATTATTGATGCGGCAATAGGTTTTAAGTCGGCAGTTGTTCCTGTATTTGGTGTAAACGAATTGGAATAACTGGCAAATACTGACGAATTTTTATCAGGTTGATAGATGAATCCAATTTTTGGTGAAAACGCTTTGTCTTGAAGCTGAATTCCTTTTGAAATAGAGACTGGATTTGCAGTTAATTTATGAGTTCTAGCTTGTGCTTCTTGCCAAGACCAACGAATTCCAGCCAACATCTTGAATTTTTCGGTAAACGAAATTAAATCTTGAGCATATATTCCAAAACGGTTGGTACTAGTTGTTACTTTTTGGGTATTGGTTGCATTGGGTTCTGTTGTTGTTTGATTGTTTGGATCAAAACTAAATACATTGATTGTGTCAAATGTTATTGGTGAAAAAACAAAAGTATCTGCTGTTGCAACTGAATTTTCATAATCGATTCCAGAAAAAGTTTGGTGTTTTATTTTGCCAGTTGTAAAACATCCTTGCAAACTAATTTGTTCACCTACAATGGCTTCTGTGTTTTTGTATTGGCCTAACGGACGACTCCAAGTGCCGTTAGGATTGGTGATTTGTATACGCTCAGTACCTTTCCATTCACGATCATAATTTTGGTAGGACGAATTGAAATTGAGTTTCCAATTTTTGTTAAAAGAATGATTTAATAGGGCAGAAGCACTAGAGGTTTTCGTATTTCCGTTGGACCAAACTGCACCATAATACTTTCCTCTTGGCACATCATAAATTTGTTTTCCAATAAGTATGGTACCAAAATCGGGAGTCCAATTATCATTCATGATATCGCCTTGTAGGGTAATTTGTGTTTTAGGACTTAGATTAAATAAGAAAGATGGGTTGATGTAATAGCGCTCTCTTTTTACTACCTCTCTAAAACTTTCCGAATTTTCATAAGAAGCATTCAATCGGTAAGCGATTGATTTATTTAGAGGGCCGTACCAATCAATGGAAGGTTTGTAAAACGCATAACTTCCTGTTTGCATTATCACTTCGCCACCTTTCTTGAAAGAAGGAGTTTTGGTAACCAAATTTAGAATTCCACCGGGAGCTACATTTCCGTACAATAAAGCCGAACCCCCTTTTAAAAACTCTACTTTATCTAACGAAGATACTTCTGGGATTGAGCCTGAATTGTAACGAAATCCGTTTTTGAACATATTATTGGCTGACATGTCATAGCCTCGAGACCAAAATGATTCTTGTGCACCACCACGAGCAGACCCTACATAAACTCCATTAGCATTTTTAATTACCTCGCTTAAGCGAATGGCTTGTTGTTGCACAATAACTTCATTGTCAATAGTCTGCATACTTTGCGGAATATCCATAGGCTTCAAACCGGAACGAACAGCACTTACTTTTCGTTTGTTAGGACTTTCTTTAATTACGATTACGATTTCCCTCAATGTTTCCATTTGTTCCTCTAAAGTGAAACCGACTTTAGTTGTCTCATTGGCTACTACTTTAATGTCTTTGGTTTGTTTTTTTAAACCTTCTGCTTCAATAGTAATAGTGTGCAAGCCAACCGGGAAATTTTCAAATTTAAAATTACCTTTTATATCCGTTTTTGAAACAGATGCTTTTTTACCTAATCGAATTGAAACACCTGATAATGGATATCCATCTTTCGAAATGATGTTTCCTTCTATCGTGCCTATTTCTTGAGCAGAGCTACTAAAACAAGAGAGCAAGGTGATAATTAAGAGGTAAATTTGCTTTTTCATAATCGTTTATTTGGAATAATTAAAAATAACGATGCAAATATAAAGGCAACATTTGAATTATCAAAGTTTATTTAGATTAAATCTTAATAATAAAATAAGAGGGTGATTTTAAAGCTTGAAAATCAGAATAGTAACTACAAAAAAAACCTTGTTTTGGTGCAAGGTTTTACATTTTTTGAAAAGCGGTACGAGTTATTTTATTTTCGTCATTTTGAATTGTTCGGAAACTACTTTTTTGGCTTGTTTTCCAGAAATGGAAATGGTAATTACTGATTTTGAGTTGCGTTGGTATTTGATTTTTTGAGGATAGTCGTTTTGAAGGTTTTCAAAAACCAATTCGTTCTCCGTTTCTGAAAGCAAAGGAAATACAATCGGTTTGTCATCATTCTGCCCTTGGATGGTAGTTTCATATAGCAATTCACCGTCTTTTTCTGTTAAAGCGATATTTTCAAAATGCAAGGTGTCTTTTTCCTTAATAAAGAATGATCCTGCCACTAAAGTACTATCGTTGGGTTGGGACCAATTTTCAGACACAATTCCTTCCTTTGATTGGTTGACCCATTCGCCTAATAGCCATTCAGATGCTTTTATTTTTTCGTTTTTAGAGTTGTTAGTGCATGAAAATAGCAATAGACTTAGTGCTGAAAAAAGAAAGAATTGACGCATTTTTTTGTATTTTAAGTCGGTTAAAACGAATACAATATTAGGAAAAAGAAACGAATTAGCCCAGATGGTAGCGGCATCCTTTTTATTTTTTTTCAATAGTTAGGTTGTTTTATAATTTATTAAAAAAAAATAAAAAGATAGAGCGGACAGCTGGAATGAGCTTCTAAAAAATCTGAACTTCTAAAATTATTTATGCAATCTTTTTTGTATTTTTGCCGTCCAAATAAAGGAACAAATACAATGTTAGATAGACTTCAAATAGTAAAACAACGTTTTGATGAGATTTCGGATTTGATTATTCAACCCGATGTGATTTCAGATCAAAAGCGTTATGTGCAATTGAATCAAGAATATAAAGGCTTGAAAGCTTTGGCTGAGAAACGCGATGAGTATGTTTTGTTAATGGCTAATATTGATGAGGCCAACGAAATTATTTCGGATGGATCAGATGCTGAAATGGTCGAAATGGCCAAAATGCAATTGGATGAAGCGAAGCAACGTTTGCCGGAACTTGAAGAAGAAATCAAATTTATGTTGATTCCGAAAGATCCTGAAGATGCTAAGAATGTGATGGTGGAGGTTCGTGCTGGAACTGGTGGAGATGAAGCGAGTATTTTTGCAGGAGATTTGTTCCGTATGTACACTAAATATTGTGAAGGAAGAGGCTGGAGAACATCCGTTGTCGATATGAACGAAGGAACTTCGGGAGGATTCAAAGAGGTCATCTTTGAAGTAACTGGAGAAGATGTCTATGGTACGTTAAAATTTGAAGCAGGTGTTCACCGTGTTCAACGTGTTCCTCAAACTGAAACACAAGGACGTGTACACACATCGGCAGCAACAGTAATGGTGTTACCAGAAGCGGAAGAATTTGATGTGCAAATTGATATGAATGATGTGCGTGTGGATTTCTTTTGTTCATCAGGACCAGGGGGTCAGTCGGTAAACACAACTAAATCAGCTGTACGTTTGACACACATTCCAACCGGATTGGTGGCGCAATGTCAAGATCAAAAATCGCAACATAAAAACAAAGACAAGGCGCTAACGGTTTTACGATCTCGTTTGTACGAAATGGAATTGGCTAAGAAACAAGAAGAAGATGCATCTAAGCGTACTTCTCAGGTGAGTTCTGGAGACCGTTCTGCTAAAATCCGTACGTATAATTACGCACAAGGTCGTGTAACTGATCACCGAATTGGGTTGACTTTGTATGATTTGGGTAACATTATGAATGGCGATATTCAGAAAATTGTTGACGAATTACAATTGGTAAACAATACCGAGAAACTAAAAGAAGCTAGCGAAGTTTTTTAATTCAAGCGCAAATGAAACTATAAAAATAAAAATGCCCTCCTATAAAATTTAGTGTGCGGCATTTTTTTTTAAACTAATGTTACTATGACAACACAACAACTAATTGATCAAATCCAACTCAAAAAATCATTTCTGTGTGTAGGTTTGGATGTAGATTTGACTAAAATTCCGAAACATTTATTGGAGACAGAAGATCCTATTTTTGAATTCAATAAAGCCATTATTGATGCGACACACGATTTGGCTGTTTCGTACAAACCTAACACGGCTTTTTACGAAGCTTACGGAATAAAAGGTTGGTTGTCTCTAGAAAAAACAATTCGCTATATCAACGAAAACTATCCTAACATTTTCACTATTGCGGATGCCAAAAGAGGCGATATTGGCAACACCTCTTCGATGTATGCCAAAGCTTTCTTTGAGGATTTGAATTTTGATTCGGTTACTGTGGCGCCGTATATGGGTAAAGATTCGGTGGAACCGTTTTTAGCTTTTGAAAACAAGCACACGATTATGTTGGCGTTGACTTCAAACGAAGGAGCGTTCGATTTTCAGACCTTGAATGTGAATGGAACGGAATTGTACAAACAAGTTTTAGAAACCTCTAAAACATGGAAAAATAGTCACAACTTGATGTATGTTGTAGGGGCTACTAAAGCAGAATATTTTACCGAAATTCGGAAAATAGTACCAGATAGTTTCTTACTTGTCCCTGGAGTAGGAGCACAAGGTGGAAGTTTGTCTGAAGTATGTAAGTACGGAATGAATGCCAATGTTGGATTGTTAATCAACTCTTCAAGAGCAATTATTTATGCTTCTAATGGAATTGATTTTGCTGAAAAAGCCAGAACAGAAGCTTTACTAATGCAGCAAGAAATGCAGGCTATTCTAGGCTAAGCAACTTTTAATTGTTATATTTACAAAAACAACTACTTTGATTAATTATACCGTATACGAGAACAATAACAGCGACCAATGGGTAACTTTTGTCCATGGGGCTGGTGGAAGTTCGTCTATCTGGTTCAAACAAATTCGTGATTTTCAAAAAGAGTATAATGTTCTATTGTTGGATTTACGTGGGCATGGAGAATCCAAAACCAACTTAAAGAAGGCATTCAAACAAAAGTATACTTTTTCGGCTTTAGCCAATGATATTTTGGAAGTCTTAGATTATTTGCAAATTCAGAAATCGCATTTTGTAGGCATTTCTTTGGGGACAATTTTAATTCGCCAGTTGGCCGAAATGTATCCTGATCGTGTGCAAAGTATGATCATGGGTGGTGCCATTTTAAAAATGAATTTCCGCTCTCAGATTTTAATGTTTCTTGGAAATACTTTTAAATATATCTTACCTTATTTGCTTTTATATCGCTTTTTTGCCTTTGTGATTATGCCTAATAAAAACCATAAGCAATCTCGAATCTTATTCATTAACGAAGCAAAAAAATTGTACCAAAAAGAATTCATTAAATGGTTCAAATTGACTGCTGAAATCAATCCAGTTTTACGATGGTTTCGTCAGGTGGAATTGAACATTCCTACTTTGTATGTGATGGGAGAGGAAGATTATATGTTCTTACCGGCAGTTCGAAAAGTTGTGGAAAGTCATTACCGTAGTTCGAAACTCTGTGTTATTCAAAACTCAGGACACGTTGTAAATGTGGAACAGCCTCTTTTATTTAATTCTGAAGTACTTTCCTTTATTAAAATTATTGCATAAAAAAATGCCGAGGCACCAAAGCTATCGACATTCCTTTTACTAACCAAAACCAAATAACGAGTAACCAGCTCATTACGAATACAAAAGTAAGCTGATAGTGAGCTAATTACTGTTAAGGTTATGTTATTTGTTTGTTGGAGTTTCGTTAAGTTTAGCACTAAGCAAAAACTACGGTCTTATTATTATACACAATGGTTTTGCGTTCTGAATGTAGTTTTATAGCTCTTGCCAAAACCATACGTTCCAAATCACGCCCTTTCATAATGAAATCTTCTATCGAATGAGAGTGGGATACGCGCGTAATGTCTTGTTCGATTATTGGTCCTTCGTCTAATTCTTCGGTTACATAATGGCTGGTAGCTCCAATAATTTTCACGCCACGTTTGAAAGCCGAATGGTAGGGTTTGGCACCCGGAAATGCAGGTAAAAACGAGTGGTGGATATTGATGATTTTGTTTTTGTAAGCTGCAATTAAATTAGGAGTGATAATTTGCATATAACGCGCCAATACGACAAAGTCAATTTGGTATTTGGCTAACAAATCCAATTGTTGATGTTCGCCTTGCGCTTTAATTTCTTTGGTAAAAGGAACATATTCAAACGGAATCTCAAAACGTTCGGCTACCGATCGTAAATCTTCGTGATTACTAATAATTAATGGAATTTCAAGATTCAATTCTCCAGCACTGTAACGGCCTAAAATATCATACAAGCAATGGTCGTATTTTGAAATAAACAATGCCATTTTGGGTTTTTGCTCTTGAGGATAAATTTCCCAATTCATATTGAATGGATTGGCTAAATGGGTTTCAAAATGCGATTTGATGGAATTTAAATTCCAATCTTTGGCGCTAAACTCGCATTCTAATCGCATGAAAAACACATTCTCGTCAGCATCTACATGTTGATCTAGGTAAATGATATTTCCGTCGATAGACGCAATATAATTAGTAACTGTGGCTATAATTGATTTTTGATCTTCGCAGTGAATAAGGATTGTAATTCGTTGCATATGTTTTTATTTGAAACTCTTTATTTGTTGTTAATGTATTTTCAAATCTAAACCTATTTTTCAATTGAATCACCTTATTTTTAAAACAATCTAGAACAGAATTGTTTTATAAAACTAAGTTTATAAGCTGTCAATTTTTACATATCCAATATGAAGGATGTCCTCTTGTATAGCTGTTTTAGAAGTTCTAATTTGTAAGGAATACTGCTCTTTAAAAATCGGTGCTAAAATATCATTTACGTTGTGAATGTCATCAACATCAATACCGTATTTATCATCAATATGTGAAGTAGCTCCAGGAAAACTAAAGTGTTTATAGAAAGTAGTGGCTTTAGCAATTTTAGCTGCCTTACCCAAGCTTTCGGCTATAGCCAAAGTTTTATAATGATATTCTTCGAATTCATTTTCTTTGTAACCTCCTAAATTAATAAAGAATAATTTCTCGTTGCTTTCGGTTGTTTTTTTAGGAACTATAGTAATTGAATAATTAGTAACTGCTGTTACTTCGCGCCACGCATCAATATGGATTTTTCCTTTGGCTTCTGGCCAAAAAGCTTTCATATGCGGAATTAATTCTTTCAAGGAATTACCTATTCCGAAAAAAATATCATGCTGTTCGGTAAATCGGCCTTTGGGAGTGCAACCCAACATGACCATGTATAATTTTAATGTACTTTCCATACAACAAAAATAAGGTTTTTAAAATTAGGAATAAAAAAAGTGCCTTCTTCTGGAAGGCACTCATTTGATATAATTGAAATAAAATTACAATACTGATTTTACAGTTTTGATAATTCTAGCAGCAATTTTGTATGGATCTCCATTTGAAGCTGGTCTTCTGTCTTCCAACCAACCTTTCCATCCTTTTTGAACAGTAATTAATGGAATACGGATTGAAGCTCCTCTGTCAGATACTCCATAAGAGAAATCGTGAATTGAAGCTGTTTCGTGTTTACCAGTTAAACGTAAGTCGTTATAAGCACCATAAACTGCAATGTGTTCTTTAGTTACAGGACGGAACGCTTCACAAATTTTTTCGTAAGTAGCTTGATCTCCACATGTTCTTAATACATTGTTAGAGAAGTTAGCGTGCATACCAGAACCGTTCCAGTCAGTATCTCCTAATGGTTTTGGGTGGTATTCAATATAGTAACCATATTTCTCAGTCAAACGATCTAATAAATATCTAGCAACCCAGATTTCATCACCAGCTTTTTTAGCTCCTTTAGCAAACAATTGGAATTCCCATTGTCCACAAGCTACTTCTTGGTTAATTCCTTCAAAGTTGATTCCAGCAGCAATACATAAATCAGCATGCTCTTCTACTAATTTTCTTCCGTGAGTGTTTTTTCCGCCAACTGAACAGTAGTACATACCTTGTGGTGCAGGATAACCTCCAACAGGGAATCCTAAAGGCAATAAAGTCTTAGTATCCATGATGAAATATTCTTGCTCAAAACCAAACCAGAAATCGTCATCCTCGTCGTCGATAGTTGCTCTACCATTAGAAGGATGTGGAGTTCCGTCAGCATACATAACTTCTGACATTACTAAGTATCCATTAACACGAGTTGGATCTGGATAGATTGCAACTGGTACTAATAAACAGTCAGAAGATCCGCCTTCAGCTTGTTTTGTTGAAGACCCGTCAAAAGACCAGTTTCCAATTTCTGCTAAAGTGCCTTGAAAGTTTTCGTGCTCTTCTACTTTAGTTTTACTTCTAAGATTTTGAGTTGGTTCGTAACCATCTAACCAAAGGTATTCTAATTTAATTTTAGCCATGATACTATAAATTTGTTGTGTGATTCAATTTCTGGCACAAATTTAAATTATTTTTTTTAGTGCTGAAAAAAAAGGGGGTATTTTTATATTGTAATAAGTTACTTTTCACAGAACTGCATTTTATTGGGGGTATATTTAAAAAATATCAATTTTTTACACAGATAAAAAATAATTTCGCAAAAGCCACTGTTGATTTTTTATTGTTCATTATTGTATATCTTTGCTTTAGTTAGTGAAAATGAGTATTTAATAATTTAAAATTGTCAAAATGTCAACAATACGTTTTCAAGCTTTGAGAGAAGCCTCTACAAGAAAGCCACTCCACTTTGAAGAGACCGAAAAAAAATCAATCCTTTTTGGGTCTAATGTTTTTAACGCTAAAGCGATGAAGCACTACTTGACTTCAGAAGCCTATAAAGCAGTACAAGGTGCAATTCAACACGGAACAAAAATCGACAGAAAAATTGCTGATTATGTAGCGATGGGAATGAAGGAATGGGCGCTTTCTAAAGGAGTAACGCATTATACACACTGGTTTCAACCGTTAACTGGTACAACGGCTGAAAAACACGATGCTTTCTTCGAAACGTCTTATGATGGCAGTGATCCTGTTGAAAAATTTGGCGGTGCCCAATTGGTACAACAAGAACCTGACGCCTCTAGTTTTCCAAATGGAGGTATCCGAAATACGTTTGAAGCAAGAGGCTATACCGCTTGGGATCCAACATCTCCAGCATTCATTTTTGGAACTACTTTATGTATACCAACAGTTTTTATTTCCTATACCGGTGAGGCTTTAGATTATAAAACACCTTTATTGCGAGCACTTACAGTTATGGACGATGCCGCTACAGAAGTGTGTAAGTATTTTGATAAAAATGTAAAAAAAGTAACTGCCACTTTAGGGTGGGAACAAGAATATTTTTTAATTGATCGTTCGTTAGCAAAATCACGTCCTGATTTGATGATGACAGGGCGTACTTTGTTAGGACATACCTCAGCGAAAGGACAACAATTGGACGATCATTATTTTGGATCTATTCCAACCCGTGCTTTAACCTACATGAGGGATTTGGAACAAGAATGTATGTTATTGGGGATTCCCGTTAAAACACGTCACAATGAAGTGGCACCAAACCAATTTGAGTTGGCTCCAATTTTTGAAGAAACCAATTTAGCCGTAGATCACAACTGTTTGTTGATGGACGTAATGGAAAAGGTAGCTGAGCGTCACGATTTGAAAGTGTTATTTCATGAAAAACCGTTCAAAGGGGTTAATGGTTCTGGTAAACACAACAACTGGTCCTTAGCAACTGATACTGGAGTTAACTTGTTGAGTCCAAGCAAAACGCCAATGAGTAATTTGCAGTTTTTGACTTTCTTTATTAATACCATTAAGGCGGTTAATGATAACGAATCGTTGTTAAGAGCTTCAATTGCCACAGCAAGTAACGACCATCGATTGGGAGCTAATGAAGCGCCACCAGCCATTATTTCAGTTTTTATTGGTGAATCATTAACTAAAGTCTTAGCGGAGTTAGAAGGGGTTACCACAGGAAAATTATCTCCTGAAGAAAAAACCGACTTAAAATTAAATGTAGTTGGTAAAATTCCAGATTTAATGTTGGATAATACCGATAGAAATAGAACCTCACCTTTTGCCTTTACAGGAAATAAATTTGAATTTAGAGCTGTAGGTTCTTCTGCCAATTGTTCTAATGCGATGACTACTTTGAATGCAATTGTAGCCAAACAATTGCGCGATTTTAAAGTAGAAGTTGATACTTTGATAGATGAAAAAGGCATGAAAAAAGACGATGCCATTTTTAACGTTTTAAGAGAATATATCAAACAATCTAAAAAAATCTTGTTTGAAGGGGATGGATATAGTGATGCTTGGGAACAAGAAGCGGCAAAAAGAGGCTTGAGTAATTACAAGACTACTCCCGAAGCATTGAAAGCGAGAGCTTCTAAACAAGCCTTGGATTTGTTTTCTGAATTAGGGATTATGAATCATATCGAGGTAGAAGCTCGATACGAAATTGAATTAGAAGAATACACCAAAAAAATCCAAATCGAAGGTCGGGTTTTGGGCGATATTGCTCGTAATCATGTAATTCCTACAGCCATTCGTTACCAAAACACCTTGATTGAAAACGTTCGTGGATTGAAAGAAATCTTCGGAAAAGATTTTGAAAGTGTTTCTAAAGAGCAAATTGCTATTATCAAACAAATTTCGGCTCATATCGAAGGAATCAATACGAAAGTTGAAGAAATGACAGAGGAAAGAAAAAAAGCCAATAGTTTGACCGACGCACAGGCAATGGCTGAAGCCTACTGTGCTAAAGTTAAGCCGTATTTTGATGTCATCAGAAATCACTGTGACAAATTAGAATTGCTAGTTGATAACGAATTATGGACATTGACTAAATACAGAGAATTATTGTTTACCAAATAATATTGATATTCATTTTCTTAAAGCCTCTCGAAATCGAGGGGCTTTTTTTTGGTAAAGAAAATAGATAATTTGTTGCCAATTCTACTTAGGCAAAAGCCAAAAAAATAATTATCTTTGCCCAAAATATATTTTGCCGAAAGGCAGACTACACAACCAACTACATGAGTTCAGATACTTCAAAAAGATATGCACAACGCGGTGTTTCGGCATCCAAAGAAGATGTGCATAATGCGATTAAAAACATTGACAAAGGATTGTTTCCACAAGCCTTTTGTAAAATCGTTCCCGATTACTTAACCCAAGACGATAATTACTGTTTGATTATGCACGCTGATGGTGCAGGTACGAAATCATCTTTGGCGTATATGTATTGGAAAGAAACAGGAAATGTTTCGGTTTGGAAAGGTATCGCTCAAGATGCGTTGATCATGAATATTGACGATTTGTTGTGTGTAGGAGCTACAGATAATATCTTGCTTTCATCTACTATTGGAAGAAATAAAAATCTAATTCCTGCCGAAGTGATTTCCGCCATTATAAATGGTACAGAGGAATTGATCAAAGAATTGGATTCGTTTGGAGTTACCATTCATTCAACTGGAGGAGAAACCGCTGATGTAGGCGATTTAGTCCGAACTATTATTGTTGATTCTACGGTTACGGTAAGAATGCCACGTGCCAAAGTAATTGACAATGCAAACATTCAGGCTGGTGATGTAATCGTAGGTTTGGCCTCTTTTGGACAAGCTACTTACGAGAAAAGTTACAATGGCGGTATGGGAAGTAATGGTTTGACTTCGGCACGTCACGATGTGTTTGGAAAATATTTGGCTCACAAATACCCAGAGAGTTTTGACGCTGCAGTTCCTGAAGAATTGATTTATTCTGGTCAAGTTAATTTGACTGATGCTGTAGAGAATTCACCTATCGACGCTGGACAATTAGTGCTTTCGCCAACAAGAACCTATGCGCCAATTATCAAGAAGATTTTAGATACCTATTCATCCAAAGAAATTCACGGAATGGTGCATTGTAGTGGAGGAGCACAAACCAAAATTTTGCATTTTGTAAATAATCTACATATCGTAAAGGACAATTTATTTCCAGTTCCGCCATTGTTTCAATTGATTCAAGAGCAATCTAAAACGGATTGGAAAGAAATGTACCAAGTTTTCAATTGTGGTCACCGAATGGAATTGTATGTTCCTGAAGCGGTTGCTCAAGATATCATTGCCATTTCAAAATCGTTTAACGTAGAGGCTCAAATTGTGGGTAGAGTGGAAGCTTCAGCTACTAAAAAATTGACTATTTCTAGCGAATACGGTACTTTCGAGTATTAATATAATTTAAATCAATTAGATGTACGAATTAGTATTTTGGCAGTATCAGGAAGGCGTTTATTTGAATCATCAATTGGTTTACGAAGCTTTGCTTGAGCAGGAAATGGTTGAAGGATTAGAAGAATTGCCTGTTACTGTGATTCTAAATCGCATCGCTAGTGTTTTTTCAAGCTGGGAAAAAGTAGATGAGAATAGTTGGAAAAATTCCAATGGGAAAGGCGCTTTTCAAGTAAAGACAACATCACAAAGTATTCTAATTGATTGTTACGGAACCGAAGGTAAAACGATGGAATTGTTAGCTTCAACTTTGGAAGAATTCAAATGTCCATGTTATGACCCTCAAGTGCCTGTTCGTTTTGACGAAATGAACGAATAGATTTTATCACAGTTTTTAAACCGCAACAAATCATGAAAATTAATCTAAAAAACGGAATCGATAAATTGCTTTTTGGTATGAAACAAAAAGATGTTGAAGCCATTTACGGGAAACCAGACCGCAATTATAAAGACGAAGACGATAACCAAATTTTAGTGTATAACAAACTTAAATCCCGTTTGACTTTCTATCAAGAGGAAGATTTTAAATTGGGGTATATTGTGGCATCTGGTGATGATTTAGAGTTATTTGGCAATACAATTATTGGAAAAAAAATTGCTGATGTAAAAAAAGATTTGGCCACCCAAAACATTACTAAATTCACCCAAGAAGAATTTGATACGTTTGAAAACTTCTTCAATGAAGAAAATTGGATCATTTTTCAAACGGAATTTGAAGAAGTAGTAAAATTTGAAATCGGAGCAATCATTAATGTAAAAGACGAGTTCGATTGGAAGTTTGGAAAGTAATTTAATGACTCTATTATAAAAAAAATCCTCAACATTTGTTGAGGATTTTTTTTTAAAATTTATTGTTGTAGTGCAGGTGCTTTGTCTGTAATTTCCAATTCAAAAAATAAATTAGTGTTCGGAGGAATAGGTCCGTTACCTCTTTCGCCATATCCTAATTTAGAGGGCATGTACATAAGAATTTTATCACCTAAATTCATCAAACTCATTCCTTCGATAAACCCCTGAATCATTCCTGTTTTTTTACCGGCTTCAAAAGGAAAAGCTAGGTAGCCATTTTGATCTTTTCGTGTTTGATCGAATAGTCCAAAAGTTTTAGCTACTTCTTCATAGTTACTGTCAAAAACATTTCCATCCTCAAAATAACCAGCGTATTTAAAATATATTGTACTGCCATCTACAGGTTTGACACCACTTCCTTTTTGAAGCACTACATATTGTAATCCCGAAGGCGTGGTGATTGCTGTAGCTTTGCTTGCCGCTAAATAAGCTGCCTTTTCTTTAATTACGGTACTGTATTTTTCAAGATAAATTCGTTTTTTTTCAGCTTGTAAAGCAGCTTGTTTGGCTTTGTTTTCAGCATCAATTATTGCTTGCTTTTTTGCCTCTTCTGCTTTGTTAGCATAGTAATCAGAAAATACCTTAACGGCATTGAATTTAGCCGCTTGAGTTCCTTTTCGTGAAATAGTTATCGTGATAATTTGGTCGTTTTGTTCAATTTTATTGACCACATCCATTCCTTCTGTCACATGTCCAAAAACGGTGTGAACGCCATCTAACCAAGGAGTGTCTTTGTGTGTAATAAAAAATTGACTACCGTTAGAAGCGGGACCTGAATTGGCCATCGAAAGGATTCCTCCTTTGTTGTGTTTTAAATCGGTAAACTCATCTTTAAAGGCATAGCCAGGACCACCTGACCCATTGCCCATAGGGTCACCTCCTTGTATCATGAAATTTTTAAGTACTCGGTGAAATTTTAATCCGTTATAAAAAGGTTTCCCTTTTAATTTTTCATCTGTTACAAAAGTATTTTTCCCTTCTGCTAAACTTACAAAATTAGCAACGGTAACTGGAGTTTTTTGGTATTCCAATTGAAGAACAATGGATCCTTTATTGGTTAGAATTGTAGCAAAAATCCCGTCATTTATAGTTGTGCTCGCCATTTGAGATATGGCAGGTTTTTTTGCTGGAAGCCCTTTTTTTAATTTTTGTGCTTGAATACTTATGATTCCTAAAAATAAGAATGCTACTAATTGATATTTCATTAGGTCTAATTATTTAAGTTTATTTACTGTTGTTTCATTAATTCAATTTCAAAAATAAGATTCGCATTTGGTGGAATAACTTCTCCAGCACCAGCTTCTGCAAATCCTAATTTAGATGGGATAAACAATACTGCTTTATCGCCAAAAGCTAGTTGTTCGATTCCTTCAATAAATCCTGGAATCATACCGTCTTTTCTTCCTGCTTGAAACGGAATAGCTTGATAGCCATTTTGCGAAGCTCTGTTGGGATCAAATGTACCAAACGTCTTGCATGCGCTTTCGATACTACTGTCAAACATAGTTCCGTTTTCCAAAAAGCCTGCGTAATGGATAAAGATTCCAGTTCCAATTTTGGGTTTTTTTCCACCACTTTTTTGGGTAATAACAAATTCTAAACCTGATTTCGTTTTAGTTGCTTTGGCTTTTAATGCTGCAAAATATTTAAGTTTCGCCTCAATTACTGTTTTGTACTTTTCGTTAAAAATACGTTTGTTTTCGGCGTCAATGATTGCTTGTTTTTTTTGGTTTTCAGCTTCTGCAATAAAGAAGTTATGGAATACTTTTACCGCATCAAACTTTTTAGCAGCATCTCCATTTCGAATGATGGTTACTTTACTCATATAATCATCTTGCAAAATCTTATTTACAGCTTCCATTCCGTTCCCAACCACATGACCAAAAAT
Source organism: Flavobacteria bacterium GWA2_35_26 (assembly GCA_001800905.1). Classification (GTDB taxonomy): domain Bacteria; phylum Bacteroidota; class Bacteroidia; order Flavobacteriales; family Flavobacteriaceae; genus Flavobacterium. Next base: position 212,648 of record MGWH01000002.1, on the reverse strand, counting down.
GGTATGTTTTCCATCTAGCCAAGGGGTTTCAAGATGGGTAATAAAAAACTGACTACTATTGGTTGCTGGTCCGTTATTGGCCATAGCCAACACACCTGCTTTATCAAAACGCGCGTCTGTAATTTCATCTTTGAATTTATATCCAGCATCCCCAGAACCTGTTCCAAGCGGATCACCACCTTGTATCATGAAATTTTCAATTACACGGTGAAATTTCAATCCGTCATAAAAGGGTCTATTTTTAATATTTTCATTGGTTACAAATTCATTTTTACCTTCGGCAAGTGTCACAAAATTGGCTACGGTAATTGGCGCTTTTTCATAATCCAATTGAACGATAATTTCTCCTTTATTGGTTTCAATTTTGGCATACAAACCATCAGGTAAATTGTTATTTTCTTCTTTACAAGAGTACAAAGAAGCAATAATAGCTAAGGCAAATAAAAAACGTTTTTTCATTGTATAATTAGTTGGTTATAGAATCGTTTTGAGTTTCAGCAATAGGATTTGAGTTGGCTTTCATTTTTTGGTCATAATTGGCTTCCGACATAAAATCACGAAGGGTTACAATGCACAGAAGCGGTTTGTTGGTTCCAATTTTTTTATTGTCTCCGTGATATCCGTAAGCAATAGTTGAGGTGAAAAGGAAATTAATTTTTTCATTTCGGTGCATTAACTTAATTCCTTCACGAAGTCCGGTCATAATATTTTGTTTGTCGACAAAATAGGTTTGGGGTCCTAACTCACTTTTAGAATAAATAACACGTCCTTTAAGATCTTTTACTTCGTAATCAAATAAAGCTACATCTCCTTTTTTTGCAGTCAGCGTATCTTTTTTATTGGTTACGATATACGAATACCAAAATCCTTTTGTTGAAGCAATAAACTTTACGTTTTTGTTTTGACGAATTACACGTGCGATTTCGGCTTCTTCTCCAGCGATCAATTTTTTATTGCGATCTACCGATTGTTTCATAAACGTTCCAGAGGCATGAGAAATAGGTTTTCGCGCTTCTTGGTTGCTTTGACAGCTTGTAATTATTGTCGCTAATACTGTAACTAAAATAGCTATTTTAATGAAGTGTTTCATGATTTAGATGGGTAAGGTTTTTACTAAATCTTCAAATTTCCGAATGGTGTCTTCCATTGAATTTTCTGATTTTCCTCCAGCGGCATTGATATGTCCACCACCATTGAAATGGTCGCGTGAAAATTGATTCACATCAAAATCACCTTGTGATCGGAACGATATTTTAATGATCTTTTCGTCTTTATTTTCGATGAAAATCGCTGTAAAAACAATTCCTTTTATACTCAAACCGTAATTAACAATACCTTCGGTATCTCCTTTAACGTGGTCAAAAGAATCCAGTTCGTCTTGAGTCAAGTAGGTGTAGGCCGTTTTATGCTCGGTATATACTTTCATATTTTGTAAGGCACGACCCAAAATTTGCAATCGTCCAAATGAACTATTGTCAAAAAGCAAGGTTGGAATCACAGTATTTTTAACCCCTAAATCAATTAATTCGGCAATGATTCGGTGAGTAGTTCCAGTGGTTTTTGGAAAACGAAAAGATCCCGAATCAGTTAGAATTCCAGTATAAATGCAAGTTCCAATATTTTCGTCAATATCTGCTTTTTTGCCTAAAAAGGAAATGAAGTTAAACAACATTTCGCAAGTAGAACCAAAATTCGTATCCGAGTAAGTATAAGTAGCATAATCATGAGGAAATTGATGGTGATCAATCATGATAAAAGGAGCGGTAAGCGTATTTAAAACCGTTTCCATTTCACCTGTACGATGCAAGGCGTTAAAATCTAAAGTAAAAACAACTTCAGCTTCTTCTAAAATTTGGGTACAACTAGCTTTTTCTTTTTCGTATATTTTTACGGTATTTGCTCCCGGAAGCCACTCTAAAAAGTGAGGCATTTCGTTCGGAGAAATCACAGTAGGTTGGTGGTTATTTTTAAGTAAAAAATGGTACAGACCTAGGGTAGAACCCATGGCATCTCCATCGGGTCCACGGTGTGGGATAATGGCAATTTTTTTTGGAGTAACTAACAACTCTTGAATCGCTAAAATGTCTTGTGTTTTCATAGATTGCGAAATTACATTTTTTTAATTTAAACGAAAAATTAGTTAACTATTTAACCTCTTCTTCACAAGACTAAAAAAGGTCCAATCGAAAGCGATTTATTTTTTGGTACAAATGGTATTTTGGTCCTTTAACAATTTGCGATGCATATATCCCAACAGAACCTGAGGCAAAATAAGCGGTAACGCATGCAATTCCGATAAAAATACCACTTTCTATTCCGAATAATTCCATACCCATAACGGTACATGCTATGGGGGTGTGAGTAGCTCCCGAAAAAACAGCAACAAATCCCATAGCTGCTAAAAGTGCTATAGGCAAAGGAACTACAACCGATAAAGCACTTCCTAAAGTGGCACCTACAAAGAAAAGCGGAGTGACTTCACCACCTTTAAATCCAGCACCCAAAGTAAAACCGGTAAAGAGTATTTTTAAAAGAAAATCATACGATTCGTTAGGATTCGAAAACGCATTTACTATTTCAGGAACGCCCAGTCCAATGTATTTTGTTGTACCAATTCTATAAATTATAATTGCTAAAACAGCTCCGCCTACTAAAGGCCGAATCGGTGCGAATGGGATGTATTTTGTAAATAATCGATTCCAAAAATGTGTAGTTCTCGAAAAAAGTAAGGCGGCAAAGCCAAATAGGATTCCGCTTCCAATAGTCCAAACTAAGTTTATTCCGTTTATTTCAGGAAGAATTGGAACACTATAATGCGTGTGTTCGACTTGCCAGAATTCTACTGTATAATAAGCTACAAAAGCCACTACAAAAGATAAAACACCACTTTTGAAATTAATTTTACTAAAGTATACCACTTCCAAAGCAAATAAAGCACCTGCTAGAGGTGTTCCGAACACCGAAGCAAATCCAGCACTAATTCCTAAAATCAGGATCGTTCTTCGGTCAATTTTATCCAATTGGAACCAATTCGAAAATCGGTCAGCAATTGCACCGCCCATTTGTACTGCCGTTCCTTCACGTCCCGCTGATCCTCCAACTAAATGGGTAATTAAAGTACCAATGAGAACCAAAGGCGCCATTTTCATTGGAATGGGTTGTTGAGGATTTTCGTATTCTTCTAATAGTAAATTATTGCCTTTGACTACCGAAGCTCCGTAATAGTGATAAAGTAAACCAATGATTAAACCTCCAATTGGCAACAGCCAAATAATCCAATTGTGATTTTCTCTAGTCTGAGTAACCCATTCTAAGGCGACTAAAAAGAAAGCTGAAGCTGAACCTGAAAACATTCCGATCAATGTACAAATGAGTAGCCATTGCAGGGAGAGAAGAATTGTGTTTTTTAAGTTCATTTTCAATTGTATTCTGTACAGGGTTCAAAAATAGTTTAATTTCATCAATCAAAAATGAATCGCATAAAAAAAGCCGTACACAAATACGTTACGGCTTTTTTTAATTTTATGTTATTCAGTCACGACTGCTGTAAATTCAATTTCTACCAAATATTCTGGAGCGACTAGTTTACTAATTTCGTAAAAACCAGTAGTTGGCTTAATGTCTTTGAAAAAAGAAGAATGAGCTTTTGCAACTGCCTCGAAGCTGTTAATGTCGGTTGTAAAGATGCGAGTTCGAATGACGTCTTTCATGCTTACATTTAATTCTTCTAGAACTTTTTCTACGCGTTCTAAAATATTTAAGGTTTGTGCCTGCGCGTCGTCAGCTTTTACTTTTTCGCCATCAACGATAGCAACGGTTCCAGACACTTCAATGATGTTGCCAATGCGAACGGCACGACAATACCCCATTTTATCTTCCCATGGGGAGCCAGTTAAGATATTTTTTCTTTCCATTTTTGATTGTTTACTACTAAAATTATGTGGTGCAATTTACGATAATGCGATGAATTAGTGATTTTGTTTTCTCACAAAAGAGGTTACATAACAAAGTCTTTTGGAGTCATTTGTTAGAAAATTAAAACTAGTTTTTGTTAAGAAATTTCTAATTAGTGAACCATAAAAGGTATTTATGCTATTTTTGTGAGCACAAGTTTATCAGTTAGGTACAAATGAAACAACTACTACTTTGTATTGCAATTTTAGGTTGGGCATGGCAAGGACAAGCTCAAAGCGAGTTTAGTTCTAAGTTCAAGGCAATTCCTGTAGGTAAGTTTCCAATTGCTCCTAAAAAAGCGGCCGAACCCAAAAAAGTAGCACCTACTAATTCGGATATTCCTTCGATTAAAACGCCTAATGTTTTTGATAGTCCAGAAGCACAATTTACCAAGCCGGCTCCCGCAAAATCCTATCAGTTAGGGCAAACCAATACTTTTTCGATGATTCAAAAAAATGAATTTATCAAACCCGGTGGAGAAGTAGAAGCGCGATTGAATAAAAAAGAGGATGATCCTGGAGAAATGGAGTACCGAAGAAATCAAAATTTAGGTGATTTTAGAATCAAATCCAATAAGGCAAGGGTTATGTATCGGGATGCTGCCGCTGTCGATGGTGATCATATTCGGGTTTATTTAAATGATAAAGTAATCGAGCGTTTTGTTTCACTTGAAAGTGCTTTTAAAGGTTTTGAGATCGTACTTGAAAAAGGTTTTAATAAAATTGATTTTGAAGCATTAAATCAAGGAAATTCAGGTCCCAATACTGCTGAATTTAGGGTCTATGACGATAAGGGAAGTTTGATTTCGGCAAGCCAATGGAACCTTGGAACAGGCTTTAAAGCAACGATTTTATTGGTCAAAGAATAAAAAAATATTTTTTTCAAAATCCATTTTTCAATTCCGAATTTTAAAAGTATTTTTGCGCATGCAACACAACGTACTTATTTTAGATTTCGGGTCGCAATACACACAGCTTATTGCGCGTAGAGTTCGCGAATTAAATATATTCTGCGAAATTTTTCCTTACAACAATTTTCCAACCGATTTATCACCGTACAAAGCCGTAATTTTAGGTGGAAGTCCTTTTTCTGTTCGTGCAGGAGATGCGCCACATCCTGATTTGTCTCAAATTAGAGGTAAATTGCCTTTATTGGCGGTGTGTTACGGAGCGCAATATTTAGCCCATTTTAGTGGTGGCGAAGTAGCTGCATCTAACACAAGAGAGTACGGAAGAGCAAATCTTTCTTATATTAAAGAAGACGAAGTTTTCTTTCAAGGCATTTCACCAAACAGTCAGGTTTGGATGAGTCATAGTGATAGTATTAAAGCGTTACCAACTAATGGTATTAAATTAGCTAGTACGCATGATGTAGAATTTGCGGCCTACCGAATCGAAGGCGAAACTACTTATGCAATTCAATACCACCCAGAAGTATTTCATTCGACTGAAGGAACTAAAATGTTGGAGAACTTTTTAGTACACATTGCTGAGGTACCTCAAAATTTTACTCCTAATGCTTTTGTTACCGATATGGTGGCCGAATTGAAAGAAAAATTACAAGATGATAAAGTAGTTTTAGGTCTTTCAGGAGGCGTAGATTCAACTGTTGCGGCAGTTTTATTACACCAAGCGATTGGTAAAAACTTGTACTGTATTTTCGTTAATAATGGTTTGCTTCGAAAAAACGAATTCCAAAATGTATTGAATCAATACAAAGGAATGGGATTGAATGTAAAAGGAGTAGATGCTGGTGATCGTTTCTTGTCAGAATTGGCGGGAGTAAGTGATCCAGAAACCAAACGTAAAATTATTGGACGTGTTTTCATTGAAGTTTTTGATGACGAATCGCATTTGATCGAAGATGTAAAATGGTTGGCACAAGGCACTATTTATCCGGATGTAATTGAATCAGTTTCGGTAAAAGGTCCATCGGCTACAATCAAGTCGCACCATAATGTGGGCGGTTTGCCAGATTATATGAAATTAAAAATTGTAGAACCATTGCGCATGCTTTTCAAAGATGAGGTGCGAAGAGTAGGAGCTACTTTAGGAATTGATCCGGAATTATTGGGAAGACATCCTTTTCCCGGACCAGGATTATCCATCCGAATCTTAGGGGATATCACTCCAGAAAAAGTACAAATTTTACAAGATGTAGATGCGGTATTTATTGATGGATTGAAATCTTGGGGATTGTACGATAAAGTGTGGCAAGCAGGAGCAATTTTATTGCCGGTGAATAGTGTTGGAGTTATGGGTGATGAGCGTACTTACGAAAAAGTAGTAGCGCTTCGTGCCGTAGAATCTACTGATGGTATGACGGCTGACTGGGTTCATTTACCTTATGATTTCTTAATGAAAATTTCAAACGAAATAATCAATAAAGTGAAAGGTGTAAACCGTGTGGTGTATGACATTAGTTCGAAACCACCTGCCACAATCGAGTGGGAATAATAAGCACTTAAATTGAAATTATAAATTGAAACGGTATCAGATTTTGTTCTAAATTTGATACCGTTCGGTTGTTATAAAGGAATGGTTGTAAAACAAAATAATATGAATTATTTATTAAAAATACTGGTTGTGATGCTTTTGTTTACCAATGGTATTATGGCACAAGAAGTTACGACAACTCAAAATCAAACGAGTACATTACAGTTAGAAAAACCTTTGCTAAACACATCGAAAAAATTGGCTTTGTTGTTCCCTTTTAATATAGCCAAAGTACAAAACGATACTGTAAATACTATTGCAGACCGATTGAAGAAAGACAAATTTTTGAACATGACTTTGGATTTTTATTCCGGAGCAGTAATGGCAATTGACTCGGCGAAACAATTGGGTATTTCAGTAGATGTAAGTGTTTTTGATTCGGAAGAAACCAAAAATAGTTCGAATGTTACTAAACTAATCGCAGATAATCATCTTGAAAATTTTGGGGCAGTTATTGGCCCATTTTATCAAGCCAATGTAGAGAAAACAGCCGAATTATTAAGTGCCAATCAAGTAGCTGTAATTTCGCCTTTATCAAAAGAAGTGGGGAAATCGTATCCTAATTTATTTCAAACGATTACATCGAATTCACTACTTCGTTCTGCCATTTTTGATTTTATGCGTTCCAAAAACGGAAATATCATTGCGGTGGTAGATAAAAAGAAAGTTTCGGTTAAAAAATACATTCAAGAAAATCAAAAAGGAGTTCGGTTTGCCAATTTAGAACCAACAGGAGCTTTAAATGTTCTTAGCTTGAAATCACTATTGGTAAAAAACAAAATCAATTATGTGGTGATGGAAACCGCCAATACCAGCATGATTAAGGCTACCATGACTGCTTTGTTAAGTGTTCAACAATGGTTCAATGTGCAACTTGTAATTTTGGAACCCAATGAAACTTTAAATACAGATGAGATAGAATTTGCTGATTTAGTGAAATTGAAATTGATGTATCCTTCTATGACTCGTGAGAATACAAATCCACAAGCAATGCTTTTCGAAAAGAATTTCAAATTAATAAATAAAGTGACTCCCAATGCGTTTGCTATACGTGGTTTTGATGTGACTTTTGATGCATTAATGCGTTTGTCACAACCGATTGGATTTTTTGAAAGTACTAATCAAGTAACCGAACAAGTAGAAAGCAAGTTTGATTATTTTAAAAATGAAACGGTCGGTTTTGCTAATAAAGGATTGTATATTTTGTATTACGATGCCGATTTGACTGTCAAAGAAGCAAAGTAAAATCCAAATGGAAAACGACCAAAAACAACTTATAAAATTAGCGCATACTAAAATGCCTTTTGGCAAATACGAAGGTTGGCATTTAATTGAGTTGCCCGAATATTATGTGGTTTGGTACAATAATAAAGGATTTCCAAAAGGAGAGTTAGGAAAACAATTGCAATTGGTTTACGAATTAAAATTAAACGGATTAGAAGATTTAATTCGGAATATAAAGAAGAAATATCCAAAACCAATGTAATGCTAAATAGAAGCGCTATTGGATTTTTTTGAGCGAAATTAGTACCATAAAATTTCATAATTTCACAATTTTAAATTCACGTTTTCTCAATTTATAATTGTATTTTTGCGACGTTTTTTACACAACTACAATACAAACTAATACAGAATGAATCAAACGAAATATATTTTTGTTACTGGCGGTGTAACTTCTTCTTTAGGGAAGGGGATTATTGCGGCATCTTTGGCGAAATTATTACAAGCTAGAGGATATAGAACGACCATTCAAAAGTTCGATCCTTATATCAATGTGGACCCAGGAACGCTAAATCCTTATGAACACGGAGAATGTTATGTTACCGATGATGGTGCAGAAACCGATTTGGATTTAGGACACTACGAGCGTTTCTTGAATGTGCCTACTTCTCAAGCGAATAATGTAACCACGGGTAGAATCTATCTTTCGGTGATTGAAAAAGAACGTAGAGGAGAATTTTTAGGAAAAACGGTTCAAGTGGTTCCTCATATTACCAACGAAATTAAAGACAGAATGCAATTGCTTGGTAAATCAGGTGATTATGATATTGTCATTACTGAAATTGGTGGTACTGTGGGTGATATTGAGTCATTACCTTACATCGAATCGGTGCGTCAATTGGTTTGGGAATTGGGAGAAAATAACGGAATTGTAATTCACTTGACTTTGGTGCCTTATTTGGCTGCTGCAGGTGAATTGAAAACAAAACCAACTCAACACTCTGTTAAAACCTTGATGGAAAGCGGAATCAAAGCAGACATCTTGGTGTGTAGAACAGAACACGAGATTTCAGATGAAATCCGCAATAAATTAGCTTTGTTTTGCAACGTAAAAAGAGAGGCGGTTATTCAATCTATTGATGCGTCTACCATATACGAAGTACCTAATTTAATGCTTGAAGAAGGATTGGATGTTGTGGCTTTGAAAAAATTAGATTTACCAAAGAAAGCGGCTCCTGATTTAAAAAACTGGAATACGTTTTTGAAGCGATTGAAAAATCCAAAACATACCGTAAATATCGGTTTGGTTGGAAAATATGTAGAAATGCAAGATTGTTACAAATCAATTTTGGAAGCATTTATTCACGCAGGTGCTGCGAATGAAACCAAAGTTAATGTCATTTCACTTCATTCAGAATACATTGATGCCATGAATGTGAATGAAAAATTAGGCGGATTAGATGCTGTTTTAGTGGCGCCTGGTTTTGGTGAAAGAGGTATTGAAGGAAAAATTGAAACGGTACGTTATGTACGCGAAAATAAAATTCCATTTTTCGGAATTTGTTTGGGAATGCAAATGTCTGTAATCGAATATTCACGAAATGTATTGGGTCTTTCAGATGCCAATTCAACCGAGATGAACGAGAAAACCTCGAATCCAGTAGTGAACTTGATGGAAGAGCAAAAAACGGTTACGGATAAAGGCGGAACCATGCGTTTAGGTGCTTGGAATTGCGATATTAAAACAGGTACTTTGGCTCATAAAATTTATGGTACAACTTCTATTTCAGAACGTCACCGTCACCGTTATGAATTCAATAGTGCTTATTTAAGCCAACTGGAGCAAGCGGGATTAAAAGCGTCTGGAACGAATCCTCAAACTGGATTAGTGGAAATTGTAGAGATTGAAGATCATCCATTTTTTATTGGTGTACAATACCACCCAGAATACAAAAGTACTGTAGCTAATCCACATCCAATTTTTGTGAATTTTGTGGCTGCTGCCGTTCAAGCAAAGAAAAAATAATAGGACTAGTTTCTATATCATCAACTATTTTAAAGTAAAATGGAACAAAAAAAATTAGACATTAATTCGATCGTTGGTTTTGTATTGATTTTCGGAATCTTGATTTGGATTATGTATCAAAATCAACCCGATCCGAAAGTGATTGCGGCTGAGAAAGCACAAAAAGAATTGGTTGCCAAAGCAGCTAAAGTTAAAGAGTTGGAACAAAAATCAATTGAAAAGGCGGCAGTGGCTGTTGCTGCAACAGGCGACTCAACTCAATTGGCTCAATTGCAAAAAACATTAGGGAATTTTGCATATTCAGCAACTCTACCCTCAGCTAAAGGCGATTTTACTACTATCGAAAATGAAGTAGTTAAATTGAAAATTGCTAACAAAGGAGGGTTTATTGTTGAAGCGGTTTTAAAGCAACACGAAAAATTCAAAAAAGGTTCGGGCCAATTAGTGGAGTTGATTAAAGACAACAACGCCAATTTGAATATTGCTTTGCAAACTTCTGACAACAGAACGTTAAATACCAAAGATTTGTATTTTGAACCTACTATTTCAAAAGTGGGACAGGATCAAATTCTTTCGATGAAATTAAAAGCTGGAGCTAACGAATTTTTGGAGTACAAATACATTTTGAAACCAAATGATTATATGATTGGTTTTGATGTTCGTTCTCAAGGTTTGAACAAAGTGTTAAATACAGCTAAGCCATTGGATTTACAATGGAGTATGAAAACCTACAGAAATGAGAAAAGTATTTCTTACGAGAACCGATATACCGAAGTTTATTTTGAGCATCAAGAAGGTAAAATTGATTATGTTGGCCAAGGAGAAAACAAAGAAGAAAATGCCGAAAATGCTAGTTTTGTAGCGTTCAAGCAACATTTTTTCTCTACTATTTTATTGACTGACAAACCTTTTGCAACCTCTAAATTAGTATCCAATAATTTAGTTAATGATGAAGCTGTTGATACTACTTACACCAAACAATTTACGGCTGAAATTCCTTTAGCGTTTACCAATGGTGAATTGGATTATAAACTGAATTGGTACATGGGACCAACAGATTATAAAACCTTACACAGTTACGACAAGAATTTAGAAAAAATTATTTCGTTAGGATGGGGAATTTTTGGATGGATTAATAAATTCATATTTATTCCATTATTTGGATTCTTGAGTTCTTACATTGCTTATGGAATTGCGATTATTGTTTTCACAGTGTTGATTAAAATTGCAATGTCGCCTATTACATTTAAATCATTTTTGTCTCAAGCCAAAATGAAAGTATTGCGACCTGAAATTGCAGAATTGGGTGAAAAATTCAAAAAAGACCCAATGAAAAAGCAACAAGAAACAATGAAGTTGTACAACAAAGCCGGCGTAAATCCGATGGCGGGTTGCATTCCAGCCTTGATTCAGTTGCCGTTTATGTATGCGTCGTTTCAATTCTTTCCATCTGCTTTTGAATTGAGACAAAAAAGTTTCCTTTGGGCGGATGATTTGTCTTCGTTTGATGAAGTAATCAAATTGCCTTTTCACATTCCGTTGTATGGAGATCATATTAGTTTGTTCCCAGTACTTGCAGCAATTGCCATTTTCTTTTATATGAAAATGACTTCTGGAGATCAACAAATGGCTGCTCCGCAACAAGAAGGAATGCCTGATATGGCTCAAATGATGAAAATCATGATTTATGTATCGCCATTAATGATGTTGTTTTTCTTCAACAGTTATGGAGCCGGATTGAGTTTGTATAACTTTATATCCAACTTGATTACTATTGGAATCATGATTGTGATCAAAAAGTATTTTATCGATAGTGATAAAATTCATGCTCAAATTCAAGAGAACAAATTAAAAGCGCCGAAAAAACCAAGTAAGTTCCAACAAAAATTGCAAGAGGCAATGGAACAAGCCGAAGCTCAAAAAGCACAGCGTAACAAAAAATAATTTCTTAAAAATCTCGATTCATTTCGGGATTTTTTTTGCAACACTAATTGTTGGTTAACCCTTTATTTAGTTCAAAATATGAGAAGTATACTAGTATTTTTAATTTCATTGATTTGTAGTGTTTTACATGCTCAAAAGGAGTACAATCAATTGGATGTAAAAGGATTGAAACACGGACTTTGGAAAGGAGTCTATGAAGAATCGAAACGCCCTCGCTATCAAGGAGCTTTTGACCACGGGAAAGAAGTAGGTCTGTTTCAATTTTTTGATGATACACAAAAAGGTGATGTAATTGCAACTCGTGAGTTTAACCCAAAAGACAATTCAGCTTATACTATTTTTTACGACCAAAATAAGAACAAAGTAAGCGAAGGAAAAGTAGTGAATAAGCTTTTTGAAGGAGAGTGGAAATACTATCATTTTAACTCACCGGGAATAATGTCAACTGAAAATTATAAGAAGGGACAGTTAGAAGGGCTGCGTACCGTTTACTTTCCAAATGGAAAAGTAGCTGAACAAACTTATTTTGTGAACAACCTAAAGCAAGGATCCTATAAAAAATTTACCGAAAATGGAATTGTCCTAGAAGAATCTGTTTTTAAAAATAATGAATACGATGGATTGGCTATTTTTAGAAATGATAGCGGCATAGTCGTTTCCAAAGGAGTATTTAGCAAAGGTTTAAAAACGGGGACTTGGGAAGTGTTGGAAAACGGTAAATTGGTTATAATATCCAGTACCGATTTATCTTTAAAATCCAAAAGTCCACAACAGAAATAAAGTTTATGCTAGCAAATGTTTTGTAACTTTGCTACCCATTTTAATCCAAATTAAATCGAAATGAAACGTGTAGTAGTTGGTCTTTCTGGAGGTGTTGATTCGAGTGTTGCTGCGTATTTGTTACAACAGCAAGGCTACGAGGTGATTGGTCTGTTTATGAAAAACTGGCACGATGACTCCGTAACAATTTCGAACGAATGCCCTTGGTTAGAAGACAGTAATGACGCACTTTTAGTAGCTGAAAAATTAGGAATTCCATTTCAAACCGTTGATTTAAGCGAACAATACAAAGAAAAAATCGTGGACTATATGTTCAACGAATACGAAAAAGGACGCACTCCTAATCCGGATGTGTTATGTAATCGCGAAATTAAGTTTGACGTTTTCATGAAGATTGCCATGAGTCTTGATGCCGATTTTGTGGCAACGGGACATTATTGTCAAAAAAGCGAAATAGAAGTTGCCGGAAAAACGATATACCAACTAAAAGCTGGTGCTGATAATAATAAAGACCAGTCTTATTTTTTATGTCAGTTATCGCAAGAGCAATTGGCGAAAGCCTTATTTCCAATTGGAAATTTAACCAAACCTGAAGTACGCGAAATTGCTGCTGAGATGGATTTAATTACAGCTGAGAAGAAAGATTCTCAAGGTTTGTGTTTTATTGGTAAAGTACGATTACCTGAATTTTTACAACAAAAATTACAACCAAAGGGAGGAATCATTGTTCAAATTGACAAGAACCATCCTGTGTATCAGCATAGCTTACCTGAAGGACTTTCATTAGAAGAGCGTTTGGCATTTGAAGCCAATAAAATTAACTACACTCCCGAAATGGGAAAAGTAGTGGGCAAACACCAAGGCGCTCATTATTTTACAATTGGACAACGAAAAGGACTGAATGTAGGAGGAACTACTGATCCTCTTTTCATTATTGCCACAGACGTTACTACAAATACAATTTACACGGGTTTGACTAGTCAACATCCAGGATTATTCAGAAAAGCGTTGTTTATTTCGAATTCCGAATTGCATTGGGTTCGTACTGATTTGGCTTTAGCCAATGGCGAATCAATGCAAGTAATGGCTCGTATTCGCTACAGACAACCGCTACAAAAAGCTACCTTATACCAATTTGAATCAGGAATGTATGTAGCCTTTGACGAACCACAATCGGCTATTACCGAAGGACAATTTGTGGCTTGGCATATTGGAGAGGAACTAATTGGTTCGGGTGTTATATCTTAATGTAATCCTTTGATAATATGAATAGTATTACCTCACTTTTTAAAATCAAATACCCAATTATCCAAGGAGGAATGATTTGGAATAGTGGGTATAAATTAGCTTCAGCTGTAAGTAATGCTGGTGGTTTAGGATTGATAGGAGCTGGCTCTATGTATCCCGAAGTGCTCCGAGAACACATTCGTAAATGTCAACAAGCAACTTCCCAACCGTTTGGTGTGAATGTTCCCATGTTGTATCCAAATGTTGAAGAAATCCTGAAAATTATAGTTGAAGAAGGAGTGAAGATTGTTTTCACTTCAGCTGGAAATCCAAAAACGTGGACCCCTTATTTAAAAGAGAACGGAATTACAGTAGTGCACGTAGTAAGTAGTTCTGCTTTTGCTTTAAAAGCACAAGAAGCAGGAGTAGACGCTGTGGTTGCAGAAGGATTTGAAGCGGGAGGACATAACGGCCGTGAAGAAACGACGACTTTAACTTTGATTCCGATGGTGAAGGAAAAAATTTCAATTCCGTTGATCGCAGCGGGTGGAATTGCAACCGGTAGAGGAATGCTTGCCGCCATGGTTTTAGGCGCTGATGGCGTTCAAATGGGAAGCCGTTTTGTTGCCTCAGAGGAATCGTCAGCACACGATAATTTTAAAAATACTGTGGTTGCTTCCAAAGAAGGCGATACGCAATTGACCTTGAAAGAATTGGCACCAGTTCGTTTAATAAAAAATAAATTTTACCAACAAGTTCAAGAATTATACGCCAAGGGTGCAACCAAAGAAGAGTTAATTCAATTGTTAGGAAGAGCCCGTGCCAAACGCGGTATGTTTGAAGGTGATTTAGAAGAAGGCGAATTAGAAATTGGCCAAATTGCTGGTTTGATTCATGATATTCAGCCTGTGAGCAAAATAATTGAAAGTATACTTACTGAATTTCAACTGGCACAAAAAGAAAGTGTGCAATGGGCATTTTAATTTCTTCCATGTCGATGAACTACTCTATTTCAATCGACTTAATGAATTCATCGTACTCGGCATAAAATAATTCTAGCGCCGCCATTTTTTCATTAAAAAAATCAAAAATAGCATCCCAATAATTGCGATTACTGACACTAACGTCATTTTTTTCTACCCAAATTCGGCTTATGGTTTTGCCGTTTTCCAAGTAATAATTTTTTTCAAAAACCAAGTCGGTTACAAATTCTTCTTCCAAAATTGCTTTAAGCGCTTCTATTTTTTCAAAGTAGGCAATGCGTTTTGCGTCATTGCGTGGTTCAATATCAATAAGTACCTGTGCTTTTTTATTGTCTACAAAAAACTTAAATGAGAAATCTTTGATTTTGGTATCATACAAAAGCCATTTTCTAGGATATTTTTCGGCGAAGGCAATCCAAAACTCGCGCTTTAATCGTTGGGCTTCTTCTTTACTGTACATAGGTTTTTGTTTTAATAGTAGAAAGTTTGTGTACTTATTTTTTCTAAACTACTTTTAGAATCGATTTGCATTCGCAAAAATAGGCTTTGATTATGGATTTCCAAGAATTTTTACAGTTTGTTCCTAAATTAATTTCGGTTGAGTTACCGGCTCTCAAAGCACATCTTAAAATGGCGCCTTTGGAACGATTGACGCAGTTGCAAAATCAATCGGTAGAGAAAAATGATCCGAGAACTGCAGCAGTTTTGATGTTGTGTTATCCCAAAAATGGGGCAACACATTTAGTATTGATTGTGCGCAATTCCTATGAAGGGGTGCATTCTGCCCAGATCGCTTTTCCTGGAGGAAAGTATGAAAATGACGATATTGATTTTGCGGCTACAGCCATTCGAGAAACGTATGAAGAAGTAGGAGTTGATCCTCATAAAGTAGAATTAATTAAACCATTTACTCAGGTATACATTCCGCCAAGTAATTTTATTGTATATCCTTATTTGGCCATTTGCCAAGAAGAAATAGACTTCATTCCCGATCCGAAAGAAGTTGCAGGGATAATTGAGTTACCAATTGCCACATTCCTTAGTGATACTATCGTAATTGAAACTGAACTCAAAACTTTTTCTGCCAATTCCATTATGGTACCGGCATTTCAAATTGAGCATCACACGATTTGGGGAGCAACTGCTATGATGTTGAGTGAATTAAAGGACGTGATGATCGAAACTATAAATTCATAGATGTTTACTGATAACCCTTCATTTGTCCCCAAAAATAAATTTTGTAAGTTTGCCACCTAAATTATTTAAATACTTACTCTAATTATGGGATTGTTAAAGAGAAACCCTTTTGGTCATATCCTATTTATAAAAAAGTGGCTCATTCGTATTTTAGGATGTTTAACCCACAGACGTTACAGAGGATTCAATGAATTGCAAATAGAAGGTTCCGAAATTCTAAAGAATCTACCCGATACTAACGTTTTATTTATTTCAAATCATCAAACCTATTTTGCTGATGTTGTGGCTATGTTTCATGTCTTCAATGCCAGTTTAAGTGGTCGTACCGATTCTATTAAAAATGTAGGTTACCTTTGGCAACCCAAAATGAATGTGTATTATGTAGCTGCCAAAGAGACAATGCAAGCTGGATTGTTACCTAGAATATTAGCCTATGTAGGCGCTATATCAGTGGAGCGCACTTGGCGTGCCAAAGGGGTGGATGTGACCGAGAAAAAAGAAGTTAATCCTAATGATACTGAAAATATAAAAATTGCTTTGGCTGATGGATGGGTGATTACTTTTCCACAAGGTACCACCAAGTCTTTTAAACCCGTTAGAAAAGGGACGGCTCATATTATTAAAGATCATCAACCCATTGTAGTTCCAATTGTAATTGATGGTTTTAGACGTTCTTTTGATAAAAAGGGATTACGAATGAAAAAGAAAGGCATTTTGCAGTCTTTCATTATCAAAGAACCGTTAGATATAGATTATGAAAAGGATAGTATTGACGATATTGTAGAAAAAGTGGAGTATGCCATTGAACAACATCCATCTTTCTTAAGGGTAATTCCAGCCGAAGAGTTGGAAGAACAAGAAAAATTAAATGCATTACGAAAATGGGATATATAAAAAAAGAGGCAATTGCCTCTTTTTTTATGATTCTATTTTTTGAAGTTCTTCGTAGTTGGTTTTAAGTTTTCCTAAAAAGTTACCATACAGTATTTTGTAAAAGCCCCATATAAACAGCATAATAAAAAACATTGCAATTAAAAATGGAATTACCATTGCAGTCCCATAGTTGGGAATATCGTCAACTTTGGTATTGGAGTTATTCCATCCATCAATGAATCCAAATGCGCCGAAATAGCTGCTTATTAGTATGTTCCAATAAATGTAATAATTCACTATTTTTCGGGTTTTTAAAATATGTTGAATCAACATTGAAGCATTGTTTAACACCGAAATGGTTTTGTAATTTTTGAAGAATAAATAAATAAAACCAAGAATAATAAAATAATTTAATTTTTCAGCAATATTCAAATAAGGATGTAATTCATCGTATTTGGATTGGTAGGGATCTGGTAGTAAAAAGCCTAATCCATTTAAAATCACAAATTCTAATATGCTTACAATTAAAATCCACTTCACTACGGAAGATGATTTTTTATGCAGCATCGCATAAATGTCTTTTTCGCTCAATTGTTCAAAAGAGGCCTCACTCTTTTGCCAATCTTTTTTTAATAAATCCAACTCTTTCATATTCCTTTAGGATTTAATAGTTTTTTTAGTTTTCCTTTAATTCGGTTCATTTTTACTCTTGCATTTACTTCACTAATTCCAAGTGTTTCTGCAATTTCAGTGTAATCTTTGTCTTCCAAGTACATAAAAATGAGGGCTTTTTCTATGTCGTTCAATTGATGAACTGCTTGGTATAATAATTTGAGTTGTTCTTCTTCTTCGTAATTGTAATGTACTTCAGGGACGAAATGGTAGTTACCTTCGTATCCTACCGTATTGATGGATCGCTTTGTCTTTCGATACAGTGTTATCGCGGTATTTAAGGCTACTCTGTACGCCCAGGTCGAGAATTTACTATCACCTCTAAACTTAGGAAAGGCTTTCCACAACTGAATCGTAATTTCTTGAAACAAATCTTTGTGCGCATCCTCATCCTCAGTATACAATCGACAAATTTTGTGGATTATATTCTGATTCTCTTGAAGTTGTTTTACAAAAGATTGTTCTAATTCTGAATTCATACGAGGGTTAGTAGTGGTTTAAGTTGTTTCGTTACAGTTTTATTTTGCAAAATATTTTTGTGATAGATGTTTTTACAAGGATTTGTTTTTATAATAGTTGACCAATAAGTTGACCAATTTACTATAACCTTCTATTCCATCTTTTTGTTGGTTCCATTTTAAGAATCTGTCATAAATAAGATGATAGCCTTCTTCAATACGGGTTTCATATGCTTTCCAAAATAGATCACTTTCTTCATAGTTTTTAAGAATACCTGGATGAACAGTTTGAAGTAATTTTTGGTAAACTACTTTGTTTCTGACTTGCCAATTGGCTAAACAATACCGCAAAGCAAAACTGTATCCGGAGTATTTGAAATACAAATCCGGGTTCTTTACTGAAGCCATAAAACCAATGAAATTGCATTCACTTTCGCTGGCATAGCCCATTTGGTGAGCCATTTCGTGACAAGATGTAGTGGGTGAGTGGTACATGGGCATTAAATAGTTGACTTGGGCTTCATTCGTAAACGGATTCAAATAGCCACCAAAACCCATATACGTTAATGGCAAACTGAATAACGATTTTTTGGCACTCAATTCAGAGTAGTGAAAATTTGGAAGTTCTTTAGAAAGGATACCATAACCTTTTATATTCATTTGAAAAACCTGTTCTTGCGAATAGGGAAATGCAATTGCTTTGTTTTTGTCTTGTGTAATTTGGAACTGCACAGAATTTGTTCTAGCAATTAACTTTTTGGTAAAAAGCAATAAATCGGTATCCGTGTACTCACGTTTAATTTTCATTTTTTCAAAAAGAGGTTGTCGGTAATAGTTGAAACCCCAAAGTACATGAAAGGCAAAATAGAAAATAGAGCAAACGCTCAAAATTAATTGAATATTATTTTTCCAATGGGTTTTCCATGTTTTTCTACTTTTCCAGCTCCACCTGATTGACATTACAATGAATAGAAAATAGAAAATATCGCCAACCGAAAAAGGAATGTGTCCGAATACTATTCGGACTGATTTTGAGATCCAAGGATAGCATCCGTTACTGTACCATTTCTCCACCACTTCGGGCATTACAACCAGAAACGGAATCAAAATGATTTGTATCAAAAGAAAAAATGAAAGTAAGTACCGACGTTTCACAAAATGTGTTTTTGAGATGTAAATATAATCACAATATCCGTTTATTTCGTAGCTAAACTTTGTAACTTTGGCTGTTTGATAAATAAAAACGACGACATTATATGAGCCAGGAAATACGTAATTTAGAACCTAAAGTACTTTGGAATCAATTTGCCAATTTGAATGCGGTACCGCGTCCTTCAAAAAAAGAAGATCGTGTTATTGCTTTTATGAAAGACTTTGGAAACCAATTGGGATTGGAAACTTTTGAAGATGATATTCGCAATGTTATCATCAGAAAACCCGCTACTCCTGGAATGGAAAACAGAAAGCCAGTGGTACTTCAAGGTCACTTGGATATGGTGCATCAAAAAAATGCGGATACCCAATTTGATTTTGATACACAAGGAATTGATATGTATGTAGATGGGGATTGGGTTCGCGCTCGTGGTACTACTTTGGGGGCCGACAACGGACTAGGAGTGGCTGCTATCATGGCCATTTTGGAAAGTAAAGATATTCCGCATCCTGCAATTGAAGCCTTGTTTACAATTGACGAAGAAACAGGAATGACCGGTGCGTTGAATTTGAAAGGCGGCATTTTACAAGGTCAAATCCTTTTGAATTTGGATACCGAAGAAGATGATGAAATTGATATTGGTTGTGCTGGTGGAATAGATGTAACGGCTACTGCTGAATTTGATGAGGAAGATACTCCAGAAGGTTCAGTTGGATATACCATTACTGTTAAAGGTTTGAATGGCGGTCATTCTGGTATGGATATTCATAAAGGATTGGGGAATGCCAACAAAATTATGAATCGCCTGTTGTTTGATGGTTTTGATAATTTTGGATTGCAAATAGCATCCATTCAAGGTGGAAGTTTGCGAAATGCTATTCCACGTGAGAGTGTAGCCAAAGTAATTATTGCCGAGGTGTATGATGAAGCTTTTGTTTTTGACATGCAGCAAATCGTCAATGAAATCAAAACGGAATTAAAAAGTACAGAACCCAATTTAGAAATTGGTTTTGAAAAAATGGAAGTGACTCCTTCGAAAGTGATGCCTTCCATAGCTCAATTTTATTTTGTACGCGCTATGTATACCGCTCATAACGGCGTATATCGTATGAGTGCTGATTTTGATAATTTGGTAGAAACTTCTAATAATATTGCTAAAGTAGATTTGGCTAATGGCCAACTTTCAGTACAATGCTTAACGCGTTCTTCGGTAGAATCGGCTAAAATGGATTTGGCAAATGCCTTACGATCAGCTTTTGAATTGATGGGTTGCGAAGTGGAATTTTCAGGATCGTATCCAGGTTGGACGCCTAATTCTCAATCAGAAATTCTTGATGTATTGACTTCAATTTATGATAAACAAAACAAAGAAAAAGCCAAAGTAGTCGCTTGTCATGCTGGTTTAGAGTGTGGAATTCTAGGTGCTAATTATCCGGATATGGACATGATTTCGTTTGGACCTACCATTCATGGTGCGCATTCTCCTGATGAAAGAGCGAGTATTTCTTCGGCTCAGAAATTTTGGAAATTTCTAGTGGAGGTTTTAGCAACTATTCCAGTGAAATAGTTTTTTGATTTACAATTAAAAAGCCTCAACTGTTTTCAGATGAGGCTTTTTCTTATGTTTTAATCTCTTTTAGGATTGTTTTTCTTTTCCCTTTTTTCCTCTTTTTTTTCCTTCGCAGTTTTAAGAGGTTCTTTTTTCGCTGTCTTTTTTGCGTCTTGACTTTTTGCCATTTTTGATTCTATTTAATTAAAAAATTAATTTTTATTAAATATACGACATAAACCAAGGCTTAGATGTTAGCAACGATAATTATTTCTTTTTCAAAACTTTATACTCTTCATAACAACCGCTGATGGCATCTAATATTTGTAAGTCATTGGCAGATTGTATGAAAGATTCGGAATAGTTACATCGCTTTAAGATTTCACCAATTTCTTTCGTGTCAATTCCCAATAATGCTGTTACGGTTTCTCTATCGTATTTGGATTCTAATAGTTTGCGAACCGTTTCATCCTTCTTCATTTCTTTCAGTTTTTTAAGCTCTTTAGGCTTTTTTCCGAAGAAATTATAGAGCATGTCCGCAGGGTTAAAAATGGATCCCATAACTCGTCCAAAGGCATTTGGCGAATATTCTCCGGCTTCATATCCTTGGGTTAAACCCGAAATACTATATCGGAAATTTTCTTTGGTAGGAATTAATTTGGAATCGACTTCTAAATAACCAGTTAAGTTAAATGGTCGAATGATGACTTCTTCCAATGCAATGGCTTTTTCGGTCAATTGGATGCGAGTACTTTTATTTTTGATCCAGTCGTTTGTAACTCTAACACGAAGCGGTTGAAAACCTAAAATGGTAAAGTGTAAGGTGTCGTTCACATGTACATTAATTTCAAAACGACCATTACCATCTGTAGTGGTTCCTCTAACTTTATTGAGGTTGATAATATTAACACTAGTTAGGGGTTGGTTAGTATTGTCATTGACAACAATTCCAGAAACTTTTTGGGAGGGTTCTACTTCTTGAGCAGTAAGATGTACTGAAAGTAGTAAAAAAAAGAAAACTACAAAATATTTCATAAACTGGTTTAAGACTTTAAAAGTAATAAATCAGTCGGGAATATTTTGTAGTTTTTCTATAATTATAAGAAAATTAACAAAAGGTGTTAGTCTCTTCTTGGTCTTCTTGGTCTTGGTGAGTCGCCAAAGCTTTCAGAACGTCTTGGTGCTCTTTCAGAAACACCACCTTCTCTTCCTTCACCTCTTCTTGGAGCCGAACCTCTTTCGCTTCTGAAACCACCTTCTCTTGGAGCTGAATTTCTGTCGCTTCTAAATCCGCCTTCACGTCTTGGTGCAAAGCTACCTTCTCTTCTTGGAGCTGAACTTCTTCCGCCAAATCCACCACCAGAATTTCTTCCATTGTGATCACGTCTTCCGCCACCATCATTTTTAGAAATTTCTACGTTGATTCGTCTTCCGTTTAAATCATATCCATTCAACACTTCCATTACTTTATCGGTATGTTCTGCATCGGTATTAAAGAATGAGAATCCTTCTTTTACGTCCACCTTAAATACGTCATCACGACCTAATTCTAAAGTTTCTTTCAAGAAGTCTTTCAATTGCATCCAATCGAAATCGTCTCTTGATCCAATGTTTACAAAGTAACGAGTAGCGCCACCATTGTTATTTTCTCTTGGAGCCCCGTCTCTTTCTCTTCGGTCTGAACCAGAAGATTGAGAAGAAAGATCTCTGTTTTTCTTGTAGTAGTTAATGAAACGGTTGAATTCTACCGATACCATTTTCTTGATTAACTCTTCTTTAGATAATCCTTCTAATACTTCATTGATAGCTGGTAAGTAGTTATCAATTTCGTGATCTACTTCAGTATCTTTTATTTTATTAGCTAAGTGCAACAATTGGATTTCGCAAATTTCAATTCCAGAAGGAATCGTTTTCTCTTGAAATTTTTGTTGAATGATTCTTTCAATTGAAGAAATTTTACGGATTTCACTCTTAGTTACAATAACGATAGAAGTTCCTAATTTACCTGCACGTCCAGTACGACCTGAACGGTGGTTATAGGTTTCGATTTCGTCAGGTAATTGATAGTTGACTACGTGAGTAATATTATCAACGTCAATTCCACGAGCCGCTACGTCTGTAGCCACTAACATTTGAATTTGGCGACCTCTAAATGATTTCATTACCCCGTCACGTTGCGCTTGAGATAAATCTCCGTGCAAAGCAGCAGCGCTGTACCCATCTTCAATTAATTTTTCGGCTACGGCTTGAGTATCACGTTTTGTTCTACAAAAAACTACCGAAAAGATGTCTGGATTAGCATCAGCTAAACGTTTCAATGCTTCGTAACGATCACGTGCATTTACTAAATAGTATTCGTGAGAAACGGTTGCTGAACCTGAGTTTTTGCTACCCACAGTAACTTCAGCAGGATCGTGCATGAATTTTTTTGCAATACGTGCTACTTCAGCAGGCATTGTTGCAGAGAATAACCAAGTGTTTTTCTCGTCTGGAGTATCGGATAAAATCGATACGATGTCTTCATAAAAGCCCATGTTCAACATCTCATCTGCTTCGTCAAGAATACAGAAATTGATGTTTTTAATGTTGACAAGACCTCTGTTGATCATGTCTTGCATTCTACCTGGAGTAGCCACAATAATTTGTGCTCCACGTTTAATTTCTCGGGCTTGTTCTGTAATGCTTGCACCACCATAAACTGCCACTGTATGTAAACCTTTTACGTATTTTGAGTATTGTTTAATCTCGTTGGTGATTTGTAAGCATAGCTCACGCGTTGGTGATAAAATTAACGCTTGTGTACTTCTGTCTTCAGCATCAATTTTTTGAATAAGTGGAAAACCAAAAGCTGCTGTTTTCCCTGTTCCTGTTTGTGCTAAAGCTACTAAGTCTGTGTTTTGTTCCAATAGTACTGGAATCGCTTTTTCTTGCACTTCTGATGGATTCTCAAATCCTAGATCTTTGATCGCAAGCAGTAGCGACTCATTCAGACCTAATTGTTCAAATTTGTTCATATATTATTTTAAATTGGCTGCAAAGGTAGGTTTTAAAAACGATATAAACTAATTTGTTATTTTTTGATTATCAATAAGTTAAATGTTTTTCATTTTGATTTTTAACTCATAAAGTTGTAGGAAGTGACTGAGTGGTAAAAAAAACGAATCAAACGAGTAGGTTTTGTTGTAGAAAATGGATCAACTTTTGAACTGCAATACCACGGTGGCTGATTCTAGCTTTTTCTTTTAAAGTTAACTCGGCAAAGGTTTTTTGATAGCCATCAGCAACAAAAATGGGATCGTAACCAAATCCGTTGGTTCCAATACGTTCTTCAATAATTTTTCCGGTAATTATTCCAGTAAATAAATGCTGTTCTCCATTCAGATTCAAACAAATTACGGTTTTGAAATTGGCTTTTTTGTTTTCAATCCCCTTTAAATTGGCTATTAATTTGTCAATATTGTTCTCATCATTTTTAGGTTCGCCAGCATATCGAGCCGAAAAAACGCCGGGTTCACCATTCAAAGCGTCTACCTCCAAACCGGAATCATCTGCAAAACAATCGTAACCGTATTTTTGACTGACATAATTGGCTTTTAGAATCGCATTACCTTCAATAGTCGCTGCAGTTTCGGGAATGTCTTCAGTGCAACCGATGTCTTCTAAACTTAAGATTTGTATAGAGTCTGGAAGTAACAATTGAATTTCCTTGATTTTGTTTTTATTGTTGGAAGCGAAAACGAGTTGCATAGGACTACTAAATTAGAATTCAAAGATATTGCTTCCTAAAATAAATAGCCAATCAATTCTTTTATAAATTTTAAATAATTATTTTTGCTGTTCGAAAAAAATAAACAATTTCAATATATATCATGGTAAAAGATTTATTCGAAAGAATTCAGACTAATAAAGGACCATTAGGAAAATGGGCTTCACAAGCAGAAGGTTATTTTGTTTTTCCAAAATTGGAAGGCGAATTAGGACCAAGAATGAAATTTCAAGGAAAAGATATTTTGAACTGGAGTTTGAATGATTATTTAGGTCTTGCAAATCATCCTGAAGTTAGAAAAGCTGATACCGATGCTGCTATTGAATACGGTGCGGCTTACCCTATGGGAGCTCGTATGATGAGTGGACATACTAAATACCACGAACAATTAGAGCAAGAATTAGCAGCTTTTGTCATGAAAGAATCAGCTTATTTATTGAATTTTGGTTACCAAGGAATTATGTCTACTATTGATGCTTTGGTTACTAGAAATGATGTTATTGTGTACGATGTAGATGCACATGCTTGTATTATTGATGGTGTTCGTTTGCACAGTGGAAAACGTTTTACTTACCGTCATAACGACGTGGAAAGTATGGAGAAAAACCTACAACGTGCGACAAAAATTGCTACTGAAACTGGTGGTGGAATTTTGTTCATCACTGAAGGTGTTTTTGGAATGCGTGGCCAACAAGGTAAGTTGAAAGAAGTAGTAGCCATGAAAAAGAAATACAACTTCCGTTTATTAGTTGACGATGCACACGGTTTTGGAACATTAGGAAAAACAGGTGCTGGAGCAGGTGAGGAGCAAGGAGTGCAAGACGAAATTGATGTATACTTTTCAACTTTTGCCAAATCGATGGCGAACATTGGTGCATTCGTTGCTGCAGATAAAGAAATCATCGATTATTTGAAATACAATTTACGTTCGCAAATGTTTGCCAAAGCGTTGCCAATGATTCAAACTATTGGTTCGTTGAAACGTTTGGAATTATTGCGTCAATCATCAGAGATAAAAGATAAATTGTGGGTTAATGTGAATGCATTACAAAACGGTTTAAAAGAAAAAGGATTTAATATTGGAGATACGAATACCTGTATCACACCAGTATATCTAGAAGGTTCAATTCCAGAAGCAATGGTAATGGTGAACGATTTGAGAGAGAATTACGGAATTTTCTTGTCGATTGTGGTGTACCCAGTAATTCCAAAAGGAATTATTTTATTGCGTATGATTCCTACTGCTTCACACACTTTGGCTGATATTGACGAAACCTTATCAGCGTTTGAAGCGATTCGCGAGAAATTAGTTAACGGTACGTACAGACAAATTGCAGAGCAAACCAAAGTAGATTTGGATGCTTAATAAAAAGTATAGTCAAAAAAAATCCATTCAATTGAATGGATTTTTTTTTGACTACTAGTTATAATTCTTTTCTGAATGTTTTTCTTCTGCATACAATTTTGGGATCAAAATTTTTCCAAAGCAAATGAATCGCCTGATTGTCGGCTAATTCAGGAGTTCGGATGCAATTTTGAATTCCTTTTTCGGTAAAAGTGGTGTGGTATTCTTTGAAAATTATCGCGTGAACTCCTTTGTTTTGGTATTCTGGATGAACGCCAATCAAATAAAAAGTAACGTCTTTGCTATGATTTCTAGCATTGAGTAAATGCAAGAATCCAAAAGGGAATAATTTACCTTTTGCTTTTTGCAATGCTTTTGAAAAGCTAGGCATTACGATGGCAAAAGCCACTAAATTACCGTCTTTATCTTCTACAAATTTGATGTATTCCGGATTGATAAAACTGATGTATTTTTTCTTAAAATAATCTTTTTGTACATCTGAAATGGCTACAAATGAGGATAAACTGGCATAGGAAGCGTTAAACAAATCAAACATTTTATCCACATAAGGTAAAACTTCTTTGGTCTTTTTAAAATTGACAGGTCGCAGTTGATAGCGCCTTTTGATTAACTCTTGTGCTTTGTCAAAAAACTCTAATTTTACATTTTCAAAAGGAAATTTGTTTTCCAAATATTCTTTTTCAGTTACATACCCTAATTGTTCAAAATGACCGGCATAATACGGATGATTGTACCAGGTAATCATGGTGCCAATTTCTTCAAAACCTTCGGTGAGTACGCCAACCTTGTCCAAATTTGAAAATCCCATCGGACCTTCGACATATTCAAGATTGTTTTTTTGGCCTAGCTCATACACTTTTTCAAGTAAAGCTTTGGTTACTTCCACATCATCAATGACGTCAAACCAGCCAAAACGTACTTTCTTTTTTTGTTGGTTATTGACTTCTTCCCAATTGATAATGGCGGCAATTCGGCCTACAATTTCATTGTTGCGATAGGCCAAATAAAAATAGGCTTCGGCGTTTTCGAATGCTGGATTTTTACTTTTGTCAAAAGTTTCTAATTCATCAGCGATAATGGGCGGGACCCAATATTGATTTTCTTTGTATAATGAAAAAGGGAATTTGATATAATCGGTTACTTCACTTTTGGTAACGGCTTCTTTAATTTCAATCATGGTATAGTTCTAGAAAATCAGAAATCTTTTTTTCTTTTTAATTTTTTCTTTTTTAACTTTTTTTACACTGATGGGATCTTCTTCAATTGGCGTTCTTATTTCCACATAATTTTTATCAAATCGCCAAGAAAAACCAATTCCTCCATAAAAAATGGAAGGGGTGTTTTTTAAACTAGCACTAGCTGAAACGTCTAGTTGAAGATCTTCAGTGACTAAATAAGCTGCTCCTGATCGGACAATTAAATCGCTGTAAAAATCACTTTTATAGCCTTGATTTTCTATAAATCCAGACCAATTTTTATTGATTCCTTTTGTAAGTGTTACCGCATAGCCATAACTTGGAAATTCTGTCCCTATATAATCAGCGATGGTATTAGTAACAAATACCCAACTCCCGTCGCCAAAATGATTTTGAGTAATCAAAATAACTTTTGGTGAAATACCTGCCTTCGGAGAAAAATGATACGGATTGTTAGCTGAAGTGATATTCGCACCAGCAAAAACAGATACTGCTGGAATCAGTTGCTTCCATTTAAAAGACTTGTCGACTTTCCAGCTGTATACATTTACTTTTTTTTCTTGATTTTTAAAAGGATCAAACAGTAAATATTTCGCTCCTAAAATAGTTTGTTTAAGTGCTTTTTGGTCCATTGTAATCAAGCGAGCTTCATACAATTGACTTTGATATTGGATATCGGCAATGAATTCTAATTTTTCCTTAAATATACCATAACGAATCGTTGCATCTATGCCATAACCGTTGGTAACATAGTTAAGCAAATGGTGTTTTTGACTAATGCCATAAGCACCAGTTTCTAATTGGATTACTGATTTGCCTACTGAAAAAGCCGACATCGTTTCACCAGGTCTATTGGAGTTGATTTGGTCCGTATATTGAGCAAAACCCAATAGTGGAATTAGTAAAAAGCCTAATAGAATTGAAGGGTTATTTTTAAACATAGTTTACTTTGTTGGTTTGGATACAAATAATGCTTTTCAAAAGTACTATAATTTATTATTTATTTAAGAGGTATAACTTTAATTTGAGCAATTGATTTATTATTTTTGGGCAAAATATTCTGATTATGCAAGAAGCTTCTTTTTCGAATTTTATAAGAACAGTATTTTATGTAATAATGTTCTACTATTTATTTAAATTTTTAGCCCGCTTGTTTTTGCCAATGTTGGTAAAAAAAGCAGTTGAAAAAGCAGGTGAAAGTTTTCAAAAGCAACAGCAATATGCTCAAGATGCAGCTTGGAAAAAAGCGCAAAATAATGATGAGATTATCTACAAAGAAACTGATGCTAAAAACCCTCGAGAAACCAAAAAAGTTGGGGATTATGTGGATTACGAAGAAATAGATTAAATTTGCTTCCGTCCCGATTTTCTATATGCTAACCAAACTATTTCTACATTGAAAAAACTAAATACGTTCTATCCACATCTGCTTGCCATTATTGGTTTTGTTCTTGTTTCTTTGATTTATTTTTATCCTGTTTTACAAAGAAAACAAATTTTCCAATCGGATATTGCCCAGTACACCGGAATGGCAAAAGAGCAAATTGATTTTCGAGCAGCTACAGACACGGAACCGTATTGGACCAATTCTGCTTTTGGAGGAATGCCAACCTACCAATTGGGAGCAAAATACCCTCATGATTATGTAGGCGCTCTAGATGATGTATTGCGTTTTTTACCTCGACCAGCCGATTATTTATTTTTATACTTCATGGGCTTTTATGGATTACTCTTAGTGTTAAAAATTGATCCTTTGAAAGCATTTTTTGGAGCGATTGCTTTTGGTTTCTCAACGTACTTGATCATTATTTTAGGAGTGGGACACAATTCGAAAGCGCATGCTATTGGTTATATGCCCATAGTTATTGCAGGATTTATAATGGTTTTTCAAAAAAAATACGTTTGGGGTGGTTTACTCACTCTGTTTGCTACAGCTTTAGAAATCAATGCCAATCACTTTCAAATGACCTATTATTTATTGATTTTTTTATTGGTGTTGGTGGGTTATTTTGCCTTTCAATTTATTAAAGAAAAAGACTTTAAAGGATTAGGGATTGCATTTGGAGTTTTGGCTTTAGCAGGAATTTTTGCTATTGGTGCCAATGCTACCAACTTATTAGCCACAACCGAATATACTAAATTCAGTACTAGAGGAAAAAGCGAATTGACCTTCAATAGTAATGGTTCTAAAGCTACTGAAAACAGTGCGTTATCTCGAGATTATATTACCGAATACAGTTATGGTATTGCAGAAAGTTTCAATTTGGTTGCGCCACGTCTTTTTGGAGGATCCAATAATGAAACTTTAGGAACAGATAGTAGCATGTACCAGTTCATGATCAGTCAAGGAGTGCCAGATAGTCAAGCGCAAGATTATGTAAAAGGTATGCCTACCTATTGGGGAGACCAACCTATTGTTGCTGCACCAGCATACATCGGGGCAGTAGTATTCTTTTTGGCTTTCTTAGCTTTGTTTATAGACAATCGTAAAATCAAATATGTTTTCTTTGGAGGAGCTATG
This sequence comes from Flavobacteria bacterium GWA2_35_26, assembly GCA_001800905.1. Lineage (GTDB taxonomy): Bacteria > Bacteroidota > Bacteroidia > Flavobacteriales > Flavobacteriaceae > Flavobacterium. The sequence goes on along the minus strand of MGWH01000002.1, from coordinate 183,267 downwards.
TTTGCTTTGGTGTTGTCTTGGGGAAAAAACTTCCCAGTTCTAACCAACTTTTTTATTGATCATATTCCGTTGTATGATAAATTCAGAGCAGTTTCTTCTATACAAGTCCTTCTAGAATTGTGTTTTCCGGTATTAGCAGTTATGGGATTGCAGTCTTTTTTTCAATTGGATCAAAACCAACAAAAGAAAGGCTTACTTCAATCCACCTTGTTTGGTCTTGGAGTGTTATTAATACTGTTTTTGTTTAAAGGAACGTTTAGTTTTTCTGCGGAAAGTGATGACTATTTTATTAAAAATTATGGACCTGCCTTTGTTGACGCTTTGAAAGCAGATCGAAAAACCATGTATAGTGCTGATTTGTTGCGTTCTGCTTTTTTTATTCTTCTTGTGGCTGGATCTTTATGGTTGTTTATCAAGAATAAATTGGCACAACAAACTACTATCGTTGTTATTGGATTGGTCATGATTTTTGATCTCTTTGTAGTGGATAAAAAATACGTTTCGGAAAAAGATTTTGTGAGTAAACGAGAAATAGAAGTGCCTTTTCAAGCCACTCCAGTTGATACACAGATTTTGCAAGACAGCAGCAATTATCGCGTATTTGAAATCAATGGTAATTTATCTAGCGCTAGAGCTTCGTTTTTTCATAAATCAATTGGGGGCTATCATGCGGCTAAACCAAGAAGAATGCAGCAATTATTTGATTACCAAATTGCCAAAAATAATTTGGAACCTTTGAATTTCTTGAATGTTAAATATTTGATTCAAACGGATAAAGAGGGGAAAGAGTTTCCAATTGCCAATCCCGACGCTAATGGGAATGCTTGGTTTGTGAGTCAGGTGAAATTAGTTCCAACTGCAGATGAAGAGATGAAAGCATTGGATCAGTTAGATTCTAAAAATGTAGCGGTTATTAATTCAAAAGAGTTTGCAATAAATAAATCGGCTTTCGCCAAAGACAGTTCAGCTGTAATCACCTTGGAATCGTATCAACCCAATCATTTGAAATACACTTCGATTAATGCGAATGAAGGTTTAGCAGTGTTTTCTGAAATGTATTATAAAAATGGCTGGAATGCCTATGTCGACGGAAATAAAGTAGAATATCTTCAAGCTAATTATGTTTTGCGAGCCTTACTAATTCCAGCGGGAAAACATACGGTTGAATTTAAGTTTGAGCCCCAAGTGGTTCAAACAGGTAGCACAATTACTTTGGTAAGTTCTATAGGAATCCTTTTACTATTGATAGGCGGAATTTATTTCGAAAGAAAAAAGACAATCGAAATGCAGCATAATGGCAAATAATAACACAAAAAAACTTTTAATCATTACGTATTATTGGCCGCCAGCTGGAGGACCAGGAGTGCAACGCTGGTTGAAGTTTGTGAAGTATTTACCTGATTTTGATGTACAACCTATCGTATACGTACCTGAAAATCCAACCTATCCAATTGTGGATTCTAATTTGGTTTCTGAAGTGTCAGATAATGCTATTATTTTAAAAACACCCATTTTTGAACCCTACCAATTGGCTTCTTTTTTATCCAAAAACAAGACCAAGAAAATTAGTTCGGGAATTATTCCCAATCAAAAAAAGCAATCATTTTTAGAAAAGCTGATGCTTTGGGTACGTGGTAATTTATTTATACCTGATGCACGTGTTTTTTGGGTAAAACCTTCTGTTGCTTATTTGGAAAAGTACATTCGTGAAAACGAAATTGATACTATAATTACATCTGGACCTCCGCATAGTTTGCACTTGATCGGATTGGAATTAAAACAAAAAATGAATCTAAAGTGGCTGGCTGATTTCCGTGACCCTTGGACTACCATTGGATACCATAAATCGTTACGATTATCTCAATATGCAGCCAACAAACACAAACAACTAGAAAGTCAAGTGTTGAATTCAGCTGATACCATTATCGTAACCAGTAAAACCACTAAAGCCGAGTTTCAAGCTTTAACCACTAAACCAATCGAAGTAATTACCAATGGTTTTGATGTTGAAAAAGTAGACAAACAAACCTTGGATGCAAAATTTAGTTTGGCTCATATTGGTTCTTTTCTATCAGAAAGAAATCCTAAAATTTTATGGGAAAGTTTGGTGGAACTTTGTACTGAAATCCCTGATTTTAAATCCCATTTAGAGATCAAATTAATTGGCGCAATAAGTCAAGAAGTTTTGGAGACAATTGAACAATTTGGATTGAATTCGTTTTTAAATAATCTAGGTTATGTATCGCATGCCGAAGCAGTGGCACACCAACGTAAATCACAAGTTTTATTGTTAATTGAAATTAATTCAGAAGAAACAAAAAGTATTTTACCAGGAAAGTTGTTTGAGTATATGGTTTCGGAACGACCAATAGTAGCTATCGGTCCAAAAGATTCAGATTTTGCTGAAATTATTACCAATACTAATACGGGAGTGTTTTTTGAGTATTCAGAAAAAGCTAAATTAAAGCAAACCATTCAAGAGTATTATAACCAATTTTTGGAATCAAAATTACAATCCCATGCTGTTGGACTTCAGCAGTATTCAAGAAAAAATTTAACCCAACAATTAGTCGAATTACTTCGTCAACAATAATATACCAATTTACTTATGGGAATCGTCTTAAATCAGTCTTTAAAGAATACCATCATCACCTATATTGGTTTTGCGATTGGCGGTATAAGTACGATTTTTTTATTCCCCTCTATTTTAGGAAAAACCTATTACGGTTTGTCAAATTATATTCTGTCTTGTGCCAATGTCATCATGCCTTTGTTTGCGATTGGAATGCAGAATACCTTAGTTAAGTTTTATTCGCAATGCAAAACAGAAAAAGAGCAAAATCAATTTTTGTCCTTTTCGGTTTTATTTCCACTAGTATTAACGATCCCGCTTTTGCTTTTAGGCTTATTTTTTTACGATGAGATTAGTTTATTTGTAACCAAGAAAAATCCAATTGTAAAAGAGTTTATTTATTTAATTCCATTTATCGGATTGTGTATGGCTTATTTTGAGATATTTTACGCTTGGGCTAGAGTGCATATGCATTCGGTTTTTGGAAATTTCATCAAAGAAGTGGGATTGCGATTGTTTTCATTGGTTGCTTTGGTAGGTATGTATTTGGGATGGATTACTGCAATAGAGTTCATCTACTTAACGGCAGGAATCTATTTCGTTGCATTATTAATCACGATGCTTTATGCCTTTAGAGTGAAAAAACCTGATTTTCAACTTTCGATACCCCATAACGTAAAAGGTATTTTAGAATACACTTTTTATATTATTTTATCTGGCAGTGTGGCCAATCTACTTTTGGATGGCGATAAAATTATGTTGAACCAATATATGGACATTGGCAATATTGCATTTTATTCAGTGGCGACCTACATTGCCTTAGTAATTTCAGTGCCAAGTCGGGCGATGCATCAAATTGTATATCCGATTACAGCCAAATTAATGCATGAAAACAAGCACGATGAATTGAATGATTTGTACAAAAAAACCTCTCTCAATTTACAAATTGTAGGCGGCTTTGTTATGTTGTGCATTTTTGTCAATATTGATCAATTATACGAAATGCTGCCCAAAGATTACGCGGGGGGAATTTGGATTGTATTTATCATTGGTATATCCAAATATTTTGACTTAATCCTAGGGAATAATAATGCTATTATTTTTAATTCTAAATATTACCGAATGGTATTGTTTCTGGGATTGATGCTTGTGTTTTTCACGATTGTATTGAATAGGATATTTATTCCTTTATACGGTATTACGGGATCAGCTATAGCCACCTTACTGTCAATAACTATTTATAGTGTCGCTAAATTAATGTTTGTAGTAAAACGAATGCATTTGTACCCGTTTACAATCCAAACGGTGTATTCGATTATAATTACAGCTATTTTATTTGTGTTGTTTTATTTTTGGAAGTTTCCATTTCATCCAATACTGGGCATTGTATTAAAATCCATTCTGGTAACTATTTTCTACGTATATATTAATTATCGATTTTCAATTTCAAAGGAGATCAATCAAGTATTACATTCGTTAATTAAAAAATTGAAATTCTAATTGGTGTAATATCACTAAATCTTGGTATTGTATAGTAGATTGGATGGGATTATTTTTGTTTGTAGTAAGAGTAGAATCCCATTTTATGAATGACAATCAGTATAGTTCGGATAAGAGTTTACAAGATTTTTATAAACGAGTAAGTTCGAAAATTAGCACCGGATTTATAGTTAAGAGAGAAATGATAAATTACCTTTTGCGATTTTATCTAGAGAAGCTAGGAGAATTAATCACAGCTTTAACTTTGTATTGTTTTGTTTGACCTTGGGATTATGGTCAATAGGTTGGCTTTATCTAACCTTTGTTTATGGCAAAGAAAAGCGAATTCTTATTGCCATAGATGAAGATGGTAAAACCTTTGTGGATTCCTGTTACTAATTTCGATTTATAGTTTTTCTTTCAAATAACTAGCCGTAATCGATTTTTTCATTTTTACCAAATCTTCAGGAGTTCCAGCACCTAATAATTGTCCTCCATTTTCTCCTCCTTCTGGGCCTAAATCAATAATCCAATCGGCACATTTAATAAGATCCAAATTGTGTTCGATCACAATAATGGAATGTCCTTTCTCGATTAACGCGTCGAATGAAGCTAGTAACTTCTTTATATCGTGAAAATGCAATCCAGTTGTAGGTTCGTCAAATACAAAAAGCGCTTTGTCTTTGGTAGCACCTTTTACTAAGAACGAAGCTAACTTGATACGCTGTGCTTCACCGCCAGAAAGTGTAGATGAAGATTGTCCTAGTTGTACATAACCCAAACCAACATCTTGAAGTGGTTGTAGCTTTTGAGTGATTTTGGTTTGTTTGTGCGTGGTAAAAAAGGCTATAGCATCATCAATAGTCATTGTTAGAATATCATTGATATTTTTGCCTTCAAAAGCAACTTCTAAGACTTCTTTCTTAAAACGTTTACCGTTACAGGTTTCGCAATGCAATTGTACATCGGCCATGAAAACCATTTCAACATTGATGGTTCCTTCACCTTTACAGCTTTCGCAGCGACCGCCATCTACATTGAAAGAAAAATGTTTGGCTTGATAGCCTCTTACTTTTGAAAGCTTTTCTTTGGCATACAAATCCCTAATATCATCATAGGCCTTGATGTAAGTAACTGGATTCGAACGCGAACTTCGTCCAATGGGGTTCTGATCTACATATTCAATATGTTTAATATGCGAAAACGAACCAGTCATCTCAGAAAATTGACCTGCTTTTTCACCCGCATTATCGAGTTTCTTTTGCATGGCAGGAAATAAGATCTTTTTGACCAAAGTACTTTTCCCACTTCCAGAAACGCCAGTAATTACTGTAAGAACGTCTAATGGAAAACTAACATCAATGTTTTGCAAGTTGTTTTCTCTAGCGCCTTTGATTTCAATTTGATTTTTGAATGGTCTTCGTCTTTTTGGAACAGCAATTTCCAATTTGCCATTCAAATATAGAGATGTTAAAGAATCCGATTGCAGGATTTCGTCATAGGTTCCCTGTGCTACTAAATTACCACCATGAGTTCCAGCTTCTGGACCAATGTCGATAATCATATCGGCAGCTTTCATAATATCTTCATCATGCTCGACCACAATTACTGTATTGCCCAAATCTCGTAAAGACAACAATACTTTAATCAAGCGTTCAGTATCTTTTGGATGCAATCCTATACTCGGTTCGTCTAGAATATACATCGAGCCTACTAAACTACTTCCTAATGAAGTCGCTAAGTTGATACGCTGTGACTCACCACCTGAAAGCGTAGCCGAATTTCGATTTAGGGTCAGGTAATCCAAACCTACTTCGGTTAAAAAAGACAAGCGATTGTTGATTTCGATCAGCAAGCGTTTAGCAATTTGCTTTTCGTATTCGTTGAGTTTAATATTTTTGAAGAAATCTACCAAATGACGAATTGGTAAATCCACCAAATCAGAAACGGTTTTGCTATTTATTTTCACATAAGAGGCTTCAATGCGTAGTCGTTTTCCTTTGCACGTGTTGCACTTGGTTTTTCCGCGGTAACGGGACAACATCACTCGGTTTTGTATCTTGTAGTTTTTCTCCTCTAATTCTTTGAAAAAGTCGTTTAGCCCTTGAAAATATTGATTTCCTGTCCAAACCAATTCTTTTTGCGCTTCGGTCAATTCGAAAAAAGGTTTGTGAATTGGGAAGTCAAATTTGTACGCATTTTTAACCAATTCATCTCTGTACCAGCTCATGCTTTCTCCTCGCCAAGGGAAAATGGCATTTTCAAAAATGGATAAACTCGTGTTTGGGATGACTAATTCGGCATCAATACCAATAATATTGCCATAGCCTTCGCAAACTGGACAAGCACCATACGGATTGTTAAAGCTAAATAGGTGTACATTAGGTTCTAAAAAAGAAATGCCGTCCAATTCAAAATTATTCGAGTAGGAGAATCGTTTATCGGAATTTAATTCTTGCAAATAGCAAATCCCTTTTCCTTCAAAAAAAGCTGTTTGAACAGCATCGGCTAATCGGTTGTAAAACTCTTCTTCGTCTTTGACAACAATTCGATCTACAATCAGGAAAATTTCTTTTTTGCCTAAATTTTTCGGTAAATCGTCCAAACGAACCATTTCGCCATCAACCCATATTCGAGCAAAACCTTGTTGTAACAATACGTTGAGTTTGTCTTCAAGTTTTCGACCTTTTTCTAAATGAATAGGAGCAAGGAGCAACCATTTGCTATCTAATTCTAAATTTTTCACCTCTGAAACGACATCGGTAACTGTATTTTTTTTGACTTCTTGACCTGAAATAGGTGAAAAAGTTCGCCCAACTCGGGCATATAATAATTTGATATAATCGTAAATTTCTGTTGAGGTACCAACGGTGGAACGGGCATTGGTCGTATTTACCTTTTGTTCAATAGCAATGGCAGGTGCAATTCCTTTGATGTATTCTACTTTAGGTTTATCTAGACGGCCCAAGAATTGGCGCGCATAAGACGATAAACTTTCCACATAGCGACGTTGTCCTTCGGCATACAAAGTATCAAAGGCCAAACTTGACTTTCCGGATCCGGATAGTCCTGTAATTACTACCAGTTTGTTCCTTGGAATAGCGACATCTACATTTTTTAAATTATGTACTTGAGCGCCTTTTATGATGATGTTTTTTTTAGGATCTAATGAAGCAATGTCAGTTGGCATAGGACTTTTTAATTTTCACAAAAGTAAGCATTTTCCATCTGAGATTGACAACAACCCAACCACCAAATTCACATTCTAATTCCATTTATCAATCGGTAAGTTATACCATATTTAGGTATTAAATGGACTGTTTATTAAATTATCACTTTATTTTTGGTTAATCCAATAAAAATAAATTAAATTTGAAATTCAAATCATCAAAAACAGAAGCCTATATAACATTTTTACTTTTTAGAACATTTTTTATAATTACAAACCCTCTAAAAGGTATTTTATGGCTATTACTCCTATTGATGACGCTACATTAGTACATGATTATATTGCTGGCAACGAAGCTGCATTAGCAACACTTATCAAAAGACACCAATCTAAAATTTTCGGTTTTATCTATTCCAAGTTAGGCGATAGAGATTTGGCAAACGATATATTTCAAGATACGTTTATTAAAGTGATTCGAACTTTGAAATCCAATGCGTATAATGAAGAAGGAAAATTTCTTCCTTGGGTAATGCGAATAGCACATAACCTGATCGTAGACCATTATCGCAGCAACAAAAAAATGCCTTTGTATAGAGAGACAGAAGAATTTTCTATTTTTTCTATCATGACAGATGATGCTTTAACGATTGAAAATCAATTAATTTCAGATCAGGTAGCAAAAGATTTACGCCAATTAGTTGATGAACTCCCAGCGGATCAAAAAGAAGTTTTGATGATGCGCTTGTATCAAGAGATGAGTTTTAAAGAAATATCGGAGGCTACTGGAGTTAGTATCAATACGGCTTTAGGTCGCATGCGTTATGCATTACTTAATTTGAGAAAAGTGATTGATAAACATCAAATTACTTTAACTAATTAAACAATAATGTGTGGTTTTTGTCGTTGTATTGTAAACTGTAAATACCAACTATGGCAAAAATCTACTTTAAAAAATCATTTATTGCTCCAAAAATGAAACCGAAGAAAGAAGTTATTTCTTTCTTGTTGGATTATTCAAAGGCGTTGAAAGTAGTCAAATCGGAGCGCACTACTTTTGAATTTATCGCTAATTAATATAAAGCAGACTCAATTTAATCCAAAAGAGTCTGCTTTATACTTTAAAAATCAAATTGGATTCCTTGTGCTAACGGAATTTCAGTGCTATAATTAATACTGTTTGTTTGTCGTCTCATATAAGCTTTCCAGGCATCTGAACCCGATTCTCTTCCACCACCAGTTTCTTTTTCACCTCCAAATGCACCACCAATTTCGGCGCCACTAGTCCCAATATTTACATTGGCAATACCACAATCAGAACCTTCAGCAGATAAGAATTGTTCTGCTTCGCGCATGTTTAAAGTCATTATTGATGATGATAAACCTTGTGGAACATCATTTTGAATAGCAATTGCTTCCTCTAAATTTGAATACTTAATCACGTACAATAAAGGAGCAAAAACTTCCTCTTTTAAATATTCAAATGTTTTTTCTACCGCAACGATACTTGGACTAACATAACAACCCGATTCATATTCTGCTCCTTGAAGTTGTTTTCCTTTGATAATAAAACTAGCATTTTCCTTTTCGCATTTTGAAAGTGCATTGAGATACATTTGTACCGCATGCTGATCAATTAAAGGTCCAATATGATTTTTAGAATCTAAAGGGGAACCTATATTAAGCTGTTGGTAAGCTACAACTAATTTCTCCAAAAATGAGGTATATATACTTTCATGAATGATAAGTCTTCTTGTGGTAGTACATCGTTGTCCTGCTGTTCCAATGGCTCCAAAAACAGCTGCTCTAACCGCTAGTGACAAATCAGCATTTTCTGTAATTATTATTGCATTGTTCCCGCCTAATTCTAAAAGACATTTTCCTAATCGATTCCCAACTGCTACTGCTACTTTTTTACCCATTGCAGTAGAACCGGTTGCCGAAATTAAGGAAACACGTGTGTCTTTTGTCATGATTTCGCCCAAAGTACCATCACCCATAATTAAATTGGAGATGCCTTCCGGTAAATTATTTTCCTTGAAAACTTTGGCAACAATTTTTTGGCAAGCAATGGCGCACAATGGTGTTTTTTCGGATGGCTTCCAAATACATACATTCCCGCATACCCAAGCTAAAGCCGTGTTCCAACTCCAAACAGCAACTGGAAAATTAAATGCAGATATAATCCCAACGATTCCTAAAGGATGATATTGTTCATACATTCGGTGTTGTGGTCTTTCAGAATGCATAGTTAATCCATACAATTGTCTTGAAACCCCAACTGCAAAATCACAGATGTCAATCATTTCTTGAACTTCACCCAACCCTTCCTGCAAACTTTTCCCCATTTCATAGGCAACTAATTGGCCTAATTCGGCTTTTTTATTTCGTAATTCATTACCAATTTGTCTTACGATTTCACCTCTTTTTGGTGCAGGAACCTTTCTCCAAAGTAGTTGTGCATCTAGTGCTTTTTCTACAACTTTTTGATAATCTGACGAAGAGGTAAAGGCAACATCAGCAATTTTTTTTCCATCTACAGGAGAAAATGAAGCGATGCTATTTTCAAAATTACCGAAAGCATTTGTACCAGTATAAGTACCTAATTCTTTCTCGATTAATCCTAAATTTTGTATGAAATTATTTTCCATTTTTTTTATTTTTTTGTTGTTTGTGAAGTAAAAGTGCTTTCGAATATTTTATCTGCATTTTTAGCTTCAAACCCATCTCTACGGTGTTCACGTCGAATTGCTTCTTTGGGCAAATGGCGGAATTCAGGTAGTACTTTTCTTTCTGCAAATTCGACATAAGATCCTGAAATTAGCATTTTCTCATTGTTTGAGAAAGTGGCTTCAATCATTTGTGCTACAGTCGAACTTTGCCATAGTAGCCCATCAGGGCTTTTTTTAATTTTTCCACCAGAATCATTCAATTGGATTCCGTTTTTTTCTAGCCAAATATTGAAAGATTCTAAATCATTGCATTTTGCCAATTCATGGACACTAATAGTAAAATGATTTAAATAATACCGATTGTAAATCGTCCATGCAGCATATTCGCTTTCTTTTAAAAGAGTTGTATAATCTGCCAAAGTTGGTAAAGACCATAATGCTTTATGCAGAAAATGATCTACTGCCTTTGGGTCGTTTAAATCTAAAGTATCTACAGGATCGGCCGTAACCTCATTTGTATATTTTAGTATTATTTCTTGTGTTGTAGGTGACAAATCATCCACTCGCAATTCACTAATAAATATTCTTGGGTATTCGGGTTTTGGAGGGTTGTACCAATAGGCATTTAATTTTTTTTCTTCAAAATAGAGGTACTCTTTTTTCTCGTAACCATAATGAAGAAATATTTTTTCCATAGAGGTAATTCCTAGGTTGGCTACCCCCATAGTTCTAAAAGCTATATGATCATTATGAAATGCAGATTCACTATTTAAAATCCCCTCTTTTAAAAGTCCATTTACAATTTTATCCACATCAGGTACGCGTTCTTTATAACGAGAGATTAATCCTTCTAAGACATAGTCAAGATTTTTATATTGGGTTTCCATGAATTGTATTATTTAAAATAATAGTTTAAGAATGGGCTTTTCACATAATCCTCGTAAGGAATATCTTCTTGCATTACATAACCAGATTGTGCAATTTTTCCTTGTGAATGTAAATCAATTACGGCGCAAACAGATCCGGCTGTTGTTAATTGGATTCCTGTAAAATGTTTGTTTCCTACCATTTGATTTGGAATAGTATGTGAAACCGTTTTTTGTTCTAGTTTCCCGTTAATTAAACCAGTTACACTGATGTAAATAATTATTACATCTTCAGATGTAGTGGCAATGTTATTATTGAATATTGTCGTTAATAATGGCCTGTCATTTTTAAATCCAAGATCGTCAAATAAGAATTTCATTAAGTCGCGATGTCCTTTGTAACGAATGGTTTTATAATCTAAGTTTTCTACTTTACCATTTAATTTCTCTGCTAATCCACCAATTCCTCCGGAAGTATTAAACGCTTCATATTCAATACCTTCTAAACAAAAATGTTCTAATCCTTCTAGCGGTAGCACCTTTGTAAACGTGCCATTTACTATGGCATCACAAGGATGAGAGTATTCGTTTAAGAGTCCGTCAGTACTCCAAGATAGATTGTATTTCAACATATTGTTTGGACTAAGTGTCAAAGCACCAACTCGCAACTTTACATCTTTTAATTCGTCATAATAATTACACAAATGATTGGCACTTATACTAACAAATCCTGGAGCGAGTCCACATTGTGGAATAAATGTGCTTTTTGATTTTTTAGCTATTTCTTTAATATAATTGGCAGACTTCACATCTTCTGACAGATCAAAATAATGCATATCTTTTTTGGCTACCGCATCAATAATTCCAATGTTTAAATGGTAAGGGCAGGCATTCAGTACATATTCGTACCCGTTTGCTAAAACGGCATCGATTGTATTTGCATCTGAAATATTCTTTATCAAAACAACAATTCCCGCTTTTTCAAGCTCAGTATGATGATCCTGTCGATGATTATCTACAATGGTGACTTGAAATTTTGAACTTTCTTGCAACATAAATGCTGCTGTCGATCCTATTTTACCGCTTCCTAAAATAATTATTTTTTTCATAGTATAAAATTTAACAAAAATTGATTGATGTGTTACAAATATAACAAAATATCAATTTGAATTTATTTTTCATAACAAATAAAAAAATTAATTAAAATTCTTTTTTTGAATTGGATAAAAAGTAGTTCGGTCTTTATATTGTTATAGTACTTTGTTAAGTACTGATTTTCTTCCTATAGTTTTGGTAATAATGTCTTTGTCTAAATTCCAACCTCGCGCTGGCGAATATTCTCTTCCGTACCAAATGATTTGCAAATGCAATTCATTCCATAATTCCTCGGGGAAAATACGTTTCGCATCTTTTTCAGTTTGCACTACATTTTTTCCATTGGTTAAATTCCAACGATACATTAATCGATGAATATGAGTATCTACTGGAAAAGCAGGTACGCCAAATGCTTGAGACATGACAACACTGGCAGTTTTATGTCCTACAGCTGGCAATTCTTCCAAAGCCTCAAAACTTTGAGGCACTTGACCGTTGTGTTTTTCGATAAGAATTTGCGATAAACCGAAAATTCCTTTTGATTTCATAGGAGATAAACCGCAGGGACGAATAATTGCTTTTATTTCCTCAACAGATAATTTGACCATGTCATAGGGATTATCTGCTTTGGCAAATAGGAGAGGGGTAATCTGATTGACTCGAACATCGGTGCATTGTGCTGAGAGTAATACGGCAATCAATAGAGTGTAGGGATCTTTGTGATCTAATGGAATCGGAATTGTAGGATACAATTCTTTTAACGTATTTATAACAAATGTTACCCGTTCCTGTTTGTTCATTTTTGTACTTTTATTCCAGTAAAAATAATACAATTCCAATAATTCAATACTAAATATATGACAACATTAAAAATAGGGGATAAAGCTCCTCAGTTTTCTGGATTAGATCAAGACGGAAAATCACACCAATTGAATGACTATAAAGGAAAGAAATTAGTTGTTTTCTTTTATCCAAAGGCAAATACGCCAGGCTGTACCGCAGAAGCATGTGACTTGAGAGATAATTTTGAGCGTTTTCAAGCTAATAATTATGCGCTTTTAGGAGTTAGTGCCGATCCTCAAAAAGCGCAAGCTAAATTCAAAGAAAAATTCGACTTCCCTTTTCCATTATTGGCTGACGAAGATAAATCAGTAATTCAAGCCTTTGGAGTTTGGGGACCAAAGAAGTTTATGGGAAAAGAATACGATGGAATTCATAGAACGACTTTTGTGATTGATGAAAACGGAATTATTTCAGACGTGATTTCTGAAGTGAAAACCAAAGCACATGCCGACCAGATTTTGAAATAAATCTATTTAAAATAAAAAATCCCCAATTACTAATTGGGGATTTTTTTTATCTATTTTTTGGTTACTTATACCTCTTTCAAGAATTTACTAGGCTCATAGCCAAATAAATGATGTTCTTTAATAATTTCAGCCACACCAGAAGGAAGCATAGGTTCCCAACCTTCTTTACCTTGACTAATCATTTTTAGAACTTCACGTGAGAATACTTCTAATATTTCAGGATTATAATCTTCGATATCAATAACTTTTCCATTGAATTTAAAGAATTTGTATAATTCTTTCATTCGTGGATGTACTTTTAAGTTTTCAGAAGTTATGATTTCGCCATTCTCTCCTATCATTGGGTATAAGAATACTTTCATGTCGCGATAGAATAACTTACCAAAGGCTTCCAAAATTCCACCGCTTAAATGGCGGTAGTATTTCTCGTCAAAGATATCGACTAAGTTGTTAACTCCCATAGCCAATCCCATTCGGGCCTTGGTATAATTAGCAAAATATTCTACTACTTTATAGTATTCTTGGAAATTCGAAATCATTACGGTTTGGCCTAATGAACATAGTAATTCAGCACGGTCCATAAAATCTCTTTCGTCGATTTCACCATCTGAACGTAGGTTAGATAAGGTGATTTCAAATACTACGAGTGTGTTTTCTTTTTCAACTTTATTTTCATTGAGGAACATTTTCAACGATTTCTCGTACATGTCCATATTTACTTTGGTTACAGGTCGGAAACTTCCTCTAAAGGCTAATAAGTTTTTCTTGTATAAAATTGCCGCTGGTAAGATGTTTTTTCCTTCTGGATTGAACATTACGGCATCTGTCATTCCATTTTTAACCAATTGCAAACTCATCAAACGATTGTCTACATCGGCAAAACGAGGTCCAGAGAAGTTAATCGTATCAATTTCTAGTTGGTCTTTGTCTAAATGGTCGTACAAATAGCGTAACAATTTTTTTGGATCGTTGTATTTGTAATACGCACCATAAATCAAGTTTACCCCTAATATACCAAGGGTTTCTTGTTGCAATCTCGAATCGGTTTCTTTGAAACGAATGTGAAGTATGATTTCGTTGTAAGCCTCGTCTGGTTCAATTTGGAAACTAATTCCAACCCATCCGTGTCCTTTGAATTGCTTCGCAAAGTCGATAGTAGCCACTGTATTTGCATAACTAAAAAACATCTTATTCGGATGTTTGTCACGACTCAAACGCTTTTCAATCAAGCTTACTTCGTGCGACAGCATCTTTTTTAATCGGCTTTCAGTAACATAACGGCCATCTTCTTCGATTCCATAAACGGCATCACTAAAATCTTTGTCGTAAGCAGACATTGCTTTCGCAATAGTTCCCGATGAACCACCCGCTCTAAAAAAGTGTCGAACTGTTTCTTGTCCGGCGCCAATTTCAGCAAAAGTTCCGTAAATATTTTCGTTGAGGTTGATACGGAGCGCTTTATCCTTGATAGAAGGAATCTGCTCCATTACTTTATCTCCTTTGAGTTTTATCTTTTTGGTATGCATTTTTTGTATTAAAAGGGCTTTAATGTTACAAAGTTAACAAATAAGGGGTTTGTCGAAAGAAATTTAACCATATTTTTGTAAAAAAATAACAACTTCATGCGATTATTATTTGAATCGTATTTTTAGCGCTTTCAAATGTAGAATTACTATTTTTGAATACCCTTTTTTTTGTTATTGATACCTTAAAATGGGTACTATTAATTAATCAAACCAAAAACAAACTTCGCTTTTGAAAGTATATTTTTTAGGTACTGGAACTTCACAAGGTATTCCAATTATTGGGAGCGATCATCCTGTGTGCAAAAGTGCCGATCCAAAAGACAAACGCTTGCGGGTTTCGGCTTTAATATCTTGGGAAAACCATTCGTTTGTTTTTGACTGCGGTCCAGATTTTAGACAACAAATGTTGATTTCAAATTGTCAACAACTTGACGGAATTTTATTTACTCACGAACATGCGGATCATACAGCGGGAATAGATGATATTCGCCCGTTTAACTTTCGCCAAGGACCAATGCCAATTTACGCGCACCAACGTGTAATTGACAATTTAAAAAGACGCTTTGAATATGTTTTTGAAATGGTCAATAGATATCCTGGCGCACCATCTGTAAAAACCATTGAAGTACAAAATAATTCTCCGTTTTCAGTTGGAAATAAAATAGCTGTTCCTATTAATGTCATGCATGGTGATTTGCAGGTTTTCGGCTATCGTATAGACGATTTTGCTTATTTAACGGATGTAAAAACGATTGAAGAATCGGAAATTCAAAAACTAAAAGGACTTAAAGTTTTGGTCGTAAATGCTTTACGAGAAGAGCCACACGCCACCCATTTCAATTTGCAAGAAGCCTTAGATTTTATAACTTTGGTACAACCAGAAAAAGCTTATTTAACTCACATAAGTCATCATTTAGGTTTTCATGAGGAAGTACAAAAAAGACTTCCTGAAAATGTCTTTATCGCTTATGATAATTTAGAAATCACTATTTAATATTTACTATGAAACGTTCCTTACTGCTTTATTTGACGATACTTTTTGCATTGACTACTTTGTTTACCTATGTTTTTTTGAATAGCGAATTACAATTTGAACAAAAGCGTTCTGAGCGAAAAATTACCAAATTGCGTGATAGTTTGGCTTTAGTTTCAAATCAATTGGCAGATGCCAATTATTTTTCATTGGCTAAAAATGAAAATGCACAAAACTATTTTGAGAATGAGGATTCACAAAAGATGATTCAATACGAAAAGTTAATTCCGGTGGTGACTGAAAAATTATTGGATTTCAATTCCAATCCAAAAGGGAATCCGTATACCGGCCAAGATCGAATTGGGGCGAATAAATTCATTATCAACAAAGTGAAAATATTGAATCATCGCTGGATCATCGCTGATTTTAGTGATGGCGAAATTTGGGGCGAAGTACTCTTAAAATATTTCGTAAATGAGGATGAAACCATCACTTTTGAAGTCAATCAATCGCTATTGTACCAAAAATAGAGTGTTTACGAATGTTCTTGTAGCCAATTCTTAAAGTCAAAAAATACTTGAGGCGAAACTCCATGTCCAATTGGGTATTCTTTGTAAGTATGAGCAATGCCCAATTGCGTTAAAAAAGCATCCGATTTTCTGGCCCATTCCACGGGAATAACCTGGTCTACAGTTCCATGAGAGGCAAAAATACCTAGTTTTGAGAAGTCATTTTTTTCAAAACCTTCACTTAAAATAGGTTCGCTTACATAGCCACTCAAACCGATAACATTTTTTACTCTGTCGGGATGCGAAAGCGCCACGCCATAACTTAATATAGCTCCTTGGCTGAAACCAATTAAAGTGATATTGTCTTTGTTAATAGGATAATTAACTAGCAATTCGTCTAAAAAAGTACCAATCAAATCTCTGGAAATCTTAGCTTGTTCATGGTCAGAAAATTTATTTTCATCAGCATCAAAATTGATGGCGTACCAAGCATGACTTCCGTATTGTAAATCATAAGGTGCTCGCGCTGAAATGATGTAATAGTCTTCAGGAAGTTCAGAGGCAAAAGAAAATAAATCGGCTTCATTGCTGCCGTATCCGTGTAATAAAAGCAGAAGGGGATTAGAATCTTTTTTTATTTTAGGTTCCTTGATAAGGTATTCTAAAGATAAATTCATGATGTTATGATATGTTGGATAACCATTTCTGGAAATAAGTTCCTAAAAGCGGCATAGGTTTGGTTTCGCCTTTAATTGCAGTAAAAATTCCATAACTCCACAAAATAGAGATGAAAATCCACATAGGAAATGAAATCAATAAACTATCAAAATTGCTAATGATTAAGCCTAAAGAAATAAATGTCAAAGTCAATCCTAATCCTTGACGGATATGAAAAGTAGCAAAAGGATTCTTATTTTCGGCATTCATGGACATGGCAATAAAAACGCCAATTCCTAAAATATAACTGGTGATGGCAGTTGATTTGCCTGCTTCAATCGTTTCTTTATTCATGTTTTATTGGTTTAGAATCAATTGGTTTTGATTCAAAATTCCGTATACTTTCCCTTTAGTTTCAGTTCCAATGAAGGCTGAATTTTTAGATTTTGAAAGAATGTCTTTGGCTGTAAAAGTGCTTTTCCCTTCAGGATTGAATAGGGTTAAGTTGGCTTTAGTTCCTTCAGCTATGGATGGAATTTCCAAACCAAAGAGTATTCTTGCTGAAGTTAATTTATCAATTACAGTTGCAACAGGCAATACAGTCAGTAACGCTCCAAAAGCACTCTCTAAACCAATTGTTCCATTTTTGGCTGTGTCAAAATCCATTTTCTTGTGCTCAATGTCAATGGGATTGTGATCTGAAGTAATCATATCGATAGTACCGTTCTTAACGCCTTCGATCAAAGCGAGTCGATCAGCTTCGGTTCGTAATGGCGGGCTTACTTTGTAGCGGGTATCAAACTCTTCTAGTTTTACATCAGTTAAAACAATGTTGTGAATTGAAACACTGCAACTTACATTTAAACCTTTAGCTTTAGCTTCTTGAATTAAAGCTGCTGATTTCGCGGTGGATATAGTTGGAATATGTAGTTTTCCTCCGGTATATTCAAGGAGAAATAAGTTCCTAGCCACTTGTAATTCTTCTGCTAAATTGGGGATTCCTTTTAGGCCTAATCGTGTTGAAACAACACCTTCATTTGCGACTCCATTCCCTTTAATTTTTTCGTCTTGGGAGAAAGCGATTACTAAGCCATCAAAATCTTGTGTGTATTGCAAGGCTATTTTTAACAAATTGGCATTTTCCATATTTCGATTGTAATCACCAAAGGCTATAGCTCCAGCGTTTTTCATATCGAATAATTCGGCCATATCTTTTCCTTCACTTCCTTTGGTTAATGCGCCAATAGGGAAGAGTTCGGTTGCTGCTGCTTGCGCTTTGCTTTTTACAAAATGTACTTGCGATTGATTGTCGATTATTGGGAAAGAATTAGGTTGTAAAGCTATTCCGGTGAAACCACTTTTTGCGGCGACTAGCAATCCATTTTTGATTGTTTCACGGTCTTCAAATCCTGGTTCGCCAAGTGAAACACTACTATCAAACCAACCTGGCGAAACATGTAGATTGTCTAATTGAATTTCTTGACAATTATCAGGGTTGGCTATTTTATTCTCTATTTTTAAGATACAACCATCGGCAATTAAGATATCTACAGTCTTATTATGAAACGGACTTTTGGAGTCGATAATTGTTGCATTTCGGATGATTGTTTTCATGTTTTATTT
Organism: Flavobacteria bacterium GWA2_35_26; assembly: GCA_001800905.1. GTDB lineage: Bacteria > Bacteroidota > Bacteroidia > Flavobacteriales > Flavobacteriaceae > Flavobacterium. Next base: position 164,819 of record MGWH01000002.1, on the reverse strand, counting down.
GACTTTTTATTGGATAAAATAGGATATTTATTGTATTATAAACCAGTATTTTAAAATGTTTTATTGAAAGTAATTATTTAGATTAAATTTCAATTTTTGTACGATTGAAAAACTTAAATATTTTTTTTTAGTATTTGGTTACAAATCAATTAATAATCTTTCTATGATCCTTAATTACGGTACAAATATAAGAAACCATTTCCATATTCGGCTAAGCTTCTTTTTGCATTGCACTTCGTTAAAAACGGTTGTAATTGAATTGATCGGATTTACATTTGAAAGTAGTTTTAATTGTTTTGAAATAGTACCGTGAAGGATTTTATTGATTTAATTATTGTAATCTGGAATTAAATATATCTATTTACAATGTAGCGCTAATCATTATTGTTTATTTTAGCCCTTCAATTGTATTCAAAATGAAAAACAGTATTATACTTCTATTCTTGGCTTTTATCTCTTTGGCTCAAGCCCAAACCAATACATTCCCATTGTTAATTGGTACGTACACTTCTAGTTGTGACAGTAAAGGTATTTATATATATGATTTTGATACCAATACTGGTGATTTTGTATTCAAAAATGCAACTGAAAAAGTTATCAATCCAAGTTATTTGAGTCTTTCTAACGACCAAAAAATTATCTACTCGGTGAATGAGAATGGTGTCGAAAGTGCGGTGAGTTCATTTGAGTTTGATAAAGCTAGTGGAATATTAACGAATTTGAATCAGCAAAAGTCGCAGGGCGCTGATCCGTGTTATCTTATCAATGATGATCTGAATGTGATTGTGGCTAATTATTCGGGGGGTAATATTGCTGTTTTTAGAAAAAAACCGGATGGTAGTTTGACCGAGGCAAAACAACTTGTACAACACAAAGGTAAAGGGATTCATCCCCGCCAAGAGAGTGCTCATGTTCATATGGTGTATTTTTCGCCGGATAAAAAATACGTTTTGAGTACTGATTTAGGTACCGACTCCATTGATATCTACGAATACCATCCTGATGCGGCTAATGAAGTCTTGCAATGGAAAAGTTCAGTTGCAGTTCAATCGGGTAGTGGACCACGTCATTTGACTTTCAGCAAAGACGGAAAAAAGGTGTATGTGTTGCAAGAATTAAATGTTGCTATATCAGTATTTGATTATGCCAATGGCAAATTGAATAAAATTCAAGAAACTACAATTTTATCGAAAGACTTTAAAGGCAATTTTACGGGAGCCGATATTCATATTTCACCTGAGGGTAAGTTTATCTATGCTTCGAATAGAGGTGAAGCAAATACGATTTCTATTTTCAAAATATTCAAAAATGGTCAGTTACAGCCGATATCAGTTGTTTCTTCTTTAGGGAAAGGACCTCGGAATTTTGTCATTGATCCAACTGGTAAGTTTCTTTTAGTTGCCCATCAATATTCAAATGATATTGTTATTTTTAAAAGGGATTTAGCTTCAGGAGCAATTTCCGATACGGGTAAGCGACTTGAATTGTGTTCTCCGGTATGTTTAGTTTTTGGAAATCAGAAGTAATTGTAATTACTTTTTCTTCTTTTTCTGAGCTCTAGTTTTAAGCATGTTTCGGTTGACAGATCCGTGTGTTTTTTTCTTTGTTTTTGATGGACCACCCAAGTTGACTTTGGTGTTCTTTTTGGCTTTTTCGTGGTAAGCACCATCACCATCTAATTTCACTTTTTTCATCAAAAATTTCACAGGTTGGCGGTCTTTTTCCGGACCAATCAACTTGATGGAAATTTCAACTTCTTCAGGGAATGGAGTGATTTCAAGTTCTTTGTTCATTAAAACCTCTACCTCTACAAAAGATTCTTCTTCACGAGGGGTAACAAAGCTAATGGAAGTTCCTTCAGCATCAGCACGACCGGTTCGACCAATTCGGTGCATATATAATTCAGGAAGCTCAGGCATTTCAAAGTTGATGACGTGGGTAATATTGGAAATATCCAAACCTCTCGCCATAATATCTGTCGTAATTAAACCACGCAAATTGCCTTCTTGAAACTCTGCCATCGTGCTTAAACGGTAATTTTGAGACTTGTTGGAGTGAATTACGCCAAACTGTCCTCCAAATTCTTCTTCGATGCTTTCAAATAGTAAATCGGATATTTTTTTATTGTTTACAAAAACCAAAACTCGACTCATGCTTTCGTCAGAAGACAATAAATGTTTCAATAAATTGACTTTGGTATTGAAATTTGGAACTTGGTAAGTGATTTGTTTTATTTTTTCTAAAGGTGTACCCGAAGCAGATAGTGTTACTTCTTCTGGATAATCAAAAAAGTCATTCAAAACCGCATCAACCTCTTCGGTCATCGTAGCTGAGAACAGTATGTTTTGGCGTTTGGTTTTCATCATCGCCAACAGAGCCGTCAATTGGGTTCGGAACCCTAAATTCAGCATTTCGTCAAATTCATCAATGACTAATTTTTGAGTTTCGTCAAAACGAACTACAGCATCTAAGGCTAAGTCCATTGTTCTTCCAGGAGTTCCGACTAAAATATCAACTCCTTCGTAAACGGCTTTTTTCTGCGTATTGATGTTCACCCCTCCGTAAATTCCGAGCGTGCTAACCGACATGTATTTGGTCAGTTTCTCCACTTCTTCAACTACTTGAACCACTAATTCTCTAGTAGGTACCAGAATCACAATTTTAGGTGTGTTGGTATTGGTAAACTTGTATAGTTTTAATAACGGCAATAAATAAGCAAAGGTTTTACCTGTTCCAGTTTGTGCAATTCCCATCATATCACGACCTGACATGATCACAGAAAACGATTTTTCCTGGATTGGAGTCGGTGTAGTAAAGCCCAATTCGTCAATGGCTTTTTGTACGGATTTAGGAAGATTGAATTGCTCAAAAGTGCTCATAAAATGCTATTTTGTGCAAAGGTACATTAAAAAGAGGGATTTTAGGTGTATTATGTTTTATGAGTCCAATTAGAACCCTTCAAAGACTCCCAATCCAAACAGGGCAAAATCATATTTCACAGGATCATTTGGATCTAAAATTCGCAGTTGTGTATCCAATTCAGCCAAGGCTTTGGCATCGTTTTGTTTGCGGTGTAGTAAACCTAATTTTCGTGCTACATTGCCTGAATGTACATCGAGTGGGCAAGAGAGCGCTGCGGGAGAAATGCTCTTCCAAATTCCTAAATCAACTCCTTTGGTATCTTGGCGCACCATCCAACGCAAATACATATTGATGCGTTTGGCCGCCGAATTATTTAGTGGATCTGAAATGTGTTTTTGAGTACGTGTTGCATGCGGAACTTCAAAAAAGACTTTCTTAAATTCAGTAATGCTCTTTTGCATAGACAACGATTCTTGATTTTTGGCAAAAACCGCTTCGAGTCCATTGTGTTTTTGATAAATGTGTTGTAACCCTTTGATGAAAACAATAAAATCTTGGCCATTGAAGGTTCTGTGTACAAAGGATTCGAGATCTTTTAAATCTTTTTCTTGATGCGAAAGAATAAAGTCATAGGGAGCATTGCCCATCAATTCCATCATACGATGCGCATTTTTGATGATCATCTTGCGGTTGCCCCAAGCTATAGTTGCGGCTAAAAAACCAGCAATTTCTATGTCTTCTTTTTGGGAAAATAAATGCGGAATTTGAACAGGATCGCTATCGATAAAATCTCGGGTGTTGTATTGGATCACCTTTTCGTCCAAAAAAGATTTAAGTTCGTCAGAATTCATTTTGGTGGACGCTATTAAGGATTGCTGATTTGTCCGTCTACCATGATCAATTTTCGATCTGCCATATTGGCTAATTCTTCGTTGTGAGTAACAATGACAAAGGTTTGTCCAAACTCATCACGCAGTTGAAAAAATAATTGGTGTAAATTTTCAGCCGAAAGTGTGTCTAGGTTTCCGGATGGTTCGTCAGCAAAAATCACATCAGGTTTGTTGATCAATGCCCGTGCCACGGCTACACGTTGTTGTTCTCCGCCAGAAAGTGCATTGGGTTTGTGATCAATACGATGCGAAAGACCTAAATATTCCAATAATCGTTTGGCTTCTTTCTCGGTTTCTTGTTTGTTTTTATTGGCAATAAAAGCTGGAATACACACATTTTCTAAAGCTGTAAATTCGGGTAATAACTGGTGAAATTGAAAGATAAAACCCAGATTCAAATTTCTAAATTTGGATAGATTTTTGTCATTCATTGTCAAAACATCTTGTCCATTAATGAGTAGCGATGTACCTTCTTGGATAGAGTGTTTGTCTAGGGTGCCTAATAATTGCAACAAAGTCGTTTTTCCTGCTCCAGAAGCTCCTACAATAGAAACGATTTCTCCTTTTTGAATATGCAAATCCACGCCTTTTAGCACTTCTAATTGGTCGTAAAATTTATGTAGGTTTTTCGCTTGTATCATTAAGAACTAGTTTTTACAAAGAAACAAAGTTTTTTGGTTATCCAAATGAAATTTTGGGTAAAGAATTCGTAGCATAATTATTCTTTGAACAAAAATCCCAATCCTAATTTTCGCAAGAGTTTTTTTTCAAACTTCCAGAAAAAGGCAAATTGGCCAAAGAGAAATCCGATGCTTACTAATAGCACTTGGTACAATGGAAATATCAGAATGAGTCGAATAGGAGTAAACAAAAATCCAAAATCTGCTTTAGTAATTCCTAGCCAAAAACAAACAGGCTTCGAAACCATTGCTGAGGCCGAACCGGTAATTGCAAAAACGATAAAAATAATAGTCAGCTGAAAATTGGATTCAACTCCCCATCGCTGTTTTAATTTTTCCATTTGGATTGTCTTAAGCGTTACAAAGTTATCATTTTTGTACAAAGTAAAGCATAAAAAAAAAGGATGCCTTTTTGAGACATCCTTCTTATTTTTTATTTGAAAAAGATTAACCTAAAATACTAATGATTTGTTGTGCTAATTCCGTTCCAATTCTATCTTGTGCTTCTCCAGTAGCTGCTCCAATATGCGGAGTCAAAGAGATTTTTGGGTGCATAAGGATTTTGATTTCTGGTTTTGGTTCGCTTTCAAAAACGTCTAATCCAGCAAAACCAACTTTTCCACTGTCTAAAGCATCGATTAAAGCAATTTCGTCAATTACTCCACCACGAGCACAGTTCACAATGCCTACACCGTCTTTCATAATAGCTAATTCAGCTTTTGAAATGATGTATCCGTTTTGGGCAGGAACGTGTAATGAAATGAAATCAGCTTCTTTGAACAATGATTCTAAAGATTGAGAAACAATAGTTGTGGTGATCGATTGTCCGTCAAAGAATTCTACTTTCACATCTACTTTATCGATAAAACTATCTGCTGCAATTACTTTCATTCCCAAACCAAGAGCCATTTTCGCAGTAGCTTGACCAATACGACCAATACCAACAATACCTAAAGTTTTACCTCTTAATTCAGTTCCGTTAGCATACGCTTTTTTCAATCCTTCAAAGTTAGCATCACCTTCTAAAGGCATGTTTCTGTTTGAGTCATGTAAGAAACGAACTCCGTTGAATAAGTGACCAAAAACCAACTCAGCAACTGATTCTGATGAAGAAGCTGGTGTGTTGATTACATTGATTCCTTTGCTTTTAGCATAGTCAACATCAATATTATCCATACCAACACCACCACGACCGATGATTTTGATACCAGGACAAGCATCGATAATATCTTTACGAACTTTAGTTGCGCTTCTAACCAAAATAACGCTTACGTTATTTTCGTTAATAAAGTTAGCTACTTGTTCTTGCGCTACTTTAGTAGTAATCACTTCAAATCCACCTTTTTCTAAAGCTTGAATTCCGCTTTTAGAAATTCCGTCATTTGCTAATACTTTCATTGTGTTTATTTCATTGCGAGGGATAAAGTAACTTCATCCTCAAATTGATAAATTATTTATGTTTAAACTGCTTTTTCTAAAGCTTGCATTACGTCAACTAAAACTTGTACACTTTCAATTGGCATTGCATTGTACATAGAGGCTCTGTAACCTCCTACTGAACGGTGTCCTGGCAATCCAGAAATACCTGCTTCTTTCCACATAGCGTCAAATATTGGAGCGTGTTCAGGGTTGTTCAATAAGAAAGTAGCATTCATGTTAGAACGATCTTCAACAGCTGCCGCACCTTTAAATAATGGGTTTCTGTCAATTTCATTATAAAGTAACGCTGCTTTAGCATTGTTGATTTTTTCGATAGCTGCAATTCCACCTAATTTTTTCAACCATTGTAAAGTTAACAACGAAGCGTACACTGGGAAAACAGGCGGAGTATTAAACATACTTTCTGCTTTTATGTGTTTTGCATAATCTAACATACTTGGAATTTCTCTTCCGTTTTTACCTAAGATCTCCTCTTTGATAACTACTAAAGTGGTTCCAGCAGGTCCCATATTTTTTTGAGCCCCAGCGTAAATGATGTCAAATTTAGTGAAGTCTAATTGACGTGAAAAAATATCCGAACTCATATCGCAAACTACTGGAATGTTAGTAGCAGGCAATTCTTTCATTTGAGTTCCAAAAATAGTATTGTTACTAGTACAGTGGAAATAATCGGCATCAGCAGGAATAGTATATCCTTTAGGTACGTAATTATAATTTTCTTCTTTAGATGAAGCTACAACAATAGTTTCTCCAAAATATTTAGCTTCTTTTATTGCAGCTGATGCCCAAGTTCCAGAATCTAAATAGGCAGCTTTACCGTTTTCTTTCATCAAGTTATAAGGAATCATTAAAAACTCTAAACTAGCACCACCAGCAAGGAAAAGGGCTTGATATCCTTTGCCTTCTAATCCTAATAATTCAAGAACCAACGCTCTTGCTTCATCCATTACCGCAACGAAATCTTTGCTTCTGTGCGATATTTCTAAAATGGATAAACCTGAATTGTTAAAATCCAAAATGGCTTGAGCTGATTTTTCAAAAACTTCTTGTGGTAAGATACAAGGTCCTGCGCTGTAGTTGTGTTTTTTCATGGTAGTTGTTTGTTCCAAATTTAAAGAATGCAAATTTCGACAATCGATTCTTAAAATCAATTAAAAAAATCGAAATATTTGAACAATTTATTAGTTTATTGTTAACGAAAACGAAATAGTATCCACATGATCCGCATAATCCCATAATTGAGGGCGTTGTGTCTGACCAAAAGGGATGCTATTTTGTACTAAATTATTGCTCACGATACATTGAATAGTTTCAGCTTCGCTTTCTAGTCTTTTTTCTATTTCAGTTAGGGAATCATAGTATTCGTAAAATACGCTAGAAATAGGAGAGGCGTGACTGGAGTCTTCTTTTAAAGTTAAAAAACCATTGTCCAATAATTTATAATTGCTCATTAAAAAAACGGCCTTATTGTAATCGTAATTATTGGCATATTTTTCATAATGTATCACCTCTTGGTACTCAAAAATAGCTTCGAAAAAAGCATCAAAAGAATAGCCTTTTGGCACAAAAAGTTTGGAAACATTGCGGCAACCCAATCCAAAATATCTAAAAATATCTTCGCCTAAAGCGATAAGTTGTTCTTTGGTTTCTTGACCGTTTAAAACGGCAACTGAATTTCTGTTTTTTCTAATAATAGAAGGTTTGTCTTTGAAATAATATTCAAAATAACGCGCTGTGTTGTTGCTTCCTGTGGCAATAACGGCATCAAAACCCTCTAATTTCCCTTCTACAAAGGTGATTTTGTTGGCCAATTGCGGTTCTACTGTGATAAGGTATTTGGCTAAAAATGGCAATAAGTGCTGGTCGTTAGATGATGTTTTTACCAAGACATTATGACCTGAAACTAAGACCGAAATAAAATCATGAAATCCAACTAACGGAATATTTCCAGCTAAAATCAAGGCTATCGTTTTGGATTCAGATGAAGTGAATTCATAAGATGAAGTCCATTGATCCAAATTTTCTTGTGTTAAGGCTTTTGCCCAAGATTGAATGGAGAAATAGACTTGTTCCGAAGTATACCATCCATTGTGTGATTGGGATAATTGGATTAGTTGTTCAAATTCTTCATAAAACAATTCAGTATGTGGTACGCTTAAATCCTTGTTAGAATTATTTTCTGAGAACTGATTTAAAAAGCGTCCTAATGTAACAAAAACATTTTTTTTTGTTTCTAAGTCCATAATGTTTGTTTATGAATGGTTTTGATTGTAATTTTGCACAAAAATAAGGATAATTAAGCCGAAAGTCAACAAGACAATTCAAGACTTTAGACTTTCCAATTTTAAGACAAAAAAATATGGCAATTATAATTACAGATGAATGTATCAATTGTGGGGCTTGTGAACCAGAATGTCCAAATACTGCAATTTACGAAGGAGCTGATGACTGGAGATATAAAGATGGTACTAAACTAACGGGTAAAGTAATTTTGCCAGATGGTACTGAGGTAGATTCCGATGCTGCTCAAACACCAATTTCTGATGATGTATATTATATCGTTCCTGGAAAATGTACGGAATGTAAAGGGTTTCACGATGAGCCACAATGTGCGGCTGTTTGTCCAGTAGATTGTTGTATTCCAGATGATAATCATGTAGAGTCAGAAGAAACCTTGTTGAATAGACAAGCATTCTTACATAACGAATAGTTTTTAAAACCTTTTATAAAAAAAATCCTGAGCACATGCTCAGGATTTTTTTTGTTTGTATAAAGTTGAATTAGAATGTAAATCCTAATCTAGCATAGTAATAAGCTCCGCTGAATCCCATTTGAACAGCATCCCAATATCCACCAGCTTCTACCCAGTCATCTTGTTGATCAGGATAGATGTTGAATAAGTTATTAGCACCAATACTTAATTTTGAAGATTTATTTAGTTTAAACCCTAAAGTTAAATCAGTTACAATTTTTGCACTATACGTGTCTGTGGCTGCTTTGATTTGATCAGCAAAACTACCGTAATCAGCTACGTCTTCATACATTTGGTAGTCTAATAATTCTACTTTGCTAAAACGGGTAAACGCTAAACCAGCATTGAACCATTTTTTATCATAATTAAGATTTAAACCAAATTTATTGGCTGGAGCCGAAGCTAATAAGAACGCTTTTTCTCTTTCTCCAAAGAAAGTTTCTTTGTCTAAAGTTCCGTTTTTCACATCTCCAATAGTCATGTGGTTGATGTTTCCAACTAAGGTAGCAGCAAAATTACTGTCTCCAAATTTCTTTTTCCAAGCCAATACTACATCAACACCAGCCGTTTTAGTATCTACTCCATTCGTAAAGAATTGCGCAGCAGAAACACCAAGGTTCAATGCCGAAGCATCAAAGTATCCAGTTAAAACGATACGATCTTTTACATTAATAAAATAACCGTCTACTGTTGCCGTGAAGGCTCCAAAACTTGCAGTTACACCTAAAGATCCGTTTACTGCTTTCTCTTCGTTCAATTTGTTAATTCCAAAAGCTTGAGTTACTGGACTGTCATTTGAAGATAAAATAACCTCAGTGGCTCCACCTGAACTAAAATTAGTAAAACGTAAGTTGTAATATACTTGAGCCAATGAAGGTGCTCTAAATCCGGTACTTAAAGATCCTCTGAAATTGATGTTGTCAGTTGCTTTTAGACGCGCTGCCAATTTACCATTAAGTGTACTTCCAAAATCGCTGTAGTTTTCAAAACGAACTGCGGTACTCACTAACAATTTATCAGTTACATCAAATTCGGCATCCGTATATAATGATACGTTGTTACGGTTTTTCTTAACTTCATTTGCAGGACTATATCCTGGGAATCCTTGAGAACCTCCTGGACGCAATTCGCCAGAAATCGGATCAGTAGGAGCAGTTTGAGTTGCAGGATTTGTAATTGGTCTTCCAGCAGTATCGTAAGTAGCATAAGAACCTTCTTCTCCAGCAAAAATGCTAAATTGTTCTGTTCTAAATTCAGCTCCAAAGGCCAAGTTCATTCCGTTTAAAACCGAATCATAGTTTTTAGAAAAATCTAAGTTGGTAGTGTTTTGACTTAGACTGTGTCCACCGGCATTAAATTCTGTTGGTGAATTTCCAACTAAAGAAGCGTTTAAAGTTCCTTTAATAAAATAATGGAACAGGTTTTTTCCGAACGTATTACTTAAATCCATTTTCCATCCTGATGCATATTTAGTTCTGATACCAGCTGCAATAGAATTATCCACAATCTCTGAAGTAATTCTTGGGGTGTATCCTCCAGGATAAATAGATTCAACTACTCTTTCTCCATCATTTCTTGTAAAGGCATACGCGTCAGTATCTCTAAAGTTTCTTCCTCCAAAGGCATAGAATTCCGATTTGTCAGAAATAGGTAAAATTAAATTTCCAAAAAGATTCAACCCTTGAATAGCCGCTTCACCAAAACCTTTTCTGAAATCAAATCCTGGACGTAATGTCTTTTCTTTGTTTAAGTATTCAGCTGTAAAGTTGGCAATTCCTCCTTTTTTACCTACTGCTACACCATAGTTAGCAGCAATTTTAATGGATTGTCCGTCAAAATTTCTTTTTTGACCTAGTGTATTTCCAAAACCAGTTTCGTTTAAGAAATTATTTTTGATATTGGCAGTTCCTGGATCAAACTCACCTTGAGCATTTGTATTGTAAGCTCCGTAAGTTATCGCACCAGTTACTTGATCAATATTGTCATTTAATACAATATTAATTACCCCAGCAATAGCGTCTGAACCGTATTGTGCAGCAGCTCCGTCTCTTAAGATTTCAATTCTTTTGATTGCTGATGCAGGAATAGCGTTCAAATCGGTTCCAGTGTTTCCACGACCTTTTGTTCCAAATAAATTAATTAAAGAAGATTGGTGTCTTCTTTTACCATTAATTAAAACTAAAGTTTGGTCAGGTCCCATACCTCTTAAAGAAGCGGGATCTACGTGATCGGCTCCGTCAGAACCGGATTGTTTGTTGGCATTAAATGAAGGTGCAACGTATTGTAATAATTCGTTGATTTCTAATTTACCACTTTGAGTGGTCACGTCTTTAACGTTGATTACGTCAATAGGCACAGCAGAATTCACCACTGTTCGTTTTGTATTTCTAGAACCTACAATTTGAACTTCTTTTAATTCTTGTGCTTCAGAAGTTTTTTTTTCTTGAGCAAAAAGGCAAGTCAAATTGAATAACAATAAAAGTAAACTGTACTTTTTCATAAATAAATTTGGTTTGGTTTTTATTTGGTTTAAATCGGGTGCAATGTACTAATTTTTTAAGAATTAATTAACGTTTATCGAATATGTATGCGAATTTTACAAAGAATGCAAGAATTCAACGTTTTTGTTTAACGAACCTTTTTTTAATTCTATATTTGCACACTTTATTAAAGGAATTGCAAATTTTGGTGGTTATTGGCCACTATTCGAAAATAAAATTATCATGAAAGCAGGAATTGTAGGATTACCAAATGTGGGGAAATCAACGTTGTTTAATTGTTTGTCTAACGCCAAAGCACAAAGTGCGAACTTTCCATTTTGTACTATTGAGCCAAATATTGGTGTGGTCAATGTACCCGATTCAAGAATGGCCAAGCTAGAAGAATTAGTTAAGCCAGAACGTGTGCAAATGGCAACGGTGGATATTGTTGATATTGCTGGATTGGTAAAAGGTGCAAGTAAAGGAGAAGGTTTAGGTAATCAGTTCTTAGGAAATATTAGAGAATGTAACGCGATTATTCACGTATTGCGTTGTTTTGATAATGATAATATTGTACACGTTGATGGGAATGTAAACCCAATTCGTGACAAAGAAACCATTGATATCGAATTGCAGTTGAAAGATTTGGAAACCGTTGAAAAACGTTTGGAAAAAGTAAATCGTGCAGCGAAAACAGGAAATAAAGAAGCGCAAGCTGAAAAAGCATTATTAGATAAAATCCGTGAGGCTTTATTGCAAGCAAAATCAGCAAGAACAATTGTTCCAGCTAATCAGGATGAGGAAGAATTAATGGAAAGTTTCCAATTGATTACCAACAAACCGGTATTGTATGTATGTAATGTAGATGAAAATTCAGCAGTAAATGGAAACAAATACGTAGATCAAGTTCGCGAATTAGTAAAAGATGAAGAGGCTGAAGTGATTATTCTTTCTGTAGGTGCTGAAGCAGATATTAATGAATTGGAAAGCTACGAAGAGCGTCAAGTTTTCTTGGAAGATATGGGATTGACAGAGCCAGGTGCTTCTGTTTTGATTCGCGCAGCGTATAAATTATTAAAACAACAAACCTATTTCACTGCAGGTGTAAAAGAAGTACGCGCTTGGACGATTAACATTGGAGCTACTGCGCCACAAGCTGCAGGAGTAATTCATACTGATTTTGAAAAAGGATTTATTCGAGCTGAGGTTATATCATACGAGGATTTTATCCATTACGGTTCTGAAGCAAAATGTAAGGAAGCAGGTAAATTCAAAGTAGAAGGAAAAGAATACGTTGTAAAAGACGGCGATGTAATGCACTTTAGATTTAATGTGTAATTCATTCAAATAGAAATAAAGAAGAAAACCGCTAAAGTAATTTAGCGGTTTTTTTATTGCTCCATTCCGTCAATCGTACCTCGTAAATCGCACTTAGTATTGTCAATATCATTCTTAATAACTTTGACTTGGGGCTCTTTTACATTTTATCAAATTAGCTTACATTAGCACCAAATCGATACTTTTTAAAATGTCCGAACAAAATCAATATAACGAAGATAATATTCGTTCGCTCGACTGGAAGGAACACATCCGTATGCGTCCCGGAATGTACATTGGGAAACTGGGTGACGGTTCTTCGCCAGACGATGGTATTTATATCTTACTCAAGGAAGTGCTCGATAACTGCATCGATGAGTTTGTTATGGGTGCCGGAAAAACCATTGAGGTGACGATCAAAGACAAAATGGTCACTGTTCGCGATTACGGTCGTGGAATTCCATTGGGTAAAGTGGTTGATGTAGTTTCCAAAATGAATACCGGAGGTAAATACGACTCTAAAGCCTTCAAGAAATCTGTTGGTTTGAATGGGGTGGGTACCAAAGCGGTAAATGCCTTATCGAATTATTTCCGAGTGGAATCGGTTCGTGACAACCAACAAAAAGCGGCGGAGTTCTCTGCTGGTAATTTGGTTTTGGAAGAAGAAGTACAAGAATCAACCAAACGTAAAGGAACGAAAGTAGCCTTTATTGCCGACGAGCAGATTTTTAAAAACTACAAATACCGTAACGAGTATGTGGTAAAAATGTTGAAGAACTATTGTTACCTCAACACAGGATTGACCATTTACTACAACGGCGAAAAATACTATTCGGATAACGGATTGAAAGATTTGTTAGAAGAAACCATTACTGAAGAAGATTCGGTTTATCCAATAATTCATTTGATTGGAGAAGATATTGAAATTGCGTTAACGCACAGTAAGTCGCAATATTCGGAAGAATACCACTCGTTTGTCAATGGACAAAACACTACTCAAGGAGGAACTCATTTGAATGCCTTTAGAGAAGCAGTGGTGAAAACCATTAGAGATTATTACAACAAAGGTTTTGAGGCTTCGGATATCCGAAAATCAATTGTTTCGGCAGTGTCGATCAAAGTCGAAGAGCCTGTTTTTGAAAGTCAGACTAAAACCAAATTAGGTTCAACAGATATTGGTCCAAATGGGCCAACCGTGCGAACTTTCGTTCATGATTTTATTACGACTAAATTAGATAACTTCTTGCATAAAAATCCTGAAGTTGCCGATTTGTTATTGCGTAAGATTTTGCAAGCCGAAAGAGAACGTAAAGAATTATCCGGCATTCGAAAATTAGCCAAAGACCGTGCTAAAAAATCGAGTTTACACAATAAGAAACTTCGTGACTGTCGCGTGCATTTACCTGACATCAAAAATCCACGTTATTTAGAAAGCACCTTGTTTATCACTGAGGGAGATTCGGCTTCGGGTTCCATTACTAAATCGCGAGATGTGAATACACAAGCGGTTTTCAGTTTGCGTGGTAAGCCATTGAATTCGTATGGCATGACTAAGAAAATTGTGTACGAAAACGAAGAATTTAATTTATTACAAGCCGCTTTGGATATCGAAGAATCCATGGAAGACTTGCGTTACAACAATATTGTAATTGCCACCGATGCCGATGTCGATGGAATGCACATTCGTTTGTTGTTGATTACGTTTTTCTTGCAATTTTTCCCAGAGTTAATCAAAGACGGCCATTTGTACATTTTGCAAACGCCTTTGTTCCGCGTGCGTAACAAGAAAGAAACCATCTATTGTTATAGCGACGAAGAACGCGTTAACGCCATTGAAAAATTAAAACCAAAACCAGAAATTACCCGATTCAAAGGATTGGGAGAAATCTCGCCAGATGAATTCAAGCACTTTATTGGTGCCGATATTCGATTGGATCCTGTAATGTTGGATAAAGCGACTTCAATTGAAACGTTATTGGAGTTTTATATGGGTAAAAACACACCGGATCGTCAAACCTTCATCATCAATAATTTGAAGGTGGAATTGGACGTTGTGGAGAAATAATTTAGATACTGAATAATTCAGCATAAATGAAAGACGAAGAAGAAGATAATATCATTTCAAACGAAGACGAAACAAACGATTCTTTGGATACATCGGTAAACGAAAACGAGGAAGGTTTTGACGACATCGTTGCTTTTGGTGGGAATCATTTTTATGAAAATAATGAAAACCCCGAAGACACGATTACCAAAGTAACCGGAATGTACAAAGACTGGTTTTTGGACTATGCTTCGTATGTAATTTTGGAGCGTGCCGTTCCAGCTATTGAAGACGGATTTAAACCGGTGCAACGTCGTATCATGCATTCCATGAAAGAGTTGGATGATGGACGTTATAACAAAGTAGCCAATATTGTAGGACACACCATGCAGTATCACCCACACGGTGATGCGAGTATTGGCGATGCCATGGTGCAAATTGGGCAAAAAGATTTGATTATCGATATGCAAGGAAACTGGGGTAACATTCTCACAGGAGATAGTGCCGCAGCCTCTCGTTATATCGAAGCCCGAATCAGTAAGTTAGGACACGATATTTTATATTCGCCAAAAATTACCCAATGGGGAATGTCTTACGATGGACGTAGAGCCGAGCCTATTAATCTTCCTGTGAAATTTCCGTTGTTGCTTGCCCAAGGTGCAGAGGGAATCGCGGTAGGTCTTTCGACCAAAATTTTACCTCATAATTTCAATGAATTAATTGATTGCTCGATCAAAGTGTTGAAGGGCAAATCATTTACCTTATATCCTGATTTTCCAACAGCAGGTATTGCCGATGTGTCTAATTACAATGATGGTTTGCGTGGCGGACGTGTTCGTGTTCGTGCCAAAATTGCCCAATTGGACAAACAAACTTTGGTGATTACCCAAATTCCGTTTTCAACGAATACTTCTACCTTAATTGATAGTATTTTGAAAGCCAATGAAAAAGGGAAAATCAAAATCAAAAAAATTGAAGACAATACGGCTGCCGAGGTTGAAATCTTGATTCACCTTCCGCCAGGAGTTTCGCCAGATAAAATGATAGATGCGTTGTACGCATTTACGGCTTGCGAATCTTCGGTAGCACCTTTGGGTTGTGTGATTGAAGACAACAAACCCTTGTTTATTGGTGTTTCCGAAATGTTGAAAATATCTACGCATCGCACTGTAGATTTGTTGAAACGAGAACTGGAAATCCAATTAGACGAATTGGAAAATAAATGGCATTTCTCGACTTTGGAGAAAATCTTCATTCGCGAAGAAATGTATATTGATTTCAAATTGTACGGAGACAGAGAATCATTGTACAAATATATGTACGATCGATTTGAGCCGTTCAAAAAATCATTTGTACGTGAAACCAATGATGATGATTTGCAAAAATTAACGCAAATTCCAATGATTCGTATTACGCGTTTCGACTCGGATAAAGCGGATGATGCGATTGCGAAGTTGGAAGCTGAAATGGAAGAAGTAAAACACCATTTGGATAACATTATTGACTTTGCTATTGACTTTTTCCAAAAACTAAAAGACAAATACGGCAAAGGACGTGAACGCCAAACCGAATTGCGCAGTTTTGACACGATTGAAGCTACCAAAGTGGTGTTGCGTAATACCAAATTATATGTTAACAGAGAAGAAGGTTTCTTAGGAACTGGACTTAAAAAAGATGAATATGTTGCTGATTGTTCGGATATAGATGATGTGATTGTTTTCCTTCGAGATGGAAAAATGATGATCACTAAAGTGGACGAAAAGAAATTCATTGGTAAAGACATTATTCATATTGCGGTCTTTGACAAAAATGATAAACGTACCATTTATAATATGATCTACCGCGACGGTAAAAACGGATCTACCTTTATCAAGCGTTTTAATGTTTCGGGAGTGACTCGTGATAAATTCTATGATTTAACACAAGCTAAACCGGATTCGATGGCTTTATATTTTTCAGCCAATCCAAATGGAGAAGCTGAGGTAGTTACTATTTTATTGCGTCAGGTGGGTAGTGTTAAAAAGTTAAAATGGGATCTTGATTTTTCTGATATTGCTATTAAAGGCAGAGTATCAAGAGGAAATACGGTTACCAAATATCCAATTCGAAAAATTGAATTAAAGGAGAAAGGTATTTCAACATTGCGTCCACGAAAAGTATGGTTTGACGATACTGTACAGCGATTGAATGTAGATGGTCGTGGCGAATTATTAGGCGAATTCAAACCCAATGATCGTTTATTAGTAATCAATCAAACTGGGAAGTTGAAAACGATTATTCCGGAATTGACCACGCATTTTGATGAAGACATGATTGTGTTGGAAAAATGGAATCCAAAGAAACCTATTTCGACGATTTATTATGACGGAGAAAAAGAACGCTATTTTGTTAAACGTTTCTTAGTAGAAAATGAAAACAAAGAAGAACTCTTTATTACGGAGCATGAGAAATCACAATTAGAAATTGTTTCGACTGATTGGCGACCAGTGGCTGAAATTGTTTATACTAAAGTGAAAGGGGTTCAAAAAGATAACCAAACTATCGACTTGGAACAATTCATTGCTGTAAAAGGAATTAAAGCAATTGGAAATCAATTGACAACTGATAAGTTAAAACAAGTGAATCTATTAGAATCATTACCTTTTGAAGAGCCAGAAGAAGAGGTAGAAGAAGTGGTTGCTTCCGAAGAAATAGAATTGGATGATATTCCTACTGATACCGATGATGATGGTCAAATAACACTAAGTTTAGAATAAAAAAAAGCTCCTGAATAGGAGCTTTTTTTATGGTTTAATGAAATTATTTTTTCTTTATTTTCATGTTGATCATCTCTACTACCAAAGAAAAGGTAATGGCAAAATACAAATAACCTTTTGGAAGTGGTGTTACGTGACTTCCAAAAATTAAGGCATTGGATAAATGCGCACTTTCGGTTAATAGCATCATCCCAATTAGGATTAAGAATGCCAAACCTAGAATTTGAATTGATGGATGGTTGTTTACAAAATTACCTACAGGTACAGCAAATTGCATCATGATAAAAACTGAAATTATTACAGCGGTGATCATAATGTAAATGGCTCCTTCAACACCATTTGTCATACCAACAGCAGTTAAAATACTATCAAAAGAGAAAACCAAATCAATCATTATGATCTGTAAAATCACATTTTGAAATGATTTAGTCGCTGCTTCTTTCATTTCTTTTTCTTCATGTCCTTTTTCGTCTACTTTTTCACGAATTTCATTCGTGCTTTTGTAAATTAAGAACAAACCACCTAGCAATAAAATGATACTTTGACCTGTAATTCCAGCAGAAAACCAACTTAAGTCGATATGAAACCACGGTTCTTTCATTTGGATCAACAAATTGATTCCAAACAAAAGCGCGATACGCATGAACATGGCAAGGAACATCCCTAACTTAGTAGCTTTTTTGCGTTTCTCGGCAGGTAATTTACCAGTGGCAATAGAAATAAAAATGATATTATCTATTCCTAAAACAATTTCTAAAAAAGTTAACGTTAAAAGCGCAATCCAAGCGTCTGGATTTAAAAATACTTCCATTTTGTTGAGTTAAGTGTTGTGTTTATTTTGTGTTGATTTCACCAATCTTGGTTACAGTCCCTCGTTGTTTGCTGTCTATCCCAACTATTCCGAATTCAAAGGTATAGGAATTTTTTGAAGTGGTCAAAATCTTCATGCTAATTGCACTTTTTTCTTGATTGGTTTTAGGATGTTTCTTTTGGATCACATATTCGCAATCGCTAATCCAACGAACAGTAGCAGTATCTGTTTTTCCTTCAAAAGTTTCTACTTCAATACTGTCATTACGTTCAAAAAAAGTTACTTTTTTGACACCATCAATTTCATGTTCAAATTTGAATTTTCCGGTTTTGAAGTCTTTGCAATTGTGTTCGGTTGTGTAGCAAGACGCTACTAATAGCAAACAAAGTAATGCGATGCTGTTTTTCATTTAATCTATTTTTATATCGTATTTGTCCAAAAGCCCCACAATGCCTTGAGCTGAAAATTTTGCTTTTTTCATCGGATTGTATTCGGGATCAATTTTGTAATTGTAAGCGGTTCTAAAGTCGGCTCCAGCTAATTGTGTGTTATTAAAAATTGCATTATCGAGGTTGCAATTATCAAAAATCGAATTGTTTAATTGGGTGCCAATGAAACCGGTTTCTTTCATAGAACAAGAAGTGAAATTGGTTTTTGGCATTTTTTTATTGGCAAAAGAAGCATAATCCAAAGTACAGTCTTGAAAATTCACTTGAAATAAAAAATCGGTACACGCATTAAAATGAATGCCTAATAATTTACAATTTTTGAAATGAACGGTTTTTAAACTTGTTCCTACAAGGCTAACCATGGATAAGTTGCAATCAATGAATTCGCAATCCATAAAGGTATTGTTACTTAAATCCGAATTCGAGAAATCACAGTTTTTAAAAATGCAATCTTCAAATTCACGGTGATTGATTCGGCCATTAATGGTGACTACCTTTTCAAAAGTTTTTTGGATGTTGATTAAGTTTTCCATTAGTCGTTGAATAAACTTTTCATTATCATTTTCAATCCAACAAACAGACAATACACCCCGAAAACACTTAATCCGATTCCGATGGCTAAAACCAAATAATGCCAATTGTTTCCTTTGTTCATAAATGCATTATGAATCACAGCAGGTCCCATAAATAATAAAGGCAAAGCTCCTGACAGGTATTTAAAGGCTTTCGCCAAAAGGTCTTTGTTGGTTGCCATTAGTTATTGATTTTGTGTATTGTAATACTCTACAGTTTTTCGAACGCTTCCGAATTTACTCAACAATTGGCTGCCTTCCTCGTACGAAACAGGAATTTCGCTCATGATCATTTTCACCCCACGATCGACTAATTTCGCATTGCTCAATTGCATGTCCACCATTTTATTGCCTTTGACTTTTCCAAGCTGAATCATGGTTGCAGTAGAAATCATATTCAATACTAATTTCTGAGCTGTACCGGCTTTCATTCGGGAACTTCCAGTAACAAACTCAGGACCAACAATCACTTCGATTGGAAATTGGGCTGTTTGCGAAAGCGGACTTCCTGCATTGCAAGAAATACTTCCGGTAATAATATTATTTTCATTACAAGCTTGCAAACCTCCAATAACGTAAGGTGTCGTCCCCGATGCGGCAATTCCGATAACCACATCATTGGCATTTATATTCTGTTCTTGTAAATCAATCCAAGCTTGAGTTGCATTATCTTCGGCATTTTCAACAGCTCGGCGAATCGCCTTATCACCACCCGCAATAATTCCGTTGACCAAGTCAAAAGGGACTCCAAACGTCGGTGGACATTCTGACGCATCTACAATTCCAAGTCTGCCCGAAGTTCCAGCTCCGATATAAAATAACCGGCCTCCTAATTTCATTTTAGCTACAATTTGTGCCACCAAACTTTCAATTTGAGGCAATGCTTTTTCAACAGCCAAAGGAACCGTTTTGTCTTCGTTATTGATATTAGTCAATAATTCGGTTACCGACATTTTTTCTAAATGTTCGTATTTTGAGGATTGTTCGGTGGTTTTGGTAAAGGTCATAAATAAACGATGTATTTATTTTAAAACATGAAATGCTAAGACATTTTGAACATCATACACATTTACTGACTTGTTAAATTGTTTAACTATACTTGGATTGACTTCGCTCGAAACCCAAATTTTTAGTTCGGCTTCCAAGTCGAATGTTCCAGCCGTTTCAATGCTGAATCTAGAAATACTTTTGTAAATGATGGATTTGTATTCAATTTTACTTCCAGTAATTCCTTGTTTTTCAACCAATATTAATCGTTTTGAGGTAAAAATAAAGGTGTCTCTAATTAATTTGAAACCCAATTCGATTGATTCACCTTCAATAAGTAATTTACCGTATTCCTTGATTAAACTTTCTTGATCTACGGCTCCAGCGTTTCCTAGTAATGCAGAAAATAGTCCCATGTTGTTTTGTTTTTAATTATATAAAATAGGCCAATGCAAATCCTAAAACTATCATGGAGATTTTGGCGATATTGAACTTGTGTCCTTCGCTACTTTCAAAGATAATGGTAGAGGAGATATGAAATAAAATTCCAATAACTATGGCTGTGATTTCGTTATAATAGACGTTTAATACTGGCAAATAATCGGATAGAATTGTTCCTAATGGCGTCATAATAGCAAAAGTAATCATGAATAGAAAAATTGCTTTTTTATTCAGATTAGCATTGATAAAAAAGGTCGTTAAAATAATCGCAATAGGTAAGTGATGAATGGCAATTCCTATAGCTAAATCATGATGGTGGCCAACTGGAAATCCCTCGGCTAAAGCATGAATACACAAACTAATAAACAACAACCACGGAATGTGTTCCATTTTGGAATGACCATGAACATGACCGTGCTCGGCGCCTTGAGAAAAATACTCTAAGATAATTTGGAACAAAATCCCCACCATAATGAACAATCCAATACGTCCGTTTTTACTTTCGTAGATTTCAGGAAGCAAATGAATAACAGTCAACGACAGCAAAAAAGAACCGCTGAAGGCTAAAAGCAATTTCAGTTTCGCTTTGTCTTTTGGTTGAAAAACCAAAGCAAAAACGTAACCTAAGATCACCGAAAGTAAGGGTAATAAATAATTCATTATTTAAAAATCATGATTAATCGTTCGCTTTCCGTTTTGTGGAATTTCTTCAATTTATAATCCCCAAAGATATCCAATAAATAGATACCTGCTTCTTCCATCATCGTTTGGAAATCTTGTAGGGTTAACGCCTGAACCTTTTCTGTAAAATGGTAGGATTCTCCTTGATCTTCAAAATTGATTTCTTTGTAGATATGACCGTCTTTTACATAGCGTTGAATATGAAAATCTATTCCTTCAACGGTTTTAGTTTCTTCAGGAACTAAATTAGCAATAACTTGATTCACGTTCATAAAATCAATGACTGCAAATCCGTGTTCGGTTAAGCTTTCTTTGATGGCAATCAATGTTTTCAAATTGTCTGCATCATTTTCGAAATATCCAAAACTGGTGAACAAATTGAAAATAGCGTCAAATTGATCGTCGAATTTTTCGCGCATATCATGCACCTGAAAATGCAAACTGCTGTTGCTATTTTTATTGGCTTCGGCGATGCTGTTTTCAGACAAATCAGCACCAATTACCTCAAAACCCAATTGGTTCAAATAAATGGCATGACGTCCTTTTCCACAAGCTAAGTCCAAAACTTTGGCTTTCTCTGGAAGATTAAGGTAATGCGTCAAATTATCCATGAAAATTTGCGCTTCACGGTAATTGCGTTCTTTGTATAAAATATGGTAATAGGGTGTATCAAACCAGGAAGCAAACCAGTTTTGAGTAGGCTTTTGAGTAGCTGATGTAGCTGGTTTAGAATCTTCAGACATTTATTCTTTTTCTATTAATTCAAGTCAGCAAATTTAGTGTATTTTTGCACAAAATAATCCTAATATTTGGATTCAAAATCCGTTAGATGGGTTTTTTGGGTACTGCAACAACTAAAATAAAGTGAAAGCAGTTGAATTGATTAGAAAAAATGGAAGAAAATTTTAAAATGATTGCCAAAACCTTTTTTGGTTTTGAAGAGATACTAGCTAAAGAATTAAGAGATTTAGGCGCACAAGATGTAGAGCAAGGAATTCGAATGGTCAGTTTTAAAGGCGACAAAGGATTTATGTACAAAGCGAATTTGTCTTTGCGTACGGCTTTGAAAATTTTGAAACCGATTTATACTTTTAGAGCTAACAATGAGAATGCTTTGTACAAAGGAATTTCAGGTATCAACTGGTCCAAGTATTTGAATGCCAATCAGACTTTTGTGATTGACGCTACGGTTCATTCGGATCATTTTAATCATTCTGAATTTGTTTCTCAAAAATGTAAGGATGCGATTGTAGATCAATTTAGAGAACGAACAGGACAACGTCCAAGTATTGATAAAGCCTATCCTGATTTACGCATCAATATTCACATTGGCAAAGACCAAGTCTCGGTAGCTTTGGACACTTCGGGAAATTCATTGCACCAACGTGGTTACCGTACCGCTACGAATATTGCTCCAATTAACGAAGTTTTGGCCGCCGGGATTTTATTACTTTCAGGTTGGGAAGGACAAAGTGATTTTTTAGACCCTATGTGTGGTTCTGGAACTTTTTTGGCGGAAGCCGCTATGATTGCCTGTGCTATTCCAGCCAATATCAATCGTAAAGAATTTGCTTTCGAAAAATGGAACGATTGGGACAATGATTTATTTGACCAAATTGTCAACAGTTTGATGAAGAAAGTAAAAGAATTTCATTACACCATTAAAGGGTACGATAAGGCGCCAAGTGCTGTGAGTAAAGCCAAAGATAATATTCGCAATGCCAACTTGGAAGATTATGTAACCATTGCCGAAGACAACTTTTTTGATACTGAAAAGCAATCGCAAGGAAAACTACATATGGTTTTCAATCCGCCGTATGACGAACGATTGGACATTCATATGGAAGAGTTTTATAAAAATATTGGAGATACGTTGAAAAAAGGGTATCCGGGAACGAATGCTTGGTTTATTACAGCCAATTTAGAAGCCTTGAAGTTTGTAGGATTGAAGCCCTCTCGCAAAATTAAATTGTTCAATGCGAGTTTGGAAGCCCGATTGGTAAAATACGAAATGTATGAGGGAAGCAAACGCACCAAGTTTCAAGTTGCCGATAAAGAATAAAAAATAGATAATATGACTAAATTACAATTAAGAGCGTTTTTATATCAGTTGGGTAGTTTTGCTATCTTGTTTATCTCTTTTCGTTTTTTGATTTTCAAATACACCGATTTGACAGGACTTTTTGTTCCGTTCACGGCTTTTGTAGTAGGCACCATTTTGTCTCCTAAATTCCAAGCAGTGAAAACTAGGGATGGTGAAAAACTATTTATGTCTTGGCTTTTTGTAAAAGGAATTAAAGAATTGTGAAGAATTTGATTTCATAATTTATCAATTTCATAACAAGTTATATTGATGGGTAAAGAGAATAAAACTAAAGTAACTGAAATTCAGGTATCCGATTTTATTAATTCATTTGTTGATGACAAACATAAGCGAGAAGATAGTTTGCAACTGATTGAGTTAATGAAAAAATGGTCAGGTTTTGAACCAAAAATGTGGGGTCCTACAATTATTGGTTTTGGAAGTTATCATTATAAATATGCAAGTGGCCATGAGGGTGATTGTTTGCTTATTGGATTTTCGCCAAGGAAAAAAGCTTTTTCCCTATATGTTTACACCCCACAACAAAATAATACTGAGCTTTTAAATAAACTAGGAAAATTTAAGATAGGTAAAGCCTGTATTTATATTAATAAATTACTCGATATTGATTTAGATGTGTTAGAAGTTCTATGTAAATCTACTATCCACTTTCATAGAAGTTAAATGATTGGAATCAATTATTTAACAACCACTTTCTTTTTGTACAGCGGAACAAAATAGGTCACGCTATAATTAAAACCAATTCCGAAACTACCATTGTACGTTCTGTTGAAACCAGGGATATATAAATTATCAAAACCATCTGGTTTTTTATTGGTAACCAAGGTTTTTAACTGCACACTAAATCCCACAAAAACATTGTTGAACATTTTGGCTTTCATCCCAGTTACAACTTCAATCCAACTGGCGCTTAATCCATTGAATTCTTGATTAGCAGGAATGGCAGCTAATTCTCCCCAATACGGGTTAGGATTGTAAATTTTGTAGCTATATAATTCCTGGCTGAAGGTACTAAAACCATAGCGTAAACCAATTGAAATAATGTTTTCCATGTCTAGCCAATTTTCATACATATTGTAATCAAAACCGGCTTTTAAGTAGGAACCTTTACTGTTTGTGGTCAATCGATCGTCTTCGGTGGTTTTATTTTCGTTTCCAAGTTCGGCGGCTAAATAGTATTTTTTATTCCATCGAAAATCTCCCGTAAGTTCAATCCCTTTGTAGTTTTTGTCATAAAAACCTCGGGTTAATTTGAACAAATCAACCCCTACTCGAAGTCCATAACGGTCTTTTTTTACCGGAATACTATCTGCAATTTGCTCTACATCTGATGTAGCATCTGGTTTTACTTGGGCTTGTGCCAATGTGAACATCAGCAAAAAACAAAGACTAGAAGAAAAGTTTAATATGTGTTTCATTTTCATTTTCTATGTTTGTTTTTTCTACTGAAATATATTGAATCCATTTGCCGCTTGTTGATGGAACTGCAGTATGTGTAATTGGATTGTTAGGGCGTAAACTGAAATTCGTTTTAAATCCACAAGCTCTTGATACAAATGAGTTGATACGACTATAATTGATTTGGATTTTATCGGTAAAGACTACATTAGGATTTGAATTTCCAGAATTAAAAATTAAAGTATACGTACTCACATCTTGATCTACTTTTAATGGAAGAGAAATGGTATTCGCATTGGTGACATATTTTGAATCACCAATTGCTGTAGCACTAAATACAATCCCTTCTGTCATTCCTTCTCCAACTACTTTCAACTGATTTACATTCTTTAAAACACTTGGATTGTTGATGTCATAAAAAGTAAGAACCAATCGGGGAGTAGTTACGGTATTTGCATCGCAGATATCGTCTTTTTCACAACTGGAGAAAAAGACAGATACAAGAGCAACTAATAGCAGGATACCTTTTTTCATTTGACTAACGTTTCTCCAAAAGTACAACATTTTCAACATGATGCGTTTGTGGAAACATATCCACAGGTCGCACTCGTGTTACTTTGTATTTTTCGTCCATCAAGGCCAAATCACGAGCTTGTGTAGCTGAGTTACAACTTACATAGACTACTTTTTGAGGTTCAATTTTTAGAATTTGTTCGATCACGTCTTTGTGCATTCCGTCTCGTGGTGGGTCGGTGATAATCACATCCGGTTTACCATGTTGCGCAATAAAGTTTTCGTTAAAAACTACTTTCATGTCTCCAACAAAGAATTCGCAATTAGTAATTTCGTTTCGTTTGGCATTGGCTTTTGCATCACTGATTGCTTCAGGAACGCTTTCTACCCCAATTACTTTTTTAGCCTTTTTGGATACAAACTGTGCAATAGTTCCGGTTCCGGTATACAAATCATATACGGTTTCACTTCCTGTAAGTCCAGCAAAATCGCGGGTGATTTTATACAATTCGTACGCTTGATCGGAATTTGTTTGGTAAAAAGATTTGGCATTAATGCTAAATTTCAAACCTTCCATTTCTTCCAAAATGTAATCGCGACCTTTGTATAGTTGAATGTTAGTATCGTATAAAGTATCGTTTGCCTTATTATTGACTACAAATTGTAAGGAAGTAATCTGCGGGAATTTTTCGTAGATGTGATCTAAAATCAATTCTCTATTGACTTTGTTATCTTCAAAAAACTGAATCAATACCATGATTTCCCCAGTTGAAGCGGTACGCAACATTAACGTACGCAACAGACCTTCGTGTGCTCTTGGGTTGAAGAAAGTCAATCCGTTAGCATTGGCAAAAGCCCTAATTTCATTGCGAATTGCATTTGACGGATCTTCTTGCAAATGGCATTTGTTGATGTCCAAGATTTTATCCCACATTTTTGGAATGTGAAATCCTAAAGCATTTCTATTGCCTAAATCGTCGGTGCTTTCGATTTCTTGTTCGGTTAACCAACGGCTATTCGAAAATGAAAATTCCATTTTGTTTCTGTAGAAAAATTGTTTTTCAGAACCTAAAATGGGTTCGAATTCAGGAAGTTCAATTTTTCCAATGCGTTGCAAATGGTTTTTTACCTCGTTTTGTTTGTAATACAATTGTTGGCTGTAGTTCATGTTTTGCCATTTACAACCGCCACAAACTCCAAAATGTTCGCAAATAGGTTCAATTCGGTGTTCTGAAAATTCATGAAATTTCACTGCTTTTCCTTCGTAAAACGCTTTGCGTTTCTTGAAAGTTTGCACATCTACGACATCTCCAGGAACTACATTTGGGATAAAGATTACTTTTCCGTCGGGCGCTTTTGCTACCGATACGCCTTTTGCACCAGCATCAAGGACTTTTATTTGATGAAAGACAACTTTGTCTGTATTTTTTCTTGCCATAGCGCAAAAATAAGTGTTTGAATGGTTTTATAAATTCAATTTGGGAAAATTTTTTAAAAAGGATTCAAATTAGCCTATCTTTGCCGACTGAAAAAAGCCAATATGAAGTTTGATTTATTACAAAAAGATTCCCAATCGAAAGCGAGAGCCGGAAGTATAACTACCGATCACGGTCTGATTGAAACCCCTATTTTTATGCCTGTTGGAACTGTGGCTTCAGTAAAAGGAGTTCACCAACGCGAATTGAAAAATGACATCAATCCAGATATTATTTTAGGGAATACCTATCATTTGTATTTGCGTCCACAAACTGAAATTTTAGAAAAAGCAGGTGGATTGCATAAATTCATGAATTGGGATCGTAATATTTTGACAGATTCCGGTGGATACCAAGTGTATTCGCTTTCGGCTAATAGAAAGATTAAAGAAGAAGGCGTAAAATTCAAATCCCATATTGACGGATCCTATCATTTTTTCACACCTGAAAATGTGATGGAAATTCAACGTACCATTGGTGCTGATATCATTATGGCTTTTGATGAATGTACGCCGTATCCTTGCGATTATAATTATGCCAAACGCTCGATGCACATGACTCACCGTTGGTTGGATCGTTGTATCAATCATTTGGATAACTTACCTTTTAAATACGGCTACGAGCAAACTTTTTTCCCCATAGTTCAAGGAAGTACCTACAAAGATTTACGCAGACAATCTGCTGAATATATTGCCAATTCAGGTCAGCAAGGAAATGCTATTGGAGGACTATCTGTTGGAGAACCGGCTGAAGAAATGTATGCTATGACAGAAGTAGTATGCGAAATTTTGCCCGAAGACAAACCTCGTTATTTAATGGGAGTGGGAACGCCAATTAATATTTTGGAAAATATAGCATTGGGAATTGATATGTTTGATTGTGTAATGCCTACCCGTAACGCAAGAAACGGTATGTTGTTTACAGCAAACGGTACCATCAACATCAAAAATAAAAAATGGGAAGCTGATTTTTCACCCATCGACGAAATGGGAATTACTTTCGTTGATACTGAATATACTAAGGCCTATTTGCGTCACCTTTTTGCTGCCAATGAATTTCTTGGAAAACAAATTGCAACGATCCATAATTTAGGATTTTATATGTGGTTGGTTCGTGAAGCTAGAAAACATATCTTAGCGGGTGATTTTAGACCTTGGAAAGAAATGATGGTCAAAAACATGAGCCAACGATTATAATTTTTTCTCATGAACAAATTAACAATACTAGATAAATACATCTTAAAGCGCTACTTGGTCACTTTTACCGTGATGCTTTTGTTATTTGTTCCCATCGGAATTGTTGTTGACGTTTCTGAAAAGGTCAATATGATGATTAAAAATCAGGTACCTTTGAATAAAATATTGGTGTATTATTTCAATTTCACCATATATTTCACCAACATGCTTTTTCCGATATTTTTGTTTTTATCGGTGATTTGGTTTACTTCTAAATTGGCTAACAACACCGAAATTATTGCCATTTTAAGTTCAGGTATTTCGTTCACGCGATTCCTGCGTCCTTTTATAATTGGTGCTTCTATAGTATCAGTTATTGTCTTATTTATGGGATTTTATTTGGTTCCAATTGCTAGCGAAGGATTTAATAACTTTAGGTATACTTATTTACGAACGGGTGGGCAACAGCTGATGCAAGGGGACAATACCGATGTGTACCGACAAATTAGTGACACTGAGTTTATCTATGTAAACAGTTTTAATAACGAAACCAAAACAGCCTATAATTTTTCGTTGGAAAATTTTGACAAAGAAAAGTTAACCTATAAAATTACCGCTGCACGAATTCAATGGAATCCAAAAGAAAAAAATTATACACTTTTTGAATATACAAAACGGACGGTCGGTCCTATGGGTGATAAGATTGAAAAAGTACCTGAGAAAAAAATGAAATTTAAATTTGATTTGGAAGATTTGGCTCCGGTGGTGTATATCGCTGAAACACTTCCTTTAGGTAAACTATATGATTTTATCAACAAAGAAAAGAAAAGAGGTTCTTCCAATATCAATATTTACTTAGTAGTATATTATAAAAAGTTCAGTATTCCAATTTCGGCATTTATTTTGACGATTATCGCTGTTTCGGTTTCGGCCATGAAACGAAGAGGCGGAATGGGAATGAATTTAGCCATCGGAATTGCTGTGGCCTTTTCCTTTGTGTTTTTAGATAAAATTTTTGGTGTCTTTGCCGAAAAAACTAGTTTTTCTCCACTTATTGCGGTTTGGACTCCTAATTTGCTTTTTGGAATCTTAGCGTATTACCTTTTACGACATGCAAAACGATAATCTGAAGAGCTACCTCAATCTTCATTTGATTGTATTTATTTGGGGGTTTACAGCCATTTTAGGCGCATTAATTACAATCCCTGCAGATGACTTAGTTTGGTACCGAATGCTTATCGCAAGTGGTTTTATTGGATTATTTTTAGTGGCCAAGAAAAAGTCTTTTAGCATACCTGTTCGAGAATTATTGCAATTAGTATTTGTTGGATTGTTGATTGCGTTGCACTGGATTTTCTTTTTTCAAGCGATTCATATTTCGAATGTGTCGATTACACTTTCAGTATTTTCATTGGGCGCTTTTTTTGCTTCTTTATTGGAACCCATTTTTTATGGACGAAAAGTACTCTGGTACGAAGTGTTTTTTGGGGTAATTATTATTGCGGGATTGTCTTTAATACTTCAAGTAGAAAGCGGTTATATCAACGGCGTATTTTTTGCTTTAGCCTCCATTATTTTAGGGGTTTTATTTACTTTAATGAATGGGAAATTAATTGTAAAACACGATCCTTCGGTTATTACATTTTATGAATTCCTGTCTGGTTTTTTCTTTATTTCAATCTATTTTATTATTCAGGGAAAATTCACAAAAGATTTCTTTGAACTTTCGGTTAACAATTGGATTTGGCTTTTTATTTTGGCTTCGGTTTGTACAGCTTATGCTTTTACGGCCTCTGTTCGTGTCATGCGTAAATTGACTCCGTATACCGTGATGCTGACGACAAATCTAGAGCCGGTGTACGGAATTGTATTAGCCTATTTTATCATTGGTGGAAAAGAAAAGATGAGCACTGAGTTTTATATTGGCGCTTTAATTATTGTCATTACGGTCATTTTAAACGGGGTGATTAAACACTATTACAAAGCCAAAGAATAACTAAAAACAATGCAATTTTTTGCACTTAAATCGAAATTTAGGACTGTCAAACGATTTTAAATTTTATATTTGCAGTTCTAATCGGAAAAATAAATAACACTACAACTCCATGGAATATTTAGATTTTGAACTTCCTATCAAAGAATTAGAAGATCAGTTAGAAAAATGTGTTGTTATTGGTAAAGAATCAGATGTTGATGTAACCAATACATGCAAACAAATCAACAAAAAGTTAGAAGAAACCAAACGTAATATATACAAAAACTTAACTGCTTGGCAACGTGTTCAATTGTCAAGACACCCAAATAGACCGTACACTTTAGACCATATCAATGCACTTTGCGGGGATACTTTTTTAGAATTGCACGGTGACCGTGGTTTTAAAGATGATAAAGCGATGGTGGGTGGATTAGGAAAAATTGCGGGTCAATCGTTTATGATCATTGGCCAACAAAAAGGATACAACACCAAAACGCGTCAATACCGTAACTTTGGTATGGCAAACCCAGAAGGATACAGAAAAGCCTTGCGTTTGATGAAAATGGCGGAGAAATTTGGTATTCCAATTGTCACTTTAGTAGATACCCCAGGAGCTTATCCAGGTTTAGAAGCGGAAGAGCGCGGACAAGGAGAAGCAATTGCTAGAAATATTTTTGAAATGGTTCGCTTGAAAGTGCCTGTAATTACCGTTATTGTTGGAGAAGGAGCATCTGGTGGAGCATTAGGAATTGGTGTAGGCGATAAAGTGTATATGTTAGAGAATACTTGGTATTCTGTAATCTCACCAGAATCGTGTTCATCTATTCTTTGGAAAAGTTGGGAATACAAAGAACAAGCTGCTGAAGCTTTGAAATTGACTTCTTCCGACATGAAAAAGCAAAAACTAATTGATGATATTATTCCAGAACCATTAGGAGGAGCACATTTCGATAGAGAAAGTACTTTCAAAACGGTGGAGCAATATATTATGAAAGGATACAATGAGTTGAAAGACTTATCAACAGAAGAATTATTAGCGCAGCGATATGAGAAATACCTTGCAATGGGGCATTTTAAAGACTAATATTCTTACAAATAGATACTTAATCCGAAACCTTGTGGTTTCGGATTTTTTTTGACTTATAAACAAAAAATAGTTAGTTATCAACATTATTATGTAATAAGTCGTTGTGGCCTTTTTTTTAATTTTTCTTATTTTCGCTACATGGAAAATTTTAGAAATATAGCGCCAGTTAAAGTAGACAAAGCGACTATCATTAATCTCGAAAAAGGAAAATTGCCACCACAGGTATTGGACTTAGAAGAGGCAGTGTTAGGCGCCATGATGATTGATAAAAAAGGAGTAGATGAGGTAATTGATATCTTGCAAGCCGATGCCTTTTACAAAGACGCACACAAATATATTTTTGAAGCCATTGTTCAGTTGTTTACCGAAACGCAACCGATTGACTTGTTGACAGTTTCTGCTCAGCTTAAGAAGAATGGAAAATTGGACATTGCAGGTGGTGATTTCTATTTGATTCAGTTGACCCAAAAAATTTCCTCTTCAGCACACATTGAGTTTCACTCTAGAATTATTCTACAAAAATTTATTCAACGTAGTCTGATTCGTATTTCATCAGAAATTATCGAAGATTCCTATGATGAAACTACGGACGTATTCGATTTGTTAGACAAAGCCGAGTCGAAGTTATACGAAGTAACACAAGGAAATATTAAACGTAGTTCTGAAACAGCTCAAAGTCTAGTATTACAAGCCAAAAAACGAATTGAAGAAATAGCCGGTCAAGAAGGATTAAGTGGAGTGGCGACTGGTTTTGAAAAATTAGATAAGATTACCTCAGGTTGGCAGCCGAGTGATTTGATCATTATTGCAGCAAGACCTGCAATGGGAAAAACAGCATTTGTATTGTCCATGGCACGAAATATGGCTATTGATTATGGAATGCCTGTTGCTTTATTCTCTTTGGAG
This sequence comes from Flavobacteria bacterium GWA2_35_26, assembly GCA_001800905.1. Taxonomy (GTDB): domain Bacteria; phylum Bacteroidota; class Bacteroidia; order Flavobacteriales; family Flavobacteriaceae; genus Flavobacterium. The sequence goes on along the minus strand of MGWH01000002.1, from coordinate 133,024 downwards.
ATGGCTTCAGTACAATTAATTACCCGTTTGATTTCATCTGAAACAGGTTTGTCTTCAGAAAAATTACGTACCGGAAAATTAGAAAAACACGAATGGGAACAATTGAGTACCAAAGTGAAAAATCTGGAAAAAGCACCTTTATATATTGACGATACCCCATCACTTTCTATTTTTGATTTAAGGGCCAAAGCAAGACGTTTGGTGTCTCAACACGGAATTAGAATCATCATTGTCGACTATTTGCAATTGATGACAGCTGGTGGAAACGGAAAAGGTGGCGGAAATAGAGAGCAAGAAATCTCGACTATTTCTCGAAATTTGAAAGCTTTAGCAAAAGAATTGAATGTTCCGGTTATTGCACTTTCGCAATTATCGCGTGCGGTAGAAACACGTGGTTCTAGTAAACGTCCTTTATTGTCTGACTTACGTGAATCGGGAGCGATTGAGCAAGATGCTGATATCGTTTCGTTCTTGTATCGTCCCGAATATTATAAAATTGATGAATGGGATGATGATGAAGCATCGCCAACAGCTGGTCAAGCCGAAATCATGATTGCCAAGCACCGTAATGGTAGTATCGAAAACGTTCGTTTGAAATTCATCGGTCACTTGGGTAAATTTGATAATTTAGATGATTACTCAGGAAGTTACGATGATTTGCCATCGAGTATGAATAGTGATGATAATCCGTTTATTACAAAGAACTTGCCTTCCGCTAATGAAGCCTTTGGAAGTAATTTGAATGAGGATGACGACGATAGTGATGTTCCCTTTTAAATATAAAATATGAGTCCGCTTTTAAGCGGATTTTTTTTTGGATCATCGCCAAATCAAGTGAAACTATATTTAATTCAAACTAAATTCCATCCAAACTGGGCAGTGGTCCGATATGGTTCTGGCTTGTCGCAGAGAGGGAAAGTTTTGGTAAAACAAAATTACACCTGAATCTAATTTCTTGATTTTTGTTTTTTGAAAATACATATTATCAAATTCTGAAGCAAGACATTGCCCATTTTTACAACTGCGTTTCAAAGATGTTTTTTGGTTAACTAATGCCGATGCAAATCCTATTTTTCGTAAAGGATTAAATACAGAATGCGATTGTGGACAATTGAAATCGCCCATAATGATCAAATTGGATTTTGGATATGCCAATGGGAAGAATTGAAAGTATTTAATCTCTCTCTCAGGTTGTTTACTTTTGGTAATGGCATGAAAGGAAACGGCGGTAAATTGTTTTTTGCCGTATTCAAAAGTGCATAAATAAGGTTCGCGTTCCATTGCGTTTGCGTATTTTTTTTCAAGCCACGCTTTCCCAATTTTTTTGACTAATGCTGTTTTCCATAGAAACGCATACCGTTCTGTTTTACTGGGTGTGCTTGTGGTTGGATCACTGATGGTGTAGTCCCATTGATTTCCTTTTCTATTGAGTTTGTCTACAAGTCGGGCAACCGCCTGAGCGCCTCCATAACCCGCTACGACTTCTTGTAAGGAGACTAAATCGTATTGGTTGAGCAGATTTGCCATAAAGGCTATTTCTTCATCAGACTTGGATTTACCCAAATTTTCAACATTCCAGGAAACTAACTGGATTTGGCTAAAGCCAATGGAAGAAAGAAGTAGGAATACAAAAAGGAATATTTTTTTCATGCGCTATTCTAAATAGTATTGCGGTTTAAAGATACAATTATTAGTCGTTCATCACTAAAGGGCAACAAAAAACCCCAATCTTTCGATTGAGGTTTTTCTATGTAAGTAAGTAATCTAAATTGAGTTGATAAAACGTTTATTTTACTTTATTAAGTATTGCTTTGAAAGCTTCTGGGTGGTTCATCGCTAAATCAGCAAGAACCTTACGGTTCAATTCGATATTATTAGCTTTCACTTTTCCCATGAATTGTGAATAAGACATTCCTTCTAAACGAGCTCCAGCGTTGATACGTTGAATCCATAAAGCACGGAAATTTCTTTTATTTACTTTTCTGTCACGGTAAGCGTAGCACATTGCTTTCTCTACCGCGTTCTTAGCAACTGTCCAAACGTTTTTACGTCTACCAAAGAAACCTTTGGCTTGCTTCATTATTTTTTTTCTTCTTGCTCTTTTAGCAACTGAATTTACCGATCTTGGCATAATTTTACTGTTTTTTTTGTAGCAGGCGTCCCGAATTTAATCAAGAGAACTTAAGGCCATACTCCAAGGTTATTAAATTGTTTGTAACCTAAAGAATTTATTAGTGATTAGTAAATAGTGATTAGTGAGTTGCAAAAATGCTAATTACTAACTGCTAGTTACTAGTTACTCATTATATAATTCTTAATTGTTGTTTGATGCTTTTTTCATCTGATTGGTGAACTAACGCTGAGTGTGTCAAAGCTAATTTACGTTTTTTAGATTTTTTAGTCAAGATGTGACTTTTAAAAGCATGCTTTCTTTTAATCTTTCCAGAACCAGTAACTTTAAAACGTTTCTTGGCGCTAGATTTGGTTTTCATTTTAGGCATTTTTTCCTAGTGTTTTTAATTTATCTTACTTACTATCTTTACGAGCTTGCGAAGCAATCTCAATATTTCTTTATTCTAAAAATGGATTATTTTTTTTTCTTTGGAGCAATGAACATGATCATTCTCTTTCCTTCTAGAACTGGCATCGCTTCTACTTTACCAAATTCTTCCAAATCAGTTGCCAAACGCAATAACAAGATTTGACCTTGATCTTTATAAATAATCGAACGACCTTTAAAGAAAACAAAAGCTTTCAATTTAGATCCTTCTTTTAAGAATTTTTCAGCATTCTTTCTTTTGAATTCGTAATCGTGCTCATCAGTTTGAGGACCAAAACGAATTTCTTTAATCACCACTTGTGTTGATTTAGCTTTCAAAACCTTTTCACGTTTCTTTTGCTCATAGACAAACTTTTTGTAGTCCATGATTTTACAAACGGGTGGTTCTGCATTTGGTGAAATTTCAACCAAATCCAATTCAAATTCGTCAGCTAATTTCAAAGCATCTGCAGTTTTAAAAACTCCAGGCTCAATATTTTCACCTACAAGACGTACTTCTGGTACACGAATAAAATTATTAATTCGGTGTGCATCTTTCTTTTCTACTCGAGGTTGGTAACCTCTGTTGCTTCTTATTGCTATGGCTTTAAAATTTAAGTTAAACTGTAAATACTTTTAATGTTTTGTTGATCTCTTCAGTAACAATAGCGGCAAATTCCTCTATGGTAACTGTAATATTTCCTTTTCCTTCTTGACCGTGACGTCGAATCGAAATTGTACCGTTTTTTTCTTCTTCTTCACCCACAATCAGCATGAAAGGCGTTTTTTGCATTTCAGCATCTCTAATTTTCTTCCCGATAGTTTCGTTTCGGTTGTCAATTAGGGCGCGAATTTCGTGATTTTCTAGCAAATCTAAAACTTTTTTGGCATATATTTCGTATTTCTCGCTCAATGACAAGATAATAGCTTGTTCTGGCATTAACCACAATGGGAAATTACCAGCAGTATGCTCTAATAAAATTGCAATAAAACGTTCCATTGAACCAAATGGTGCACGGTGAATCATAACGGGTCTGTGCAATTGATCATCCGATCCTTTGTAAGTCAAATCAAAACGTTCTGGCAAGTTGTAATCTACTTGAATGGTTCCTAATTGCCATTGTCTTCCCAAAGCATCTTTTACCATGAAATCCAGTTTTGGACCATAGAATGCAGCTTCGCCATATTCTACAACAGTATTCAAGCCTTTATCTTTTGCTGCATTGATAATTGCATTTTCAGCTTTTTCCCAATTTTCATCAGAACCAATGTACTTGTCTCTGTTCTCTTGATCGCGTAAAGAAATTTGAGCGGTGAAGTTTTCAAATCCTAACGAACCGAAAACGTATAAAACCAAATCAATTACTTTTTTGAATTCTTCGTCCAATTGTTCTGGAGTACAGAAAATGTGGGCATCGTCCTGAGTAAATCCTCTAACGCGAGTTAAACCGTGTAATTCGCCACTTTGTTCATAACGGTATACAGTTCCAAATTCAGCATAACGTTTTGGTAAATCTTTGTACGACCATGGACGCACATTGTAAATCTCACAGTGGTGAGGACAGTTCATAGGTTTTAACAGGAACTCTTCACCTTCAGCAGGCGTATTTATCGGTTGAAAACTATCAGCGCCATACTTGGCATAATGACCTGAAGTTACGTACAATTCTTTTTGACCAATGTGGGGTGTAACTACTTGTTCGTAACCTGCTTTTTTCTGTGCTCTTTTCAAAAATTGCTCTAAACGATCACGCAAAGCAGCTCCTTTTGGCAACCATAAAGGCAAACCTTGACCTACTTTGGATGAAAAAGCAAATAATTCCAATTCTTTTCCTAGTTTTCTGTGATCGCGACGTTTGGCCTCTTCTAACAATTCTAGGTATTCCGTTAAGTCTTTCTGTTTTGGAAATGAAATTCCATACACACGAGTTAACTGTTTGTTTTTTTCATCACCTCTCCAATAAGCACCAGCAACGCTCATCACTTTCATCGCCTTGATAATTCCAGTGTTTGGAATATGACCTCCACGACATAAATCAGTAAAAGTAGAGTGGTCACAAAATGTAATGGTTCCGTCTTCTAGATTCGAAATCAATTCGGTTTTATAGACATTATCTTTGTAAACTTCAAGCGCTTCTGCTTTTGAAACAGGACGCAATTTGAATTCGTGTTTGTCTCTTGAAATTTCTAATACGCGGTCTTCAATTTTTTTGAAATCGGCATCGGTAATTTTATGGTCTTCGAAATCAACATCATAATAAAATCCGTTGGCAATTGCTGGTCCAAGAGTCAATTTGATACCTGGATACATTTCCTCTAAAACTTGCGCCATCACGTGAGAAGTAGAGTGCCAAAACGCTTTTTTTCCTCCTTCGTCATTCCAAGTAAAAAGAACAAGACTACCATCTGTGGTCAAAGGCGTAACGGTTTCAACGGTAGTACCATTGAATGAAGCAGAAATAACATTTCTAGCCAATCCTTCGCTAATGCTTTTTGCAACGTCCATTGGGGTAATCCCAGCTGCAAATTCTTTCACAGACCCATCGGGTAAAGTAATCTTAATCATTGTAAACTATTTTTAGGATTGCAAATATAGGGTATTGAAAAAACACACACAAAATATAAGCAAGGTTTGTGCGTGGTTTTTAGCGGATTTTAGCAATTAATTTTCAAAATTAGAACTTGCTTGAAAATTGGCTCGAGAAGTTTCGTTACTAAAAACTATTCTTTACTTTTGCAACACACAAAATCACAACTATGTACAAGTTACTAATTCGTCCGTTACTTTTTTGTTTTGATCCTGAAAAAGTACATTATTTTACCTTTTCTTTGATTCGAATCATTTCAAAAATACCTGGTTTTTCAGGAATTTTTCGTGCCTTGTACGAAGTAAATGATAGTCGTTTAGAAACAGAAGTTTTCGGTTTGAAATTTAAAAACCCAGTAGGTTTAGCAGCTGGTTTTGATAAGAATGCGGTTTTGTACAAAGAGTTGTCCAACTTCGGTTTCGGCTTTATAGAAATTGGAACGCTTACGCCAAAAGCACAAGATGGAAATCCAAAAAAACGCTTGTTCCGTTTGAAGGAAGATAGTGCCATTATTAACCGAATGGGATTTAATAACGGCGGAGTGGAAGAAGCAGTGTTGCAATTGAAAAAAAATAACGGCGTCTTAATCGGTGGAAATATTGGAAAAAATAAAGTAACTCCTAACGAAGAAGCGACTTCGGATTATGAAATTTGTTTTGAGGCGTTGTTTGATTATGTAGATTATTTTGTGGTGAATGTGAGTTCGCCAAACACGCCTAATTTACGCGCTTTACAAGATAAAGAGCCGTTAACCGAATTGTTGCAAACCTTGCAAAATAATAATTTGGCTAAGCCAAAACAGAAACCCATTTTATTAAAAATCGCACCGGATTTAACGGATGAACAATTATTGGATATCATCGATATTGTGAACGAAACCAAAATTGCAGGAGTGATTGCTACCAATACTACTTTATCTCGTGAAGGTTTACAATCAGAAAATAAAATTGAAACAGGTGGATTGTCCGGAAAACCTTTGGAAAAACGATCAACAGAAGTCATCCGATTTTTAGCTGAAAAGAGCAATAAATCCTTTCCAATTATTGGCGTAGGCGGAATTCATTCTGCCGAAGATGCTCTTGAAAAGCTAGCGGCAGGAGCTAGTTTGGTGCAATTGTATACCGGTTTTATTTATGAAGGTCCTGCTTTGGTTAAAGCCATTAACAAAGCTATTTTGAGAAATAAATAATTTTTTCTTTGCTTTCTAACTCTTGATTTTTACTACCTTTGATTTGCTATGGAAACAGTAAAAATCATTGAATGTCCGCGTGATGCTATGCAAGGAATAAAGACGTTTATTCCTACTGCAAATAAAGTGACTTACATTCAGTCGTTGTTACGTGTGGGTTTTGATACCATAGATTTTGGAAGTTTTGTTTCGTCCAAAGCGATTCCCCAAATGCAGGATACTGCTGAAGTTTTAGCCCAATTGGATTTATCGAAAACACAAAGTAAGTTATTAGCTATTATAGCAAATACGCAAGGTGCTGAAGCGGCTTGTATTTTTCCTGAAATTCAATATTTAGGTTTTCCATTTTCTATTTCGGAAAATTTTCAAATGCGAAATACCCACAAAACCATTTCGCAATCTTTAATCAGTTTACAAGAGATTTTAAATTTGGCTGATGCCAAAAACAAACAAGTTGTGGCCTATCTTTCTATGGGTTTTGGAAATCCATACGGAGATCCTTGGAACACTGAAATTGTAGGGGAATGGACTGAAAAATTAGCGACAATGGGAGTCAAAATTGTATCACTTTCTGACACCATTGGAAGTTCAACTCCAGAAATGATTTCGTATTTGTTTTCTAATTTAATTCCGACTTATCCAGCAATTGAGTTTGGCGCCCATTTACACACCACTCCGGATTCGTGGTTTGAAAAAATTGATGCGTCTTATAAAGCGGGTTGTCGCCGATTTGATGGCGCGATTCAAGGTTTTGGAGGATGCCCAATGGCGACCAATCATTTGACAGGCAATATGCCTACCGAAAAATTACTATCCTATTTTACTGCTCAAAAAGCCACTACTAATTTGAGTCCGATGAGTTTTGAAAGTGCGTATAACGAAGCGTCGAAAGTCTTTAATTCATTTCATTAAAATTTCTAAAGAATAAATACTACTGATTTCGGTTGTATATTATTGATTATTTTTCTCTATATTTGCATGCAATTTAACATCTACAACAAATTGCAATGATCGCACACATTTCTAAGATTATCGGCGAAGGATTAACTTACGATGACGTTCTATTAGTTCCTAACTATTCTAATGTGCTTCCTCGCGAAGTAAGTATTCAATCCAAATTTTCAAGAAACATTACTTTAAACGTTCCTATCGTAGCAGCTGCTATGGATACGGTAACTGAAAGTTCTATGGCTATTGCTATGGCGCAAGAAGGCGGAATTGGAGTGCTTCATAAGAATATGACAATTGAACAACAAGCGGCTAAAGTGCGTAAAGTAAAACGTGCAGAGTCAGGAATGATCATTGATCCAGTTACTTTACCATTGACTTCTACTGTTGCTGATGCTAAAAATGCGATGAAAGAATTTGGAATTGGTGGAATACCAATTGTAGATGAGTATAAAATCTTAAAAGGAATTGTTACCAATCGTGATTTGCGTTTTGAAAAAAATGGCGCACGTCCGATTGTTGAGGTGATGACTTCTCAAAACTTAATTACTGTTGCCGAAGGAACTTCGTTAGAGCAAGCAGAAGTAGTTTTACAAGGAAACAAAATCGAAAAATTACCGGTGATTAACGCTAAAAATGAATTAGTTGGTTTAATCACTTTTAGAGATATTACTAAATTAACACAGAAACCTATTGCTAACAAAGACGTTTACGGACGTTTGCGTGTCGCTGCTGCCATTGGAGTTACTGGAGATGCAGTTCAAAGAGCAGAAGCTTTGGTTAAAGCGGGAGTAGATGCTATTATCATAGATACAGCTCATGGACATACCCAAGGTGTGGTAAATGTATTGAAAGAAGTAAAAGCTAAATTTCCTAAAATTGATGTGATTGTAGGAAACATTGCTACACCAGAGGCGGCTAAATACTTAGTTGAAAATGGTGCTGATGGAGTAAAAGTTGGAATTGGACCAGGATCTATTTGTACGACTCGTATTGTAGCAGGTGTTGGTTTTCCTCAATTCTCTGCGGTTTTAGAAGTAGCTGCGGCTATTAAAGGAACTGGTGTTCCCGTAATTGCGGATGGTGGAATTCGTTATACAGGAGATATTCCTAAAGCTATCGCTGCTGGAGCTGACTGTGTAATGTTAGGTTCGCTTTTAGCAGGTACCAAAGAATCACCGGGAGAAACGATTATTTTTGAAGGAAGAAAATTCAAGTCGTATCGCGGAATGGGTTCTGTTGAAGCCATGCAAGGTGGTTCAAAAGACCGTTATTTCCAAGATGTCGAAGATGATGTGAAGAAATTAGTCCCAGAAGGAATTGTAGGTCGTGTGCCTTACAAAGGAGAATTGAATGAAAGTATGTTGCAGTTCATTGGCGGTCTTCGTGCCGGAATGGGATACTGTGGTGCTAAAGACATTCCGACTTTGCAAGAAAATGGACGTTTCGTTCGCATTACTTCAAGCGGAATTACAGAAAGTCATCCACATAATGTTACGATTACTAAAGAAGCTCCGAATTATTCTAGATAATTAGAGTACATATTCAAATAAAAAAAAGGCTTAAGATATTTCTTAAGCCTTTTTTTGTGTTGTTTATTTTAGAATTTAAATCCCTACAAAGTTACTTGGTGTAATTTGTAATAATTCATTTTTGATTGCGTCACTTACATCCAAAGTAGCGATGAAACTATGAATCGATTCTTTGGTAATAGCTTCATTAGTTCTAGTCAAACCTTTCAACGCTTCATAAGGATTTGGATAGGCCTCACGACGAAGAATTGTTTGGATCGCCTCAGCAACTACTGCCCAGTTTTTCTCTAAATCTTCGTGGAATTTAGGTTCGTTCAATAACAATTTATTCAACCCTTTCAAGGTAGCTTCAAAAGCAATAATAGTGTGTCCCATTGGTACACCAATATTCCTCAAAACTGTACTATCTGTTAAATCACGTTGTAATCTTGAGATAGGTAATTTAGCCGACAAATGTTCGAAAATTGCATTGGCAATTCCTAAATTCCCTTCTGAGTTTTCAAAATCAATCGGGTTTACTTTATGTGGCATAGCCGAAGAACCAATTTCTCCTGCTTTGATTTTTTGTTTGAAATATTCCATGGAAACATACGTCCAAATATCGCGATCCAAGTCAATGATAATGGTGTTGATTCTTTTCAATGCATCAAAAAAGGCAGCGAAGTGATCGTAATGCTCAATTTGTGTAGTGGGGAAAGAGTGGTGCAAACCTAAATTGGTTTCCACAAATGTATTCCCGAATTTTTTCCAATCTATTTGTGGATACGCAACGTGGTGCGCGTTGTAATTTCCTGTTGCTCCGCCAAATTTAGCTGCAAAAGGAACATTGAATAACAAACGCATTTGCTCTTCCAAACGTTCTACAAAAACGCCAATTTCTTTTCCTAAACGAGTAGGAGAAGCTGGTTGACCATGTGTGCGTGCTAACAACGGAATATCACGCCACTCAGTACTCAATTCTTTTAATTTTGAAATCACACCAATTAAAGAAGGTAGGTACACTTTTTCAAAGGCTTCTTTGGTAGAAAGCGGAATCGCAGTGTTATTGATGTCTTGAGAAGTTAACCCAAAATGAATGAACTCTTTGTATGCTGATAAACCTAATTTTTCAAAGGCATCTTTGATGAAATATTCCACGGCTTTTACATCGTGATTGGTCACTTTCTCTGTCTCTTTGATCCAAAGCGCATCTTCAGTAGAAAAGTTTTTGTAGATGTTACGCAAACTCTCGAATACATTCGGATTAACTGCTGCAAGTTGAGGTAAAGGCACTTCACACAAAGCGATGAAGTATTCAATCTCAATTAATACACGGTATTTAATTAAGGCTTCTTCTGAGAAAAAAGGAGCTAAAGAAAGCGTTTTATTTCTGTATCTCCCGTCGATTGGAGAAATAGCATTCAATTCGTTAAGAGTAGTCATTTTGTGTTGTTTTTTCGAAAGTGCAAATATAAACCTTTTTAGTATTTTTGCCTCCAAAAAAAGAGACAATGATTGATATTGACTACCTTAATTTTCTTGAAAACATTTTGACCGACAATCGGAAAGAACGCTTTTTGAATGTCTTGAAAAATCGAACCAATCATTTTACAATCGCAGTTGAAGATGTTTTTCAAATGCACAATACTAGTGCGGTGATGCGAAGCTGCGAAGTTTTTGGTATTCAAGAATTGAATGTTATTGAACAACGTTATGGAAAAAGTATCGACAAACAAATTGCGATGGGGGCTCAAAAATGGGTCGATATTCATACTTATGAATCGCCAGCTGCTTGCGTTCAAACCTTGCGAAATAAAGGCTACCAAATCATAGCGACTACGCCACACGAGAAAGATTGTTTATTGGAAAACTTCGATATTTCGAAACCAAGCGCTTTGTTTTTCGGAACCGAAATCGACGGTTTGTCAGAAGAAATTATGCGCGAAGCCGATGGTTTCTTAAAGATTCCGATGGTTGGATTTACAGAAAGTTTAAATATCTCGGTATCGGCCGCGATTATTATTCAGAATTTGACCAACAGACTACGCAATTCAGATATTAATTGGCAATTATCTGAAGACGAAATTTTATTAAAAAGATTGGCTTGGGCCAAAAATTCCATCAAAGACATCAAACGTATTGAACAACGTTATTTTGAGGAAAATCCAAGATAAAAAAAAGACCCTATTGAGAAAGGGTCTATAGTTGTTAAAAATAAAATTAAAATTTGTTTTCTACCTCTGCAGCATTCAGCATTAAATAGTGTAAGTCTGTGTTTTTAACAAAAGGATTAAGTAAATGACTTCCAGGTCCATACATGGCTAATTCGCTATAATCAGCTGAATGATCCATACTGATCCAACCTACAGAATTGTGTTTTTTCTGGATATCAGCTAAAACTTTAAATGGCAAATGTTTAGGATTATATAATCCATCTTCCATTTTGATGTTGGTATAGAAATTTAGAATTTCTTTGGCTTCATCTTCTTTTAGTATTGTGCTATTTGCATATTCAACACGTTCAATGATTTGGTTAATTGAAGTTTCTTGTCCAATTCCATTCAAAATCCATTCGTTAGTTTGTTTGTATTTTTGGATACTATCAAAGTTGTCATTAGCATCTTTACCATAAATAATTCCAGGATTTGCATTACCATGATCGGTAGTAATAATTACCAACGTATTTTGATCTTTTTCAGCAAAATCTAATGCTACTTTTAAAGCATCATCATGCGCAACTTGGTCATAAATTAATCCAGTAATATCATTTCCATGAGCTGCCCAATCTACTTTTCCAGCTTCCACTTGTAAAACAAAACCATTTGGGTGGTCTTTCATTTTTTCAATCGCTTTAGCTGTCATTTCAGCCAAACTAGGTATGTTTTGAGTTAATTCAGAACTACTATCTCTATCTTTAGAATACGGTAAGCCATCATTTGCAAATACCCCTAAAATTGGTCTTGAGTTGTCAGCTGCTAGCATTTCATTTCTGTTTTTTACGACTGAAAAACCTTTTGCGGTAAACTCTTGGTACATATCTCTTTTGTCTTTACGACTATCTGAAGCAAAATAATTATTTCCACCTCCCATCATAATATCAAACTTTAGATCTAAGTACATTTCAGCAATAGCATCTTGACTATTTCGACTTTTGGATGCAACACAAAAACCTGCAGGAGTTGCATGTGTAATTGGAACAGTTGTAACGCAACCAGCCATTTTTCCTGCTTTTTTAAATTTTTGCCAAATTGGAAGATACTCTTCTCCACTTACGCCTACATTAAGAGATCCATTTTTTACTCTAAAACCACTACCCCAAGAAGAACTAGCAGCTGCAGAATCAGTAACAATAGAAGAAGCTGACGCCATGTCCATGACAGCACGTTTTACTTTATTGTCTTTATACAATTGAATCCAATTACTTCCTTTTCCAGTCTTCCTATTAAGGTAAATATCGGCCATATTTAGTGTCCCAATGCTCATGCCGTCACTTACAACTACTATTATGTTCTTGGCTTTTTTATTTTTATTTACATTATCGAAATCAAGTTCATTTGATTTACTTTCAAATGGGTTAATCAGTGTAGCTCCAAAGGCAAACAAAGATCCATTTCTGAAAAATTTTCTTCTGTTCATTTCTTAAAAATTATTTGCATTCAAAAGTATATAAACTTCCTTAATTCAAATGTTAAGATTCAATTATTTTAATTAAAAAAAATCCCGAACTAATTAGAACGGGATTTTTTATGTATTAAACAGTTGCAGCGACTGGCAATGGAATTTGATTTCGTAGAAGATCTTCAAATGATTCTTTGGCACGAATTAAATGCCCTTCACCATTCATCCATAAAACCTCTGCGGGTTTGTATCTCGAATTGTAATTCGATGACATAGAGAAGCAATACGCTCCTGCATTTTTGAAACATAGAATGTCTCCTTCGTTGATTTCAGCAATTCGTCTGTTATTGGCAAATGTATCCGTTTCACAGATATAACCCACAACGGAGTAAAAACGCTCTTTTCCTTTTGGATTAGAGATGTTTTCGATATGGTGTTGCGAACCGTATAACATCGGACGAATTAAGTGGTTGAATCCACTGTCTACTCCTGCAAAAACAGTTGAAGTAGTTTGTTTTACCACATTTACTTTTGCCAAGAAGAAACCTGCTTCACTCACTAAGAATTTCCCTGGTTCGAATATTAATGTCAACTCTTTGCCATACTCTGTACAGAAATCATTGAAACGTTTTGATAATTTTTTACCTAACTCTTCAATATCGGTTTCGATATCATCTTTTTTGTAAGGTACTTTGAAACCACTACCAAAATCTAAAAATTCTAAGTTTTTGAAATTTTTGGCAACATCAAATAAGATTTCAGCAGCATACAAGAATACCTCAATATCTAAAATATCCGATCCGGTATGCATGTGAATACCCACAATATTCATTTTTGTATTTTCTACAATACGAATCAAGTGAGGCAATTGGTGAATCGAAATACCAAATTTACTATCAATATGGCCTACAGAAATATTTGTGTTTCCACCTGCCATTACGTGTGGATTGATACGAATGCAAACTGGTGTGTCTGGGTACTTGGTTCCAAATTGTTCCAAAATTGACAAGTTGTCAATATTAATCTGAACTCCCATTGCAGCTACTTCTTCGATTTCTTCTAATGAAACGCCATTTGGAGTAAAGAATATTTTTTCTGGCGCATACCCGGCATGTAAACCTAATAAAACCTCTTGGATAGAAACCGTATCTAAACCAGAACCCATATCTCTCAATAATTGAAGTATGGCTACATTAGATAATGCTTTCATTGCATAATTAATGCGAAGGGTATCTACTTTAGAAAACGCTTTTGTTAATCGGTTGTATTGCGATTGTATTTTTTCGGCATCATAAACATATAAAGGGCTGCCAAATTGTTCTGCTAATTGTAATAAGTCTTTTCCTTGCATTGGATTCTAATTTTGCGCAAATTTATAGTTCTTAAATCGTACAAACAAATTAAAAGGGATAGTTTAACAAAATATAACAAAATGTTTAATTTAAAACATTATATCCATTTAATTGAAAAAATATAAAAAAAATCCCTTGAATTGCATCAAGGGATTATCGGAGAGTTGTGTTGTTGTTTGGTTATAGTGTTGGTAAATCTCCGTTACCTTTTGTAGGTAGGTTTGTTGAACCCATTAAGAACAAATCTACTTCTCTTGCAGCTTCACGGCCTTCAGATATAGCCCAAACAATTAAAGATTGTCCTCTTCTCATATCACCTGCAGTGAAAATGTGAGGTACATTCGTTTTGTAGTTGGTTGCTTTGTAATTGGTTCTAAAATCAGTTTCTATACCTAATTGTTCGCTTAACGTTTTCTCAGGGCCTGTAAATCCTAGTGCTAACAATGCTAAGTCACAAGGCCAGATTTTTTCTGAACCTTCTCTTTCTATTAATTCAGGGCGTTGTCCTGGAACAATTTTCCATTCTACTTCTACTGTTTTTAAAGCAGTTAATTCGCCTTTATCATTAGTGATGAACTCTTTGGTATTAATTAACCAGTTTCGGTTACAACCTTCTTCGTGTGAAGAGGATGTTTTCAATTGTAACGGCCAGTAAGGCCAAGGAGTCGATTCGCTTCTACCAACCGGTGGTTTTGGCATAATCTCAAAGTTGGTTACTGATTTAGCACCTTGTCTATTAGAGGTACCCACACAGTCAGAACCCGTATCTCCACCACCAATAACGATAACATCTTTACCGGTAGCTACAATTTGGTCAGGAACAGATTCTCCCCAAACTACTTTAGTTTGTTGTGTTAAGAATGTCATGGCTTGAACTACACCTTTAGCATCTGCACCTTTGGTTGGTAATCCTCTTCTTTCAGTAGCACCACCACATAGAACAACAGAATCAAATGCATTCAATTCTTCTACACTGAAGTTGACTCCAACATGAACATTCGTTTTGAAAGTGATTCCTTCTGCTTCTAGGATAGCTACACGTCTGTCTATAATTCCTTTTTCTAATTTGAAGTTAGGAATTCCGTAACGTAACAAACCTCCTATTGCATTGTCTCTTTCAAATACAGTTACTGTATGACCGGCACGGTTCAATTGTTGAGCAGCAGCTAATCCAGCAGGTCCAGAACCTACAACTGCAACTGTTTTACCAGTACGTTGTGTAGGTACTTGTGGTTTGATCCAACCTTCAGCGAAACCTCTTTCGACAATATTTTTCTCAATATTTTCAATAGCAACTGGTTCTTTGATAATACCTAATACACATGATTTTTCACAAGGTGCTGGGCATAATCTTCCTGTAAATTCTGGGAAGTTGTTCGTTGATTGCAAGATAGCCAATGCGCTTTCCCATTCTTCCTGGTGTACCATGTCGTTAAAATCAGGAATTAAATTCCCTAACGGACAAGAACTGTGACAGAACGGAATACCGCAATCCATACATCTTGAACCTTGCTCTTTTATTTTTTCTTTCGATAACGGAACTGTAAATTCATTGTAATTAGAAACGCGTTCTGCTACAGCGATATTACTTTCGTCCGCTCTACTATATTCTTTAAATCCACCTATCTTTCCCATGACTATTGTGCTATTAATTCTTCCACTTTATTTTCTTCTGCCAATCTTTGTAATGCTTTTTTGTAATCGGTTGGCATCACTTTGATAAAGTGTTTTTGTTGATTCTCCCAATCCGCTAAAATTCGTTTAGCTAACGGGCTATTAGTATACATAGAATGATTTTTAATCAATCGTCTCAATTTAGTAATGTCTTCTGCTTCGTTTTCTTCGAAAGCAACCATTTCCATATTACAAACTGTGGCGTCGAATTTTTTCTCTGGGTCGTATACATAAGCAATACCACCGCTCATACCTGCAGCGAAGTTTCTTCCAGTTTTACCTAAAATAACTACGTTTCCACCAGTCATGTATTCACAACCATGATCCCCAATTCCTTCTACAACTGCTGTTGCACCCGAATTACGAACTGCAAAACGCTCTCCAGCCATACCATTGATATAGGCTTCACCAGTAATAGCTCCGTAAAGGGCAACGTTACCAATGATGATATTTTCTTCTGGTTTGAAAGTAGCTGTTGGCGGCACTTTGATGATTAATTTACCTCCTGAAAGACCTTTTCCTAAGTAATCATTACAGTTACCGTGGATTTTGAATGACAATCCATTTGTAGCAAATGCTCCAAAACTTTGCCCAGCCGAACCGGTAAAGTCAACTAAGATCGTATCGTCTGGTAAACCTTGTGCTCCGTATATTTTAGAGATTTCGTTACTTAAAATTGCACCTACAGAACGGTCTGTATTTTTGATATTGAAAGTAACTCTTGTTTTCTCTTTTCTATAAATAGAAGGAATAGCCGCTTTGATAATATCAAAATCCAATACGTTTTCTAAGGCGTGATCTTGAATTGTTGTATTGTGATTTGGAACTACGTTTGCTTTTTCTGGTTTGTAAAGGATAGCTGATAAATCCAGTCCATTTGCTTTGTAGTGATCGATCGCTTTGTTCACATTTAATTTTTGTGATTGACCTACCATTTCTTTCAATGTTCTGAAACCTAATTGTGCCATAATTTGACGTAATTCTTCAGCAATAAAATACATGAAGTTGATGACATGCTCAGGAGTACCTTTGAAATTTTTTCTCAATTCAGGATCCTGTGTTGCAATACCCACTGGACAAGTATTCAAGTGACAAGCTCTCATCATAATACAACCTGAAGCTACTAATGGAGCGGTTGCAAATCCGAATTCTTCTGCTCCTAATAAAGCAGCTACAGCTACGTCACGACCTGTTTTTAATTGACCGTCACACTCTAACACTACACGACTTCTTAAGTCGTTCAGAATCAAAGTTTGTTGTGCTTCGGCCAATCCCAATTCCCATGGAATACCGGTATGTTGTAATGAAGTCAATGGTGCAGCACCTGTTCCTCCATCGTATCCTGAAATTAAGATCACGTCAGCTTTTGCTTTGGCAACACCAGCAGCAATAGTTCCAACACCTACTTCAGATACTAATTTTACGTTTACACGTGCCTCACGGTTGGCATTTTTCAAGTCAAAGATCAATTGTGATAAATCTTCGATAGAATAAATATCGTGGTGTGGAGGAGGAGAAATCAATCCAACATAAGGAGTTGAATTTCTAGTTTCTGCAATCCAAGGCACTACTTTCTCTCCAGGAAGCTGTCCACCTTCACCAGGTTTTGCTCCTTGAGCCATTTTAATTTGGATTTCTTTGGCGTTAGTCAAATAGTTTATCGACACACCAAAACGTCCTGAGGCTACTTGTTTGATCGCACTATTTTTAGAGTCACCGTTTAATTCTTTTTGGAAACGTTTTGGGTTTTCTCCACCTTCTCCCGAATTACTCTTACCACCAATTCTGTTCATGGCAATCGCTAAATTCTCGTGTGCTTCTGAACTGATCGATCCATAAGACATGGCACCTGTTTTGAATTTCTTAACGATTTCCGTCCAAGGTTCTACTTCGTCAATAGAAATTGGATCTAAATTGTTGAATTCAAATAAACCTCTAATGGTCATCAAGTTTTCACTTTGATTGTTGACCATATCAGAATATTGTTGGTAGGCTTCTGGGCTGTTCAAACGAACCGCTTGTTGCAATTTAGCAATAGTAGTAGGGTTGAACATATGTTTTTCACCTGATCGTCTCCATCTGTAAATACCACCAATTTCCAAAGGTAATAAGTTGGCAATTTTCGAATTAGGAAACGCTTTTTGGTGTCTTTTCTTGATTTCTTTTTCCACTTCCATCAATCCAATACCTTCAATTCGAGAAGGAGTGAAAGGGAAATATTTAGTGCTAAACGATTTGTTTAGACCTAGAATTTCAAAAATTTGAGCCGCTTTGTAGGAATGTAAGGTAGAGATACCAATTTTATTCATAATCTTCACGATTCCTTTGGCAATAGCTTTATTGTAGTTCGTAATAGCATAATCTGCTTTTACTCCCGTAATATGTCCTTCGTTTACTTGGTCATGAATAATTTCATTAACCATATATGGATTGATCGCACTAGCACCGTATCCAAATAATAAAGCAAAGTGGTGTGGTTCACGTGGCTCAGCCGATTCGATGATGATACCGAATTTAGAACGAACGCCTAATTTGTTTAAGGTATGGTGAATGTAAGAACAAGCCAATAGCATTGGGATTGGAGCTAATTTTTCAGTTACACCTCTATCTGAAAGGATCACAATGTTACATCCTTCAGAAACCGCTTTGAAAGTAGCTTGAATACATTTTTCTAATGAACGCTCTAAACCGTTCACCCCTTTTTCTATTTTGTATAAAGTAGAAATAGTAACCGATTTGAAATCGGCGTGATCAATGTTTCTTATTTTATCTAAATCCTCGTTAGAAATAACTGGATTTTGAATTTTGATTTTTTTGCTGTGTTTTTCGTCAATATCAAAAATATTGAAATCACCACCTACAGCTAAACTAATATCAGTAATGATTTCCTCTCGAATACCATCCAAAGGTGGGTTGGTTACCTGAGCAAATAATTGTTTGAAATAGTTGTAAAGTAATTGTGGTTGTTCTGATAAAACCGCAAGTGGAGTATCATTACCCATAGAACTGATGGCTTCAGCACCTTTGGCTCCCATTGGGTTAATAATTGTTTTTAAATCCTCAATGGTATAGCCAAACAAACGTTGTCTTGTATGGAAATCAATAGTTTCTGTTGGGATAGGGTTGTTTGTGTAAGGAATTTGTGCCAATTGTACCAAATTACCATCCAACCATTTTTGGTAAGGACGTTTGGTAACTACAGCATTTTTAACCTCTTCATCTTCAATGATTCGACCTTCGTTCATGTCAACCAAGAACATTTTTCCTGGCTCTAAGCGACCGTGTTGAATTACATCTTCTGGATCGATATCCAATACACCAATTTCTGATGACATGATTACGAATCCACTTTTTGTTAACGTATAACGAGAAGGACGTAGTCCATTTCTATCTAATAAAGCTCCAATAACATTTCCATCAGTAAACGGAATAGAAGCAGGACCATCCCAAGGTTCCATGATACAAGAGTTGTATTCGTAGAACGCTTTTTTCTCTTTGGACATGGTTTGGTGTTTTTCCCAAGCTTCCGGAACTACCATCATCATAGCTTCTGGTAAAGAGCGGCCTGTCATCAATAACAATTCCACTACCATGTCCATAGAAGCTGAATCGGATTTTCCTTCTAAGATGATTGGGAATAATTTTTTGATATCGTCTCCGAAGATTGGGCTTTCCATTAATTCTTCACGAGAACGCATACGGCTTACATTTCCTCTCAAGGTATTGATTTCCCCATTATGACACATGTATCTAAATGGTTGCGCCAAATCCCAAGATGGGAAAGTGTTGGTAGAGAAACGTTGGTGAACCAAAGCCAATCTCGTAACCAAATCGGTATCCGTTAAATCAGTATAATATCTACTGATGTCTTCTGGCATCAATAAACCTTTATATATAATAGTAGTAGTAGATAAACTAGTAAAATAGTATCTGTGGCTTTCCGAAGTTTTAGAGTTGCGGATCGCATGCTCTGAAATTTTTCTTGCAGCAAATAATTTGGCATTGAATTCTTGTTCAGTAATCTTCAATCCATTTTTACCAACAAAAACTTGTTTGATAGTTGGTTCTTTTTCTGCAGCTACTTGTCCTAAATTAGACACATCAACAGGAACATTTCTCCAACCTAATATTTGTAAATTTTGATCTTGTACGCATTTTTCAAAAGTCTTAATACAAAAATCAACTTGATTTTGGCTTTTTGGTAAAAAAAGCATACCTACAGCATATTCGCGAACTTCTGGTAGCTCGAAATGACATACTTTTTTAAAGAAAGCATCTGGAATATCAAATAAAATTCCAGCTCCATCTCCCGTTCTTCCATCGGCACTTACCGCACCACGGTGCTCTAATTTTATTAGGATGTCAAGTGCTTTGTGAATAATGTCATTCGACTTGATTCCATTCAAATTACAGATAAATCCTGCACCACAATTGTCGTGCTCAAATTCTGGTAAATAAAGGCCTTGTTCTTTAACTTTCATGCTTGATAATTTTTTTACAAAATTAAATATTTCGCACTATTTACCGAACTCAAAACCCCTTTTCGGTTGATTTTTACCAAAATAATAGAAAACGGTTCTATAAATGAAGATATTGTTATTAAATGGTGATTGAATTGAGGTATTGACAATTGGAAGCGTGAATTTTACCCTAAAAATGCTGATTTTGAAGCTAAAAACAGAAATATAACAGAATGTTATTTTTTGTAACAAATTAGTTGGTATTATTTAAATTTTATTAAAAAATCACTCTTTTCGACAAAGCATCAAATATAATTAGGAAGAACTACTTTTTTAATGAAAAAAATATATTGTATGTATATTATTTTGCTATTTTTGTACCACTTTTATTCTGAAATAATTTCAGAGAAGCAGACAAATTCTTTATTATGAACATACACGAATATCAAGGAAAAGAGATTCTATCTAGCTATGGAGTTCGCATTCAACGCGGAATTGTAGCTAATAGTCCAGTAGAAGCTGTTGCTGCAGCGAAACAATTAACTGCCGAAACCGGAACAGGTTGGTACGTTGTTAAAGCACAAGTTCACGCAGGTGGACGTGGAAAAGGTGGTGGAGTGAAGTTGGCTAAAAACTTACAACAAGTAGAAGAGATTTCTGAGCAAATCATCGGAATGCAATTGGTAACACCTCAAACTTCTGCAGAAGGTAAAAAAGTACACAAAGTTTTAATTGCTGAGGATGTATATTATCCAGGTGAAAGCGAAACGTCTGAATTTTATGTTTCTGTTTTATTGAACAGAGCCACAGGTCGTAATATGATTATGTATTCTACCGAAGGTGGAATGGATATCGAAGAAGTAGCTGAACATACACCACATTTAATCTTTACAGAAGAAATTGATCCTGCTGTTGGATTACAAGGATTTCAAGCAAGACGAATTGCTTTTAATTTAGGTCTTTCTGGAAATGCTTTCAAAGAAATGGTAAAATTCATCGATTCTTTATACAATGCGTATATCGGTTCAGATGCCTCTATGTTTGAAATCAATCCAGTTTTAAAAACTTCAGATGATAAAATTTTAGCAGTAGATGCTAAAGTAAATATTGATGATAACGCTTTGTATAGACAAAAAGCGTATGCTGATATGCGAGATATTCGAGAGGAAAATCCAATCGAAGTTGAAGCAAAAGAAGTAGGGTTAAACTATGTTGACCTTGACGGAACTGTTGGATGTATGGTAAACGGAGCTGGATTAGCAATGGCTACTATGGATTTAATTAAATATGCAGGTTTTGAACCAGCTAACTTCCTTGACGTAGGAGGAACTGCTGATGCAAAACGTGTTGAAACTGCTTTCCGTATTATCTTAAAAGATCCAAATGTAAAAGCGATCTTAATCAATATTTTTGGAGGAATTGTTCGTTGTGACCGTGTGGCACAAGGGGTTGTAGATGCCTACAAAAATATGGGTGATGCGATTAAAGTGCCAATCATTGTTCGTTTACAAGGTACTAACGCAGCTATTGCAAAAGAATTAATTGATAATTCAGGAATGCCAATTTTATCTGCTGTTGAATTTCAAGAAGCAGCGGACCAAGTTCAAGCGGCACTTTCTTAATTAGAAGAAAAAAATTGATAAAAAAAATCCTGAGTGAAAGCTCAGGATTTTTTTGTTTTATATAGTGCTATTATTGTTTCTTTTTCATTTTGATGAAAATTTGACCTTTGTATTTTCTTGAATTTACAACAGTGTCTTTTTTAACAATATTCATCGATTCAATATCATTGGGTTGAATCGATTTTAATACTTCTGAATTGGTAAGTTGGGCATCTATGAATACGGCAACATCTTCAGGAATACTCTCTTTCTTTTTTTCGGTAGAAGTACTTTGGCTATAACTACTTAGAGAAGAAATAATTGCGAAACTAAAAATTAACTTTTTCATTATTTATTCTTTCCGTTTTTGAATTGTACTTTTTCTACCACTTGTACTTTTGGAGTCGCTTTAGTATTACCTTTCTTAAATGGTTTCTTTGATCCTGTGTATGATTTTGGCTTTTGATCTCCTCTTGCTTTTTCAGGATCTCTCGGACTAGCTTTAAATTCAGGTCGGTCTTTAGTGTTTTCTTTCTTCGGAATTTCAGCTTTGTGTTTGGCTAAAACTTCGTTTGGATTTTTAGGATTTTCTTTAGTCCCTCTCAAATGAATGACTAATCCGTTCAAAAAATTGCGCAACACTTGGTCGCCACATTCCATATAGTTTTCGTGTTTTTCATCACGAAAGAAAGCCCCTAATTCTGATTTTGAAATTCTAAAATCTACTAATTCTAAAATCTCTACTATTTGGTCATCACGAAGCATCAAGGCGACACGTAATTTTTTAAAGATATCGTTATTGGTCATACTAATAGGTATTGGATTATACTTTTTTGGTTTGTAGCCTTTAGTTAAACTGATAACAAACTAAAGAGCGTAAACAATTATAAAAGCCAAAGATACGCTTTTACAAAACCATCTCTCCATAATTTTTCGTTATGTTGTCCACCTTTAACAATGTTTATTTTTGTCAAATTCAAATTGCCACTTCTTTTTTTAGCAATTAAATCATCAATAGTATTAAGGTCAGGAATGACATCTGCATCGCCTTCATTGTCGCCGCACAGAAAATAAATTTTAGCTTTTAGTGCAGGACTTTTTTGTGTCAATTCATTAATTTCTTTTCGGTTGAACCAAAAAGAAGGTGAAAAAACTCCAGCTTTACCGAAAATTTCAGGGTATTTTATGACTGCAAAATAGGAAACTAATCCGCCAAGTGAACTCCCGAAAATGCTTGTATTTCTTGTATTTATTTTTGTTCTGTATTTCTTGTCTATTTCCGGTTTTAGTGTTTCCACAATAAATCGGAGGTAATTGTCGGCATTTCCGCCACCATATTTTGCATTTTTAAATGGCGTTAATTCATCAATACGTTTTTCGTTTCCATGCTCAATTCCTACAATAATTACTTGGGCATTAAGACTGTCCAATTTCTCGTCAATATTCCATTCGTCAACATACGAAGTTTTGGCATCGAAAAGATTTTGGGCGTCGTGCATATATATTACAGGATATTTCTTTTTAGCTGAATCGTATTTTTTTGGTAAATAGATCCAGATTTTCTTATCGGTATCTAGTTGCGGTGCTTTTATGGTGAAAGTAGCAAGCTGTTTTGAAGCGGTACTTAGATTCGCTTGTTGAGCAAGTGTTTTACTAAAAGCAATACATAATAGGAGTAATAGTGTTAAACGTTGAATCATTTTGAGGTTTATTTAAGTATTTAAAATAATTGCACTCCGGTTCCGTTTCCATCGGCATAGTTGATTTTTCCGAATTCCAAGGAAACTCCACTTGCTATATCTTCACTCAGTAATAAAGGACCATCCATATCAACGTAATCCAATTCGGGTAGTATTTGGGCGATTGCGGAAATACCCACAGTAGATTCTGTCATACAGCCTGCCATGGTGCGTAAACCCAATTGTTTGGCCTCTTGGATCATGCGTCGTCCGGGTGTGAGCCCACCACATTTAGCTAATTTGATATTGACTCCGTGAAAATGATTGAAACATAGGGCTACATCTTCTTCTTTGATACAACTTTCATCAGCGATTACTGGTAAAGCCGAATGTTTAAATACTTCTTTATGTCCTTCCCAATCATTTGCCGGTAAAGGTTGTTCCAAAAACTCTACTCCCAGTTTTTTCAATGCTATTGAATTGTTTATCGTTTCATCGACTTCCCATCCACAATTGGCATCAATTCTAAAAATGGCATTACTGTGTTCTCGGAGTGCTTTGACTATGGCAATATCTTCTTGTGTTCCCAATTTGATTTTATAAATTGGCCAAGGCAATTCTTTCATTTTAGCTACCATTTTTTCGATAGGAGCAATGCCAATGGTATAATCAGTTAATGGATTTTTTTCAGTGCTGTAATTCCATAATTCAAACAACTTCTTTCCTTTTTTTCGCGCATACAAATCATTGTAAGCATTGTCCAAAGCACATAAAGCAAACAAGTTGTCTTTTAAATAAGGATGCATTTTGGCCCAAAATAGTTCGGGAGTTTCAGTTCCTGAAGTTTCAATGATTGGTCTTATTTTTTCCAAATCAGCGATCATCATTGGTACCGTAATATTGTAATAGGGATTGGAAGAAGCTTCGCCAAAACCGGAGAATTTACCATCATTTAATGTTAAGATCACGCAGGTTTGTACATCAATTGATTTTCTGGAAATGGTAAAAGTGTGTTTTAATTTGAGGTCGTAGGCTTTTAAAATCAGTTCCATAAACTAAAGAATTAAGACGCTTGTTCTTGTAATTTTTTGATTTCGTCACGCAATTTGGCGGCTTGCATAAAGTCCAATTCTTTGGCTGCTTTTTCCATTGATTTACGCTTTTCGCGTATTAATTTATCAATTTCAGCTTTGGATAAATAAGCTGTTTCAGCTTCAGCAGCTACATTTAAAGTATGTCCCAATTCGTATTCTACCAATGGGTTTTTGGTAAAAGCCGAATCTATTTTTTTGTTCAAAGCCTGCGGAACTTGATTGTTCTCCAAGTTGAAGTTGATTTGTTTGGTTCTTCGGTAATTGGTTTCGTCAATTGTTTTTTGCATGCTATCCGTTATTTTATCCGCATACATGATCGCTTTTCCATTTAGGTTTCGCGCCGCACGTCCAATGGTTTGTGTTAGCGAACGATGGCTTCGTAAAAAACCTTCTTTATCGGCATCTAAAATGGCTACCAAAGACACTTCTGGTAAGTCTAAACCTTCACGCAATAAGTTAACACCTATCAATACATCAAACAATCCTTTGCGTAAATCTTGCATGATTTCGATACGTTCCAATGTATCTACATCGGAATGAATATAACGGCAGCGAATGGATACTTTGGTCAAATATTTGGCTAATTCTTCTGCCATTCTTTTCGTCAAAGTAGTCACTAAAACGCGCTCATCTAATTCACATCGTTGTTGAATTTCTTCGATCAAATCATCGATCTGATTCAAACTTGGTCGCACTTCAATAATGGGATCCAAAAGACCCGTTGGTCGAATCACTTGTTCTACAACAACGCCATCTGTTTTTTGCAATTCATAGTCGGCGGGTGTTGCTGACACATAAATCACTTGATTTTGCATCGCTTCAAATTCTTCAAATTTCAACGGACGGTTGTCCATAGCGGCAGGCAAACGGAAACCGTATTCAACTAAGTTTTCTTTTCGACTTCGGTCGCCGCCATACATGGCATGCACTTGCGATAAGGTAACGTGACTTTCGTCTACTACCATTAAAAAGTCTTTTGGAAAATAATCCAATAAGCAGAACGGTCGTGTTCCAGCTTCTCGGCCGTCAAGGTAACGTGAATAGTTTTCGATACCTGAACAATAACCTAATTCCCGGATCATTTCCAAATCAAAATTGGTTCTTTCTTCAAGACGTTTGGCTTCTAAATGCTTGCCAATTTCTTTAAAATAATCGACTTGTTTGACCAAGTCTTGTTGGATTTCCCAAATAGCATTTTGCAACACATCGGGTGAGGTCACAAACATGTTAGCGGGATATATGGTAAGTTTTTCAAACTTCTCTAATACTTGGGCATTTTTAACATCAAAGCTCTCGATCTCTTCGATTTCGTCACCAAAGAAATGAATACGAAAGGCTTCATCAGCATAACTTGGATATACTTCAACCGTGTCGCCTTTTATTCGAAAATTTCCAGGGGTAAAATCAGCTTCAGTTCTGGAATATAAACTTTGCACTAAACTGTGAAGTAATTTGGTTCTAGATATCGCTTGATCGCGTTCTAGAGCAATCACGTTTTTTTGAAATTCCACGGGATTTCCAATACCGTACAAACAGGAAACTGAAGCCACAACCAAAATATCTCTTCGACCAGAAAGTAGGGAAGAAGTAGTGCTTAAACGCATTTTTTCTAGCTCTTCATTGATAGATAAATCCTTTTCAATAAAAACGCCTGTAACCGGCATAAAAGCTTCAGGTTGATAGTAATCGTAATAAGAAACAAAATATTCTACCGCATTGTTGGGAAAAAATTGTTTGAATTCGGAATACAATTGCGCCGCCAAAGTTTTATTGTGTGCCAAAACCAAAGTGGGGCGTTGCACTTCCTGAATAACATTGGCCACTGTGAATGTTTTACCAGATCCTGTAACTCCTAATAAAGTTTGGAATTGTTCGCCATCAGTGATTCCACGAGCTAATTTTTCAATAGCTTGCGGTTGGTCGCCTTTGGGTTGGTAATCAGATACTACTTGGAAATTCATTTGGTAAAGATACTTAATTCGACTCAAGAGATCAATGGACTAATAAGTCTAAATTGTAATTGAAAGGGAAGTTGTTCTATTTAGAATTGCCAGGCTTTTTGTTGGTCAGCAGTCATAAAGGTCCAAGCCACGAATCGACTCGTTTTTTGGCCTTGAGCCATATTGACTGTTTTTATTTCGACAGCATTTACTTTACTCAAGGTTTTATAAATAGTGGAAAGATTTTCTTTTTTGGAAACCAATGTGGTAAACCACAAACAGTTCAAAGGGTATTTGACACTTTCGTAAATCATTTGGGTAATGAACCGCAGTTCGCCACCATCACACCATAATTCGCCATTTTGACCACCAAAGTTGAGTATTGCTTTTTTTGTTTTTTGTTGGTTTAAATTGGATATTTTTCGAAGCGTTCCTTTGTTGGCTTCCTCTTCCGATTTATGGAAAGGCGGATTGCAAATGGTAAAAGCAAAACGATCTTCGGGTGTTATGATGTTCTTGAAAATAAATCGTGATTCGGGTTGTAATTGCAAACTAATGGCATCCATTAATTGAGGATTATTTTGAATGATTTTCTTGCAATTTTGAATCGCATTCTCATCAATATCAGTACCGACAAAGCTCCAGTTGTAGGTGCTATTTCCAATTATTGGATAGATGCAATTGGCGCCAATTCCAACATCTAAACCTTGCACAGTTTCGCCTTGCGGAATAATTCCGTTATTGCTCAATGCTAATAAATCTGCGATATAGTGAATGTAATCTGCACGCCCTGGAATAGGGGGACAGAGGTAATTTTTAGGAATGTCCCAATTTTTTATTCCAAAATGCTTCGTTAATAAAGCCTTGTTTAAGGTTTTTACGGCTTCTGGATTTGCAAAATCAATAGTCTGAGTTTGATACTCATTAGTAAAAACAAATGCCTCGAGTTCTGGACAAGATTGAATTAATTGGTCAAAATGATAGCCCGAATTGTCGCGATTTCTTGGGTGTAAATTTGGTTTTTGGGGACTGATTGCTGCTTGTTCTTTTTTCATTTCGAGGTAAAGATAATCAATCTGTTTTGGAATACTTTAATCAAAACATTCCATCAGAAGTAAATCGCCTTCTTCATGTGCAATGGTCACGATGCCGTCTTCAATAACGTGATTACTGCTTCCAGTTCGATAGCCAATGGTGAGTGAATCGTTTTGCAAAGGATAAAATAAATTAGAAGAATGAATCCCTGTTACATGGCCAATTGGAATTAAAGAAATAGGAGTGTTAGCGGTATACCATTTCTCGAATTTTTTTGGTAATAAAAAAACTTTGGAATGGTCGTCCAAGAGAACAATTTTTAAACGATCACGATAGCGTGTAATATTGGTGATATTGGTAATGGTATGATCGGCCCGTTTTCCTGTTGCCCAAATCACATTCACAGCTGGAATATTGCGTTCGATTAAATAATCAAATGCTTTCTCTAAGTCGGTTTTGTTTTGATCAGGAGTATGAATAATGTCAATGGGAAATTGTTCTGTTTGGTATTTTTCAGGGTCAAAATCAGCATCAAAATCGCCCAATAAAACATCAACTTTTATATCCAGTTCCATTACGCGCTCCATGGCAGCATCCAATACAACCACTAATGGGGACCATTCTAATAACTGCCCCAATAATTCAGGTTGGCAGGCGGCACCATTGGCTATAATTAAAGCAGGTTCTTGGTCGTCTCGAACGATGTGATGTGAAGACATTTTGTACTGGTTTTAATTTTACAAATAGCGGATTTTATTTAACGGTATAGTTTATAGAGTCGTATTCACTTAATGAAAAGTATCCTAATGGGAAATTTTCTTCTTGTGTAGTATTGATTATATTTCCTCTTACGGTTGCTGGAGGCGATTGAAATGGTCCGCCACCACCATTACCGGCAATACTTACTAGTACTGACATATAGTTAAAATAGGTTCTAGAAATCCCATAATGATTGATTTCTACTTTATCACCAGATTTAATTTTATCGTTTTGTGAGATACTGAAAAATTCATTTCCATTATAGAATACATCTTCATCAGTATAGAAATTGGATGTTACTTGACTTGAATAGGTATAGCGGTAGAGGTAGTAATTTTTTACTGCTGTGGGGTCGATATAATGTGCTTTCAATTCAATATTTTTTCCGCCAAAACCACCATTGTTATTTTGTTCCACTTTTACAATTGTAGCAACGGGTTGCATTACTTCTTGAGCGTTATAGGTGCTGCCATTGTAACGAATTGACAAGCGGTAGGTTTCACCAATTACTGGAATAAAATTCGAACATTTATATTCTCCTGTGTTTGGCACTTCAACAAAAGTAAAACTTTGATTGGCACTATTTTGAACAAAGACTGTCGCCCCTTTTACATATTTTGGGGTATCACTATAATAATCCGTTGTAGTGCTTAGTTTTATTTTTTGAACACTACCGTTAGTACCTTTTTTCCAGGTTAAAGCAGCTTCCACGACGAGTTTCGGCGTTCCTGATTTTAGATCTAATGGAATCACTTCTTCGCAACTGAAAAGCGCTAAACAGGCAATTATAGTTAGTAATGAATATAATTTTCTCATAACGTTTAAAATTTAAAATTATAACTTACGGCTGGAACCATTCCGAAAATAGATGTTTTTACCGCTTCATTATTTCCAGTATCACTATTTTGTCTAAAGTTAATTGCCGCAGCATTTTTTCTATTATACAAATTATAAATACTAAATACCCATTCTCCTTTCCAGTTTCGGTTACTATTTTTTCTAGGGGTTAGGGTGGCTGAAATGTCTAAATGATGATAGGTGGGTAGACGATTCTCATTTCGCAATCCATAACTAGGAATTGTAATTCCAAGATATTGATATTGTCCATTTGGATAGGTAACTGGCTGGCCCGATTGTAAAGCAAAATTAGCTCCAAAGGACCATTTTTCATTCAGTAAATAAGAACTGGTTACCGCTAAATTGTGTAATTTATCATAAGCCGATTTGTACCACTGTCCATTATTTATCCCGGTTTCTAGATTTGTTCTCCCAGGCGTTTGTTGCTCAGAGCGGGATAATGTATAGGAAATCCAACCGTTAAGGCGGCCTTCATTTTTCTTTAACATCACTTCTAATCCATACGATCTCATTTGTCCATTCAAAATGACTTGTTCCAACGCATTATTGGCAATCAAATCGGCTCCATCAATATAATCAATTCGGTTTTGTACTTTTTTATAATAGGTTTCTACTTCTAATGAATACAAATCATTTTTAAAATTTGTGAAATAGCCTAAAGCAACCTGATCTGCTATTTGTGGTTTGATGAATGCATCGCTTGGTGTCCATACATCGAGAGGAGTAGGAGAAGAAGTATTTGAGACCAATTGAAGGTATTGTACCATTCGATTATAACTCGCTTTTATCGATTGTTTGTCATTCAATTGGTAGGCCGCAGAAAAACGGGGTTCAAGGTAGTTGTAGCTTTTCATTACCTCATTTTTATCGAATGCGGTTTTGCCAATAGGAGTAGCTTTTTCATAAATTTGAAGCTCTGGATTAAATACAACCGGGTTGTTATTAGCGTACACATTTAAATCGGATTGGCCTAAACGGTAAAACAAACTATAACGCAATCCATACGAAATAGAAATTTCGGAGCTAAGTTCTTGATCGGCATTGATATATATTGCGGGTTCAAAAGCATATTTTTTGTCCAATTGCGAAAAGTTTATTCCAGAATTGCTGTCTGAAGGCTTTATAATTCCAGGATTGAAATCGTAATAAATGGCATTAAGTCCATAATTAAGTTTAAATCGATCTGAAATGTAATTTTTCAAATCGTATTTAATGTTGTAATTTTTAATACCCGAATCCCATTTGAAACCTACAAAATCCAAATCTAGTCCGTAATAATAGTCAGAATAAATTAAAGATAGGTTGGAGAAAAGTTTGTTAGAAAACAAGTGATTCCATCTTAGATTTAGCGTTGAATTTCCGTAAATATTGGTAAAACTATTGGCTAAGCTGAAAACATCTCGACCAAAGTACCCCGACAAAAACAAATTATTATTGGGGTTGATTTTGTAACTTAGTTTTGTGTTTAAATCGTAGAAATAGGCTGCGTTATCTTTTTGATCTTCAGAAAGTTTCAGAAATAAATGCGCATAAGAACTTCGACCTCCAATTAAAAAGGATCCTTTGTCTTTTACTAAAGGGCCTTCAAGTAACAAACGACTTGAAATTAATCCAATTCCTCCATTGGTACTGAATTTTTTACTATTTCCGTCTTTTTGATAAATATCCAAAACAGAGGCCGCTCTCCCTCCAAAACGTGCTGGAATACCACCTTTGTATAATTTCAAATCTTTTATAGCGTCTGGGTTAAAAACAGAGAAAAAACCAAATACATGTGACGAATTAAAAATAGTCGCTTCGTCCAATAGAATTAAGTTTTGATCAGCACCCCCACCACGCACATTGAATCCTGAAGCGCCTTCGCCAGCATTGGTTACACCAGGAAGTAATAAAATGGATTTTAAAACATCTACTTCTCCCAAAACAACAGGCATTCTTTTAATCGCCGAGATCGAGAGTTTGTTGACACTCATTTCGGGTTTCCGAATATCAGTTTTTGTTTTGGTATCGGTAACAATTACTTCTTTTAATGTATTTTCTGAAGTGAATAGTTTGAAATTTGTTTTGGTATTCTTTTCTAAAAGTATTTTCTCTTCAAGCGAGTTGTATCCCATATAACTAATTCGGATAGTGTAGGAGCCTTTTGGAATAGTAATGGAATAAAAACCATATTCATTTGTAGTTATTCCTGTTTTTAATTCAGGTATGAATAGATTGACACCAATTAATGTTTCATTGCTATTGCTGTCGCTAATAGTTCCACTTAAAGTAAATTTTTCCTGTGCAGTCACTGAAAAGCAACATAAAAAGAGGCAAAGGAGTAGGCTAATTTTTTTTGAAATCATCATTTGATTTTTCATTTGAATCCGATACAAATTTCATTAAAAGTAATTACAATTAATGAAATTAAACGTTAAAAAAAAGGCAACTAAATTAGTTGCCTTTAAATAGTATTTGTGAAAAAGTTGAATTAAGCGATTTTTGCTAATATAGCATTGAATGTTTCGCTAGGTCTCATTGCTTTATTTGTCAATTCTGGATTGGGTTGGTAGTAACCACCAATATTTTGAGGCTTACCTTGTGAACCAATTAATTCTGAATTGATGGTAGTTTCATTTTCAATCAACGCTTTTGCTATAGGTGCAAAAGTTGCTTTTAATTCAGCATCTTTATCTTGTGCGGCTAAAGCTTCAGCCCAATACATAGTTAGGTAGAAATGAGAACCACGGTTATCGATTTGTCCTACTTTACGAGCTGGCGATTTATCGTTAGCCAAGAATTTTTCTGTAGCTACATCTAAAGTCTCTGCCAAAACTAATGCTTTTGAATTGTTTAAAGTTTGGCTTAAATGCTCCAAAGAAGCGCCTAATGCTAAAAACTCACCAAGTGAATCCCAACGTAAATAACTTTCGTCAGTAAACTGTTCTACGTGTTTTGGAGCAGATCCACCGGCACCGGTTTCAAACAAACCACCACCATTCATCAAAGGAACGATAGATAACATTTTAGCTGAAGTACCTACTTCTAAAATTGGGAACAAATCGGTTAAGTAATCACGCAATACATTTCCGGTTACCGAAATAGTATCTAATCCTTTGATAATTCTTTCTAAGGTTGCTTTTGTAGCAGCAATAGGAGATAGGATTTGAATATCTAAACCAGTAGTATCGTGGTCTTTTAAGTATTTTTGAACTTTTACAATTAATTCTCTGTCGTGAGCTCTATTTTCGTCCAACCAGAAAATAGCTGGAGTATTAGATAAACGTGCTCTGTTTACAGCTAGTTTAACCCAGTCTTGAATTGGAGCGTCTTTGGCTTGACACATTCTGAAAATGTCTTTCGCTTCCACAGCTTGTTCCATTAAAACAGTTCCTTTTGTATCCACAACGCGAACAATACCGTCTGCAGCTATTTGGAACGTTTTATCATGAGAACCATATTCTTCTGCTTTTTGAGCCATTAAACCTACGTTAGGAACACTTCCCATTGTAGTTGGATCAAAAGCACCATTTTTTTTACAAAAATCAATAGTTGCAGTATAGATACCCGCATAACAACGGTCTGGGATAATCGCTACTGTGTCTTGTTGTTTTCCGTCTTTATTCCACATTTGACCTGAAGTACGAATCATAGCAGGCATTGAAGCATCTACAATTACATCAGACGGTACTTGTAGGTTGGTAATTCCTTTTTCAGAATTTACCATAGCAATAGCTGGTCCGTTAGCAATAGCTTGATTGATGGCAGCTTCTACTTCAGCTTGTTGTGAGTGCCCTGCAATTTTAGCATAAACATCACCTAAACCGTTTCTGGTATCAATATTTAATTCAGCAAATAAAGCAGCGTATTTTTCAAAAACGTCTTTAAAATATACTTCCACGATAGCGCCAAATATAATCGGATCAGACACTTTCATCATGGTTGCTTTTAAGTGAACAGAAAGCAACAAACCTTGTTCTTTAGCTTCTTTGATTGTTTTGGCAACGAATGATTTTAAAGCATTTAAGTTCATCACAGAACTATCTATAATTTCTCCAGCTTTTAAAGGCGTACTTGCTTTTAAAATAGAGGTGCTTCCGTCTTTTCCTACGAATTCAATTTTCACATCTGTAGCCTCTGCAACAGTAACTGATTTTTCACTTCCGTAAAAATCACCAGTTTCCATTGAAGCCACATGTGTTTTTGAGCTAGATGACCAAGCTCCCATAGAATGCGGATTGGCTTTAGCATAATTTTTTACTGCTTTTGGAGCTCTACGATCTGAGTTTCCTTCACGTAAAACTGGATTTACAGCCGAACCTAATATTTTAGCGTATTTTGCTTTGACACTTTTCTCTTCTTCTGTTTGAGGATCTTCTGGGAAATCAGGCAATGCATAACCATGCGATTGTAATTCAGCAATGGCCGCTTTTAATTGAGGAACTGAGGCAGAAACATTGGGTAATTTAATAATGTTCGCTTCAGGTGTGGTAGCCAATTGACCTAATTCAGCTAAAGCATCTCCGGTTTTTTGATTATCTGAAAGATATTCTGGAAAATTAGCTAAAATTCTTCCTGCTAAGGAAATGTCTCTTGTTTCAATTTCAATATCAGAGGTTCCTGTGAAGGCTTGAACGATAGGTAAAAAAGAATAAGTTGCTAACAAAGGGGCTTCGTCTGTAAGCGTGTAAAAAATTTTGGATTTCTGTGCCATTATTTTGTATTTAAAATCGAATGTTTTTAATGTTTTGCTACTAAAACGTTTGCGTTGTTTTTTTTAGCGGGGCAAATATAGGAAAATCAGATGTAAAAATATGTCGTAGGACTGGATAAAAACGAATATTTAAAGGGATTAAACACCTTATTTGCAAATTGTTATTTTTAGGGTGGTAAAATTCCTAAATTGAGAATTTTAAGCTCATTTTATGACAAAAAAAAGTCCCACATGGTGGGACTTTTTTAAAATGAAGAAGATATTAGAATCTTCTTTTATCTTTAATTTTTGCTTTTTTACCAGTAAGTTCTCTGAAGTAGAAAATTCTAGCTCTACGTACAGCACCTTTCTTATTGATTTCGATTTTTTGCAAAGCTGGCAAGTTAACTGGGAAGATACGTTCTACTCCAATTGCTCCAGACATTTTACGAATAGTAAAAGTTTCTGTGTTTCCAGAACCTCTTCTTTGAATTACTACTCCTTTAAAAAACTGAGTTCTAGTTTTTTCACCCTCTTTAATTTCGTAGAAAACTGTAATTGTGTCTCCAGCTCCGAAATCTGGGAAATCTTTTCTTGTTACAAATTCGTCTTTAACGAATTTCATTAAATCTGCCATGATAATTTTAATTATGGTTTAATATAGAGCAACATTCACGGTTCTCGCCAGAGGTTGGTCTAATGCGGCTGCGAAATTAATTATAAATTTTGAATATTTTAGAAAAAAATCAAAAAAATAATGCTTTAGTCTTCTAACAAGTCGGGACGACGGTTTTTTGTATGCTCGTACGCCTTATCTTCTCGCCATTGATCGATCTTGGCAAAATTCCCACTAGTTAAGACTTCGGGTACTTTCCATCCTTTGTAATCGGCAGGGCGAGTATAAATAGGACCGGATAACAATCCGTCTTGAAAACTGTCGGTTAGGGCCGAGGTTTCATCGCTCAAAACACCTGGTATTAATCGGATTAAGGCATCTGAAAGTACTAAAGCACCTAATTCTCCTCCGCTTAAAACATAATCTCCAATTGAAATTTCTTTGGTAATAAAATGATCACGCACCCGTTGATCGACTCCTTTATAATGACCACATAAAATAATGATGTTGTCATACATGGACATAGTATTCGCCATTTTTTGATTCAGCGTTTCACCATCGGGCGACATATAAATGATTTCGTCGTAGGTTCTTTGACTTTTTAAATGTGTAATACAGTCATCAATAGGTTGAACGGTCATCACCATTCCAGCGCCACCGCCAAAAGGATAATCATCGACACTTTTTTGCTTATTGGTAGTATAGTCACGTAAATTATGGATATGAACTTCTACCAATCCTTTGTCGATAGCACGTTTCATAATAGAAGCTTCGAATGGGCTTCGTAATAATTCAGGTAGAACAGTAATAATATCTATACGCATTTCAAATAGTTGCAAAGTTGGAAGGGCCAAAGGTACAAAGTTTAACCTAGTTTTAATAATGAATCTGTTTTATGAAATCTGTCCTTGCGTGAGGGATGGAAGCGACATCCTTTTTAAATAGCAAATTTTTTTGAAGCCGTTTAAAAAGATAAAGCGTACAGCCCGACCGAAGCTACTGCGGAGGGCACGCCCATGAAGTTTTGTCATTTATATAATATTGTTGTAATTTTGCGCTTCAATAAAAATCAACAACAATGGAAAACGGAATATACGCTAAATTCAACACCGCTAAGGGTTCGGTTGTAGTAAAATTAACTCACGACTTAACACCTGGAACGGTAGGTAACTTTGTGGCTTTGGCAGAAGGAAACTTAGAGAACAAAGTAAAACCACAAGGAACAAAATATTATGATGGATTAACATTTCACCGTGTGATTCCTGATTTTATGATTCAAGGAGGTTGTCCTCAAGGAACAGGAACAGGAGATGCGGGATATAAATTTGACGATGAATTTCATCCCGATTTAAAACACGATCGTCCAGGAGTTTTGGCTATGGCCAATGCTGGACCTGGTACTAATGGGTCTCAATTTTACATCACTCACGTTCCAACATCTTGGTTAGATGGTAAGCATACCGTTTTTGGTCATGTAGTGGAAGGTCAAGATGTAGTGGATGCTGTGGCTCAAGGAGATTTATTAGAATCTTTAGAAATAATTAGAGTAGGTGCAGAAGCAGAGCAATGGAATGCCGTAGAAGCTTTTAGAACTTTTGAAGGTTCTCGTGCTAAACGTATTGAAGCGGAACGCGCTGCTGCTGAAGCTGAAATGGAAAAGTTAGCTGCTGGTTTTGAAAAAACAGAAAGTGGTTTACGTTACCAGTTTATCCAAAGAGGATCAGGTAAAAAAGCAGAAGACGGTAAAACAGTATCGGTTCACTATTCAGGGCAATTACCTGACGGAAAAGTGTTTGATAGTTCCTACGCACGAAAAAAACCAATCGAATTTCCATTAGGTAGAGGTAATGTGATCGAAGGTTGGGATGAAGGAATTGCTTTGTTACAAGTGGGTGATAAAGCTCGATTTGTGATTCCATCACATTTGGGTTATGGTTCTCGTGGTGCTGGAGGAGTGATTCCGCCAAATGCCACATTAATCTTTGACGTAGAGTTGATGGATGTGAAGTAATTTTCATTCAGAATACAATAAACGAATCCCAAAGCAGTTGCTTTGGGATTTTTTTATACCATTATTTAACTGGTTTGTATAGAGTGATTTATTCTTTTTTTATTTTACATTTGTTTCACCTATCGAAAGTATCATAAACGTAAAAATAGATTTACTATGAAAAAAATGTTGTTTTCAGTTGTATTAACCAGTTCCTTCTTATTGGTTACCGCTCAATCTCCATCGAAAAAATCAGATGCTCCAACAGCAGTTCCTACTGAAAAAGTAGAAAGTGTAGCATCGAATATTAAATTCAACCCAGACGAAAAAGTAATCACGCAACACCTTTCCACGATTAGAGGTCAAAAAGTTCCTTATCAAGCGACAACTGGAACCATGCCTGTTTGGGACGAGGATGGAAAAACCATTGCGGGAATATTTTATACTTATTATGAGCGTTCCGATGTGAATGATCGTGCCAATCGACCTTTAGTAATTTCATTTAATGGTGGTCCAGGTTCGGCTTCTGTTTGGATGCAAATTGCCTATACAGGACCAACTTTGTTAAATATTGACGATGAAGGTTATCCGGTACAGCCCTACGGAGTTAAACAAAATCCATATTCTATTTTGGATGTAGCTGATATTGTTTTTGTCAATCCAGTGAATACTGCTTATTCAAGAATGACAAACAAAGAAACACCGAAATCAACTTTTTTTGGAGTCAATGCGGATGTTAAGTATTTAGCAGAATGGATCAAAACATTTGTAACTCGTACTAACCGTTGGGCATCACCAAAATATTTAATTGGTGAAAGTTATGGTACAACACGTGTTTCAGGATTGGCTTTGGAATTGCAAAACAATCAATGGATGTATTTAAATGGTGTAGTGTTAGTTTCTCCAACTACTTTAGGAATCGAAAGAGGTGTTGTTTCCAAAGCTGCTCTACGGTTGCCTTATTTTGCTGCTACAGCTTGGTTTCATAAAAAACTTCCTGCTGATTTACAATCTAAAGATTTAACTGCAATGTTGCCAGAAGTAGAACAATTCACCATTAACGAGTTAATTCCAGCAATAAGTAAGGGTGGATTTATTGATCCAGCTGAACGAAAAGCAATTGCTTCAAAAATGGCTCGTTATTCAGGTGTTGATGAAAAAGTAATTTTGCAAAATAATTTGGATGTTCCATTGGATTATTTTTGGAAAGAATTGTTAAGAGATCAAGGGTTTACTG
Source organism: Flavobacteria bacterium GWA2_35_26 (assembly GCA_001800905.1). Classification (GTDB taxonomy): domain Bacteria; phylum Bacteroidota; class Bacteroidia; order Flavobacteriales; family Flavobacteriaceae; genus Flavobacterium. Next base: position 95,664 of record MGWH01000002.1, on the reverse strand, counting down.
TAGGTAGATTAGATTCCCGTTACAAAGGAATTGACCGTAAGGATGCTGGTGACGGACCTGATTTTAATTCGGAATTAACTTCTTGGTTGCATTCATTTACACCAGCCATCAATATTTACCTTCGCAATAATTTAGGTTATAAAACCGATTTAAAATACAATATGTTTGGACCAGTTCATCCTTGGGACAATTCGGGTGATAAAACGGGGGAGAATTTGCGTCAAGCAATGGCTCAAAATCCGTATTTACATGTATTAGTACAATCGGGGTATTATGATGGGGCTTGTGATTATTTTAACGCTAAATACAATTTGTGGCAAATGGATCCAAGTGGTAGACTAAAAGACAGAATGTCGTTTGAAGGCTATCGAAGCGGTCATATGATGTATCTTCGCAAAGAAGACTTAATTAAAGGAAATGATGACCTAAGAAAATTTATTCAGAAATCATTATCCAAACCAGGAGTTCCTGCTAAATATTAAAAAGCAAAAAGCCCAAAATCATTTGATTTTGGGCTTTTTTATTGGTGATAATTTTGATTAAATATCATCAAAATCAATATCAGTGAAATTAGATACCTGCGGTGTGATTTCGTCTTCTGATGTTTCTGAAGTATATTCCTTTTTAAAATCTTTTTGATGTCTTTCAGAAATTACTTCTTCGCCTTTATGGTTTAAAACGTAGGAAGTCATATCGCCTAAAATTTCTGTAAAGGCAGCAAAATCTTCTTTGTACAAATAAATTTTATGTTTTTTAAAGTGGAAAGATCCGTCTTCTTCAGTAAACTTCTTACTTTCAGTTATTGTTATGTAATAATCATCTGCTTTTGTAGCTCTGACATCAAAAAAATAAGTTCTTCTCCCGGCTCTTAAAATCTTAGAAAATATTTCTTCTTTTTCTAACATATCATTTTCTCTCATAATCCGTCTTCATTTATTGGTTTATAGACATTCAAAAATGATAAAAAAAAATTGATTGACCAAAAATTATGATAATTCTTTTTCGGATAGTTGTTTTAAATACAAGTCAGCATAATATCCTTTCTCATTTAGTAATTGATTATGAGAACCTTGTTGGATAATTCGTCCTTCATCGATAATTATAATTTGATCCGCATTTTTAGCCGACGAAACGCGATGACTTACAATTATGGTGGTTTTGTCCTTACAGATTTCGTACAAATTGTTTAAAATAGTTTCTTCCGTTTCAGTATCTACTGCTGATAAACAATCATCAAACAACAAAATAGGTGGATTTTTTATAATCGCTCTTGCAATCGACACACGTTGTTTTTGGCCGCCGGAAAGTGTGATCCCTCTTTCACCTAAAATAGTATCGTATTTTTTATTGAAGTCCATAATATTATTATGAACTACAGCATTCTTTGCGGCTAATTCAATTTCAGCATCAGAAGCGTTTTCTTTACCAAATTTAATATTGTTCTTAATGCTGTCTGAGAACAAAAAGGCATCTTGAGGAACAATACCGATACTGTTTCGCAAGTCATATAAATTAAGTTGGCTTATTTCGACACCATCAATTTGGATTTGACCATCGGTAACATCGTATAATCTAGAAATTAGAGAAAGAATAGTCGATTTTCCAGAACCAGTTTTTCCTAATATAGCCAAAGTTTGTCCTTTTTGAACTGAAAACGAAATGTTTTGTAAGGCTTTAATATTCGTGTCTTCGTAGGTGTAACTTACATTGTTGAAAGCAATACTTCCTTCGATAGTGGAATGATTCGGATTGGTATTCTTGATTTCAGGTTCAATTTTCAAGAACTCATTCAAACGTTTTTGCGAAGCTTCAGCTTCTTGAACCATTGACGAAACCCAGCCTAAAGAAGCGACTGGCCATGTTAACATGTTCACGTATAAAATAAATTCAGCTATAGTACCGATACTTTTGATGGTACCTTCCATGTACATTAATCCGCCAAAATAGATAACCACTAGGTTACTTATTCCAATTAGCGCTAACATCAATGGTCCAAACAATGATTGTACTCGAGCTAAGTCCAAACTTTTACTTTTACTTTCATTGGCTAAGGCCGCCATATTGTTTTGGTGTTGGTCTTCTAATGAATAGGCTTTAATCACTCGAATACCAGAAAAAATTTCTTGAGTAAAGCTAGATACTTTTGAAAGGTATTGTTGGAAAATGGTACTTCGTTTATTGATTTCAGAACTTAATTTGAAAATAGTATATGAAAGAATAGGTAAGGGTAAAAGGGTGTATAAAGTTAATCTCGGTGATACATTATACATATAGGCTATTACAATAGCAAAACGAATGAAGGTGTTGATCGTGTACATTACTGCCGGACCTACATACATTCTTACTTTGGAAACATCCTCGCTGATTCGATTCATTAAATCACCAGTTCTGTTTTTTTTGTAGAATTGTTGCGATAGGTTTTCGTATTGTTTAAAAACTTCGTTTTTTAGATCAAATTCGATGTGTCGCGACATTACAATTAAGGTTTGACGCATTAAAAAGGTTAAAAAACCAGCGATAATGGTGGTGCCAATAATCAACAAAATATTGGATACTAATTCGCTTTTAAATCCGGATAAAATAGTTTCGGAAGCTTTTTGAGAATCTGAAAGTTGGTCAAATTGTTCGATCGCACCCAATGACTTGCTAATTAGTTTAGGAGTATAAAGTGAGAAGAATTGCGCAATGATAGTAATTACAATTCCTAGTAAAAAACTAAACTTGTATTTGACAAAGTACTTATTTAAATAACCTAATTCTTTCATTGGATCGCTGCTGTTTTGCTCCGCAAATATAGGTGAATAAAAAGAATAATTGACTGTAATAACCAGTGTGATTCATTAAAATGTTGATTTACAGCTTCCATTATTTTGATTTAAAAAAGGAATTTAAATTTTATTTTAAGGGATGAAATACCTACTTTTGCAGTCTAATTCATTAAAAGTTCTTACACAGTGGTAAATAGAAGACACATTCGCGTTAAGGTTATGCAATCCATTTATGCCATGCACCAAAACGGTTCGGATAATTTAGAAGGTCAAGAAAAATTTCTATTTTACAGCATCGATGCTATTCAAGATTTATACCTGATCATGCTATCTTCATTAATTGAAATGGCAAAAAAGGAAAAAGTCTTTTTACACTTATCAAGTCAAAAACATTTGGCTACAAAAGAAGAACGAAATCCCAACAACAAATTCATCAACAACAGTATTTTTCAATTATTGGAAGACAATAATTCGTTAAGTATTGCTTTGGAAAACAGAAAAATAAATAATTGGGCTATCCATGATGATTATATTAATTTGCTTTTAGCCTCATTGAAAGAAAGTAAATTGTATGAAAAATACATGAGCACCTCTGTTACTACGTTTGAAGAAGACAAACAGTTTGTAGTAGATCTTTTTACTGATATTATTGTTCCAAACGAAAAGTTATATGAGTATTTAGAAGATGATAAATTAACTTGGATTGATGATATTCCTGTTGTCAATACTCAAATCGTTAAACAATTAAAAGGGATTAAATCGGTAGAGGATGCTAGTTTTAGAGTACCGAAATTGTTTAAAGATGCCGATGATAAAGACTTTGCAAAAGACTTGTTTAGAAAAACAGTTTTGAACGAAAACGAATTGGCTAAAGAATTTGATACTAAAACACCCAATTGGGATATGGATCGTATCGCCGAAATAGATACAATTATCCTTAAAATGGCTATTTGCGAATTGTTGAAATTCCCATCGATTCCAGTAAAAGTTACCTTGAATGAATATTTAGAATTGGCTAAAGAATATTCTACACCAAAAAGTAGTATTTTTATCAATGGAATTTTAGATAACTTAGTTAAAGAATTTCAAACTAATAAAAAAATGATCAAAGCTGGAAGAGGCTTGATGTAATACGTTTAATAAAAATCAAAATAAAATTATGGGACAATTAAGTCAATTTGCGCCGTTCTTATTAATGTTTGTTGTGATCTATTTCTTTATGATTAGACCCCAACAAAAAAGAGCTAAAGCTGAAAAAGAATTTGAAAGCAGTTTGAAAGTAGGTGATAAAATCATCACTAAAAGTGGACTTCATGGAAAAATTGCTGAATTGGCAGAGACCACTGTAGTTGTTGAAACTATGTCAGGTAAATTAAAAATGGAACGTTCAGCTATTTCAATGGAAATGAGTGCTGCTTTGAATAAAAAATAACAGTATTACATAATAAAAAAGCTCCCAATCGGGAGCTTTTTTTTATGAATTATTTTCGGATTGCGGTTAATTCTGCAATCTTAACGATAACTTGGATTGCTTTTTGGATGCTTTCTACAGGAACATATTCGTATTTTCCATGAAAGTTATGTCCGCCAGCAAAAATATTAGGACAAGGGAGTCCTTTATATGACAATTGTGAGCCATCCGTTCCTCCTCGGATAGGTTTTATTACTGGTTTAATTCCTAATTCTTTCATTGCTTGCTCGGCAATATCGACAATGTGTTTCACTGGTAACACTTTTTCTTTCATATTGTAATACTGGTCGTTGATTTCTGCTATAGCAATATCTTCTCCAAATTGTTTGGCGTATTTTTTATTTATTTTTTGAGTGATTTTTGCAATTAAGGCTTTGCGTTTCTCAAATTTCTTTTTGTTGTGATCACGAATTATTAATTCCACAACGCTCTCTTCAATACTTCCGCTGAGATGATGCACATGGAAAAATCCTTCATACCCTCTAGTTTCTTCAGGAGTTTCACCTTTTGGTAACGCATTGATGAAATCGTTAGCAATTAGCATGGAATTGATCATTTTTCCTTTGGCGTAGCCAGGATGCACACTTTTTCCTTTGAACGTAATTTTGGCTCCAGCCGCATTAAAATTTTCATATTCCAATTCTCCAACCTGACTTCCATCCATTGTATAGGCCCAATCAGCGCCGAATTTGTCTACGTCAAAATGATGGGCTCCACGTCCAATTTCTTCGTCTGGGGTAAATCCAATTCGAATCTTTCCGTGTTTAATTTCGGGATGTTGTATTAGGTATTCCATAGCAGATACTATTTCAGTAATTCCTGCTTTGTCATCGGCTCCTAAAAGTGTAGTTCCGTCTGTTGTAATTAAGGTTTGCCCTTTGTATTGTAGTAAATCCTTAAAGTATTTTGGCGACAAAACTATATTTTTTTCTGCATTCAATATAATATCTCCACCGTCGTAATTTGGAACTACTTGCGGATTTACATTGGCACCTATAAAATCAGGAGAGGTGTCAAAATGAGATATAAATCCGATGGTAGGAACTTCATGATCAACAGTACCAGGAAGTGTTGCCATAATGTAGGCTTTGTCATCGATCGTGACGTCTTGCAATCCAATAGTTTTTAATTCTTCGACTAGCTTGTTAGCTAAATTCCACTGTTTTGGTGTGCTTGGAGTTGTTGTTGAATTGGGGTCAGATTCCGTATCAATTGTGACATAACTAATGAATCGATCTATAATATGTTGCATGCTATTTTTTTTTTGAACAAATATACTATTTTGAGAGTGTACTAAAATTAAAAAAAATCTACCTGATGGTTAAAATGTTTATTTCGCGAATATTGAATAAATTAATTTTCACGTTTGTAAATGTGGAGTGATTGACCAACTAATTTCCAGTCTCCTTTAATTTTTTCTAAGAGACGAATTTCATAAGACCAAGTTCTTTTTCCTTCAGCATCTGTAGATAATTCGTCATGACTTACCCAAGCACTGGAATTAGAAATGCTCATTTTATAATTTGAGTTAACTGCAAAACCGCCATTACCCATATTTTCCGGTTTCATGATTTGTTTTGAGGCAGGAGGGACGTCTATAGTTTTTCCGTCGGGTAACGACACTAAGATCCGGCTATAAGGCTGAACGTACCAACAGTCTTTATGGCCTTCAACATCTTTAGCACGCCAGGTGGCCGATTCTTTTTCTAATACTTTAATAATGGCTGCTTCTTCCTTCCCTTGCTGACAATAGGCAAAAGAACTTACACCAATAATTAAACACAATACTGCTTTCCATTTCATAATTGACGATTTTTATAACTTATTAAAGATACTTAATTTTTGTAACGCCACTCAATAGGTACTAATAAAAAATCCGATCAGTTTAAACTAATCGGATTTTTTAATTTTGTTATTGTAATTGATTTTCGCAATTGCTATTTTACAAGTGAATCACTTCCCCGTAAGCATCTGCTACTGCTTCCATTACTGCCTCACTCATAGTTGGGTGTGGGTGGATAGCTTTTAGGATTTCATGTCCTGTTGTTTCCAATTTACGGGCTACAACTGCTTCAGCGATCATATCCGTAACTCCAGCTCCAATCATGTGACATCCTAACCATTCTCCGTATTTTGCATCGAAAATTACTTTTACAAATCCATCTGATGCACCTGAAGCTTTTGCTTTTCCTGATGCTGAGAAAGGAAATTTACCAATTTTCAATTCGTATCCTTTTTCTTTAGCAGCTTTTTCAGTTAATCCAACTGAGGCAATTTCAGGAGTAGCGTAGGTACAACCCGGAACATTTCCGTAATCGATAGGTTCAACGTGTAATCCAGCAATTTTTTCTACACAGTTAATTCCTTCAGCTGATGCTACGTGAGCCAAAGCTTGTCCAGGAGTAATATCTCCAATAGCGTAATAACCTGGAATGTTGGTTTGGTTATAAGCGTTTACTAAAATTTTATCTTTGTCAGTAGCAATTCCTACTTCTTCTAAACCAATATTTTCAATATTCGTTTTGATTCCCACAGCAGAAAGTAACATATCCGCTTCTAAAACTTCTTCTCCTTTTGCGGTTTTTACAAATGCTTTAACGCCTTTTCCAGAGGTATCAATTTTTTCTACAGAAGCGTTTGTCATAATAGTAACTCCTGCTTTTTTCATAGAACGTTCCATTTGTTTCGAAATGTCTTCGTCTTCCACCGGAACAATATTAGGCATAAACTCAACAATAGTCACATCAGTTCCCATTGAGTTATAAAAATGAGCAAACTCAATTCCGATAGCACCTGAACCAACAATGATCATTGATTTAGGTTGCTTTGGTAAAGTCATTGCTTGACGGTATCCAATTACTTTGACACCATCTTGAGGTAAGTTAGGTAATTCACGTGAACGCGCTCCAGTAGCCAAAATAATATGATCGGCACTGTACTCAGTTACTTTACCATCTTTATCAGTTACATCTACTTTTTTGCCTGGTTTGATTTTACCAAAACCATCAATAACGTCGATTTTATTTTTTTTCATTAAGAATTGAACACCTTTGCTCATTCCGTCAGCTACTCCTCTTGAACGGTTTACCACCGCTGAGAAATCTTTATCAAATGATGAAACAGTCAATCCGTAGTCAGAGGCGTGTTTTAAATAATCAAAAACTTGAGCTGATTTAAGTAAGGCTTTCGTTGGGATACATCCCCAGTTCAAGCAAACTCCGCCTAGATTTTCTTTTTCGATTACAGCTACTTTAAAGCCTAATTGAGAAGCTCTTATGGCAGTAACATATCCTCCAGGTCCACTTCCTAAAACAATAATATCGTATTTCATGTGTATAATTTTATCTCTATTAATTGATGCTGCGAATTTAAGGAATTATTCTGTTTTGTGAAATTTTCAACCTCATAAAGTCAAAAACTAACAAATTTTCAGAAAAAACATCCAAATATAAGGATAGTTTGATTTTTTTTAATTGGCTACCGAAAATTGGGAATCGTATAAATTCTTATAGTATCCAGTTGTTTTGTTGACGAGTTCTTGGTGTGTACCTTGCTCTACGATTAAGCCTTTATCCATGACCACAATTTTATCTGCATTGACGATAGTGGCTAATCGGTGGGCAATGACAATAGAAGTTCTACCCTTGGTAATCGTTTCGGTAGCACGCTGAATTAATTCTTCAGAATAGGTGTCGATAGAGGAAGTAGCTTCGTCCAAAATCAAAATACTCGGGTTGCTTACAAAAGCACGTAAAAAAGCAATTAATTGGCGTTGCCCAGATGACAACATTACTCCTCTTTCTTTAACATCAAAATCATAATTATCTGGCAAACTCATAATAAAATCGTGTACGCCAATTTTTTGGGCTGCAGCCAAAACTTCTTCGCGACTGATCGTTGGATTATTAAGGGTAATATTATTGTAAATGGTATCGGCAAATAAAAATACATCTTGTAAAACCACGGCGATTTGCTTGCGTAAAGATCCCAAAGTATAATCTTCGATATTTTGATGATCAATGTAAATGGTTCCGCTATTAATTTCGTAAAAACGATTCAATAAATTAATAATGGTTGATTTTCCGGCACCGGTTGATCCTACAATGGCTATAGTTTGTCCCGCTTTAACTTCTAAATGGATTCCTTTAATCACTTCTTCGTCTAGAATATAGCCAAACCGTACGTCCTTGAACACAATATTGCCCTCAAAAACAGGTGCTTCGATAGTTCCCGTATCTTGGATTTGATCATCGGTATCCAAAATATCAAAAACTCTATTGGCAGCAATCATTCCCAATTGCATTTCGTTGAATTTATCTGCAATTTGTCGTAGCGGATTGAACAACATTCCGATGAACATGGTATACGAAAACAAATCTCCAAATGTGGTAAAAGTATCGCCGTTCAATATTTTAAATCCGCCATACAAAACGATGAATCCTAAAGTTAATGACGAAATGATATCAGCTATAGGGAAGAAGATGGAGTTGTACAAAATCGTTTTAATCCATGCTTTTCGATGTTTGTCGTTAATGTTTTTGAACTTGTCAAATTCAATATCTTCTCGGTTGAACAATTGGACAATTTTCATACCCGTCACACGTTCTTGAACGAATGAATTCATATTGGCAATTTCAGTTCGCACTTCTTCAAATGCCACTTGCATCTTGCGTTGGAATATTCGAGTGAAGAAAACTAAAATTGGCATGGCTACAATGACAATCCAAGTTAGTTTCCAGTTCATATAAAACATAAAGAACAGCACTACCACCATTTTCATCAAGTCGCTTATGATCATGAATAGTCCTTGACTAAAGATGCGCGCAATAGCTTCAATATCCGATACTGAGCGCGTCACTAATTGTCCCACAGGAACGTGGTCAAAGTACTTCATTCGGAAACTCAAAATATGTTTGAATAATTTGGTTCGGATATCTTTAACAATGTCTTGTCCTAACCAGTTGGCCCAAAACACAAAATAGTATTGCGAAAACACCTCGGCTAACAATACAATTCCCATCAAGCTGATGTACAATAGTAATCCTTGTTGATCATGAGTTTTGATGTATCCGTCGACGGTTTGTTTTAATAAATAAGGACGCAATGCTGCAAAAACTGAAAGTGAAATAGCAAACGCAATAACTCCTTTAAACCGCAATTGATAGGGTTTTGTGTATTGTAAAATTCGTTTGAATAATCGCGTATCGAATGCTTTTGCTTTCATATTTTTAAGCTATTTGCTAATGTAATCGTAGGTTATTTGTGTTAAATATAAACCGTGTGCGGGTACTGAAAATCCGGCTTTATCTCGGCTTTTGCTTTCAATAATTTGTGCGAAATCTTCGATTGTGATTTTGTGTAAACCGATATTGACTAAGGTGCCTACTATAGAACGCACCATATTTCTTAAGAAACGGTTTGCCGAAATGGTGAAAACAAGTTGATCTTTTTCACCTCGTTTCCAATGCGCTTCAAAAATAGTACAATCAAAGGTATTTACATCGGTATTGACTTTGGAAAAACATTCAAAGTCGGTATAATTGAATAATAATTTGGCAGCTTCATTCATCAGGTCAATATCCAATGGCTGATGAAAATACCAGCTCAATTCGTTTACAAACGGATTCTTGAATTGATGGATATGGTATTCGTAGGTTCTTTTGGTAGCATCAAATCGGGTGTGAGCATCATCGTGAACAGGAATGATATTATAAATTACAATGTCTTTTGGTAAAAAAGAATTGAGTTTGTGCACCAAGTTCGGAATATCAATACTAGCTTCAAAATCAAAATGAGCATACATTTCTTTGGCATGAACGCCGGTATCGGTGCGACCGGCCCCCATCAAATTGATTTCAGATTGTAACAAAACGGAAAATGCTTTGTTCAGGGTTTCCTGAACAGAGGTAGCATTGGGCTGTATTTGCCAACCATTATAGGGAGTTCCGTTATAAGCTAAATGAATAAAATATCTCAAGTTGAATCATCAGAAAGTTAAGGACCAAAGGTACAAAGTTTTTGGCTTGGGCAAAGCCAAAAAAAGGAAGTTCTACCAAGCTTTTTTTTATCGCTTTTTAAGTTTTAACTTTGGCGAAGTTAGCACACCTACCATGAAAAAAATTCTCTTGCTTTCGGATACACACAGTCATCTTGACGACACTATTTCGAAATATGTCGCTCAAGCCGATGAAGTATGGCATGCAGGAGATATTGGCGATTTGTCAGTTACGGATGCAATAAAAAAAATAAAACCTTTACGAGCGGTTTATGGTAATATCGATGATGCTCAGGCCCGTTTAGAGTTTCCGTTACACCAGCAGTTTATGTGTGAAGGAGTTTCTGTTTGGATCACCCATATTGGGGGTTATCCAGGGAAATACAATCCTGCTATTCGAACCGAATTGGAACGCAATCCGCCTAAATTATTTATTTGTGGTCATTCTCATATTTTAAAAGTGCAGTTTGATAAAAAATTCAATTTACTGCATATGAATCCAGGTGCAGCCGGTAAAAGTGGATTTCATCAAGTGAGAACCATGTTGCGCTTCGTAATTGATGGAGAAGCAATTCAAGACTTGGAAATCATAGAAATTGAAAAAAGAGTCTAATTGGACTTATTGTATTGGAACATCAATTGTAATTATGGTGCCCATATCCAATTTGGAATCAATATCAATTTTCCCTTTCATAGCATTGATTCTTGATTTTATCTGGTTAATTCCAAATCCCTCTACGGTGTTAAATTGATTGGTATCAAATCCTTTTCCGTTATCAAAAACTTTAATGGAAAGTTGGTTTCCATAGTGATCAATAGAAATTTTGGCCATGGAAGCATTACTGTGTTTGATGATGTTGTTGATCAATTCTGAAACGATAAAGAAAATTTTAATTTCGAATTCGTCAGTAAATCGTTTTTCTTTCTCAATGGCACTTTCATATTCTACTTGCAATTTTGAATTGGAGTTCTTTTCACACACATCTTCAACTGCATAAAACAATCCAAATCGTACTAAAAGTGCGGGTATTAATTCGTGTGATAAATCGCGAACTTTGTCGTGCGCTTCATTTAATATAGTTATTGTTTTAGTCAGTTCTTCGTTGTTTTCTTTGCTTTTTGATTGTAATATATTCAAATGTATTCCTGCAGTTGAAAGTAATGCACTAATATTATCATGCAAAAAGTAAGCGATTTTTTTGCGTTCCATTTCTTGTCCAGAAAGTGTAGCATTAACGATGTTTTGTTGGATTTTATACCGCAAGCCATTCAATCTGTTTTTTTGAATTAAACGTGAATTTTGAATGTAGAAATAGAATAAAACAATACTAATTAGGAGTATAGAAACCAAGGCTATTAACTTCCTGTGCTCCATCGTAGTTTCTAATTCGAGTAGTTCTTTTTGTTTTTTATTGTCAGATTCAACCCTTTTGATTTCTCTTAAATACTCGTTTAACTCAACGTTTAAACCGGTCGTTTTGGCTTTTTTTACTTTTTCACTTTCTAAAATTTCATTACTTAAGACGTTGAACTGGACCAAATTTTCATATGCGCGTTGGTAGTCTTTTTGTTTGGCTAAAAAGGACGCGAATTTTTCATGCGTAATCATCAAATCAAATTTTTCCAGACCCTTTTTTCCAAATGCAACCGCTTTTGAATAGTAATAATTTGCTTTTTTTATATCTTGTTTTTTTTCATAGTATACCCCATTTAGCATATTTTCAAGAACTAAAGTGGATTCATCGCCAAACTTTTTATGTGTATTAATGTAATCCAAATGTGCTTTTCCTTCTTTGAATTTATTGATTTCAAAATAGGCCCAAGTCATGTTTAATTTACGCAAGTAAATTTTCACACTGTCTTTGGTTTGTTCAGAATACTGTAATGATTTCTGATAATAGTTTAATCCTAACTGGTATTTTTTTTGTTCAAAAAAATAGATGTTAGCAATATTATTATTGAGTTTGCTTTTTATTACAGAGTTATTCGTTTTTTGAGCATATTTTAATCCCTGTTTGTAGTAAAACATGGCTTTGTCCAATTGTACTAAATCGTCAAAATTGACACCAATAACGTTATAACTTTCTGCAATTAGATTATTATTTTTAATAGCAATAGATTGGTCTAATGCTTTCTTTGCCTTTCTTAAAGATAGATCGTATTGGTCATTGTACCAATAATCGATAGCATTGTCAATTAATGTATTAATTTCTGTTTCCTTCTTTGATTTAGTTTGCCCCAAGAGTTCGCCACTAAATAGGGTGCAAATAAATAAAATGGAATAGATTGATTTAGTGAACATATTGATCAATTTAAAAGAAGAATTAGCTATTAATTAAATTGTTATTAATAGCATATTTAACTAATCCAATGGTATTTTTAGCACCAATTTTTTTCATAATATTTTTACGGTGCGTTTCAACAGTATTGGTACTTATAAATAATTTTTCACTAATTTCTTTTCCGCTTAGTTCTAAAGATATTAAGGTAATTATTTCTAATTCTCGATCGGTTAAGATAGTATTGGCAAGTGTAAAGTCGTGGTTTACTTTTTGGTTATCTTTAGTCACTAAATGGAATATTTTTTCTCTAACCGATTTACAATAATAATCTTCACCGTTATGAACGGCATAAATCGCTTCAACAATATTTTCACCGGCACATTTCTTAGTTAAATAACCATTTGCCCCGAGACGCATGACTTCTTTGATTAATTTCAAATCATCAAAACTAGACAAGATGATTACTTTGCAGGGTATTCCATTTTGGGCAAATTCTTTAATTACTTCAATGCCGTCTTTTTCAGGCATATTTAAATCTAGAATTAAAATTTCAGCTTTAGAATCGATTACTTCTTGATACAGGCTGGCGCCACTCAATGATAAACCTACAACTTCAAAATTTGGAATGGTTTGTAATAAAATTTGTATGCCATCGAGTAGTATTTGATGGTCATCGGCTAAGTAAATTTTGATAGTATCTTCCATAGATTTGGGTTCTCTTGTTTTCAAATGTAAGAAAATTTGACAAATTTTTCTTTTTCTTTCAAAATTGATTGCAAATAAAAAACCCGAATGGTTACATTCGGGTTTTTTTCGCACTAATAAACTAAGTTTATAGGTTTATCTCAATCGATCCACAGATTTTACAAGATCTTCATCCTTCTTGATGGCCTTATTAGCAAAACCTAATAATACGATAGCCAAGATAGGTAGAAACATCCCAATACCCTTCTCAGAAACTGCAGGAGTTTCTCCGGATAAGTTGAGTGAATGATAAACAAATAATCCTAATAAAATTAAATTTAATATGATGTTCAATCTGCCTATTACAAATTGATGTTGTCTCTTTTTAAACGAAATGATACTTAGCAAACTCAAAGTAGTACTTAAACCAAAAAGAATTACATACAATTGATTTTGCATGAATAAATACTCTTTTCCATCAACGGTTGACCATAAAGGAAAAACAAAGGGAAGAACTCCCGTAATGGTGAAGGATAGTACTAAATATAAAGTTTGAATTCTTTGTATCATTTTCAATAAATCTTGAACAAAAATAAAGTTTCTTTTTTAGAAATACTATTGTGAGATAAAAAAATATTCGTATTATTGCATGACTAAAACGTAAGCACTTCATCTTGCGGACAATCCAAAAAAAGTTTCTACTTATTTCTCACATTTCATTTCCAAAAAAACAAATTAAATACAAGAACATTCATGTTTGATATTTCTGCATTAAAAAACATGAAGCTTTCTGAGCTTCAAGATATTGCTAAATTAGCTAAAACCATCAAGTTTGCTGGCGTAAAAAAAGAGGATTTAATTACTCAAATTTTAGAACAGCAAGCTTCATCTTCAGTTGAAGAAAATACATCAGGAGATGTAAATGCTGATAAACCTAAAAGAGCAAGAATACTTCCTGCTAAAAAAGGGACTATTCAGGCCGTATCTACAGATAATGAAATGGTTTCCAATTCGCCATCTGGAGACACAACAAGCAATCCTTCTGAAGCAACTGAAAATAAAGGACCAAAAGTGGTCAAATTCAGTAAATCGGCTTACGAACAAAAAATTGCTAAAAAAGAGGTTTCAAATGGTAACGAAGGCGAAGTAGAATTGCCATCGGAAACTGTTGATAAAGAAATTACGGAAGCTCCGGCAAACAATAGAAAAGTAAATCCAAATCAACAAAATAAACAAAACCAAAACCCCAATCAAAACGGGAACGGAAATCAAAATCCCAACCAAAAGAACAAGAAGAATAATTTTGGACATTCGGATTATGAATTTGACGGAATTATTGAAAGTGAAGGGGTGTTAGAAATGATGCCTGATGGTTATGGTTTCTTGCGTTCTTCTGATTACAATTATTTGGCTTCGCCAGATGATATTTATTTGTCTACTTCTCAAATTCGTTTGTTTGGTTTAAAAACGGGCGATACTGTTAAAGGTGTGGTTCGTCCTCCAAAAGAAGGAGAGAAATTTTTTCCATTAGTGCGTGTTTTGAAAATCAATGGACACGATCCGCAAGTAGTGCGTGACCGCGTTTCATTTGAACATTTAACGCCTGTTTTTCCAAAAGAAAAATTCAAACTAGCGGATAAACAAAGTACTATTTCTACCCGAATTATTGATTTGTTTTCTCCAATTGGGAAAGGACAACGTGGTATGATTGTAGCACAACCCAAAACGGGTAAAACTATGTTGCTTAAAGATATTGCCAATGCTATTGCCGCGAATCATCCTGAAGTATATTTGATTGTTCTTTTGATCGACGAACGTCCGGAAGAGGTAACCGATATGCAACGCAGTGTGCGTGGAGAAGTTATTGCTTCCACTTTTGATAGAGAACCTCAAGAGCATGTTAAAATTGCCAATATCGTTTTAGAAAAAGCCAAACGTCTTGTAGAGTGTGGACACGATGTAGTCATTCTTTTGGATTCGATTACTCGTTTAGCTCGTGCTTACAACACAGTACAACCTGCTTCAGGAAAAGTGTTGAGTGGTGGAGTAGATGCTAATGCGCTACAAAAACCAAAACGTTTCTTTGGAGCGGCTCGAAATGTGGAGAATGGAGGGTCATTAAGTATTATTGCTACTGCATTGACTGAAACGGGTTCTAAAATGGATGAGGTTATTTTTGAGGAATTCAAAGGAACAGGTAATATGGAATTGCAATTGGATAGAAAAATTGCTAACAAACGTATCTTCCCAGCTATTGATTTAACATCTTCAAGTACACGTAGAGATGATCTGTTATTAGATCCACAAACTTTACAGCGTATGTGGATTATGCGTAAATACCTTTCCGATATGAATCCAGTGGAAGCTATGGATTTTATCAATGACCGATTCAAAAAGACTAGAAATAACGAAGAATTTTTGATTTCAATGAATGATTAATTCTTAAATTACCATATTAAAATACCCCAAAACGTTTTCCGATTTGGGGTATTTTTTTAGTTAGTAATTCGGTAAACCGGATATTGTAAGTGAGCTTTTTCATAAAAGGCGGACTGTTTGTAAACCCAGTCTAATTGCGCTTTTGGGTTGTTCAAAAAATCGGGTTCTGTTTGTTTTTTTGCTTCCAACTCACTTTTTAATTTCGGATTGTCATTTAGTAATTGCGCTGCAGTATCTTCAAATACATAATCGGAATACCCTTCTTTTTGTTGTAAAATAGGATCGAAGAAATTCCAATTAAAAAACGAATCAACCGCTTCGGGTTCTAAAGTTTCTAAAATGTATTTAATGCCTTTTTGTTGGGTTGGAATGATATAATCTCCTTTGGCGAAAGCTAATTTTTTTGTTGTTGTTTTCACCACAGTATTGCGGTGATTGTAATGTCCTTCGTATGCTGAAGTCGGGGTTTTGTAATCTACAATTCGGTAGCTTTCCACTTCTATAAGTGTGTCTTTTTGAATGGTTTGACAGTCAATTCCATTGCTTTTTAGAAGATCAATTACGTGCCAAAAACCTCGCGGAATAACATAAGCTTTTGGAATCTTTACGTCTTTCACAGATTTGTATTGCGAAAAGAAAGGTACTTCTTTTTTGAAAGGTTTAGTTCGGTCGTAATACAAACGTTGTCCAGTTGTAGCATCACTTTTTTTATAGCCTGCTTCATAGCCTAAAAAAGTAAAGGGTTCTTGGACACTTTTGTCAACTTCCCATTGTAAAGTATAACTCTGATTCGGTTGAAATTGCGCTTCGTTTTCTTTTCTTTTTTGTTTAATTGCAAAAGCATTCGAATCAGTAAATTCTAAAGTAGATTTCATGAATTCATAAGTAACTTTGACACGATCACTATATTTTTTCAGCATATGTGTTTCCACTACAAATCCAATCGAATTGAATAGGGAAGTATATCCTGTTGTATATCGCGGACTGTCCATAAACTGTGCAAATCCTTGGTCAGGAGTTTCATGGAAGGTATTCACATAGGGAGTTGTTTCGATTTTTTTCTTTTTTAAATCGGATACTAAACTAGGCATCATTTCGGTCTTTAAATACGAACCTAAAACAGTTCCTAATTTATTTGGTTCGGTCATGATGTAAGTGAGCTTGTATTGGTAATCCGAACCATTACTCACGTGGTTGTCTACAAACACATCAGGATTAGTTAAATGAAAAATTTCGACAAAACTTTTGGTGTTTCGTGTATCCGATTTGATACAATCTCGATTTAAATCATAGTTGCGGGCATTGCCTCTAAAACCATATTCTTCGGGTCCGTTTTGATTGGCTCTAGTAGAACTGTTTCGGTTCAAAGCACCTCCAATATTATACACCGGTATGCATACAATTACAGTATTTTTAGGGGCTTTTATTTTGCCTAAAGCCAAATCTCTAAAGAATTGCATCGAAGCATCTATACCATCAGGTTCGCCTGCATGTATTCCGTTGTTGATTAACACTACCACTTTGTTTTTTTGAATCGCTTCAAAGTCAAAAGTAGCATCCGGATTGAAAGTGACTAGGTGCAAGGGTTCGCCACTATCTGTTAACCCCATTGTTTTCATTTGAATGGTTTTAAAATCGTTTGCCAATACTTGAAAATAAGCAATGGTCTCTTGGTAAGTTGCCGACTGATTGCCGTTTCCTTTTTCAAAATAAGTATCGTATTTGGTTTGGTTTTGTGCCAAAATAGTCAAAGAACACAAAAGTAAAAGCGATGTAAAAAATCTCATTATGGGTGTTTTTTATAATAATCAAATGTAGCTTTTTTTAAATTATCTGTGAAAAAGAATCAAATAAAGACTATGGTTTTCTAATTCGGAAACCAAAGCACTATCTTTGCGCCATGAATACAAAACACCATTCCAACAATATACTCCTGAATTTAGGTATTGAGCGTCTCAATGAAATGCAAGAAGTTGCACAAGATGCTATTTTAAACGACAATAATGTCTTATTGCTTTCGCCAACGGGTTCGGGAAAAACTTTGGCTTTTTTGTTGCCAATTTTCGAATTATTACAACCCGAAATTCTTTCAGTGCAATGTTTAATTTTGGTACCTTCTCGTGAGTTGGGATTGCAAATAGAACAAGTTTGGAAAAAAATGGGTACCGATTACAAAGTAAATACTTGTTATGGTGGTCATTCTATTGATACCGAAATCAAAAACTTAAGTAATCCGCCAGCGGTGTTGATTGGTACGCCAGGTCGAATCGCAGATCACATAGATCGAGGGACTTTCCGTTTGGATAAAATTCAAACGTTAATCTTAGATGAATTTGATAAATCCTTGCAATTAGGGTTTCATGAGCAGATGTCGTTTATCATTGGCAAACTAACCAAACTGAACAAACGCGTTTTGGTTTCAGCTACTTCCGATATTGAAATTCCAAAATACACTCGTGTTGTTAATCCAACCGTTTTGGATTTTATTCCCGAAACACAAGAGGAAACTAATTTGAGTATGAAACTTGTTGTTTCCAAGGAGAAAGATAAAATCAACACTTTGTTTCAATTGATTTGTTCGTTGAAATCGCAAGCAGCTATTATTTTTTGCAATCATCGCGATGCAGCAGAACGCATTAGTGACACTTTAAATACCAAAGGAATTTATGCGACCTATTATCATGGTGGTATGGATCAAGACGAGCGTGAGCGTGCTTTAATTCAGTTTAGAAATGGGAGTGTGAGTTATTTAATTACTACTGATTTGGCTGCGCGTGGATTGGATATTCCTGAAATGAAACACGTAATTCATTATCATTTGCCTTTAAAAGAAGACGAGTTTACTCATCGAAATGGTCGAACGGCTCGTATGCAAACTTCTGGAACGGCATATATTATTGCACATGAATCAGAGAAAAAAATGGACTATTTGGATTATGGTATGGACGTGTTGAAAGTTGATTCGGCTACAACTTTACCTAAGCCACCTGAATTCCAAACGATTTACATCAGTGGTGGAAAGAAAAATAAACTAAATAAAATTGATATTGTTGGCTTCTTTTCTCAAAAAGGGAAATTAGAAAAAGGCGACTTAGGATTGATTGAAGTCAAAGATTTTATTTCGTTTGCAGCAGTAAAATTCAACAAAGTGAAAGACTTACTTCATAATGTGAGAGACGAGAAAATGAAAGGAAAGAAGTTTAAAATTGAAGTCGCTCGAAAAGTGATTAAGAAAGAAGAATAATTTGATGTACCATTTACGATATTTGATTTACGAATATAAAAAAAACGTCTTGAGAAATCAAGACGTTTTTTATTTTGGTGTAAACGAAAATTATATTTTCTTCACGTATTGTGTGATGATAACAATTTGTTGCCCATCTACTTTTCCTTCAATGTATTCAGCATTTTCATGATCCAAACGGATGTTACGCACCGCAGTTCCTTGTTTAGCGACCATACTGGATCCTTTTACTTTCAAGTCTTTGATTAAAACTACAGAATCTCCGTGTTCCAAAATTACCCCATTGCTATCGCGGTGGATGATTTTATATTCGTCGTCTTCTCCTTCGCCAGTGGCTTGCGCCCAAGCTAAAGTATCTTCGTCAAGGTACATCATGTCTAATAATTCTTGTGGCCAACCCGCTGCACGCATACGGCTTAACATTCTCCAAGCTACCACTTGAACCGCAGTTTGTTCGCTCCACATGCTGTCGTTCAAACAACGCCAATGGTTCAAATCTACGTTATCTGGATTTTCAATTTGGTCTACACAAGTAGCACAAGCAAAAACGCTTTCGTCAATACCTCCTTTTTGAGTAGGTAAAACGGTATATACTTTTAAGTTTTCAGTAGCAGCACACAATTCACATTGACCTCCGCTACGTTTGTTTAATTCTCTATCTAAACTCATGGTTTTAATTTTTTTGACGAAAGTAACGCTAAATACTGCCTTTCACAAATTTTAGGAAATAATACTACTGCACGCGAACTGCTTCTGGGACTAACAATTTGTATTCGCCGTTATTTCGAATTACATCGCGTACAATACTCGAACTGATGTAGGACGTTTTGGCGGCTGTTAATAAAAAGACGGTTTCTATCTTAGACAAACGTCGATTAGTGTGTGCAATGGCTTTTTCAAATTCGAAATCGGCAGGGTTGCGCAAACCCCGTAAAATAAAGTTGGCGTTGATTTTATGACATAAATCAATGGTCAACCCTTCGTAAGTGATTACCGAAATTTTAGGTTCGTTTTTGAAGGTTTCTTCAATGAAACGTTTTCTTTCTTCTAATGAAAACATGTACTTTTTATCGGCATTGACACCAATCGCAATCACGATTTCGTCAAACAGGGGCAAGGCTCTGTTGATGATGTCTTGATGCCCTAAGGTAATGGGGTCAAACGAACCTGGGAATATGGCTTTTCTCATGGTGTTGGGTTTAGGCTAAAGCCAATTCGATGGCATTAGAAAACAAGTCTTCTAATGAAATACCAGCTTCTTTAGCTTGTTGTGGCAACAAACTCTCGGTGGTTAAACCGGGAATAGTATTCATTTCTAACATATGCGGTTCGCCGTCTACAATGATAAATTCAGAACGAGAGAATCCTTTCATTTTTAAAGCTTTGTAAGCTCGTTTTGCAATTTCGCCTACTTTTTGCGTCATCTCGTCTGAAATGCGAGCTGGTGTAATTTCTTGAGATTTTCCAAGATATTTAGCTTCATAATCAAAGAAATCATTTTCAGAAACAATTTCGGTGATGGGTAACACGGTAATTTCGCCTTTGTAATTAATCACACCAACAGAAACCTCGGTACCATCCAAGAAACTCTCAATGATGATTTCGTTGTCTTCTTTGTAAGCAACTTCAATAGCTATTGGTAATTCAGCAGCAGTTTTTACTTTAGAGATTCCAAAACTAGAACCGGCTTTATTGGGTTTTACAAAACAAGGCAAACCTACTTTGGCTACAATAGCGTTCGTATCGATTACATCACCTTTGTTTAGGTAATACGAAGTAGCGGTTTTGATACCGTACGGTTTTAAAACCGAAAGTAAATCACGTTTGTTGAAAGTCAAGGCAGCTTGGTAATAGTCGCAAGCGGTTTGGGGAATACCAAGTAATTCGAAATAGGCTTGCATCAATCCGTCTTCACCTGGAGTACCGTGGATGGCATTGAAAACGCAATCAAAAATTATTTTTTTTCCATCAACAGTTACTGAAAAATCATTTCTATCGATAGGGAATTCGGTATCATTGGCATCTACATAGACCCATTTTTCTTTGAAAATATGGATTCTAAATCCGTTGAATTTAGTTTTGTCTAAGAATTGGTTTACGACGTTTCCGCTAATTAGGGATATTTTGTATTCGCTAGAATAGCCGCCCATGATGATGGCAATGTTTTTCATTTAAAATGGTTTAAGTCTTTATTTTATTGCAATAGCTGATTACCGATTTTCCCTAGCCCCGATAGGAGCGGTATCTCCCGGGGTTCAAAAACAAGGGCTTTGCCTGTAGTTTTTGTCCATCGGGAATATAGCGGATAGCGGGAAAAAGCTCCTGACCAACTAGTAAACAAAATTATCATTTTTTTTGAAACGAAATAGGTTTATCTTTGTGGCTACTAAAAATAAATTTATGAGTTTACGTAAGTATCTAACAAGTCGTGTGTTTTTCGGTCAATTTTTGGCTGCGCTTGCCATTATTGCTGTTTTGGGTTATTTGTTTATGCATTGGTTGACTTTTACGACTGATCATGGTCATGAAATCGCTGTGCCGAATTTGAGTAAACTAACCGAAGAACAAGTAGAAGATAAGCTAGACGAGTTGGATTTGGATTATGTGCTCTTGGATAGTGTGGATTTTAGAGGTGATTATCCTGCCTTTACTGTTGTTGAGCAAGATCCATTGCCTGGAACGAAAGTGAAAGTGGGTCGAAAAGTATATATAAAAATTAATGCATCAGGATATTCATCAGTGAAGTTGCCTGATTTGATTGATAAAACCTACCGTGAGGCAGTTCCAACATTGAAAGCTATTGGTTTAGAAGAAGGAACGATTACGTATGAGCCTAGTTTAGGGAAAGATATGGTCTTGGCCATGCGTTACAAAGGACGTAATTTAAAGCCAGGGGAGCGCGTGATGAAATCGTCTAAAATTGATTTGGTTTTAGGGGATGGAAAAATGAGTTATGAAGAGGAAGTTCAGGTGGACAGTACCGCAACAACTACAGAAGATACCCCAGTAGATGAGCAATAATACCGAATCCTTCGACTTAGAAGACGAATTGTTTGAGCATTTTAAATTTGAAGTTCCCAAAGGGCAAGCCTTTTTGCGAATAGACAAATACTTGATGGGATTGATTCCTAATGCCACCCGTAATAAAATCCAAAATGCCGCTAACGACGGTAACATTTTTGTCAATGACGAAATTGTGAAATCCAATTATAAAGTCAAGCCGTTTGATGTGATTAAGGTGATGTTGTCGCATCCGCCTTTTGAAAATCATGTGTTACCTGAGAATATCCCATTGAATATTGTGTACGAAGACGAAGCGTTGTTGTTAGTTAACAAAGAGCCTGGTTTGGTCGTGCATCCTGGACACGGGAATTATACCGGTACTTTAGTGAATGCTTTGGCTTTTCATTTTGAGAATTTACCAATGAACAGCAGTGAGCGTCCGGGCTTGGTGCATCGTATTGATAAAGATACTTCGGGCTTGTTAGTGATTGCCAAAACGGAAGCAGCCATGACGCATTTGGCCAAACAATTTGAAGCCAAAACGACTGAAAGAGAATACATGGCTTTGGTTTGGGGTAATGTCACCAATGATGCTGGAACCATTGAAGGTAATTTAGCGCGACACTTGAAAGATCGTATGCAAATGGCGGTTTTTGATGATCCCGAAATTGGTAAACCTGCCATTACGCACTACAAAGTATTGGAGCGTTTTGGGTATGTGACTTTGATTTCGTGCCAACTGGAAACGGGACGTACGCACCAGATTCGTGCCCACATGAAACATATTGGACACCCACTTTTTAATGACGAACGCTACGGCGGTCATTTGATTTTGAAAGGGACTACGTTTACCAAATACAAACAATTTATAGACAACTGTTTTAAAGCGTTGCCAAGACAAGCCTTACACGCGAAGACCTTAGGCTTTATCCACCCGAATACGGGCGAAATGATGCGTTTTGATACCGAATTGCCAGCCGACTTTACCGATTGTTTGGAGCGTTGGAGAAACTATTCTAAATCGCATACTGCGGAAGAAGAATAAATAAAATTATTATTTACTTGGATTAAGATTCATTTTTCTTTGATTTGTCACCAAATAAATAGCCTATAGCTAAAGTAATAAGAGGTGCAATAATCAGCCAAAAGTCTTTTATTGGTAAGG
Source organism: Flavobacteria bacterium GWA2_35_26 (assembly GCA_001800905.1). Taxonomy (GTDB): domain Bacteria; phylum Bacteroidota; class Bacteroidia; order Flavobacteriales; family Flavobacteriaceae; genus Flavobacterium. The sequence goes on along the minus strand of MGWH01000002.1, from coordinate 72,613 downwards.
ATATTTTATCAGTTGGCAAATCCATAGCGCAATAGGTATATAAAATACCCGTAGCGAGTAATATTGAAATGGCAAGTGCTGCAATATTATTTGGTATTTTTTCTGTGTTTCCCCAAATACCGCCAAGCCAACCGCGTTCAAGTTTTATTTTTTCAAGTTCGTTTTGATACTCAATCACTTGTTTTGCTAGGACTTTGTTCTTGAGAAGATTAGGATTAATTTGATTAGCCATTATTTACCTCCTCTCCTAAATACCAGCAATAATGAATTGTCTTGTTAGTTGTTACAGTTAACGCATACACTCTGAAATTTAGATACAGTTTTTTATTGTTGAGTGTTCCCATTAGTAAAGGTGCGGTATTTCCAGTACCTAAAGAGTTGTTAAAATTCACTAGAGTAATTTCGAGTTCATTTTTAGAAATTGGATTAAACTCGAGTCGGTGTTCTTCTTTTTTCTCCATTTCGTCGCGAAAAGCTAATCGTATCTTAAGATCTGCAGCTAATTGAAATGTAACGGGTTCTTGTTCAAAACTGATTACTGTACCAGAGTCAAACACTTCATAATTTCCGGATGTAATTTTCATTCTTTTCTGTTTTTGTCGTTTTTAAAATCGGTTACAATAGTATATATAGCTAATTAAATTAGAGTGTACCACTCTAATAAATTAGATTATAAAAATTGCTTTTAAAAAGGCCAAAATAAAACAACACGAAAAGTATCAATCCAAAGAAAAGTAATCCAAGGTGATTTCCGTTTAAATTGTATTATTTGCTGTAAGTGAGATTCGATTTGGGGTCAAATGGTAGTTACAGGGCGTTTCAAATGTACTAATTATTTTTATACATCAATCGATAATTTTAATTCATCAATCAATTTATTTTAAAAAATTATAATTTATTGAATTGAAAATCAATTCATTATTTCTTCTTTTCCAAATTACCCGCTACACGATAGCGCAGTATTTTTTGAAGCAATTCTTCGGGAATTGGTTTTTCGGGTGTGAATTGAATAGTACCCGCTGAGGTTTTAAAGTCTTTTAGTTCGGTTGCAAAGTCTTCAATAGTTTTCGCATTCCAAGGAAAGAAACTGCAGTGATTTTTAAAAGCGGCAAAGCCACCAATCATTCCGTGACAATGGTAGGCAGGCATTTTATAACTGATGAATTCTACTGCTTCGGGAACAGTATTTTTAATGATTTGGCGCACACGCTCCAAAGCTATTTGTTGCTCTAGGGGTAAGTTGGCTATGTATTTGTTTACACCTTCGGGGTCGTTGGGTTTTGTTGCTGCCATTGTCATTCAATTTATTTCAAAAATAATAAATGTTTTATGTTGCACGAAAACAAAGTTTGATTTTCGGGAATTCAATTTGTACTTTTGGATTCAATTCAATCACCAGATTAATCGTCGATTACCATGAAAATAGTCATTTCTCCAGCCAAGTCGTTGAACTTCGAAAAAGAATTGCCAACCACGCAATTTACCCAATCCGGTTTGTTAAAAGAATCGAAAAAAGTACATGCCGTTTTGAAACAAAAATCGCCTGCCGAATTATCAGAGCTGATGTCGATTTCGGATAAATTGGCCGACTTGAATTGGCAACGCAATAAGGCATGGAAAACACCTTTCAATCCTGCTAATTCCCGTCCTGCAGTCTATGCTTTCGACGGAGAGGTATACAACGGTTTGGATGCCTATTCTATTCCGATGGAAAAGTTGGATGTGTTGCAAGAACGTTTGCGCATTTTGTCAGGTTTGTATGGTGTTTTAAAACCATTGGATTTGATGCAAGCCTACCGATTGGAAATGGGAACTAAATTGCCCATTGGCGAAAGCAAGAATTTGTATGATTTTTGGAAAAAAACGGTAACCGCTAGTTTGAATAAAGAACTCAAAAAAGGAGAATTGTTTGTCAACTTGGCAAGCAATGAATATTTTTCGGTGATCGATACCAAAGTACTAAAAGTACCTGTCATTACGCCCGACTTTAAAGACTACAAAGATGGTAAATTAAAGATGATTAGTTTCTTTGCGAAAAAGGCGAGAGGCATGATGGTTCGTTACATAATAGATACCAACGCTGAAACTATCGAAGACCTAAAAGGCTTCAATTACGAAGGCTATCAATTTGACGCTAATTTATCTAAGGGAAACAATCTGGTTTTTACGAGATAGCCCTCAGCAGTTACCGATCGCTTTTACAAATTCTTCAATTTTTCCTGTCCCATTTTGTGTAAGATGGGTAATGAATGCACTGCCAATAATGGCGCCTTTGGCAAATTCAGTTGCTTGGTTGAACGTTTCGGCATTGCTGATTCCAAAACCAATAATTTGTGGGTTTTTCAATTCCATTGAAGCAATGCGTTTGAAATAATTCTCCTGTGTACTTCCAAAACCTGTTTGCGAACCCGTAACACTTGCTGAACTTACCATATAAATAAATCCGTCTGATACACTATCAATAAAACGGATACGCTTGTCAGAGGTTTGAGGTGTAATTAAAAATACATTGATTAAGCCGTATTTTTCAAAAGTAGCTTTGTATTGGTCTGCATAGACATCTACTGGTAAGTCTGGAATGATTAATCCGTCAATTCCAATCTCAGCACATTTTTTACAGAAATCTTCTATTCCGTATTGCAACATAGGGTTAAAATATCCCATAATTACTAAGGGAATAGAAACGGTTTTACGAATGTCTTTCAATTGGTCAAACAACACTTGAGTCGTCATTCCATTATGCAAAGCTTGAGTAGAACTCGCTTGTATCGTTGGTCCATCCGCTAAAGGATCACTAAACGGTAATCCAATTTCTATCATATCGACTCCACTTTTTTCTAGATCTTGAATTATTTGTACGGTATCGTTCAGGTTAGGATAACCCGCAGAAAAATAGATGGATAGTATTTTTTTATTTTCTTGTAATTTTTGATTGATTCTGTTCATTGCAATTTATATTTTACGATATACGATATACGATGTACGATTGGTCGTATAGCATACTTTTTTATAATGAGTTATTTATTCTAGCTGTTTTTAATGATGAAACAATGATTGCTGTAATTTCATTTGCTTCTTTTATGAGAAATTCAATTTCCGAATTCAATCCAATTTGTTCAATCATTGTAATATCTTTAATGAGTTCAAGAAAAAAATGACTTTCATCAGCTTCTTCCTCAACTATTTTTAATTTATTTATAAAATCTGGGGCCGATTTTGCTCTTTGTGTCGCTCTGTAATTAGCTCCTACTGAACTTGAGCAACGAATAAGTTGATTAACATAAGCATTGTATTCTCTAGTTTTGGGTAATTTACTACATAGAATCCAACAATCAATGGCAAACTTTTTAGTTCGTTTTAGCATTACTACTTTCATAAGATTTGGGGGCTTTAAGTGTTAATTTATAATACTACATTTTAAAATCGTATATCGAATATCGAACCTCGTAAATAATTACAAATTAAAATAATCAATATAAGTATTCAAATCTTTGTCGCCACGTCCCGAAAGATTAATTACGACCACATCATTTGGTTTGAATTTCATTTCGTCCAAAACCGCAAAAGCATGCGCCGTTTCGATTGCTGGGATAATCCCCTCTAATTTAGATAATTCCAATCCCCAATGCATTGCTTGTTCATCGGTAATTGAGATGAATTGTGCTCTACCGGTTGCATATAAATTGGCGTGCATTGGTCCCACACCTGGATAATCCAATCCTGCTGATATAGAGTAGGGTTCGGTAATTTGCCCGTCTGGAGTTTGCATCAATAAAGTTTTACTTCCATGAATGACACCTACTTTTCCTAAAGCGGATGTAGCGGCACTTTCACCGGAATGTACTCCTAATCCTGCAGCTTCTACAGCTATTATAGTCACCTCTTTTTCGTCCAAAAAGTGATAATAGGCTCCTGCAGCATTACTACCTCCACCAACACAAGCAATCACATAATCAGGATTTTCTTTGCCTTCTTTTTCCAATAATTGACTTTTAATTTCTTTCGAAATCACCGATTGGAATCGCGCTACCATGTCCGGATACGGATGAGGTCCCACTACAGATCCAATAATATAATAGGTATCTACAGGATTGTTAATCCAATCTCGAATTGCTTCGTTTGTAGCATCTTTTAGGGTACGAGAACCCGACATAGCTGGACGAACTTCCGCTCCCAACATTTTCATACGAGCCACATTGGGTGCTTGACGTTTGATATCGATTTCTCCCATGTACACAATACATTCCAAGCCCATTAAAGCACAAACAGTTGCAGTTGCTACACCATGTTGACCAGCTCCCGTTTCGGCAATAATTCGTTTTTTGCCTAAACGTTTGGCTAATAAAATTTGTCCAATGGTATTGTTTACTTTATGCGCTCCAGTATGACACAAATCTTCTCTTTTGAGGTAGACTTTGGTATTGTATTTTTCAGACAAACGTTTTGCAAAATAAAGTGGAGTAGGACGACCCACATATTCTTTCAATAAATCGTCAAACTCAGCTTGAAACTCAAGTTCAGCTGTGATTTTTAAATAATTTTGGCGCAATTCTTCTACATTTGGATATAACATCTCTGGAATGTATGCTCCTCCAAATTCTCCGTAATAGCCTTTTTCGTTGACGTTGTAACTCATGGTTGTACGTATTTAAAAGTTTGTTTTTTGTTTAAAACGATCTAATTTTTCTTTGTTTTTCAATCCTGCCTGGATCTCAAATTTACTATTTACATCTATTGCATAAATGGGTAAATCGGTTTTTAGTATTTGTTTAACCAAGTCGATTTCATCCAATCCAATTCCTCCACTCAAAAAAAATGGTTTTTGTGAAGGATATTGTTCCAGTACTTTCCAATCGAAAGTGGTTCCGTTGCCTCCAGGTAGTTTCCCTTTGGTGTCAAAAAGGAAATAATCACAAACCGTTTCGAAAGGCTCTAATTGGTTAAAATCAAATGCCTCATCCACTGAAAATACTTTGATAATTTCAATGCTTTTCGCCAATATATTTTTTAACTCTTGGCAAAAAGCTACTGATTCTTGACCGTGTAATTGAACGGCTTGTAAATTGTATTTAGTTACTTTTTCTATAATCTCTTCTTTACTAGCATTAACAAAAACTCCAGTCTTTTTAATGCTTTGAGGCAAATTAGGTAGGGTTCCATCAAAATAGCGTGCTGATTTTTTCCAAAATATAAAGCCCATATAATCGGGTAGGAGCGATCCTACTTCGAGTATATTGTCGGGGTATTTCATGCCGCAGATCTTGAGTTTCATACTTACTTTAATTGAGCTATAAATTCTTTAGCAGCTTGACCTGCATTGTCGGTTTTCATAAAGTTTTCACCAATTAAAAATCCTTTATATCCATACGGTTTTAATTCAGTTATCGCTTCAATAGAAGAGATGCCGCTTTCAGAAACTTTTACAAATTCGTTCGGAATTTGGGCTGCCAATTCTTTACTGAAATCCAAACTCACTTCAAAGGTTTTTAGGTTTCGGTTATTCACGCCAATCATATCCAAACTTGGCATAATTGATTTTTCTAATTCTTCTTGATTGTGCACTTCCAAAAGGACTTCCAATTCCAATCGATGTGCAAATTCAGATAAGCTTTTGATTTCTTCTCGGCTCAAAACCGCAGCGATTAACAGAATTAAATCAGCTCCGTGGGCTTTGGCTTCCAAGATTTGATATTCATCTACAATGAATTCTTTTCGCAAAAGCGGAATGTTGACTGTGGCTCTAGCCAATAACAAATCGTCTAAAGAACCACCAAAATATTTGCCATCTGTTAATACCGAAATACCACAAGCGCCGGCCGTTTCATAACCTTTGACCACTTCTTCTACGGTAAAACCGTAATTGATTTCCGCTTTGGAAGGGGAACGACGTTTGTGTTCGGCAATAATTCCAGAACTACTGTTACGTAAATTATGGCTCAACGAAATAGTCTGTTTTTCAAAGAATACCGATGCTTCCAATTGGGAAACTGGAATAATCGATTTTTTAAGCACTACCTCTCTTCGTTTGTCCAATATGATTTTGTCGAGTATGTTCATTGTTATAATTTAAAGATTGAAAAATTTAAAGATTGAAAAATGACTATTTTATTTTCTCACTTAAATATTTTATGAAATTGGATAAATTTTGAGAAATTTCGATAGTTAGATTATAACTTTCTTTAATTTCTATCTCATCTGAAAAACCTAATTCTTTACAAAGAACTAGCATACTTCTGACTTCGGCACAACTTCCTTTAGCAATTTTTAAGAACCTTATAAATTGTTTATTATTATTATATTCGGATCCTTCGGCAATATTATTTGTTATTGATATAGCAGCTCTTTTAATTTGATCTTTAAAACTATATTCTTTTTCAAAAGATTTATTTTCTAATAAATTAAAAATCAATTTGGTTAATTCTACCCCTTTTTGATAAACTTGAAATTCCTCAAATGATTTTGTCATAATCTTTCAATTTTTAAATCTTTTAATGATTAAATCCTTATCTACTTAATTCTTGTAACGTTTGTAAAGCTTGCAATCCTTTTCCAGAGAACAAACTCTCCTTGGCTAATTCAAACCCTTCTAACGGACTGCATTGGGTTACCGTAGCAATCGCCATTGCTGCATTGGCGCAAACCACATTGTTTTGTGCTTCAGTTCCTTTTCCTGAAATAATATCGGTAAACAATTGTGCTGATTCTTCAATGGTTGTACCTCCTTCAATTTCGGTTTGTGATAATAAACGAACGCCAAAATCATCCGGATTCAGCATTAGTTCTTTGGTATTCGTTATGCATTTGGTTGGACAAGTTAAGGATACTTCGTCATAGCCGTCAAGCGAATGCAAAATTGTGAAATTTCTATCGGTGTTTTGGTACAAATAGGCATACATTCGAGCCAATTCTAAATTAAAAACACCTACCAATTGATTCTGAGGAAAAGCGGGATTTACCATAGGTCCCAACATGTTGAAAAAAGTTTTTACACCCAATTCTTTTCGAATGGGTCCCACATTTTTCATAGCGGGATGAAAAAGCGGTGCGTGCAAAATACAGATGCCTGCTTTTTCCATACATTTTTCCAAGAAACCAGCATCATTACTGAATTTGATTCCCATTTTCTCTATCACATTACTCGATCCCGAAATAGACGAAACACCATAATTTCCGTGTTTGGCTACTTTGATTCCCGCTCCAGCAGCTACAAAAGATGCCAAAGTCGAAATATTGAAGGTGTCTTTTCCATCGCCACCTGTTCCGCACAAATCGATGGTATTGTAGGCGGATAAATCGACACGGATGCACAAATCCAATAAGGCTTCACGAAAACCGGCTAATTCTTCGATACTAATGCTACGCATCATATATACTGTTAGGAAAGAGGCAATTTGGCTTGAGTTATAGGCTCCGTTGGAGATGTTTACCAAGACGTTTTTTGCTTCTTCTTTCGAAAGCAGTTCGTGATTGATCAGTCTGTTGAGTATGTTTTTCATTTTCTTATTTTAAGATTTCACCCAGTTTTCTAACATTTTCTTTCCGTTAGGAGTCAAGACACTTTCTGGGTGAAATTGCACTCCTCTAACATCATAGGTTTTGTGACGAAGCGACATCACTTGTCCGTTAGCATCAAAAGAAGTCGCTTCCAAACAATCGGGTAAGTTCGTATCGACCACCCAAGAATGGTAACGTCCCACTTCAAATTCGTTGTCCAATCCTTCAAAAAGCAATTCGTCGTTCACCGCTTTAGTAACGTGAGTAGCAACGCCATGATAGACTTTGTCTAAATTCGAAAGCGTTCCTCCATAAACTTCGCCAATCGCTTGTTGACCCAGGCATACGCCAAAAATACTTTTGGTCGGTCCGTACTGTTGAATGACTTGTTTCAATAAACCCGCTTCATCCGGAATTCCAGGACCAGGAGACAATAGAATTTTGTCAAAACGAGCAATTTCTTCCATTTCAAATTCATCGTTTCTATATACAGTTACATCACAATCTAAATCTTCTAAATAGTGAACTAGATTGTAGGTGAAGCTATCGTAATTGTCTATGACTAATATCTTTTTCATTGTCTTCTTTGTTAAATTGTTTCTGCCAAATCCAAAGCCGTATTCAAGGCTCGTAATTTGTTGTACACTTCTTGCATTTCGCTTTCTTCATCCGAATCGGCTACAATTCCGGCACCGGCTTGACAATGCAATTGGTGGTTTTTACTTAAGAATGTACGAATCATAATCGCATGATTGAAATTGCCTTTGAAATCCATAAATCCGATGGCACCTCCATAAAAATTACGATTGGTTTTTTCGTAATCTTCAATCAATTGCATGGCGCGGTGTTTGGGAGCGCCACTCAAAGTTCCAGCAGGGAAAGTATCGGCAACCACTTGCATTGTAGAGGCTTTGTCGTGCAAATGTCCCGTTACTTTGGAAACCAAGTGAATCACATGCGAGAAGAATTGTACCTCGCGGTATTTTTCAACTTGCACATCGTGACCGTTTCGGCTTAAATCATTTCGTGCCAAATCGACCAACATCACGTGTTCACTATTTTCTTTTTTATCTTCTGATAATTGTTTGGCCAATACCGCATCTTTTTCATCATCGCCTGTTCTTTTAAAGGTTCCCGCAATAGGATGAATTTCGGCCTTACGGTCTTTAACAATAATTTGGGCTTCGGGTGAAGAACCAAATATTTTGAAATCACCATAATCAAAGAAGAAGAGGTAAGGCGATGGGTTGATGCTTCGCAACGCTCGGTATACGTTGAATTCGTCTCCTTTAAATCCTTGGGTGAAACGTCGGGACAAAACCAATTGGAACACATCGCCACGGTAGCAATGTTTTTTGGCCAAAGCCACATTGTACTTGAACTCTTCGTCGGTTAAATTAGAAAATCCTTCGCCGTCTTTGGTGAAAGAATAGGAAGCAATATTTCTAGATTGTAATAATTGCTCGATTTCTCCAATGTTGTTTTTACCATCCAAACTGTGGCAAAAAATATACGCCTCGTTTTTGAAATGATTGATGGCAATGATGTTTTGGTAAACTGCATAATACACATCAGGAATGGTATTGCTATTTTCTTTTTTGGCAATGTTTACTTTTTCAAAGTAACGCACCGCATCATAAGATATATAACCAAATAAACCATTGTTAATAAACTTGAAATCGTTTTTTTCTGAAGAAAATTGTCCTGAAAATTCTTGAATAACCGCAGGAATATCCGTTGTAGCATCGATCGATATTTTCTCGGAACTTCCATCAGGATAGTTTTTGATAATCGTTTCGTTTTCAATCTTGATTGCTGCAATGGGATTGCAACAGATGTAGGAAAAACTGTTGTCGTTTCCGTGGTAGTCGCTACTTTCCAGGAGCAAACTATTGGGGAACTTATCGCGTATTTTCAAATACACACTCACCGGCGTAATCGTGTCGGCAAGTATTTGTTTGTATTTTGTGGTTAAACTAAAAGATTTCAAACTATTCATTTTTAAAATGTTATCAAAAGCATTGTTTTGGATATGAAAAAAGGCTTGTCGTCATGACAAGCCTTTTATATTTTATAGAATACTATAGGAGCTTTGTTCACGACGACTGACGTAAATTGTTCCACCACCAAGTATTGTTTGTATTTGTTATCATAATTTTTTTATGTTAAGACAAATATATAAAGGTTATTCGATTAAGCAAATACAAAAGCGAGAAAAAAAAATATATTTTTCTCGCTTTTTTGTTAAATTAAGTTTGGGCTAAGATACCAATTCGCCTTGATTTCTAAAGACCAATTGTCCGTCAAAGGCGTCTAAAAGTATAATACTTTCTGTTTTGACCGTACCCGCCAATATTTCTTTTGACAATTGGTTCAAAACTTCTCTTTGAATCACTCGTTTTACGGGTCTTGCACCAAATTGTGGATCGTAGCCTTTTTGAGATAAATAGTCAATCGCTTCCGGTGTAGCATCCATGGTAATGCCTTGTTGTGCTAACATTTTGGTTACCGATTTCAATTGTAAACCTACGATTTGCGCGATATTAGCATGGGTCAAAGGCGTGAACATTACAATTTCGTCAATACGGTTGATGAATTCAGGTCGGACGGTTTGTTTCAATAAACCCAAAACTTCCACTTTGGCTGACTCTGTTGCCGCTTCGATTCCGCCTTTCAAGTTTTCGAATTTATCTTGAATAATTTGGCTACCCATATTCGATGTCATAATGATAATCGTGTTTTTGAAGTCGGCCAGACGTCCTTTGTTATCGGTCAAACGTCCTTCGTCTAAGACTTGCAACAAGATGTTAAAGGTATCCGGATGTGCTTTTTCAATTTCGTCCAACAAGATCACAGAGTAGGGTTTTCTTCGAACGGCTTCGGTCAATTGTCCACCTTCGTCATAGCCTACATATCCTGGAGGCGCTCCTACCAAACGACTTACCGAGTGGCGTTCTTGGTATTCGCTCATGTCAATTCGGGTCATGGCGTTTTCATCGTCAAATAAATATTCCGCTAGGGCTTTCGCCAATTCCGTTTTACCCACTCCCGTTGTTCCCAAGAAAAGGAAAGTGCCCACAGGCTTTTTCATGTCTTGCAAACCAGCGCGACTTCTTCGTACCGCATCACTTACTGCTTCAATAGCTTCTTCTTGACCTACCACGCGTTTGTGTAATTCGTCTTCTAATTTCAAGAGTTTTTCTCTTTCGCCTTGGAGCATTTTCATTACTGGAATTCCGGTCCATTTAGCGACTACTTCAGCAATATCTTCTCGGGTAACGACTTCTTTGATCAAAGAAGTTCCCGACTGATTTTCTTGCAATTGTTTCACCAAAGCGTCCAAACGTTCCTGTGCTTCCTTGATTTTTCCGTAACGAATTTCGGCTACTTTTCCGTAGTCGCCATCACGTTCCGCGCGTTCGGCTTCGTATTTGAAGTCTTCTATTTCTGTTTTTACCGCTTGAATATTATCTACCACATCTTTTTCCGATTTCCATTTGGCATATATCTCGTTGCGGTCTTCTTTCAAGTTGGCTAATTCCAATCCCAAGACTTTTAGTTTGCTTTCGTCTTTTTCGCGTTTGATGGCTTCAATTTCGATTTCCAACTGCATGATTTTTCGATCCAAAACGTCTAATTCTTCGGGTTTTGAATTGATTTCCATTCGCAGTTTAGATGCCGCTTCGTCAATTAAATCAATCGCTTTGTCCGGAAGAAAACGATTGGTAATATAACGTTGCGATAATTCTACCGCAGCAATAATGGCTTCGTCTTTGATTTGTACTTTGTGGTGCGTTTCGTATTTTTCTTTGATTCCACGCAAGATCGAAATGGCACTTTCGGTATCCGGTTCTTCCACAATTATTTTTTGGAAACGTCTTTCAAGGGCTTTGTCTTTTTCAAAATATTTTTGGTATTCGTCCAAAGTAGTTGCTCCAATCGCACGCAATTCGCCACGCGCTAAAGCGGGTTTTAAAATATTAGCCGCATCCATGGCGCCTTCGCCACCGCCAGCACCCACCAAAGTGTGGATTTCGTCAATGAAAAGAACAATATCGCCTTCGGCAGCGGTCACTTCTTTCACGACAGACTTCAAACGTTCTTCAAATTCCCCTTTGTATTTGGCACCTGCAATCAAGGCCCCCATATCAAGTGAGAAGATGATTTTATCTTTTAGGTTTTCGGGTACGTCACCATCCACAATTCGGTGTGCTAATCCTTCTGCGATAGCCGTTTTACCCACGCCAGGTTCACCCACTAACATGGGGTTGTTTTTGGTTCGTCGGGTTAGAATTTGCAGCACACGACGAATTTCTTCATCACGACCAATGACTGGATCTAATTTGCCGCTTCGGGCTAAATTATTCAGGTTTTTGGCATATTTGTTTAAGGCGTTGTAGGTTTCTTCGGCAGAGGCAGAGGTCACTCTTTCGCCTTTTCTCATTTCTTCAATGGCGGCTTTCAATCCTTTTTCGGTTACGCCTTGGTCTTTTAGAATTTGGGCAATTTTGCTTTTGGAACCAAAAATAGCCAATACCAAATGTTCTACCGAAACGAATTCGTCGTTCATTTTTCCGGCCAAGATTTCGGCTTCGTTTAAGGTAGTGTTAGCGGTTCTGGACAACATAATATCGCCGCCAGAAACTTTTGGAAAACTTTGAATGGTACTTTCCAAGATTTGTTTGAAAAGCTGCACATTCACGTTTAGTTTTTTGAGTAGAAAAGGCGTTACATTTTCGTCCACTTCTAAAAGTGCTTTGAAAAGGTGTTCGTTTTCTATTTGTTGCTGACCCAATCCTTGCGCTATTTGTTGCGAAAGTTGGATGGCCTCTTGCGATTTGGTGGTAAATTTATTGATGTTCATTTTTGTCTTTTTTTTAAATTATTATTTGGGGTTAAATAATTAACTTCGCATCAAAATCGTCAATTGTTATTCCACTTCTAAATTTACGTCAATTTGGCGTATGCCAAGGGATTACAGCCGACAAAATGACTTTAAAACCGACAAAATGACTTTATTTACTTCTATTTTTGGAGATTCAGAAAATAAAAACAATAATGCATCCAAAATCAATTGGATTCCATTGACTGATTTGGGACAATTGAACGAGATTATGGAATTGTCTCACCAACAACCGGTAGCAATTTTTAAACACAGTACCCGTTGTAGTATTAGCCGCATGGCGTTGAAACAATTTGAGAACGAGTTTGATTTGGAAGGCAGTGTAACGCCTTATTTTTTGGACTTACTGAATCACAGGGATATTTCGAATGAAATTGCAACTCGATTTGATGTCTACCACCAATCACCGCAATTGCTTTTGATTAAAGAAGGAAAATCAATTTACGATGCTTCGCACAGCGATATTGACGCTGCGGAGTTGAAGGCGAGGGTGTAGATTTTTTATAACCATAATAACGTTTCGTCGCTTCATTTAGTGGCGAACTTCTTAACGGCATATTTTCCTCTAAGATAAAAATTCTTGCGAATGAAAAATTTGAATTTTGCACATTTTTCGCCTTTTCTTGAAACGTCTGTTAGCGATAGTTGTTATTCACATAACATTGTGTCAAATTCTATGTGAAGTTGTGTTGAGCCATTGTGATCAACAGTTATCCAATTAAAATTTGTAAGTACATAAGCATTTCCACCATCTAATTTCACCCATTCATCTATTCCTCTAGCACCGTTTCTTAAATCATCCTTACTTGTTAAACCAATTGGAGCACTATATTTTCTGCCTTTAACTAGATACCTACAACTGTTTGTTTTTGTAGATTCTTGCGCCTGCGCTTGCGTTATGTATTTTGATTTAGTGAGAGTAGGTAAGGTGTTATTGACTTCTATTGGTGACATTGAAGTTGCGCAAGAAGCAAAAAATAAAGTTGCTCCGAGAATTAGATTTAGTTTAATGAATTTATTCATCTTGAAGAATTTAGTTTTGTTTTACAATTATCGCTAAATTGTGTATATGTCTGACAAACGTCAGTTTAATTAGTTTATCAAAAATATAAAAAATGATAGTGCTAAAATCAAAACGAGTTTTGTTTTTTCGAGTTGTATTTTTCGAGTCGCTTGTACAACAAGTATGCTTAACTCTTTGTTCAATAAATTATCCCTTATTGAAGATAGCATCAATTTCCTTTGCAAGCTGAATGTCTTTTTCAGTAATAGTATCATTTGCATCATGGGTACATAATTGGATGTGTACCTTGTTGTACACATTAGTCCAGTTAGGATGATGACCTATTTTTTCTGCTGCAAAAGCAACCTTTGTCATAAAAGCAAAAGCCTCTACAAAATTTCTAAATTCAAAGCTGCGATGCAGTAGGTTGTTTTCTTCTTTCCACATGATTTATTATTTTCAGTATGCTAGTTTTATTAGTTTCCAATTCTTTTTTAGAGATGAGAACAAATAATTTTTATCAAATTTAAATAAACTTACATATATCATTTAATAGTTCACAAGAATTAAAATCTATTTAAATGGATGTTTTACTAAAATAGACACTCATAAGTGGGGATTCTATTGTTAAGTAACTATTTACTTTTTGGTATCCTTCACAAACATATTGAAAATTAATCCGCCCATAAGTGCTCCGTAGAGTGTGGAGTTGAGAGGTTTTGAAGTAATGGCACAAGTACCAGAGGCACAACCTATGTAAAAATAATACCCATAACCGGCAAAGGCGCCAATAGCAATTCCGATACCGGTTAGAAGTAAGGCTTTCTTAGTCATTAGTTACTTTTTTCAAGAATTACTTTTATTAAATCTTCTTTAGAAAGCACCCCTGATTGTCGCCATAACTGCTTCCCATTTTGGAATAAAATCATCGTTGGCACACCGCGAACTTGATATTGAGCTGCAACGGCTTGGTTTTTATCGACATCAATCTTAATGATAGAGATGCGCTCGCCTAAATTGGTTTTTACCTCAGTTAAAATAGGGCCTAACATTTGGCAAGGACCACACCAAGTAGCAAAAAAGTCTACTAATACCGGTTGGTCAGATTGTATGATTTGATTAAAGTTTCCCATAATTTATTTTTTTGAATTGGGCACAGCGCAACCATTTGGTCCGCAACCCATATTAAAAATCACTTGAAATAAGAAGAAAGCTCCAAAAGCGACAAATCCCCATTCTCTCAATATATAGGCTTGACTGAAAAGAAAAATAGCAAAGGCTAAACGCACCCAACGCATCAAATGCCAATTGGTTAAAAGCAAATTCTTCATAAAAAATGATTTGTTAATTCGTTTTATTTCAACACTTTACTTTGGCAAACAAAATTAGTTTTAGGAACAGTTGTTTTAGCAATTGCATTAAAACCGCCTGCTACTTCACTAAAGTTTCTGAATCCGCGCGCTTCTAAAATAGAAGCAGCAATCATGGAACGATACCCACCGGCACAATGCAAGAAGAAATGTTCTTCTGGATTGATGTCTTTAACCCATTCGTTGATATATGCCAAAGGTTTGCTATAAGCGTCTTCGATATGTTCGGCTTCGTATTCACTTTCTTTACGAATATCTATGATTTTGCTTTCGCCAATAGTCACTTGTTTTTCAAACTCTTCCGCCGAAATTCGGTTAACAGTATCCATTTCGTGACCTGCTTTTTTCCAATCCTCGAATCCGCCTTCTAAATGCCCGATTAGGTTGTCAAAACCAACACGGCTCAAACGAGTTACCGTTTCTTCCTCACGTCCATTTGGAGTAACTAATATAATAGGTTGTTTTACATCGGCAATTAAAGCACCTACCCATGGAGCAAAATCGCCATCGATGCCAATGTTTATCGACTGAGGAATGAATCCTTGAGCAAACTCTCCATTGTTACGAGTATCTAGTAGTAATGCTCTGGTTTCTTCTACCATTAGCTCTAATTGAGCTACAGGAATAGCACGCATTCCGTTGTTTAAAACGGTTTCGAAACTTTCGTATCCTTTTTTGTTCATGGCTACATTCATCCCAAAATAAGCAGGTGGAGGCAATAAACCATCTGTTACTTCTTTGATGAATTCGGCTTCAGTCATATTGGCTCTCAAGGCATAATTGGTTGCTTTTTGGTTACCCACAGTTGAAACTGTTTCTTTACTCATGTTTTTACCACAAGCACTTCCAGCACCGTGAGCAGGATATACAATGACATCATTTGCCAAAGTCATGATTTTGTTTCGAAGCGAATGGAACAAAGTGCCTGCTAATTCTTCTTGAGTCATTGAAGCGGCTTTTTGTGCCAAGTCAGGACGACCTACATCACCAATAAACAAAGTGTCTCCAGAGAAAATGGCGTGGTCTTTTCCGTTTTCGTCAATCAATAAGAAAGTAGTACTTTCCATGGTGTGACCTGGAGTGTGTAGTACTTTAATTTTGATTTTTCCCACTTCAAAAATTTGTTCATCATCGGCAACAATAGCTTCAAATTCAGGTTTAGCAGTTGGACCGTATACAATTTTTGCGTTGGTCGCTTTAGCTAAATCTACGTGACCCGAAACGAAATCAGCATGGAAATGCGTTTCAAAAATGTATTTTAAGCTTACTTTGTCGCGCTCCAATCGATCCAAATACGGTTGTACTTCACGAAGCGGATCAATAATCGCTGCTTCTCCATTAGAAGTAATATAATACGCACCTTGTGCTAAACATCCAGTATAAATTTGTTCTATTTGCATGAGTGTAATTTCCTTTTTTGATTACAGATGTAATTCAGATTTTAGATTTTAAAAATTGATTTTATGTGTTTGAGATTTAAGCAAAGAAAATTTCTTTGGTAATTATATAGATTCCCATAATGAGAATAAACCAACCAAAAATTGGTTTGAGTTGGCTACTATCAATTCGTTTTGATAATTGTGTTCCAATGAGCATTCCTATAAAGGCAATGCCTGAAATAATTAAAAGGAAACCATAATCTATGGGAGTTCCTATATATAAGTCGCCACCAAATCCAATACTAGAGTTGATGAAGATAATAAGTAAAGAGGTTCCAATGGCTTGTTTCATCGGTAATTTTGCAAAAAATAACAAAGCTGGAATAATTAAAAATCCGCCTCCAGCACCTAGGAAACCAGTTACTATTCCTACGAAAAACCCAATCACTCCCAATTGAACATAATTGGTTTTTCCAGTTGTTGTTACTTCTTTGCTTTTTCTAATCATGGATATAGAAGCTGCCATCATTAGCAATGAGAAAACAATCATGATTATGAAACTTTTCGATACAGTATAGGAAGCTATCGAAAATAGTGTTTCGGCGATTTGAGGAAAAATTACTTCACGAATAATTAATATTGAAAATATTGAAGGTACGGCAAAGTACAAGGCCGCTTTTATTTGTAGATTTCCCATTCGATAATGGCTAATGCAACCTGATAAAGAAGTAATTCCTACAATGAATAAGGAATAACTGGTAGCTAATTCAGGATCAATTTTGAATAAATAGACCAATATAGGTATGGTTAAAATAGATCCGCCACCTCCTATTAAACCAAGGGATAGTCCTATAATTATTGATGCAAAGTAGCCGATGTATTCCATATTTCGATATTTTTAATCACAAAAATGAACATTTTGAATCATATCAAATGTAACATTTGTCACAGTCTTAGCTTATCTCTTTTCCAAAAAATATTATCTAAAGTTAAGAATGGGACTAAATTGGATTTATCCAACTATCAAATACGATTAATTTTAATCTAATTGGTAACTAATTCTTCAAAAGAATTTGGCCGAAAGAGCCATTTATTGAATATAATGAAATCTGGAAATCGTTTTCGTGAAATTAGTTTTCAATTCGTAACAGTCTCATCTGTTGTTTACTAAAAACATCGTATTTTTACAAAAACAAAATTATTTGATATGAATTTAACACAAGAAGATTGGATTGCTCAATTTGAGTCAGACGAAAATGCTGTTATACTTGATGTGAGAACAGCCATGGAATTTGAAGAAGGATATATTGCAGGTGCTATTAATTATGATTTTCATCAAGGTGCTGCATTTGTAGCTGATTTAGAAACTTTGGACAAGTCCAAAAACTATTATGTTTATTGTCGTTCTGGAGCTAGAAGCGCTAATGCCTGTGCGATCATGAACGAATTGGGTTTTGAAAATACCTATAACTTATTAGGTGGAATTATCGAATGGGACGGCGACATCGTTGAACCCTAAATTACTAAACAACAACACAACAACCTACTATGAGTACAATTCCTCAAGAATTTCAAATTACTTCGCCCTTGACCCAAGATACCTATTTAGTTCATGGCGAATTAAAAAAATGGACTGGTGCAACTACGCCAGTTTATTCTACTATTTCTTCTACGGCTGACTATGCACCCACTTTGTTAGGGAGTATTCCAGCAATGGGTGAAAAAGAAGCGATGGAAGCAGTTGAATCGGCTGATTTAGCGTTCAATAACGGTCAAGGTTTATGGCCCACTATGAAGGTCGTGGATCGCATTCAATGCATGGAAGATTTTGTTACTAAAATGAAAGACACTCGTGCCGAAGTGGTCAAATTATTAATGTGGGAAATTGGAAAAACCCTTGGCGATTCTGAAAAAGAATTTGACAGAACGGTGGAGTACATTTACGATACGATTGATAGTTTGAAAGAATTGAACAGTCGAAGTGCTCATTTTAGTAAAGTGCAGGGTATTCACGCCATGGTTCGTAGAGGACCTTTAGGTGTAGTTTTGTGTCTTGGACCGTATAATTACCCTTTGAATGAAACCTTCTCTTTGTTGATTCCTGCTTTGATTATGGGTAATCCGGTAGTTTTTAAACCAGCGAAACACGGTGTGTTATTATTATCACCACTTTTAGAAGCGTTTAGAAGTAGCTTCCCCAAAGGAGCCATCAATATAATTTACGGTAGAGGTAGAGAAGTGGCTTCGCCAATAATGAAATCTGGAAAAGTTGGCGTTTTGGCTTTGATTGGAAACAGTACATCAGCGATTGCGTTGCAAGACCAACACCCCAATAAAAACAGATTGCGTTTGATTTTAGGATTAGAAGCAAAAAATCCTGCGATTATTTTGCCAGACGCCGATTTGGATTTGGCTATTCAAGAATGTATTACAGGTTCGTTGTCATTTAACGGGCAGCGATGTACGGCTTTAAAAGTATTGTATGTTCATGAATCGATTGCACAAGAATTCAATACGCGTTTTGCTGCAAAAGTAGATGCATTGGCTTTTGGAAATCCATGGGAAAAAGGCGTGATGTTGACGCCACTTCCTGAAAAAGAAAAACCAGCTTATATTCAAGAATTGATTGACGATGCAAAAGCTCATGGCGCTCAAATTTTGAATGCAAAAGGAGGAGAACATAGCGATAACTTTATTTTTCCAGCAGTTTTGTACCCAGTGAACAAAAACATGCGTGTGTACCACGAGGAGCAATTTGGTCCAGTAGTGCCCATCATTTCTTTTAAAGACATTCAAGAGCCATTGAATGATATGGCGGAATCCAATTACGGACAGCAAGTGAGTTTGTTTGGAAAAGATATTAAAACGATTGCACCGCTTATTGATACCTTGGTCAATTTAGTATGTAGAGTAAACTTGAATAGCTCTTGTCAACGAGGACCTGATGTTTTCCCATTTACAGGTCGTAAAGATTCTGCAGTAGGAACCTTGAGTATTCACGATGCCTTGCGTTCGTTTTCTATTCGAACTTTTGTTGCCTCAAAAGACAACGAGTATAACAATGCCATCTTACAAGAATTATTAAATAGTAAAGAGTCTAATTTTATCAATACGGATTATATTTTATAAGTGGTATTGCTATATAATGGAAGCGCCCTATTGCATTTCAATAGGGCGCTTTTTTTTGTAAATATTTTTATAAGGTACTGATTTAAATAGAAATATCACTAAAAGTGGGTATAGTGTTTTTAATTTATAAAATGTTAATTTGCAAGTTAAACGTATTGATTAAAGTACTTTTTGCTTTTTTCTAAATTATATTACCTATGAAAAAATTTCTACTTTTATTATTAGTTGTAGCATCGTATACAATGAATGCTCAAAGCACATTTTATGTTGCTACTACAGGATCAAATTCTAATTCAGGAACTTCCAGTTCACCTTTTTTGACCATCCAGAAGGCAGTAGATGTTGCAAGTAATGGAGATACTATTTTAGTTAATCCTGGTACTTATTCTAGTAATGTTTCTGTAAATAAATCATTGAACATATTTGCAACAGGTAATTATTTAGATACTGTATTAGAGTTTACCAACGCTAATTCTCCAATATTTACAATATTTGGTAATTCAGATAATAATAATTTAGTCAATGTTACTATTAAAGGATTTAAGTTTATAAATAGTAATAATCAACTCAATGACCCTTTGGCAATTCGAATTGAAAGATATGCTTTTGCAACTTTTAAACAATGTTGGTTTGAAAATATTAGAAGAGGTTTTTCTACTTATTACGGATATTATCATGTAATTAACTCTGTGTTCAAAGATGTTGAATATCTTACATTTAATGATGCTGGATTCGAAGATGATGCACGACTACCTAAGATTATTAATTGTACTATTTATAATTCATATTCCATAACTAATTCGGGTGCCAATATTTATAATAAAATTTATAATTCTATCATTGTCTCTGATGTTAATAAAACCAAATCCTATTTTAACGGATCGAGACCGTTATTGGATAAAGTAATAATAGACGACACTCCCAATACGATTTCAGGTTCTGTCTTTTCTACAGTCTCCAATGTCAATGCTATTCATTTTAATGATTTAGCTACTAAAGATTTTAGGTTAAAAGCCTATTCTCCTGCTATTGGGTATGGAACTGATATGTCTATAACAGAAGATTTAAGTGCAGGTTTAAGACCAGTTCCGGTTGCCACAACGGCAGATGCAGGTGCCTTTGAAAATGCATTAGGGACCCCTGTAAATGCGCCACCCACAATTAATACAATTAATAATTTTATAAAAAATGAAGATGCTGCACCACAAACGTTTGCATTGGCAGGAATTTCTGATGGTGATTTGTTTTCTACACAAGTAGTGACTATTGCCGCGACGAGTAGTAATACAGCCCTTATTCCTAATCCAACTATAACCTATACTCCTGGAGATACCACAGGAGTATTTGAGTTTTCACAAGCGGCAGACCAAACGGGTACAGCAACAATAACAGTTACTGTAACGGATGATGGTGGTACTCAAGGGGGTGGTGTAAATACTTTTTCTACATCTTTTACGGTCACCGTAAACCCTGTAAATGATGCCCCTGTGGCAACACCACAAACTGTTACTACACTTCAAGATACTAATAAAGTGATTACTTTGGCAGGGACAGATATAGATACAACTATTTCCAGCTTAACCTACAGTATTACTGTTTTACCAACAAGTGGTAGTTTGTATCAAACCACCAATGGGACTAATTTAGGAACCAAAATAACGACTGTTCCTACTACTGTGACTAACAGCGATGGTAAAGTAATTTACGAGCCGGTTTGGAATGTTTCGGGGAATGGAACTGGTACTTTTTCTTTTAAAGCTAATGATGGGACTTTATTAAGTAGTCAAGCAGATGTAACCGTGAATACAACTGCAGTTATTTATCCAGTAATTACTATTGCTGCTAATCCAACAAGTTTTGCAGAGAATACAACCTCCACTATAACAGCAACTCTTAACCAAACAAGTTCAAGAGATTTAATAGTTCCAATAACTGTTTCTGGAACAGCCGGATTGGATGTTGATTACACAGGTACTTTTCCATCAAAAGGTGAAGAAACATTAGTAAAAACTTTTTTAAACAATAGTTATAATAGGTATGTTCAATTATCAGATGGTAGATTGGTTATTGTTAATGGAGGAGATATTTTGATTTATGACCCAATAACCCAAACCCAGACGACACGTTCACTACCAAACTATATTGAAGAATTAAAAGCAGTTGGGACTACTATTTATTATAGAAATTGGCAATCTATTACAAGTTTAGATTTGAGTCAACCTAATTTATCAGAAGTTATAATTGTACCTAATTTAGGTCAAGATACTAGTATAAGATCATTTGATGTAATAGGTAATACTGTATATTATTATTCTGAGAACAATAATACTAATATTAAAAAAATATATTCAAAAACGGGTAATGCTACTCCAATTGAAATTTTTAATAACATAAATGGAAATGGTATAGAATCATTATCATTTGATGCTACAGGTTCTTTTTACCTTTCCAATAGTTATAGTATAAAAAAATTCGATGCAAATAAAAATTTAGTAACTACTTTTAATTCTAATGTAGATATAAGAGGAATAAAATTCTACAACAATACACTATATGCAAGAGTTAATGAGGCTAATGTTATTAAAGTTAAGAAGTACAATAGCACCACCAATACACTTGAACCATTAAGTTATGATGTAACTAATACAAAACCTATTGTAGACTTTTCACTTAGTTCAAATGGAAATTTACAATTGCTTCGTCAGGATTCGAATAACAGAGAATTGTACAATTACCAATTAATACCGCAACTTAAGATTCCAGCTGGAGCCACTTCCGGAACTTTAACTTTATCTGCTATTGACGATATATCTGATGAAGAAAATGAAACGATCATTTTAACACCTGGTTCCGTTACTAATGCTACATTAAGTTCAAACACAGCGGTAACCGTAACTATTACTGACAATGATGCAATGCCGACTATAGCCTTTGCATTATCGGCACCAAAAATTGTTGAAAATTCATCAACTGATGTTACTTTAACAGCTACTCCATCTGTAGTTTCAGGAAAAGAGATTCGAATCCCATTTACTTTGACCGGATCAACGGCTCAATCTTCTGAGTATACTGTCTCAGCTAATGAAATAGTAATACCAGCTAACGCTGCAAGTGGTTCTATAACGATATCTACGAGGGACAAAAATGATACTACCGTTGAGGTTATGGAAACGATCAAATTTGCTATGGGAACATTAGTAAATGCAACTACCACGACCACGGAAGTTGTATTGAATTTAGAGAGTGATGACAATTCTGCAATTACTAGTATAGTCGCTACTCCAATTACAATTGCTGAAAATGCCTTTTCTACTATAACTGCAACTATTGATCTACCAAGTTCAAAAGATGTGATTGTACCTATTGCATTTACAGGAACAGCAAAATTAGATGTAGATTTTACAGGAACTTTCCCTTCTAAAGGAGAGGAAAAATTGTTAAAGCAACTACCTAGTGAGATAATGAATTTTACTGAATTGTCTGAAGGGAAAATTATAACATTAAATAATTATAATTCAATTTCATTAATCGATTTAAATCAAAATACAACTCAGGATATACCTTTGACTATGTCAGGAAGAAAAGTTGTAGCGAAAAACAATCATCTCTATTTTGGGGATTGGAATAGAATTGCAGTTATAGATTTAAATCAAAATCCTCCTACTCAAACTAGTGTTGTTCCACTTTTAAGTAACGGATCAATTCAAGAATATAAAAATGGATTTGATATTGTTAATAATAAAATTTATTATTTAAAAGTTATTCAGAGTACAGGAGTTAGATTGATTTTGTCTAAAGAATTAACTTCTCAATCTCCAGAAGTTGTGGTATATGAAGCCCAACAAGATTTTAATCAAATAGTAGTAACGCCCTCTGAAGATATTTATGTTTTATATTTCAATCAGGTTGGTAAGATTAAAAATAATTCTCTAATTCCAATTATTAATGGAAATTCGACTAATATAAATATTTCAGATATTAAGTTTAACAATGGAACTTTATATTTGATGGTTATGATTAATGGTAAGAATTATATAAAAATTCTTAATCCAACTACAGGAATATTAACAGATGTTACTTATCAAATAGGAAGTTCTATTACTGGCACTAGTAATTTTATATTTGATACAAAAGGAAATTTAATTTTAAGTAATAGTCTAGCTAACAGTGTATATGGTTTATATA
Source organism: Flavobacteria bacterium GWA2_35_26 (assembly GCA_001800905.1). GTDB lineage: Bacteria > Bacteroidota > Bacteroidia > Flavobacteriales > Flavobacteriaceae > Flavobacterium. Next base: position 49,150 of record MGWH01000002.1, on the reverse strand, counting down.
ATTACCAATTAAATCCACAACTTAAAATACCTGCTGGAACTACAACGGGCACATTAACTGTAACGGCAATAGATGATCTTTCTGATGAAGAAGATGTTGAAACGATTGTTTTAACACCAGGTACAGTTTCTAATGCTACATTAAGTACAAACACAGCGGTAACCGTCAATATTACTGACAATGATGCAATTCCCACTGTCGCTTTTGCTTTATCAGCACCTAAAATTGTTGAAAATTCAACTACAGATGTTACTTTAACAGCTATTCCATCTATTGTTTCAGGAAAAGAGATTCGAATTCCATTTACATTAAGTGGAACAGCGACACTCACTACTGAATATACTGTTTCAGCTAATGAAATAGTAATACCAGCTAACGCTGCAAGTGGTTCAATAACGATATCTACGAGGGACAAAAATGATACAGCCGTTGAGGTAATGGAAACGATTAAGTTTACTATGGGTACCATAGTCAATGCTTCTAGCACTACTACAGAAGTTATATTGAATTTAGAGAGTGATGACAATCCTACTATTACTAGTATTGTTGGGGCTCCAACAACCTTTGCGGAGAATGCTTCATCTATAATAACTGCTACTATAGATCTACCAAGTTCAAAAGACGTAATTGTACCTATTGCATTTACAGGAACTGCAGGATTGGATGTCGATTATTCAGGAACTTTTCCATCTTTAGGTGAAGAGAAATTGATTGAGACTTTTTTAAATAACGGTGCTTCAAGATACGTTCAATTGTTAGATGGAAGATATGTAATTGCAAATGGAAGTACATTAATTATTTATGACCCAATTACTAAAACACAAACTACGCGCAACTTATCAACATGGATTGATGAATTAAAATCAGTAGGTAACACTATTTATTATAGAAATTGGCAATCTGTTTTTAGTTTAGATATTGCTGACACAGCATCATCAGAAATCACTCTAGTGACAAATATTGGACAAGATTCAAGTATACGTTCAATTGATATAGTAGGTACAACGTTATATTATTATATCGAAAATAACAATGCTGGAAGCAGTAAAATATTCTCAAAAACTGGAAGTGCGGCTGCAATTGAAGTGTATAATAACATTGAAAGACAATATATAGAAACGATGTTGTTTGATACTACAGGAGGTTTTTATCTTTCAAATCCAGGGTTCATTAAAAAGTTTGATGCTAATAAAAATCTAGTTACAACTTTTAATACTAATTCTAGCACACCATCTCCTGAAATTAGAGGAACTAAATTGTTTAATAATACCCTTTATGTAAGAGTTAATGAGGCTAGTGTTATTAAAATAAAGAAGTACAATAGCACCACCAATACCCTTGAACCTTTAAGTTATGATGTGACTAATACAAAACCTATTGTAGACTTTTCAATTACCTCAGATGGTAATTTACAATTGTTTCGTCAGGATACAAATAACAGAGAGTTATATACATATCAATTAGCACCACAACTTAAGATTCCAGCAGGAAGTACCACAGGAACTTTAACTGTAACAGGTGTAGATGATCTTTCTGATGAAGCCGATGAAACAATTATTGTAACACCAGGTACAGTTACTAATGCCACATTGAGTTCAACTACTCCAGTAACAGTAACTATTACTGATAATGATGCAATACCCACTGTAGCTTTTGCATTATCGGCACCAAAAATTGTTGAAAATTCATCAACTGATGTTACTTTGAGAGCTACTCCGTCTGTTGTATCAGGAAAAGAGATTCGAATTCCATTTACATTAAGTGGAACAGCGACACTCACTACTGAGTATACTGTTTCAGCTAATGAAATAGTAATACCAGCTAACGCTGCAAATGGTTCTATAACGATATCTACGAGGGACAAAAATGACACAGCCGTGGAGGTTATGGAAACAATTAAATTTACTATGGGAACATTAGTAAATGCAACTACCTCTACCACTGAAGTAGTATTGAATTTAGAGAGTGATGACAATTCTGAAATTACTAGTATCGTAGCAACTCCAATCACTTTTGCAGAAAGTGCTTCATCTACTATTACGGCTACTATTGATTTGCCAAGTTCAAAAGACGTAATCGTACCTATTGCATTTACGGGAACTGCGGGATTGGATGTCGATTATACAGGTACTTTCCCATCTTTAGGAGAAGAGACTTTGGTAAAAACATTTATGGACAATAGTTATAATAGATATGTTCAATTGTCAGATGGAAGATATGTTCTGCCAAGTGGAGGAAATATTTTGATCTATAATCCAATTACCCAAACACAAACGACACGTTCACTACCAACTTATATTGAAGAAATAAAAGCAGTAGGAACTACAATTTATTATAGAACTTGGAACTCTATTTCGAGTTTGGATTTAAGTAGTTCTGATTCTTCAGAGGTAATTATTGTACCTAGTTTAGGACAAGATACAAGTATACGTTCTTTTGATGTAGTTGGAAGTACTGTTTATTATTATTCTGAAAACTATAATACAAATATCAAGAAATTATATTCAAAAACAGGTAGCGCTACTCCAATTGAAATTTATAATAATGCAAATAATAATACTATTGAATCATTTTCATTCGATTCTTCAGGCTCTTTTTATCTTTCAAATAGCAATAGTATTCGAAAGTTCGATGCAAATAAAAGTTTAGTAGCTACATTTAATTCGTATTCTAATCCAGGAAATACAACAAATTCCGAAATTAGAGGGACTAAATTGTTTAACAATACCCTTTATGTAAGAGTTAATGAGGGTAATGAAATTAAAGTAAAGAAATATAATTCTACTAATAATACCTTAGATGTATTAAGTTATGATATAACTAATACAAAACCTATTGTAGACTTTTCAATTACCTCAGATGGAAATTTACAATTGCTTCGTCAAGATAATAGTAATAGAGAATTGTATAGTTACCAATTGACACCACAAATTAAAATTGCTGCAGGAAGTACTACTGGAAGTATCACCTTAAAAGGGATAGAGGATGATCTTAATTATGATGGACAAGAAATTGATGAAACCATTATTTTGAATTATACGAATCCAATTAATAGTTCATTCAAATCAGGACTTTCGACTCAAATGGAGTTGAAACTATTGAACAATAGCATATCATTAACTCCTGTTACTTCTCCATTTGTAGGTTTAGAAAATGGTGCTGTATCCTGGGGAGATTATGATCAAGATGGTGATCAGGATGTTGCTGTTATGGGGCAAGGTATATCCGGAGCTGTTACTAAAGTATATGAAAATAAAAATGGAGTGTTTGTGGATACCAATCAAAACTTTACTCGAGTATATGCGGGTGATATTGCGTGGGTAGATATTAATAAAGACGGCTGGTTGGATTTAGCGGTTTCTGGGTCTAATGGTGTTGCTCCATTAACCAAAATTTATATTAATGATAAAGGAACTAGTTTTGCCAGTACCATTGATTTTGGTCTTCCTCAACTTTTTTCAAGTAAAATGGCCTGGGGCGATTTAGACAATGATGGTGATATTGATTTAGCAATAACTGGTGTAGATGCTTCCGATAAATTCCAATTTAATATATATTATAGAGACAATACTCAAAATAAATTTACAGCAGAATCCAAGACGATCAATACTCAGTCAGGTCCATTTGCTGGTAACAATTATAGAGGTGTTATTGATGGGGATATCAAAATTGTAGATCTTGATTTGGATGGTGATAATGATATTGTTTACAATGGCGCTAGTTCTGATGGTAGTCCTTATAGTAATACGTTGATTAATACTTACATAAAAAACAGTACTACAAATACTAATTCTATGATGAGTAATTTCAGTTATAAAAATTCAACTATTGAGGTGGCTAAATTAAATTCAACACAAAATAGTTTGTCAATTATATCCAGCGGTATAGATTCAAACGGAGCAATTGAATTGTATAATAGTAGTATACCTGGTTTTATAATCCCAGGAAACACTATAACTTCTACTTTTCCAAAATTAAAAAATGGTGATATTTCAGTAGTTGATTTTAACAATGATGGATTCAATGATATTTTATTTACTGGAGAAGATGTTAGTGGAACTTCACAAACAAAACTATATTTTCAAAATAGCAATGGAAACTTTAAACTTGCTCCATTAAACCTTGAAGGTCTAAGAAATTCTACAGCCAATTGGGTGGATTATGATAATGATGGAGATTTAGATTTGTTCTTAACCGGTATTGGTTCAACTGGAGCAAAAACACTTTTGTATAAATCAGATATCAAAAACAAGCGAAATACAGCTCCTGTAATTCCATCTGGATTGATTGCTGAAGATTTAGGAAATGGTAAAATTAAATTTCAGTGGACTCCTCCTGCAGATGATTATAGTGCAAGTTTAGGATATGTAGTTCGTCTTGGAAAAACTCCAGGTGGAACGGAATTGTCTAACACAGAAAGTAATTTAGTAACAGGTGATCGATTGATTACCAAACAAGCACCAATTTATACTAATTTTTATGAAATGCAATTGGATCCTGGAAAATACTATTGGTCAGTTCAAGCGGTAGATTCAGGATTAAAAGGAGGTGCTTTTGCAGCTGAAAGTACATTTACGCTTACCTACGATTGGAAAATTTTAAATCAAGGGGGAATCATTGATAGAAGTGTTAATGGAAATGAAGCGCCTTTTGTTAAGTTAGCAGATTTGGATAACGATAACGATTTGGATTTAGTTTATGGAAATTCGTCAGGATCAGGTTCCCAAATATTACAGTTTGACGGCAAACGATTAATTGCACAAGAAAATTCAACTGTTACAAATATTGGCAATTATACAAAAATATCCAGTTCAGATGTTGGTGATATTGATGGTGATAAAAAAGCTGATATTTTGGTTAATTATTTAGAAGGAACTACAAATAAATTAGTGATTTTGACCTCTTCCAATACTGTATTACAAGTTGGAGACGGTTTGTTTAAATCCAAATCAAGAATGGTCGATATTAACAATGATGGAAAATTAGATATTGTTGTTATTGGACTTTCTTCAAGTTTAATTTCGGGTGTTCCAAAACTTTGGATTTACGAATACGATAAGACTGCAACTCCAAATTTTAAAAAGACAGATGCCTCAGCAGATATTGCAGCTTTAAGTAGTGCCTCTTTTGATTTTGGAGATATTGACAAAGACCAAGATTTGGATTTAGTGATTACTGGATTTAGTCCTATTTCGGGTCTTAAGAGTGTTATTTATGAAAACACTACAGTGTTAGGTGGCGCTTTTAAATTAAATGCAACCGATAATAATATTGTAGCTATTAAAGATGGTACTACTGATCTAATTGACGTTGATGGTGATGGAGATTTAGATGTGGTACTAACCGGTACGGGAGCATCAAGTGATGTATTTGAAATTTATATGAATAAGCTGAATGAAAATATTAAAGACTGGCCTCGATTTGCTAGTGGTTTAACAGCTATTCGAAATGGTAAAATAGATTTAGGAGATTTCAATGGTGATGGTTATAGTGATATATTGTATTCGGGCACCACTTCTGGAGGTGGTAATATTACTAAATTAAGTGAATACAATAAAACCACACAACGCTATGAAGATAGTCCTTTTGACGTAAGTGATTTTACAACGGCTGAAGTGGAATTTGGTGATTTAGACGGAGACAAGGATTTGGATTTTGTTATTGTGGGTACCAATAAAAATTGGTCTCCATCTAATAATTCAGTGGAGAAAAATATTTTCAGAACTTATATTAACGTTAGAAATGATTCTGCTTTAGTATTAGCTTCTAATCCAACTGGAAAATCTTCAAATGGATTGAAATCACAAAGTGGAAATGTATCCATTAACGACTATGTAGTTAACGTTGCTCCATCTGTTCCGGTTTTACCAACCAATGCATCTAAAGTACTTTCAAACATAGCTACTACAGCTGGTAAATACCCAATTGAATTAAATTGGGGTTCATCAACAGATGATCATACACCAAGTCCAGGACTTACTTATGCAATAAAAATTGGTACAACTGCTGGTGGTGAAGAGATTATGAGTGCCAATGCAAATAGTGATGGAACTAGAAAAGTGTCAACTAAAGGAAATGCAGAGCACAATTCAAAATGGAAAGTTAGTTTGCCAGTTGGTAAGTACTATTGGTCTGTTCAAGCTATTGATGCTGCTTACTCTGGATCAGCGTTTACAGACCCTCAGGTATTTGAAGTAAGTGCTACAGGGGTAACAGTAAATAATGCTCCAGTTGCAATTTCTGATCAAATTACCGTAGTAAAAGGAGGAACAGCAACTAAATTAAATTCTAATGCTACTAGTGTATTGACTAATGATACCGATACGGAAAATAATACGTTAACTGCTATTCTTGTAAATAACGTTACTAACGGTACATTGACTTTCAATAGTAATGGAACATTTACTTATGTTCATAATGGATCTGATACTACAACGGATAGCTTTAGCTATAAAGCGAATGACGGTACTTCAAATAGTAATACTGTTGTTGTTACCATATCGATCGTTCCTTTTGCAGTTGACTTTAATAACTTTTTGATTCAAACTAAATCAGAAACTTGTGCTGGAAAAAACAATGGTGAAATTAATATCAAAGCGACCCAGAGTTTTAATTATACAGCTACAATTAATACTATTAATTACAATTTTGTAAATAATTCATTGATTGTACCGAATTTACCTCCAGGAGAGTATAATGTTTGTATCAATGTAACAGGTCAATCGTTCCAACAATGTTATAAATTAACAATTGGTAAAGGTGGTTCGTTGACAGGAAAAACATCGGGTGTTTCGTCTAACAAAGTGTCAATTGAAATTACAGAGGGTAGTGCACCGTTTGAAATAATGTTGAACGGTAAATCACAATTTACTACAGACCAAAACGTATTTGATCTAGATGTCAAATTAGGCGATGTAGTTATGGTAAAATCTTCAGTAGCTTGTGAAGGAATTTATTCAACAGTGATTTCGGATCTTCCAAATAGTGTTATGGCGTATCCAAATCCTACCAGAGGTTTATTTGAAATTACGGTTCCGACCGAAATGAAAGAGATCTACGTAGAATTGTATTCAATCAACGCGGTATTGATATCGAAAGCTGTCTATCCAGTAGTAAACCAAAAGATACAGTTACATTTAGACAACCAAACGAGCGGAACGTATATTGCTAAAGTATACACTGCTATACCTACAAGTTTAATGATAATCAAAAATTAATTATGAAAAATAATATATTTTACGGAACCCTAATTTATTTAGCAGTAGTGTCATGTAGTGGAGGTGGTGGAGAGGATACAACTACATCGCCACCAACAACACCAACTCCTCCGCCAACAACTGTAGTTCCAAACACGGCACCTTCTGTTCCTGGTTTGGTCAGCCCAACTCTTGCTCAATTGTGTATCAGTAATACAGTTGTTTTTGGATGGAACGTTTCTGTGGATGCAGAAAGTAATCCTATCGTGTATCAGTTGCAAATTGCCACAGATAATGTGTTTACTCAAAATGTGATTACTAAGGAGATTTCAACTCCAACTCATACAGAAACACTTGAAAAAGGAAAGGCGTATTACTGGCGAGTGAAAGCAACAGATAGCAAAGGTGCAGCGAGTGCTTACTCAACGGTATATAGTTTTTTTACCGAGGGTACTGCTTTAACTAACCACGCACCATTTTTGCCACAATTAGTAGCACCTGTTGCTAATGCCATTATTACAGGTACAACAACGACCTTAAAATGGACTGGCTCTGATGTCGATGTGAATGACGTACTTACTTATGATGTGTATTTAGGAACTACGGCTACACCAACCACTAAGGTGGTTGACAATAAAACGGCAACCACTTATGATGCCACTTTACTGCCTGCAACGATCTACTATTGGAAAGTAGTGGTTAGAGATGCTAAGGGAGCAGAAACCCAAGGCCAGATTTGGAGCTTTAGAACCAATTAATCTTTCAATTCTATTCATAAAAAAAACTCCTTTAAAGGAGTTTTTTTTTGTTAAGAAATCTATTTAAATAAATCAATGATTATTATTGAGTACGAGAAAATTTATTTCAAATTTATCTGACGTTGTAACGGCTGAAAGTAAAGTTACAGTAAAAAATGTATCATAAGCATCTACTGAAAGAATATAATTATTGGTATTATAAGTATTCATGAATGTGTTTTTAGTAACTGTACATAGAATTATTGAATTAACTTTAACATTACTATTTATAACTTTTATTTTTGATAGACCAAGGGGGAACTTAAATCTTCCAGACATTGAATTTATTATTACATTATCATCTCCAGAAGAATTAATTACTGCATTAGTGTCTACAATTTTATTTACTTTTAAAATATCTGAAGTAGTTGTCCCAGTTAGGATTGGGCTCGTTAATGATTTATTGGTCAAAGTTTCAGTACCGTCTAAGGTGGCTAAAGTACCTGTTGTTGGTAAAGTAACGTTTGTATTATCTGTAGTAGTTAATGTAGTTGCAAATGCACCTGATGTAGTTAAATTTCCACCTAAAGTAATCGTTTTGATTCCGTTATCTACTCCTGTCCCACCATTAGTACCGGGTAAAACTTCTGTAACTCCTGTTGTTAAATTAGTAGATGGAATTGCCGCCCAAGTTGCTATACCTGTTGCATCTGAGGTTAATACTTCCCCTGAAGCAGGAGATCCTCCTGTAATTTTAACTTGTCCATTAATTTGAGTAATACCTGCAGTACCTGAACCAGATGTTCCTGGGTTTAAATAAATATTTCCTCCAGCACCACTTCCATTACCATCACCAGCTTCTAAAGTCAATGCTCCGCCTGAATTACTCCCTGAAGTAAATCCATTTTGCGCTGCAATTATTGAAGAGGCTCCGTTTCCACTTGCAGGTATGTTCGGTACTACATTTATTACACTTTTAAACATTTTTGATCCTGCAAAAATTTGATATTCAGTTGTTACTACACCACCAAAAGAGTTATTGGCTGGTTGCAAGGTTAATGTAGTACCTGAAATAGTAGCACCACTAGCATTAGGTGTACTTCCAATAGACCCCATTGTTGTCACACCATTTGGATTTGCCCAAGAAGGTGCTCCACTCGCTAAAGTTAAAACTTGTCCGTCTGAACCTTTTACTAAAACTGAACCTGCACCACTTGTTCCTCCATAAATAATATCTCCAGCAGCCGTCATAGGTGACAAGGCATCAAATGCAGTCGCTTTGGTTGTTTGACCTGTACCACCATTAGAAATAGGCAAAATTCCAGTAACCCCAGATGTTAATGGTAAACCAGTAACATTAGTTAATACCCCTGATGCAGGAGTCCCTAACGCAGGAGCTGTCATTGTTGGACTTGTTAATGTTTTATTGGTCAAAGTTTCGGCACCTGATAAAGTAGCTAAAGTACCTGTTGTTGGTAAAGTAACATCTGTATCAGCTGTAGTGGTTAAGGTAGTTGCAAATGCACCGGATGTAGTTAAATTTCCGGCTAAAGTAATCGTTTTGGTTCCATTATCAACACCAGTTCCTCCATTAGTACCAGGTAAAATTCCAGTAACCCCAGAAGTCAATGGCAAACCAGTAACATTAGTTAATACCCCTGATGCGGGAGTCCCTAACACAGGAGCTGTCATTGTTGGAGAATTTGCTCTAACTACATCTCCTGACCCAGTTGTAGCTAATTCTTGAACTGATCCTAAAGCGCCAGAAAAATTACCTAGTACCTTATCATTATTAACATCTTGAATTTTAGTGTAAGTAACTGCATTAGGTACTATTGTAGTTGCTCCAGTATTAGAAATGGTAACATCACCATTCATTGTTACTTCGGTAGCTACATTTGAAGTATTTCCTATATAAATTTTCCCATCAGCTAATGTTGTTATTGCACCAGTAGCTACATCTACATAATTTTTAGTTGCTGCATCTTGTGCTAAGATTGGATCTGTAACATTGGTTAATTTATTAGAACCTAAATCCACTGCTGCAACAGCGGCACCAAATCCACTTAATGGAATATTAGTTTTATCCAATTTGGCATCAGTTACTTTACCTGTTCCAATAGTTGTAACTCCTGCGTTAGTTATAGTAACATCACCTGTAAAAGGTACTGAAGTTGCCACATTCGAACTGTTTCCTATATAGACATTTCCATTTGTCAAGTTAGTGATTGCACCAGTAGCTGCATCAACATAATTTTTAGTAGCTGCATCTTGTGCTAAGGTTGGATCTGCTACACCAGATAATTTATTACCACCTAAGGCAACATTGGCTGAAGCGGCTCCAAATCCACTTAATGGGATATTGGTTTTATCCAATTTGGCATCAGTTACTTTACCTGTTCCAATAGTTGTAACACCAGCGTTAGTTATAATAACATCACCTGTAACAGGTACTGCAGTTGCTACATTCGAACTGTTCCCTATATAGACATTTCCATTTGTCAAGTTAGTGATTGCACCAGTAGCTACATCAACATAATTTTTAGTAGCTGCATCTTGTGCTAAGGTTGGATCTGCTACTCCAGATAATTTATTACCACCCAAGGCAACATTGGCTGAAGCGGCTCCAAATCCACTTAAAGGAATATTAGTTTTATCTAATTTAGCATCAGTTACTTTACCTGTACCAATAGCTGTTACTCCGGTGTTAGTGATGGTAACATCACCTGTAACAGGTACTGCAGTTGCTACATTCGAATTGTTACCAATTATAATATTTCCATTATTTAATGAAGATCCTATAGGGGAACCCCCAGCAATTGGAGTTGTTGTTGCACTTGTAATTCTACCTTTTGAATCCACTGTAATTGTAGGTACTGCAGTTGCTGATCCATAAACTCCCGCAATAACTCCTGTGGTTGCCAAAGAAGTAGCAATAGTTCCGGTTCCAGTACCGCTCACATCTCCAGTTAAAGTTGTTGTTGAAGAACCTCCACCAGAACCCGAATTTAAAGCATACAAGGCAAACGGAACGCTAGTAAATGGCTGATCACTAACGGTTATGAAGCTAGTGCATAATCCGGTTAGGTCCAATTCTACTTTGAGATGTTTTGGTCCAGAACCCCAACTAATAGTGCTAAAACTTGGACTGCCCGGTGTAGGATTTCCAGTTCCAATGGTCACATTTACCATTCCAAAGGCATCGGTTCTGGTTGTTATAGTTTCTTGATATTCAGGAGTTCCACCTAAAGATGCTGCAATTGAAAATCGCAAACAAATCGAACTGTTTACCAAAGGTATTTTTGAATTGTCAGCTCCCGGAAGTTGTTCTCCATTTGGGTTTAATAGTACCGCTTGATACGAAATGCCATTTTGGGCAGCACCAATAGCGGCTATTAAAAGGAAGAGTAAAACAAATGTTTTTTTCATTTTTTATAGCATTAATTGCAGCAAGAATTTATAAAATAATGCACTCCAAATTGTAATTGATGGGTGCTAAATCCTAATTTTTGATCTGTAGTATTGGTTAAATTGAATCCTCTGCAGTAGTTGTACCCAAAACTAACAAAACCATTTTCCGATAAGTTGTATTTGAATTGGACCCCTAAAGATGGAGTTACTACAACTCCTGTAAATTCTTTTTCTTTGGTCAAATCGAATACGCTAGCATCAATAGTTTGTTGTCCATTAATTAAGGTGCTGATATTGAACCCAATAGTAGGTACGATGTCTAGATCATTTCTATCTAGTAAGGAATAGTAGTATCTAGTTTGGATTCCCAAATAATTGGTTTTCCATGAATAGTGATTAAATGAATTTCCACCAATACTATTGTACTCATTTAATACTAAACCGAAACTATACGCTACTCTTTCATTTTTTGTTTTGTTGGTAAACCCCAACTCAAAAAAAGAACCACTGCCACCTTTTAAATTTGGATTAGACTCTCCAAATGAATTTTTAAAATTATAGGTGGTAAGATTTTTACCCGTAACAAAAAACACTTCCTGAGAAATACTATTTTCAATGGCAAAGAAAAGAAATATAAATACCAATAGATTTTTCATTATTGTTTTACTATTTGTGAATAATATTGAAAACTAGCCGATTGTAAACGAACAAAATAAACCCCTACAGCCAAATTTTGCAAATCAAGTTGCAATATACTATTTAATGCACTTTTGGTAGAGGCATACACTAATTTTCCAGTGACATCAAATATAGCAACTGCAATAGGCTGTAATACCGGTTCCGAAAATTGAAAAGAAATAGTAGAAAGAAATGGATTAGGATAAATGAGGGTCGAAATTAGTTTTGGTGGATTGGAACTCATCAAACGATTCCATTGACTTTGTTGAAAACCTTGATTCAAACTAACATCTCCTTTATAATTGCCAGTAACACTTTGTTGACCAATGGATTGGCTAATGAAAACACCATTACGTATTACAGTACTAGCACCTTGTGAAGCAATCGTTTGACGACTTATCGTTTGGCCGTAGGAACTGAATGAGATAATACACAAAAACAAAATAAATTGTTTCATTGATGATAATTTTTTCAAAAATTTAGCTCAAATATATCAATAATAAAAAACATATTAATAATTCCGATTAATAAGTGTCAAAACTTATTTAGTATCAACTACTTGTGTATACCTAAACTTCATCCAATATGTTGGAATACCGGCTGATTGACATCTTTTAAAAAGTGGGGCGCTTTTTTTGTACAATTAATACAAATCAGGATATTGATTGGGTCTTGCTTCACTCATCATGGCATATATTTTTTCATAGATATCATCCACCGATGGTTTTGAAAAATAATCGCCATCAGTGCCATAAGCTGGACGATGCGCTTTAGAAGTAAGAGTTTGAGGTTTGCTATCTAAATACGAATAGCCGTCTTGCACTTCTACAATTTGTTGTAAGATGTAAGCCGAAGCTCCTCCAGGAACATCTTCATCAATCACTAACAAACGATTGGTTTTGGCAATACTTTTTACAATATCCGTATTGATATCAAACGGCAATAACGATTGTATGTCTATCACTTCACAATCGATGCCTATTTCCGCTAATTCATTGGCGGCTTGTTCCACTAAACGTAACGTAGAACCATACGAAACTAGGGTAATATCTTTTCCTTCTCGAAGCGTTTCTACAACTCCAATTGGTGTTTTAAATTCGCCATAATTTAGTGGTGCTTTTTCTTTTAATCGGTAACCATTCAAACACTCAATAACCAAAGCAGGTTCATCGGCTTCTAAAAGCGTATTGTAAAATCCAGCGGCTTGGGTCATGTTTCTTGGAACCAAAACGTGAATCCCTCTGATAGCATTGATAATCATTCCCATTGGTGAACCCGAATGCCAAATACCTTCTAATCGATGGCCGCGTGTACGAATGATTAGAGGTGCTTTTTGTCTTCCAAAAGTTCGGTATTGTAAAGTGGCTAAATCGTCACTTAAAATCTGAATGGCATACAATAAGTAATCTAAATATTGTATTTCGGCAATAGGACGAAGTCCTCGTAAAGCCAATCCGATTCCTTGACCGATTATTGTTGCTTCACGAATACCCGCATCAGTAACACGCAATTCTCCGTATTTTTCTTGCATGCCTTCTAAACCTTGATTCACATCACCAATATTTCCAGCGTCTTCGCCAAAAACTAAGGCTTCCGGATATTTGGTAAACAAAGCATCAAAATTATCTCTAATTACCATACGTCCATCCGTATCGGCAATACTGTTTTCAGTATATTTAGGAGCAATCGGCTGAACAGAATACACATTCGAATTGGATTCAGAATGCAAATGGCTACTGAATTTTTGCTGTGTTACGGTAGTGTAATTTTGAATCCATTGGGATAGTTCAGCTTGACCACTTTCCTTATTTACCAAACGTAATACTTTTCGAGCGGTACCTAAAATTTCTTTCTTTAATGGATCCTTAATGTTCTTTAATACGGATACGTATTGAAGTATTTTAGTTTTGTTTTGACTCGTTTCAGCTACTCTTTCAAGCAATGAGAGGAGTTCTTTTTGTTCGTTGATAATAGGATTGATAAACTCTTTCCAAGCTTCTTTTTTGCCCTCAAGAACGGCTATTTTTGCATTGGCATCGATCTTATCTAACTCTTCCGGAGAAGCAATATTGATAGCGATCATCCAAAGTCGCATTTGACGAATACAATCAAAATCTTTTTCCCAAGCTAATCTTTCAGCGCTTTTGTAGCGTTCATGAGAACCAGAGCTAGAATGCCCTTGCGGTTGAGTCAATTGCGATACATGAACCAAAACCGGCACATGTTCTTTGCGTGCAACTTCAGCTGCTTTTTCGTAAGTGGCAATTAAATCAGCATAATCCCAACCTTTAACTTGTAGGATTTCAAAACCGTTGCTTCCGTTTTCTCTTTGGTATCCTTTTAAAATTTCTGAAATACTTTCCTTAGTGGTTTGGTGCTTGGCATGAACTGAAATACCATATTCATCGTCCCAAACACTCATTACCATAGGCACTTGTAAAACTCCTGCAGCATTGATGGTTTCAAAGAAAACACCTTCTGAAGTACTGGCATTGCCAATAGTACCCCAAGCGATTTCATCTCCTTCATTAGAAAAATGGGTAGCATTAGGAATTCCGGGAACTTGTCGGTATATTTTTGAAGCGTATGCCAATCCTAAAAGGCGTGGCATTTGAGCCGCTGTAGGGGAGATATCAGAACTGGAATTTTTTTGTTCGGTTAAGTTTTTCCAGGAACCGTCGGCGTGTAAACTGTGTGTTACAAAATGGCCTCCCATTTGTCTTCCTGCCGACATGGGTTCGTAATCCAAATCAGTATGACCATACAAACCAGCAAAGAATTCTTTAATAGTTAATTGGCCAATAGCCATCATAAAGGTTTGATCTCGATAGTAGCCAGAGCGGAAGTCTCCATTTTTAAAGTATTTAGCCATGGCTAATTGTGGTACTTCTTTTCCGTCTCCAAAGATGCCAAATTTAGCCTTTCCAGTAAGTACTTCTTTACGACCTAACAAACTACATTCCCTGCTCGTTACTGCAATTTTGTAATCATTCAAAACTTCTATTTTGAAGTCTTCAAAAGTTAAGGCCGTAGTTGTTTTTTCGTGTACCATAATTGAAAAGGATGACATAATGCACAAATCTAATTAAAAACTACATATTTTCATACTACCACTACGAATTAAAATTAGCTTTTTGTAATCAATTTCGATATTTGTAGTATATTGTTGAATTATTATTGGTCAAAACATAATTTGTTATATAATTATGTAATTTTTTGAATTGTCCTAAAACCATTTTCTATTGAAAAGGTTAACTAATGTTTTTGGTGAAAAAGTAATCACAAAACGAATTTTTTCATTGTATTTTTCATGTGTAATTTCTAAACCATTATTCGAGTAAACAGGAAAATACAGTTCAAAATAATCGGTTACTAAATTCAATCGAATTCCATTGTCATAGACGAATTGAGCAGAGTTATTTTTGTTTTTTACTAGTCCAAAATCACCATAAATTTCAATCCATCTCCAAATATTGAAACTTCCATTTACAGTTCCCATCCATTGATTGGCATAAGCGGTATTCAACTTCGATTTGAACCCTCCCTCAGCTTGAATGTATTGCTGGCTGAAGAATCCACTACTTTCAGATCGTCCATAAAAATTGTAGTCAAAGAGATAATCGGTGGGTCTGTCAAGGGCAAAACTAAAATAATCAGAATTGGTATTGTTGTATAAAAAAGCGCCTAAATACAAACGTAAATTGACTTGTCGGTTATTTTCAAAAAGCTTTCTGTATTCCCATTCTGTGGCAATTTTACCAAAGTTAGATCCGAATTGAATATCTGCATTAGTACTACTATGCTTGGTGATTTCAGTTTTGGAATTAAAATATCGGGCATTAAATACTGAATAATTGGCTTCTAAATCAGTCGGAACAATTTTACTTTGATCTCGAGTAACAATGACTTGTCTTAGCAAAATTCCCTCTTTAGTATTGTCTCTAAAATCAGGTTTACGAAATCGAAATTCAATAGCCGGTGTAATTTTAGTATAACTTGCATCAGGCGCATAATGGAAATAGGAACCCGACAAAAGGTACCTAATGGAATATAATGATCCAGTTCTTCGATTGTCATTGATGATAAATCCGCCACCACCAGATAAGTTTTTTGATTTTGTTGAATAGGAGGGAGCCAAATCAAAAATAAAAGGTTTGTCTAAAATAGTTTTATTATGCAAACGCAAACCGGGTGAAAGCCCATCATACAAATTATAAGTTAAAGTAGGTACATACAATATTTGATTGTAATAGGAATCTTCTAAATCCTTCATGAATACACATTTAACAGGTCGATTGTTTGGAAAAAAACCTTCTAGTTTTTTCCAATTATTACGCAAATTGTATTCGGGAACTTCGTTATTGTAATTCAGAATAATTTTATCGGCTTGCTTTCTTGGAATCGTAAATGTGCTATCACATTCTTTTAAATCCAACCAATCTTTGAAAACAATTTCTTTCTTTTTTAGGCCGTAAATTGGAATTGGAATCGGTAGATCAGTTTTGTTTTTTATTGAAAAAGTGATGCTGTCTTGGGTTTTGGATACTTTGGCAAATTTGTAATCAATTAATTCTCTCGAATGAACGATAGTGCTAAAAAACCAATCAATATTCTTGGTCGTGTTTGATTTTAAAATAGTTTCAAAGTCTTTGTCTGTTGTTTGTTGGACTTTGTTCAAATTG
Organism: Flavobacteria bacterium GWA2_35_26; assembly: GCA_001800905.1. Classification (GTDB taxonomy): domain Bacteria; phylum Bacteroidota; class Bacteroidia; order Flavobacteriales; family Flavobacteriaceae; genus Flavobacterium. The sequence continues at coordinate 32,446 of MGWH01000002.1, read as the reverse complement.
TAAAATTGGCGAATGCTATTTTTCACGATTCCTTTCTGGAGGTAATTGTCAAGAAAACGAATGCTCAATCCAGCTCTGTATTTACTGGCAATTTGTTCGTTAAATTTTATCAAATCGGTTTTAGCACTTCCTAAAGCTTGATCCAAATTTTTTCGTGCCATTAGCATATAAAAATAGCTGTATTGCTCGTTAAACTTCAGATTGGCTAAATTGTATCTTTTTAATATTTTGAATTTAGAGGCCTTCCCAAGCATGGTAACATCGGCATGATATTGCTCTATGTATTGAATCATTGCATCCATTTGGATGGCATCGTAAATCCAGTTGTTTTTTCTTGGATCCAGCTGTAAACTGGTCTTTAGATAAGTTTCTAAATAGGTTTTTAAGAATTTAATTTCGAATAGAAAATCATCTTCAAACGGATTTAGAAATTGCGGTAATTGGTTCAATCCATAAAACGGATTTCGGTCATAATTCGTTTGGGAAACTAGGATTTTTTGATGGGGATATAATCCAATAAATTCATTAGCAAAATTGGCAATTCTATTGATTATAATGATTTTTTGAATGTCATCTAATTTTGTAGTATTGATGTCTGTTATAACTTCGTTATGATCGTTATGGTAACTTTTGAAATTAGATTTGGATTGAATTACGATGCTAAAGTCGGTCCTATTTTCATCCTCTAAAAAGTAACTCATTTGATTTTTTTCTTCCATTTGTTGCGTGATCACTAAATCTGTAGTGAGTGCTGCTTCTTTTGGGATTTTAAATTGAATTTTAAAATTACAACTGCCATTGGCTATGTCGTCCAAGTTGCAATTACTATATCTTATAAAATCGTTGTTTTCATATCGCGCTGGGGTTATGAACCAATTTTTTAGATGTAAGTCTCCATTGGCTGCAAAGCCATATTTAGTAAATTCGTTGCTTGGGATTTTAGAAAAATAAGTAAGAGAAAGCGTTACAGTCTGATTTGGCGCTAACTTGTCCCTTAAGTCTACGGTAATTAAATCGGGGTTTTCTAAGGTTCTACTCCAAGATAGAAATAATTTATCTACATTCAGAATGGTTAAATTAGAAGTTCCACCACGTTCGGCTTCAGTAGCCAAATGAAATCCTCTGTAAAATTCATCAGAAAATCGTTTGGCTAACGGGGTGTTTTTGTTAGAATAGGCCGTGTTCCAATCATTTAATACTAGAGAAGAAAGAGTGTCGTTAGTCTGATTAATAAAGGTGATTTCTTGTTGAATTCGAAGTGTGTGTGTTGCAGGAACAAGCTCCACTATCATCTTGGATTGATGTTGCGCAAAGCTACTTATTGATGTCAAAACCAATAAAGAACACAATACTATTTTGAGAAATGATTTCAACTTTAAACGATTTAACTACAAGGTACAATTAAATAACCGAAAACAAATCAGAATACGATAATCTAAAGATTAAAAGTTAGGACTTAAGTCGAATTTTTTATAGAAAGCGTCAATTACTGCGACTACTTCGTCTTCGGTGTCTACAATTTTTATCAAATCTAAATCAGAAGCACTCACTGTTGCTTCGCGTTCGATTAAAACGGTTTTTACCCAATCAATTAGGCCAGACCAAAAAGTAGTTCCTACTAATACTATTGGAAAACGACCAATTTTCTTGGTTTGAATCAAAGTTATGGCTTCAAAAAGTTCGTCTAATGTTCCAAATCCACCAGGCATGACCACAAATCCTTGCGAATATTTTACAAACATTACTTTTCGAACAAAGAAATAGTCAAAGTTCAAATTTTTATCTCGATCAATATAGGGATTGTGATGTTGTTCAAATGGTAGTTCAATATTCAATCCTACAGAAGTTCCACCACCTAAATGAGCTCCTTTGTTACCGGCTTCCATGATACCTGGACCTCCTCCTGTGATTACTCCGTACCCTGCTTTACTAATTTTATAAGCGATCTTTTCAGCTAGTAAATAATAGGGATCACCAGGTTTAATTCTAGCTGAGCCAAAAATACTTACACAAGGTCCGATACGTCCCATGGCCTCATATCCATTGACAAATTCAGACATGATTTTGAAAATACCCCAACTGTCATTGGCACGAATTTCATTCCAATCTTTTTGATTGAGTTGGGCTTGAATCTCATTGTCTTCAGTACTATCGTGTAATTTCATAGGTTTAAATTTTTGGAGCTTTTCATTTTTTCAATACGAATAGCTATGTTTATGTTCTACTAAACTAATTCTTTTTTCAAAAATTCCGCAGTATAGCTTTTTTTATTTTTCACAATTTCTTCAGGAGTTCCTTTGGCTACTAATTGTCCGCCACCTTTTCCACCTTCTGGACCAATGTCAATAATATAATCGGCTAGTTTGATCACATCCATATTGTGTTCAATGATCAAGATGGTATTCCCTTTATCAACTAATTTATTAATCACTCCCATCAAAACTCGAATGTCTTCAAAATGAAGTCCCGTAGTCGGTTCGTCTAAAATATAAAAAGTATTACCCGTATCTTTTTTTGATAATTCACCCGCCAATTTGATACGTTGTGCTTCACCGCCAGAAAGGGTTGTACTTTGTTGACCTAAAGTGATATAACCCAATCCTACTTCCTGAATGGTTTTTACTTTTCGGTAAATTTTGGGTATGTTTTCAAAGAAAGGAACCGCTTCATCCACCGTCATATTCAATACATCTGAAATGGATTTCCCTTTGTAGCGAATTTCTAAAGTTTCTCTATTGAAACGTTTGCCTTGGCAGGTTTCACATTCCACATACACATCCGGTAAAAAGTTCATTTCAATCGTTCGCACTCCAGAACCTTCACAAGTTTCGCAACGTCCTCCTTTTACATTGAAACTAAATCGCCCGGCTTTGTAACCGCGAATCATACTTTCAGAAGTCATCGTGAATAAGTTTCGAATCTCCGAAAAGACTTCGGTATAGGTCGCTGGATTCGATCTTGGCGTACGCCCAATTGGACTTTGATCAATGTCAATCACTTTGTCAATATGTTCTAATCCTTCAATTTTTTTATAAGGTTGTGGTTTTTTAACTCCGTTGAAATAATAGGCATTTAAAATAGGATAAAGGGTTTCGTTAATCAAAGTTGATTTCCCGCTTCCAGAAACTCCAGTGACGCATATCAGTTGGCCTAACGGTAAATCGATAGAAACATTTTTTAAATTATTTCCAGTAGCGCCCGTTAGTTTTAAGAATTTACCATTGCCCTCACGACGCTTTTTAGGGACTTCAATTTTCATATCGCCATTCATGAATTGAGCCGTAATGGTGTTGCTTTTCAATATCTCAGCAGGCGTACCTTGACTAATGATTTCGCCTCCAAATTTCCCAGCTCTTGGACCAATGTCAATCACATAATCGGCGCGTTCAATCATGTCTTTGTCGTGTTCTACCACAATTACCGAATTGCCAATATCACGCAATTGTTCCAATGAATGAATCAATTTTTCGTTGTCTCTTTGGTGTAAACCAATACTTGGTTCATCCAAAATATAAAGAACACCAACTAATTGCGAACCAATCTGAGTTGCCAATCGGATGCGTTGTGCTTCACCACCGGAAAGGGATTTTGAACTTCGGCTTAGGGCCAAATAGTTCAATCCTACATTCATCAAAAAGTCCAATCGATCTTTGATTTCTTTGATGACTTCGGTAGCAATTGTTTTTTGTTTGTCTGATAAATGACTTTCTAATTCTTGGAACCAAAGGGTTAAATCAGAAATATCTAAATCGCTTAATTCGGCAATGTTTTTATCGTTTACTTTGAAAAATAGTGCTTCCTTTTTCAATCGTGAACCTTCACATTCGGGACAATCCACTTCGTCCATGAATTCTTTTGCCCAACGTTTAATCGAGCTTGAACCACTTTCATCGTATTGGTTTTTGATAAAATGAGCGATTCCTTCAAAGTCAATTTTATATTCTCTGGCGACGCCTAAATCTTTGGAGTTGATGGTGAATTTTTCTTTACCACCGTTCAAAATCATTTCCATTGCTTCTTCCGAAATGGTTTCTACCGCATCGGTCAATTTGAAACCGTATTTTTCGCCAATAATTTCCAATTGCTTGAAAATCCAGGACGATTTGTATTCGCCCAATGGCGCAAAACCACCATTTTTGATGGATAATCTAGAATTTGGGATGATCTTTTTTCGATTGATTTCATTCACCGTCCCTAATCCGTTACAATGTGCGCAAGCTCCTTTTGGCGAGTTGAAAGAAAATAAATTGGGTTCAGGATTTTGATACGAAATACCCGTAGTTGGACACATTAAATTTCTACTGAAATAGCGTACTTCATTGGAATCTTGGTCCAAAACCATCAACACATTTTCACCATGATGCATGGCGGTGTTGATGCTTTCGGATAAACGTTTCTGATTGTCATCGCTGTTGTCAACAACTAAGCGGTCGACTACAATTTCAATGTCATGGGTTTTGTAACGATCTAGTTTCATGCCGCTAACCAAATCCTGAATTTCTCCATTCACGCGTACTTTCAGAAAGCCTTGTTTGGTAATTTGCTGGAAAAGCTCAGCATAATGTCCTTTTCTAGCACGAATAATTGGTGCTAAAATATTGATTCGTTTTCCTGTAAAATCTTGGGTAATCAATTCTTTGATTTGCTCATCAGAATACGAAACCATTTTTTCTCCGGTATTGTAACTGTAGGCTTCAGCGCCACGAGCATACAATAAACGCAAGAAGTCGTAGATTTCAGTGATGGTTCCCACAGTGGAACGCGGACTTTTGCTGGTTGTTTTTTGCTCAATAGCAATCACAGGAGAAAGTCCGTCAATTTTATCGACATTGGGACGTTCTAATCCACCTAAAAACTGACGGGCATAGGCCGAAAAAGTTTCAACATAACGACGTTGTCCTTCGGCATAAATCGTATCAAAAGCTAAGGATGATTTTCCAGAACCCGATAGCCCAGTGATGACCACTAATTGCTCACGAGGAATTGAAATATCGATATTTTTTAGGTTGTGAACGCGTGCGCCCTGAACGTCAATAGTATTGTCTGTGTCTACCATAATTTTTGCAAAAAAGCAAAGTTACCATTTTGATTGATTCTTTTGGTACAACAGCAGCGAAGTTTATGTTAAAATAGCTTGTAAATTAGCAATTGAGTTTTGTGTTACTGCGATTACTCAATCGTCATGGATTTCAGTTTGGTACGATAGGCTTCTAAAGCCATAGATTTCGAAATAAATCCGTAATACTTGTCGTTTTTGAGTACCGGTAAAAAGGCCATTTTTGTTTGCTCAAATTTATTCATCACCATTTCCATACTGTCTTCTGGGGTAATGATTTCTTTGGGAGCAGTCATGATCTCTTTGATTAGGGTAAATTTCACTCGGTACGTGTTGAAAATAATTTCTTTGATATCGTTAAAATAGACCACGCCCACCAATTCGTTTTCCAAATTCACTACTGCAAAAACGACTTGAGTTGAATTGGAAATCAAGTCTACTAATTTGTCCAAATTTTCATTTGGAGATACCGTCAAATAATCGGTTTGAATAATAGAATTAGTATTTAAAGTCGATAATACATTGGCGTCTTTGTTACTCGTAAAAGCATGTCCTTTTTTGGCTAAATTTTTCACATCCATCGAATGTTTCTCAAAACGTTTCGAAATAGCAAAACTGATTGAAGAAACAATCATCAATGGAATCATTAAGTTGTAGCCTCCGGTGATTTCGGCGATCAAGAAAATCGCAGTTAAAGGGGCATGAAACAACCCACTTAAAATACCCGCCATTCCCACTAAAGTAAAGTTACTGATGGGTAATTTGGCTAACCCAATAAGGTTAATCAATTTGGAAAAGAAAAATCCAACATAGGATCCTAAAAATAAGGAAGGAGCAAAGTTACCTCCATTACCACCACTCCCAATAGTTAAACCGGAAGCAAAAGCTTTGAGCAACATTGTGCAACCCACAAATAGTAAAAGTACCCAGCTGTTGTTTCTGAATCCGCTAAATAACGTATTTTCTAATAATTGCCCTGGATCGCTTTCGGATAGAATCCGAATACTTTCATAACCTTCCCCAAACAAAGTTGGAAAAACATAAATTAAAATGGCTAGAAGAGTAGAGCCAAACAACGCTTTTTTGTAAGGACCCAATTTTAATCGGCTAAAGATATGTTCTACGCGTTGAAAATTTCGGGAATAGTATATGGAAATCAAACCGGTAAATATACCTAAGAAGGCATAGAACGGAATGTAATGATAATTAAAATCTTCTTGTTGCTTGAACGAAAGTAAGATGTTCTCATTTAGCACAATCACGGAGACTAAAGCGCCGGTTGCTGCAGCGATCATAATGGGTGTAAATGCCGATATACTTACATCTACTAAAAGTACTTCAATAGCAAATAAAACTCCTGCAATAGGTGCGTTAAACGCGGCTGCAATACCAGCTGCAACCCCACAACCAATCAGTAGCGTTCGGTCTTTATAACTTAATTTGTATTTCTGTGCAAAATTAGAACCAAAGGCAGCACCCGTAATTACAATGGGACTTTCTAAACCGGCAGAACCACCCATACCTACAGTTAAGGAACTCGTAATGATTTGCGCATACATTTGTTTGGCAGGGATAATACTGGCTTTCTTGGCTACTGCATACAGGATTTGTGAAGTTCCTTTTTGAATAGTTCCACCTAAGAATTTTTTGATTACAAAAACGGTGAGTAAAATCCCGATGATAGGCAAAATACTATTGAAAAAACCTAATTTTAAAATCCGACTTACATAAGTGGCAAAAGTAAAAACCCAGTGGGCAAAAGCTTTTAACAGAATTACTGCAAAGGCAGCAGAAATACCAACAAGTACAGCCGATAGAAAGATAAATTGCTTATCGCCTAATTTTGATCTGGACCAAGCGATCGTGCCTTCTATTTGGAGTATGATTTTCTTAAACATGGTATTTTTTTCAGCGCGCTAATTTACAATTAAATATTTTTTAATGCTTCTTTTTTACTCAAAGGCTTTAAGTTGGATTGCAATACAAATTCACGAACGGCTTCTGGGTATGTTTTGGCATATTCACGAAGCGCCCAACCAATTGCTTTCCGAATAAAAAATTCATTAGAATTACTATGTTTTATGCACAATGATTGTAGTAGTTTAAAATCGGTTTGGGATTTATACCCGAGTTGAAATAGAATCACGCTTCTGTTCAGCCAAATATTATTAGCCTCTGAAAATCGGGCCACAACTGTTGGTATTTCAGCAGGAAATTGTTGTAAATAATCGCCCAAAATAAATTTTGAAATCGTATCGACACTATCCCACCAAGAATTGGTAATCAGCAATTTTTCGATCCAAACAATGTCTTCAATGACATACTTTTTTTTCAAATTCTTACTAAGAATTTCTATTCCGCAATACTGAAGTTCTCTTTCGTTTTTTTGGAATAACTCCCAACCAATTGTTCTGGTATTGGTGTCGATTTCGGTCTGATGTTTTTTGCAAACCAATTTAAAAATAGCTCTTCTTTCATCGGTTTTAATTCCAAAAAACGGGAATAAATCCTTCATATATTTAGCCATTGGCACAGCATTTTCAGGATGCTGCTTGGCTTTGAATTCGGTTTCTAATTCGGTACTAAAATTCATGATCATTGATTAAAATCCAACCGCTTTATCATCTCCTCTATAATCGGCACCACCTTCTAATTTTCCATTTGGTAAAACTAAAATGGCATCTACTTTACCAATTACAGGAGTTGTTTTTTCATTGATTAAATAGGATTTGGTTTTTAAAGCTTCCAAAGTTTTGGCATCAAAAGCGTTGGGTTCAAAAGTGATTATATCTGGCAACCATTGGTGATGAAAGCGGGGCGCATTTACCGCCTCTTGCATGCTTAAGTTGTATTCGTACACATTTAGAATAGTTTGTAAAACCGAGGTAATAATTGTGGATCCTCCTGGCGAACCCACCACCATAAATAATTTTCCATTTTTTTCGACGATGGTTGGTGTCATCGAACTCAACATTCGTTTTTGGGGTGCAATGCTGTTGGCCTCATTTCCAATCAATCCAAACATATTGGGTTCGCCTGGTTTGGCACTAAAATCGTCCATTTCATTATTCAAGAAAAAGCCTAATTCGTCGCAATAATATTTGGATCCAAAACCATCATTAATAGTAGTTGTCGCCGCTACAGCATTCCCAAAAGAGTCCACAATGGAATAATGAGTTGTTTCGGTACTTTCATTGTAATTTACTTTACCTTCCTTTATATCAGAGGATAAAGTAGCTTTATCTAAATTGAAAGTTGCCATTCTTTTTTTAAGATACTCAGAGTCCATTAACTCTTTGACTGGCATTTTTACAAAATCAGGATCGCCTAAAAAGGCACTTCTATCGGCATAGGCTCTTCGTTCTGCTTCCACAATTAGTTGGATAGCCTCGGCCGAATTATGTCCTTTGCTAGCGATATCAAATGGCGCAATCATTTTCATGATTTGAGCCAAGCAAATGCCTCCGCTACTTGGTGGCGCCATTGAAATTATTTTTAAATCTTTGTAATTAAACTCTAGCGAATTTCTCCATTTAGCTTCGTATTGTGCCAAATCTTCGGCGGTAATAATAGCTCCAATTTTATTAAAATAGCGAACCAACTTTCGGGCTGTTTCTCCTTTGTAAAATTCTGCTTTTCCATTTTTAGCGATTCGTTTTAATGTCTCTGCTAATGCAGGATATTTGATGGTATCATTTTCTTTAAAAACAGTAGCAAATTTGGTCGAACTTCCATTCGCTTTGATAATGGATTCTCGGTAATTGTTCAAACTTTTTTCTTGTTTTTTAGTAACAATAACTCCTTTTTCGGCCAATTCAATTACCGGTTTCATGATTTCGGACATGGGTAGAGAACCCAATTTTTCATGTACTGCAAATACGCCCGCAATGGTTCCGGGAACTCCAATAGCAAGAGGAGAATCAGTGCTTTTATCGGGTAGTATATTACCATTTTTATCTAAGAACATATTTTTTGTAGCAGATAAAGGTGCTTTTTCTCGATAATCGAGCGTTCCGGTTTCGCCATTGGCTTTGCGATAGACCATAAATCCACCTCCGCCAATATTACCTGCATACGGATAAGCTACGGCCAATGCCAATTCGGTCGCAACCATAGCATCAAAAGCATTGCCTCCTTTTTTGAGAATGGCTACGCCAATTTTAGACGCCTCTTCACGAGCAGAAACTACCATGGCTTTGTCAGCGATTAACCCTTTTTGGGCCTGTGATATATTGGTTACTAGGACCAGTAATGAAATAAAAAATACACGATAAGTTGTTATCATAATTCGTTCAGTTTGTTGTTTGAAAATTGGTGGACTTCCTTATAAAATAAAGAAAATTCGGATTCAAATTCGTCGTAATGTGCTACGAGTTCTTCGGTTGCAAAACGCATCAAAGATTGATTTTTGGTTCGGTGATCCATTTGGCTTAAAATACGTTCTAAACCATGGATGGATTGATAATTAACAAGCCAATTGTATTCCACCATATAGGGTAATAGATTTTGGGTTTTTGGGGTTAATAGCGGAAAATTATCCGTCAATGATTGATAGAAATTAGCGGCATAATTAGACAAACTTTCTGAATGGTAATCGGTCCAGTTCTTGGCTAAAAAATGATCGTAATACATATCCACGATTACACCAGCATAATGATGGTAGCGAGAATGGAGCTTTTTAGTACTTTGACGAAAAAGGGGATGTGCATCTGTAAAAGTATCAATCGCTCGATGCAACAAAATTCCTTTTTGAATGTCAATTGGAAAATTTTCATATTGTTTTCCTCGAACTCCATCGGCCATGAAATTGCCAATTTTGATGAATTCGTTTTCTCCAGAAAGATGAATGTGGGCAAGGAAATTCATTTGGTTGTTCGAGTTGTTTCTTTCCAAATATACAAAGTTCAGTTCATTTTAGATTTTCATTTTGTAAAAAAAAGGTGATGATTTTGTCGTCTAGCTAAAAGCGAACTTTTATATTTGTATTTCAAAATACAAATTTAATTCAGATATAGATGACTTTAATAAAATCAATCTCAGGAATTCGAGGAACAATAGGCGGAAAAGTTGGCGATAACTTGACTCCAGTGGATGCAGTGAAATTTGCTTCGGCTTATGGAACTTGGCTAAAAAACTATTCAGGTAAAGAAAAATTATCTGTAGTAATTGGTCGAGACGCTCGAATTTCGGGTCCTATGATTCATAATTTAGTAGTAAATACTTTGGTAGGACTTGGAATCGATGTGATTGATTTGGGATTATCGACTACACCAACAGTGGAAGTTGCAGTTCCTTTAGAAAAAGCCGATGGTGGAATCATATTAACTGCTTCGCATAATCCAAAGCAATGGAATGCCTTGAAGTTGTTGAATGAAAAAGGAGAGTTTTTGAATGGAGTAGAAGGGGAGAAAATTTTAGAAATTGCGGAAGCGGAAGCCTTTGATTTCTCTGATGTAGATGCACTAGGAACAGTGACTGAAAACGATGCCTATATGGACATTCATATTGACGAGGTATTGAATTTACCGTTAGTGGATGTTGCGGCTGTAAAATCGGCACAATTCAAAGTGGTAGTAGATGGTGTCAATTCTTCTGGAGGGATAATCATTCCAAAACTTTTGGAATTAATGGGGGTTGAAGTAGTAAAATTATACTGTGAACCGAATGGCCATTTTCCTCACAATCCAGAACCCTTGAAAGAACATTTGACCGATATTTCGGAATTGGTAGTTAAAGAAAAAGCCCACTTGGGTATTGTGGTTGATCCAGATGTAGATCGTTTGGCTTTTATTTCTGAAGACGGCGAAATGTTTGGAGAAGAATACACCTTGGTCGCTTGTGCTGATTATGTGTTAAGCAAAACTCCTGGAAATACCGTTTCCAATATGTCATCGTCTCGTGCGTTGCGTGATGTTACCAATGCGCACAAAGGAAGTTATGAAGCGAGTGCAGTGGGTGAAGTGAATGTAGTGGAGTTAATGAAAAAGAACAATGCCATTATTGGAGGAGAAGGAAACGGAGGGATCATTTACCCAGAATTGCATTATGGTCGTGATAGCTTAGTGGGAGTTGCTTTATTCTTAACTCATTTGGCCAACAAAAAAATGAAAGTTTCTGCCTTACGTGCGTCGTATCCAGAATATTATATGAGCAAAAACAAAATTGAATTAACACCGCAAATTGATGTGGATGCTATTTTGGTTGCTATGACAGACAAGTATAAAGATGAAGATATCACTACGATTGACGGAGTAAAAATTGATTTTGCTACCGAATGGGTACATTTGAGAAAATCGAATACGGAACCTATTATTAGAATCTATACCGAAGCGCCTTCACAGCAAGCAGCCGATGTTTTGGCCTTGCGAATCATTGATGAAATTAAAGTGATTGCAGGAATCTAATCCGATTGCAAATAAAAATAAAAATCCCCTTTCCAAAAGAAAGGGGATTTTTTTATCTACGATGTTTCCATCTTTTGTGTGTCCAAAAATAAAATTCGGGTGCTTCTAAAATTTGTTGTTCTACTTCTTTAAGATATGCATCGGTGATTTCATAATCTGGAATTGATTTTGGATTATTTGCTATTGGAACAAAAGTAGCCTCATAATAGCCTCTTTTTACTTTTTTTACTTTGGCAAAAACCACTTCTAAATCATATCTTTTGGCCAACATTTCGGCTCCAGTATGGACGGGAACGGTGATACCCATAAATTGCTGCCAATGAAATGTTTTATGTACTTGAGGCGACTGATCACTTGCTAAACCGTAAAGACTCATGATACCATTTTTTTCATTATCATTGATTAATGCAATGGTATTATCGGTTGTAACCAAAACGGATTTAAATTTAGATCGTATGGCTCTCACTTTAGCATCAAAGTATTTGTTATTTACTTTTTTATACACTCCATAACATTTGAAAGAAGTACTCTCGTTAATGGACAGTAACCATTCCCAACTCGCGTAATGAGCTGCTAATAAAATAATGCTTTTGTTTTTTTGTTCGTATTCTTTGAGCAATTCAATATTGGTGATTTTGAATCGTTCTTTCATTTCCTCAGATGAAATCGACATGGTTTTTATCATTTCTAAAAACATATCGCACATATGATGAAAGAATTTCTTTTCAATTACCAAACGTTTTTCTTCTGATATATGAGGTAACGCAATTAATATGTTATTTCGAACTATTTTTTTTCGGTAGCCAATAATGTAATATACCAGAATATAGATACAATCAGAAAACCTATAAAATAATCGAAAGGGTAACTTTGAGATAATCCAAAGAAAAGGGAAACTAATACTATAAATCAAAAATTGCATGCGGTAATTTTTTACAAATATAAATTAAAATAATTGTTGAAATATAAATAAGAATGAGAACAACTGCAATTTGGCTGAATTACTATCTTTACCATTCACTAAAATGGATATATAATGAATACACTATTGATTGTAATCATAGCTGTTACAGTTCTAATTAGCTACAAAGGATTTAACGATCTTTCTTTTTTTAGAAAATTTGAATTCCATGTTGGTAGCATCTTGAAAGGGGAGCAAATTAGAATGATTTCTTCCGGCTTTTTACATGTCGATATGGGGCATTTATTTTTTAATATGGTTACGCTTTGGTTTTTTGCGCCCTTGGTTTTAGCCTATTTAGGAAATTGGACCTTTGTGTTGGTTTATATGGGAAGTTTAATTTTCGGTAATTTGTTGACCTTGCTTTTTAATAAAAACAATTATAGTTATCGAGCTGTTGGTGCCTCTGGAGCGGTCACTGGTGTTTTATACTCTGCCATTTTATTACAACCTGATATGATGCTGGGACTTTTCTTTGTAATTCCTATTCCGGCCTATCTATTTGGTATTTTGTATTTGCTGTATTCTATTTACGGAATGAAATCTAAAAATGACAATATAGGACATTCAGCTCATTTTGGAGGTGCTGTTGGCGGGTATGTTATTACATTGATTGAGCAGCCTCAATTACTAGTCGATCATACCGAAATGGTTGTATTATTGACCATTCCAATTATAGTGCTGTTCATGATGCAGCGATTGGGTAAATTATAATTGTTTCCAATAAAAAAGTCCCGATGTTAATCGGGACTTTTTTTGTGGGGAGAGCAGGATTCGAACCTGCGAAGTTTTCACAGCAGATTTACAGTCTGCCCTCGTTGGCCGCTTGAGTATCTCCCCATTTCCTAGACTAGGCCGTTTTGTTTGTCTAAGCGGTTGCAAATATATAAACTGTTTTGATGTTTGCAAATTAAAACACCACATAATTTCGGTATAATTTTTAACCTATTGGTATTGAATAAAATAAAAAAATCTCCCATTGGGAGATTTTTTTATTTTCAATAATTGAGGTCTTTATTTAGCTAAAAGAGATGCGATTTTATTGCGTAAATCAGCTCCTCTTAAATCTTTTGCAACTACTTTTCCAGAAGCATCTAAAATAAATGTTGCTGGTATAGATTCGACATTATATTGTCTTGCAATCGGTTCGTCCCAAAATTTTAAATTAGAAACTTGAACCCAGTTCAATTGGTCTTTTGCAATTGCTTCTTTCCAAGCTTTTGCTTCTTTGTCAAGAGAAACCCCGATTATATTTAACCCTTTAGAGTGAAACTCTTTGTAAAGGGCAACCATATTTGGGTTTTCTTTGCGACAAGGACCACACCAAGAAGCCCAGAAATCTACAATAGTTATTTTGCCTAAACTTTCCTTTAATGAAACTACTTTTCCTGAAGGATTAGGTGCAGAAAAGTCAGCTCTTCATTTTGCTCCGCCAATAGCTGGTGGTGCAGTAGTAGCTGATTTTAACTTCGCTAAAGCTTCTTTTACTGCTTTACCTGGTTTTGTGTTTTGAATTTTCTCTTCTAATGCATTAAATGTAGCTTCTGCTTTTTTAACATCAGTAGTTGGGTCATTTAACATTCCTTGTAAAATAAGAACTGAGATAAATGATTTTGGATGTGATTCAGCATACGTTTGGTATTTTGCTTTAGAAGCTTCTCCAACTTCTTGCTGAATTTTTCCAAATTCTTGCATTAATTTAGTAATTACAGCTGTATCTTTATTTTGTTGTGCAGCCTGCATCGCTGGAGTATTCTTAGTTTGAAAATCAACTAATTTCTTTTGAATTGTAGCAAGTTCTTCAGTAAATTTAACGTATTCGTCATTGTTATACGTTCCAGAAACTTTTGATTTTTGAATGCTATCTTTATTGATTTCGATAGTAACTTCTTCACCATCTTCTAAGATAAATGGAATTGGAGCAGGAGCACCTTCCAATTTAATAGTATAAAAAGCAGGTTCATCGATTTTACCTGTCATTTCAAATTTACCATTTTCAACTTTCACAGTATCTTTAGCAATTAAACCAGTCTCATCTTGTGTTTCAAGAATAATAGTTTTTCCGTTTTCAACTCCTTTTGCAGTTCCTGAAATTACATATTCTCCTTTTCCAGCTTTGCTACAAGCAATTAAAACTACTGCTGCAGAAAGTAATACAATTATTTTTTTCATTATAAGTTTGTTAAATGATTTAAGTTGACAAAAGTATTTAAAATTATAAAGTATCACCACTTTTTAGATCTAAATTTTTGTTGGAATTACTAAAAAAGAACGATAGCACCAGATTATCTTAATTTCAATTCAGTTTTAAATAAAAAAGCACACTAATTAGTGTGCTTAAATTATTAGAATGTACTTGTGTCTTAGTCTTGATTGATTGTTTTTCTCCAAGTAAAGTTATTCAAGATATGTCTTTTTGCAAAACGTCCAGGAGAGTCTGCATTTACCATTTTTACATAAGTTGCTTTTGGAACACTGATGTATTCGTAAACACTTCCGTTTGAGAAATTGATAATCAATCGTCCATCTACAAATTTATAATCGGTAATGGTTGAAGTTGAAATAGTTTCAGTGTATTCAGGTAAGTTTTGTTTAATCGTTTCTGGATTAATACTTACTAAAAAGTGATACGCTTCAATAATTAATTTACTATTTTCTTCTGCCGCTTTTAAACCCGCTTCATCACCTTGAAATTTATCAGGATGCGCATCTTTCATCGCATTGCGATAAATGGTTTTTAAATCTTTTAAATCGACAGTTTTGTCTACATTTAATAACTTACGGTATTCAACTATTTTTTTCATAAATAAAGATAACTATTTGTCTTTTCGTTTGTTTGTAATGGATTATTGTTCCAAATCGACAAATTTTTTGCAAAGGTACACTTTTTTTTAAGTTTTTGGTTTGGACCAAAGAATATTCTTAAATTTTAGAAAGTCAAGCTGTCGTTATTCTTCTTTGTAATTGGCTTTGTCAAAGTTTTTAGATTTTTTAGGATATTGATCATAACTAATATCACTTGGGTTTTCAATGATAGATTTAATGGTTATCCAATCGCCAATGGCATGATTGGTAGAGGCTAATTTATAATCCAATAGGTAGTCTCCACAAAAAAAGTTACCATTTTCATCCTGTTCCATCTTTCCTGTATAAACTCCTTTTTGAAGCATTTTATCGTGTGAAGATTTTGACATAATCTTGTATTTTTTAATTATTAGACTGCAAACTTAATCAATTATTGTTTGGTTAGGCTGAAAAGCAGATTCTACTTACTTTTGCATTATGAAACAATCCTTTCGTCCAAGCCCAAATTCATTCAAGAATACATTCTGTGTATTTCATGAAGTACCTCTTGATGCTATCGAAGGGTTAACCGTACAATACGAAAGTAAGGCCGGTAGTTCTTATTTTTATACCAAAGAGGGAATGTACCGTTTGTCCAATCACTGGGGAAGATTGGCTAATAGCAAATGGCGTTTAGAGCCTATGCAGGAAACATCGCCTTCAAAACAGAAATTAGGTTTTGCACTTTGGACTAGTTTTTATCCCGATAATGCTGAGGATAAGTTGTATTATTTAGAAGCCAATTTTGACACTAAAACGGTTCAATACCAACATAAAAACAATCCTGATTTTGATCAAAAAGCGGTGCTCCGAACCAGTTTTGAAACCGCTAAACGAATCAAACAAGCTCGAAATTTATTGGAATTAACTTCTTGGGCAAAGTATTTTGAATACGATGATATTGATACCTTGCGTATGAAAATTATAAATGGGCTTATATACACAGAAAAGTCTTTGGAAGAAATAAAAAGAGAACAACGCTAATAAATTATGGGTAGAAATAACGAAAGAAATATCAAGAAGCACAACGATAAATTGCACAAAGAACAAGACAAAGCCAAAAAAGCGGCTATGGCTAGGAAAGAAAAGTTAAAGCAAATTGTCAAGCAATTCAATACGAATAAACCGGAACACAACTAATTAAATACCCTATGGAAAATCACGATTTCAATTTATTACAACAAGAAATGCAAAAAATAATTGATCTAATTGCCGCTAAAAACGGAAAAGAAGCCAACAATAAATTGGTTGAAATAAGCCAGCAACTTGACGATTTTCTTGATTTTTCAGACGATGATGCCGACTTAATTGAAATAAGTCGTTACCAAGTATTGCTAAATCAATTGCATCAAAAAATTAACGAGTTAAATTAAATGGTGACTCTAAGTTGTTATTGTGGTTCGGATTTGTCTTTTGAAAAATGTTGTGAACCAATACTTTCAGGAAAGATAAAAGCAACTACTGCCGTAGCAGTAATGCGATCTCGCTATTCTGCCTATGCAACTCATAATGCGGATTATTTGATTGCAACAACGCATTCCAGTACAAGAGCAACTCATTCAAAGGACGAAATTTTGTATTGGGCAACCAGTAATCAATGGCAACGACTTGAAATAATTCGTGTTACTTCAAATACGGTTGAATTCAAAGCATTCTATTTCAACTCCAGTAAACAGTTGCAAGTACATCATGAACATTCCCGATTTGTAGAAGAAAATGGCCAGTGGATGTATGTGGATGGCGATTATTTTGAAACCTAGATCTAGTTGATTTTATCCAACTCTAAATTCAATCGGTTTTGTTCTAATTCTAAGTCTTCCAATTCTTGTTCAAAATCAACAATTTCTTGTTTAATTTTTTTCAACTCTTCAGTTTTTTCATTCGAAGTTCGCAACACTTTGAAATCACTAGCTTTGGCTAATTTTTCTTTAGCAGTATCTAAATTATCTTTGGTTATGGCCATTTCGTTTTCAATGGCAGCAATACGATCAATTATCGTTTGTTTTTTTTCTCGAGCTGTACGTTCAGCTTCTGCTTTTTCTTGCTCTTCGATTAATTTTTTTTGAGCTTCAATTTCTTTTTGCTGTAGTAAAAATTGTCGATTCTCCAGTTCTGTTTTTTTGTTTTTGGCCTCTAATTCTTCGCTTCGGTTATTTTGAATGATATTAATCGCAATAGTTGAACTTACTACAATTACTACAATCACTGCAATAAAAGTATTTTTAGAAAGCCCTAAAAAAGCAGCATTGCTGGTTGTTTTTGGCGCTTGTGGCGCAACAGTTTCTTCGACTTGAAATGGAGGAGGAGTTACTGCGACTAATTCGTACAGTTCTTCAACATCTCCTGCATATTTCCACTTTTCCATTCCCTCAAACCAAACCGGTGTGGTTTTAGTAATTTTCATCGCTCGTAATTCGTCAAAGCTAAAAGGACCTGAGCTTTCGGTTCCGTTATGTAAAAAATATTTTTTCATAGATTGAAGAGTGTTTATTTTCCGATACAAAAATTAGCAAAAATGTTTCCAAGCAACTCATCATTAGTTACTTGTCCGGTAATTAGTCCAAAATGATACAACGCTTCTTTAATATCCAATGCCATTAAATCACTGGATAAATTCGATTCCAAGCCAAATTTTACTTTTTGAATTTCATCTAATGCTTTTAGTAACGAATCGTAATGACGTGTATTGGTAACAATCGTTTCATTATTTCGTAAAGCTCCAGTATTCACAAAAGAAAGTAAGGTGTTTTTAAGTTCGTCAATGCCTTCTTTATTTTTGGCAGAAATAAAAATAGTTGTTGATTGTTGGTTGTTGGTTGTTAGTTTTTTCTCGATGTTAACTATATTTTCCTCCGAAATTAAATCTTTTTTATTGATGATAGTTACAATCCTCTTTTGCGGATATTGATTTTGAGTTTTATTTAAGGCGACCACTAAACTATCCAAAGCACCATCAAGCTTAAGCTCTAAACCATCTACCAAATAAAGCACGACTTGGGCTTGTTCAATTTTCTCAAAGGTCTTTTGAATTCCAATACTTTCTACTACGTCTTTAGTTTCGCGAATTCCAGCTGTATCAATGAATCGGAAACCAACACCGCCTATGACTAATTCGTCTTCAATAGTATCTCTTGTTGTTCCGGCAATGTCTGAAACTATGGCGCGTTCTTCATTCAATAATGCATTTAATAAAGTAGACTTTCCTACATTAGGTTCGCCCACAATTGCCACCGGAATACCGTTTTTAATAACATTTCCTACGGCAAAGGAATCGATCAATCTTTTGAGAACAAATTCAATTCGGTTTAATAATTCATGAAATTGAGTTCGATCAGCAAATTCTACATCTTCCTCTGCAAAGTCCAATTCCAATTCGATTAAAGAAGCAAAATTCAATAATTCTTCTCGCAGTTTAGCAATTTCGTTAGAGAATCCGCCACGCATTTGTTGCATCGCAATTTGGTGTGAAGCTTCGTTGTCTGACGAAATCAAATCAGCAACCGCTTCGGCTTGTGACAAATCCAATTTACCGTTTAAAAATGCGCGTAAGGTAAATTCACCGGCATCAGCCATGCGACAGCCTTTTCGTAATAATAACTGGATTATTTGTTGTTGAATGTAAGTAGAACCATGACAGGAAATTTCGATGGTGTTTTCACCTGTGTACGAATTAGGTCCTTTGAAAATAGAAATCAACACTTCGTCTAAAGTTTTCCCCTCATCAATAATATAACCCAAATGTAAGGTGTGGGTTTTCTGTTGTTTTAAATCCTTGTTTTTGATTGATTTAAAAACACTGGCGCCAATTAGTATGGCGTCTGGTCCAGAAACTCTAATTATTGAAATTGCTCCAGCTCCCGAAGGTGTTGCTAAGGCTACGATGGAATCGTTGTACATCATTTTGATTATTCTAAGTCACAAAGATAATAAAACTCTCTGGGTAAATTTGTGTATTATTTTGGAAGGTGAAACAAAGAAAAATAATTGTAAATTACTGATAATTATCATGTTGTAATAAAATTGTTGTAATTAATTTAGAGGAAACAAATTGATAAACACTTTATTTATGAAAAAGATTCTATTTCCTACTGATTTTTCTGAAGTTGCGAATAATGCGTTTGTTCATGCATTAGAATTTGCCAAAATGGTTCATGGCGAATTGGTTTTGTTGCACTCATTTGAATTACCTATTTACGACAATCAATTTTTCCCAGAGAATTATGCAGCAATTTATGATTCGGTGGAATTAAGTGAATTTGAAATGTTTAAGAACGAAATCCCAAAATTGCGCGCAATTGCAGAATCACATCATCTCGACAAAATCAAAATGTCTCACCGATTGAAAGATGGGGATTTGGTTTCAGCCATCAAAGAATCAATTGCAGATGACGCTATTGATTGTTTGGTTATAGGCACTTCTGGAGCTACGGGTTGGGAAAGTTTTTTTATTGGTACCAATGCGAGTTCGATCATAACAGATGCAGGCATACCGGTTTATTGTGTTCCTTCTGATGCGCCATTTCAAAAAATAGACACCATTGGGTTTACTACTCGATTTAGACCTAAAGATAAAAAGGCATTACAAACCGTATTACAATTGGCACATAAGGCAAAAGCAAAAGTAAAATGTTTGTATGTTAAAACCTCCAATTCAGATGTATCAAATGCTACTATTGCTGAATGGAAAGAAGAATTCAAATCAGAACCAATCGACTTTTATATTATTGAGGACGATGATGTTCAAGTAATTATTACTGATTTTATTATGTATAAAGAAGTAGATATTTTAATTATGTTGCCTTATAAAAGAGGTTTTTTTGAAGGACTTTTTCATACCAGTTTGACTAAAAAGTTAGCCACTGATTTTGAAATTCCAATTTTGTCAATTCCAATAAATGAATAGATTCTAAAAATAAAAAACCGCTATCCAATAGAATAGCGGTTTTTTTATTTTATTTAAATGAGTTGAATTAGGCGTTCAACATTACTGGCATCACTAACATCGTTACGGTTTCTCCTTCTTCTAAACCATCAACTGGTGTAAGGATTCCGGCGCGATTCGGCAATGACATTTCTAACATAATCATATCGGATTGCAGGTTAGTTAACATCTCTGTTAAGAAACGAGAGTTGAAACCAATTTGCATATCGTCTCCTTGATAATCACAAGTCAATCTTTCTTCAGCTTTGTTAGAATAATCAATGTCTTCTGCAGAAACGTTTAATTCAGCACCTGCAATTTTCAAACGAATTTGATGGGTTGTTTTGTTAGAGAAAATCGCCACACGACGAACAGAACTCAAGAATTGAGAACGGTCAATCATCAATTTGTTTGGATTTTCTTTAGGAATAACCGCTTCGTAGTTTGGATATTTTCCATCGATTAAACGGCACATCAACAAATAATTGTCAAAAGAGAAAGTCGCATTAGAATCGTTGTATTCAATTTTTACTTCTGCATCCGAAGCGCCTAAAATACTTTTTAAAATATTCAATGGTTTTTTCGGCATAATGAAATCTGCTACTTGAGAAGCCGTTACATCGGTGCGAGCATATTTTACTAATTTATGAGCATCTGTTGCAACAAAAGTCAATCCTTGTGGAGAAAACTGAAAGAATACTCCTGACATGACTGGACGTAAATCATCATTTCCAGCTGCAAAAATAGTTTTGCTGATAGCTGTTGCCAATACATCTGCCGGTACTAAAGTTACTGAAGGTTCGTCTAGGTTTACCGATTTAGGAAATTCTTCACCTGGTGCATAGGCCAAAGCATATTTTCCAGAATTAGAGCTAATTTCGATAGTACTGTTTTCTTCAACGGTGAAAGTCAACGGTTGCTCAGGGAAAGTTTTAAGTATTTCTAAAAGCAATTTGGCAGGAACTGCAACACTTCCTTGGCTAGTAGAATCAATATCCAAAGTAGCTGACATCGTAGTCTCTAAATCAGAAGCAGAAACTGTCAAAAGATTGTTGTTCAATTCAAATAGGAAATTATCTAAAATAGGTAAGGTATTATTGCTATTGATAACGCTCCCTAGAACTTGCAATTGTTTTAATAAGTACGAACTCGATACTATAAATTTCATCTGTTATATTTTATATTTTTTGGGATATACTTTTTTACAAATATATCGTAAACTAGTTTAGTATGGAAAATTTTTTATTAACATCTATCGGCTGTATTTTCTTTTTCTAAGGAAAGTAAATAGTAAGCCAAATACTGCCAAAATAACTATTGGAAGCCCGATAGTTAGTAATTGTATATTAGTGTAGTTTTCATAGACTTTTTCTTTGTCTAATAAAGGCAAATCTAAATCTTTGGAACGAATGTTAATAAGTCCGGTATCGTCCAATACATAATTGACACAATTCATTAAAAAATCCTTGTTGTCATACAAATTACCTGAGCGTTGATCGTAACCTAATTCTACAGGCATCCCATTTTTATCCAATTGATTTTTAATTATATCACCATCCGAAATAACAACCATTTTACTTGAATTTCCCTTGGCTTGAAAATTATTTTGTTCAAAAGCCAAAATGCGGTTTTCAAACATGGAATGGAATTTTCCTTCTAACAAAACTGCCAACGGAATGTTGCCTTTATTCAAATAATCAGCGGGAGTGGTTTCTTCGTTTACGCTATTCAAATTGATTTCGGTTGGCGTTCCAATTCGTTTAGAATAGGGAGAGGATTGCAATAAAACAGTTTTCTTGATGCCGTTTTTCAATGTGTCAATCGCATTGGCAAAATCAAATTTGATGCCGCCTAAGTTTTTTACAATGGGGTGATTACTTTGCCAATACACCTGCGGTGCAAATTTCCAATTGAATTCTTGAAATTGAGTTGCACTTCCTAGCTCTCCAGAAGCTAGTTTTATAGGGCTTCCTTGTTCGTCTTTTACCAAATCAGGATAAATCCTCACGCCATATTTGAAGAGAAAATCATTTAAGTTTAAATCTCTTGGAAACGCTAAAGCACTGCCAGTAGGACTGTATAAACTATCCATTTCAGCTACTACTTGATCGATTAACCAAATTGTTTTTCCACCGTTAATAATGTATTGATCCAGTACTTGTTTTTCACTTTCTGAAAAAGCTTCAGTAGGTTTAGCTATAATGGCTAAATCGTATTTTTTTAATTCGGTTAAAGTATTCAAAGGTTGTTTGGCTACTGAATCCAAAGTAAACGGACCAATATGATAACTTTCCTTGGTTTGCAATAAAAATTTAGCAATATACGCTTCGTGCAATTCACCATTTCCTTTGATAATTGCAATTTTTTTCTGCTTCTCGTTGGTGATTTTTTGCAACGCATCAGCTATAGAATATTCCAAATGTTGTACGGATCCAATAATCTTATCAGTAATTGAAGCCCCCATAATATTTTTCAAAAGAGGAATATTAACTTCTTTATTATCGTAGACAGCAATTGCCCAAGGAAAAACCATTGCTTGTGATTGTTTTCCTTTATCATCCACAGAAATATTGATAGGAGTAAGGCCTTTACGGTACAATTCTTTGATGTTGTCCATGCTAGTAGCCTCATCTTCCAAAGGATCTATGAATTCGAAAATAATATTTGAATTATATCCTTGAAATTCTTCTAGCATTTGGCGTGTTTCCAATTGGAGTCGCTTGAATTCAGAAGGTAATTCACCTTGCATATATACTTTGATATACAATGGGTTTTTAACTTGTTCAATAATGTGTAAGGAAGTTGAAGATAGAGTATATCTTTTGTCTTTGGTTAAATCCAATCGAAAGAAAAAGAAACTGCCTATGGTGTTTATAACCAATAGAAGGAATAGTGTAATTCCAACTGATTTTAACCTGTTTTTAGTTACAGTATTCATTACGATTGAAATGATTTTAATTGGTTAACAGTCAAGGAAAGAAACACTATAATAATACTACTGAAATAGAGAATATCGCGAGTATCCAAAACCCCACGACTCATACTTTTAAAATGGTCTTGCATGCCTAAGTAGGCAATTGTATTTGATAAAGTGGGTAAAACAGTAGCCAATGCTTCAAAACCAAAATAGAACAAAAAGCATAGAAATACCGCAATGATGAATGCAACAATTTGGTTGTCTGAAAGTGTCGAGGTAAATAGTCCAATGGCGGCATAAGCGCCAACCAAGAAAACTAAACCAAAATAGGAGCCCAATGTACTCCCCATGTCTATATTCCCTTCAGGCATTCCTAAACTTGATATGGCAGCTACATAGATAAATGTTGGTATAATTGCGATGCAAATCAAAAGTACCGCACCCAAAAATTTCCCATTTACAATCTCCCAAACGCTTAAGGGTTTGGTTAATAATAATTCCAAAGTACCCTGTTTTTTTTCATCCGAAAAACTGCGCATAGTAACCGCAGGTATTAAGAAAACAAGAATCCAAGGTGACAAGGTGAAAAAAGGAGTCAAATCAGCAAAACCTGAATTTAATATATTATAATCTCCCTCGAAAACCCATAAAAAGAGTCCGTTTAAAATAAGGAAAATGGCGATCACCAAATACCCAATTGGTGAACCAAAAAACGATTTTATTTCACGTAATACGATTGATTTCATCTGTTTTTGTTTTAAACTAAACGGTCTAATTTGTCAACGCTCCAAGCTTCGGGTTTGTCATTGAAAAGTTTTTTGGTAAAATCCCAAACTTCGGTAAACAGTTCCGATTTTCTATAGTTTTCCAAATCCTCTTCGCTTTCCCAATAACTATAAGTAAAGAAAATGGAGGCGTTGGTTTTGTCTTGATACAATTCTAATAAACGATTTCCGGGGAAATTTCGTATTTGATTTTTGACCAATTCAAAATTTTCAAGAAATGCCGGAATTTTATCTTGATGAAAGCTCAATTTTACGATGCGAACCAACATAAATAAATTAGTTTTTAAATTGAATCAATACCACATCTCTATAACTCAAACCTAGTAAACTATTGGCCGAACCAATTTTTGACGGATTGCTTCTAAAAATAGCGATTTCAAGAAAGCCAGCCTCGTTAAAAATCGCCAGTTTTTCTCCCTCATAATTCTTAATAGCATAATTTTCATTGGTTGCCACAGCCGAATAATTAGGTAAAATAGTTTTGATATTTTTAGTTTTCATGACAATTTCATAGGGTCTTCCTTTGGCGACATCCAAAAATTGTTTTTTGGAAATATTGGTCACTACATTACCAAAATGATCAATGTAAATTACATTGCCTTTGATAGAATTGAAGTCATTGGCCACACTTGCCTGTAAACCAGTTACCGATTTTAATTGACCGATTTCTTTTCCAATTACATTCAACAAACCACCTTTAGACAAATGGCAGGCCACTTTGACAAACACATCCAAATCAGAAGCCTCATTGTGCAAACGATCGTGAATGGTGATAGCCACCATTTTTTGCGGCACTACTTTTTGCGTAAGCATACTCAAAATACCATTGTCAGCGCCAATAAAATACTGATCGTTCCATTGGATAGCAATGTGTTGGTTTTCTTTATTTCGTTCACTGTCTACGCCAATGATATGTACAGTTCCTTTTGGGAAACTGCTATAGGCAGCGCCAATAATATAACTCGCTTCAAGAATGTTAAATGGATCAATGTCGTGTGAAATATCAATGATGTTTACTTCAGGATATTCTGATATAATTTTACCCTTCAGAGCACCTACAAAGTGATCTTTCAAGCCGTAATCGGTAGTAAGGGTAATTATTGACATAATTTTGTTTATAACTATTGAGTTTGGGTAAGCCTAATTTTCATTAAATTTGAGAAATGCAAAGCTAACAATAGTAAATTCAAAAACGAAATAAAGAAAAATTTTTTCTATTTCTGAAATTTATTTGATTTAGTAACGCTTCACGATGAATACATATTCTAAAAAACTCCCGCTTTTGAACGAAAGAATTATTGAATTAGTTGATATTGCTCCCAAAGAATTTTGGGGAGATCAGGATGCTCATTTGGAAACGATTAAAAAATACTATCCCAAATTAAAAATTGTGGCTCGTGGTACAACGCTAAAAGCTTTTGGTGAAAAAGAAGTTTTAGATGAGTTTGAAAAACGATTTCAACGATTGATGTTGCATTTTACACGCTACAACAATATAGACGATAATGTCATTGAACGCGTGATTCTTGGAGATGGTCAAGAGGAAAGAAAAATGCAAGACCATGATAAGATTTTAGTTCATGGTGTAGGAGGAAAGCTCATTAAAGCATTGACTCCCAATCAGCAATTATTAGTTGACACTTTGGGTAAAAACGATATGGTTTTTGCTGTTGGTCCAGCAGGTACAGGTAAAACCTACACCGGTGTTGCTATGGCGGTTAAAGCATTAAAAGAAAAAGAGGTCAAACGCATTATATTGACTCGTCCTGCAGTTGAAGCGGGAGAAAACCTGGGTTTTTTACCCGGAGATATGAAGGAGAAATTGGATCCATACATGCAACCCTTATACGATGCGTTACGCGATATGTTGCCCAATGAAAAAATTGAAGATTATATTTTGAAAGGAATTATTCAGATTGCTCCCTTAGCATTCATGCGTGGTCGAACTTTGGATAATGCTTTTGTAATTTTGGACGAGGCACAAAATACCACTCATTCCCAAATGAAAATGTTTTTAACTCGAATGGGTAAGAATGCTAAGTTCATGATTACTGGAGATCCAGGTCAGGTTGATTTGCCTCGTCGCACTATCTCGGGTTTAAAAGAAGCATTGTTGGTTTTAAAAGACGTCGACGGTATTGGCATTATTTATTTGGATGACAAAGACGTGGTACGCCATCGATTGGTTAAAAAAGTAATCGAAGCCTATAAAAAAATAGAGAATAACGATTAATTAAGTAGGGGAATTATAGGATGATTAAAGCAAATACGAAGGTTATTATCAGTGATTTGGACGGTACTTTATTGAATCAACATCACGTAATTTCAGACTACACAAAATCGGTTTTTCAAGAATTGCACCAACAAGAGTATTTAATTGTGGTAGCTACAGGTCGCCATCATTTAGATGCCATGCCTTTGGTTGACAAATTAGAGGTTCCCTTGTATTTGGTTACTTCAAATGGAGCCAGAATTCATTCGCCAGATAAAGAGTTGATCTTTTCTGTCAATATGGATCCGGATGCTATTAAATCTATTTTATCTATGGATATTGACCCAGATATAACTACAGTTTTATTCAAGGAAGAGTTTTGGCAAACCAACATTCACAATGAAAAATTAAATAGCTTTTCCAAAGAAGTGACGTACCATCGTGAATTGGTTAATTTTGATGAGCTTGAAGATTTTGAAGCCATTAAAATTTTCTTTACCCACGAAAATCAAGAGAAATTAATGGCTGTTCGAGATTTGATTTTAGAGCACCATCCAGAAACTTTCAATCATGCTTTTAGTCTACCTATTTGCCTTGAATTCATGGATAAAAACGTTGACAAAAGCCATGCAATTGCAAAAATTTTAGAAAAAGAGAATTTAGATTTTAGTCATACCATTTCTTTTGGAGATGGTTTTAATGACGAAATGATGCTGGTGACTTCTGGCAAAGGACTGATCATGGGCAATGCACCAGCCGCTTTAAAAAACAAGTTACCTCATATGGAAGTAATTGCCACTAATCACGAGGATGGAGTTGCTAATTATCTTTCCGATTTATTATTAAAGAATTAATTTAAAAAACGATGAAAAAAATCCTACTACTTTTAATTTGTATTTTTTGTTCCACTACTTTCCAAGCACAATCATTGAAGCTGGAAGAAATTATGAAAGGGAATGATTTTATTGGTAATCTCCCTGAAAATGAAAGATGGTCATTGGATGGATCTACCATTTATTTTGATTGGAATCCTACTAAAGAATGGGGTAATTCGACCTACTATTGGAAAAAAGGAATGAAAGCTCCTCAAAAAGCGTCTAAAGAGGAAGCTAGGTTTTCGAAAATTCGATTTGTGGAAAAAGAAGGTAGCGGTATCTATTACTACATAGACAAAGGACAATTGTATTCGTATTCCATTAAAGATAAAAAAAGCAAAAAGTTATTTCAGCATAGTGTACCGGTTTCCAATATTCAGATAGGAAAAGAGGAGGGAGTAGTGTTTTTCAAACAAAGTGATAATCTTTTTAAATTCGATACAAAACTTGGGTCATTGGTTCAGTTGACCAATTTTAAAAAGGGAAAATCAGAGGAAAAACCAAAAGAAAAAGAATCTTTTTTGAAAGAGCAACAAAAAGAATTGTTTCAATTTGTTAGAGACCAAGAGCAAAAAGAGAAATGGAATACAGCTAATGAAGATCCAAAATCAGATTTTCCAAAACCGTATTTCTTTGGAAAAAATAGTATTGAAAGTACTAAAGCCAGTCCGAAGGGTGATTTTGTTACTTTCCGTTTAAGAGAAGAAGCTGAGGTAAAACAAGAAGAAATGGAGCTTTTTATTACGGCTGATGGGTATAATAAATCTAGAGATACCAAAACAAAAGTTTCGACCAACAATTTTGTAAATACAAAAATGGGTATCTATAATGTAGCAAAGGATACGGTATATATGATCAATTTTTCGTCTTTGAGTCACATTCAAGAGGTACCTGATTATTTCAAATTGTATGAAAAGAATAAAAACCTAGAGAAGAAAGACAAATTGATTGTAGCCCAAGCTCCAATATACAATAAAGATGGATCGTATGCCATTGTAGAAATTAGAAGTCAGGATAATAAAGACCGTTGGTTAGTTAACTTGAATTTAGCTACAGGAAGCTTTAAAGAAATTGAACACCAACATGATGAGGCTTGGATTGGCGGACCTGGAATTCCGTCGTATGCATTTAGTTCAGGGACTTTAGGTTTTTTAGCCGATAACGAAACCATTTACTTTCAATCGGAAAAAACGGGTTATTCCCATTTGTATATCTACAATTTAAAAACGAATAAAAAAGTGCAATTGACCAATGGCAATTGGGAAGTTCGTGGGGTAGTTTTGTCTAAAGATAAAAAAACGTTTTATCTAACTACCAATACCACTCATCCAGGGAATAGAGAGTGGTATAAAATGAACGTTTCGGATCAGGTTTTACAACCTATTTTAACTCAAGATGGGGCTCACGAAGTAAGTCTTTCACCTGATGAGAAAAACCTATTAGTACGCTATTCCTACAAAAACAAACCATGGGAATTGTATTGGGCTACCAATAAAAAAGGAAGTGCTTTAGAACAAATTACGTTTTCGACTACTGCAGCATTCCAATCGTATAAATGGAGAACTCCAGAAGTGATTACATTTAAAGCACAAGACGGAACACCAGTCAATGCTCGTTTGTATGCGCCAAATCCAAGTAAAGACAATAAAGCTGCTGTGATTTTTGTTCATGGAGCAGGGTATTTACAAAACGCCCATAATCATTGGAGTACGTACCATAGAGAATACATGTTTCATAATTTGTTGACTGATTTAGGATATACCGTTTTGGATATTGATTACAGAGGAAGTGATGGTTATGGACGAGATGTGAGAACAGGTATTTATCGCTTTATGGGAGGTAAAGATCTATCCGATCAAATCGATGGAAAAAAAGTGTTAGTTCAAAAATACGGTATTGATCCAAACAGAGTAGGGATTTATGGAGGTTCATACGGAGGTTTTATCACTTTAATGGGTATGCTAACCACACCCAAAGAATTTGCCGCTGGTGCTGCTTTGCGTTCGGTGACAGATTGGGCGCATTACAACCACGGCTATACAGGTAATATTTTGAATTTCCCTGAAACAGATCCGGATGCCTATAAAAAAAGTTCACCAATCTATTTTGCCAATAATTTAGAAGGCAATTTATTGATGCTTCACGGAATGGTAGATGATAATGTAGAATACAAAGATATTGTACGTTTATCGCAACGATTTATTGAATTAGGCAAGAAAAAATGGAGTTTAGCTAGTTTTCCCGTTGAGTCACATGGTTTTAAAGAAACCTATTCGTGGGTGGATGAATATGGTAGAATTTTGGATTTATTCAATTCTACTTTGCTAAATAAATAATTTTATTCTCCATGAATTAATGCTAAATTTGCCGCAATTCGAAACAACACAATAATACAATGAGTTCAACAATTACAACTACTAACTTTAATTTTCCAGGACAAAAATCAGTCTATCGTGGAAAAGTTCGTGAAGTATACAATATAAATGATGATCTATTGGTCATGATTGCAACGGATAGATTATCTGCTTTTGATGTGGTATTGCCAAAAGGAATTCCGTACAAAGGACAAATCTTGAATCAAATTGCTACCCAATTTATGAAGATGACACAAGACATCGTTCCAAATTGGTTAATCGCAACACCAGATCCTAATGTAGCAGTTGGTCATTTATGCGAGCCTTTTAAAGTAGAAATGGTGATTCGTGGTTATGTTTCTGGTCATGCAGCACGAGAATATGCTGCGGGTAAAAGAATACTTTGCGGAGTACCAATGCCAGAAGGATTAAAAGAAAACGACAAATTCCCAACACCTATAATCACCCCAACAACCAAAGCCGATAATGGTTCTCACGATGAAGATATTTCGAGAGAAGCTATTTTGTCAAAAGGAATTGTTACCGAAGAAGATTATTTGGTTTTAGAACAATACACCCGCGCTTTGTTTCAAAGAGGAACTGAAATTGCAGCTAGTCGAGGTTTGATTTTGGTGGATACCAAATACGAATTTGGTAAAACCAAAGACGGGAAAATTGTATTAATTGACGAAATTCATACTCCTGATTCGTCTCGTTATTTTTATGCAGAAGGCTATCAAGAGAGACAAGATCGAGGTGAGGAACAAAAACAATTGTCTAAAGAATTTGTACGTCGTTGGTTGATTGAAAATGGTTTTCAAGGACAAGATGGGCAACAAATTCCAGATATGACTGATGCTTATATTGAATCGGTTTCTGAACGCTATATTGAGTTGTATGAAAATATCTTAGGCGAACAATTTGTAAAAGCTGATATTAGTAATATTAATGAGCGAATCGAAAAGAATGTTGTCGAGTTTTTAAAAAATAGATAAATCTCTTTTCGTATAAATAAAAAAACCGCAATTCAATTGTTTTGAATTGCGGTTTTTTTTAGCCCCGATTGCAGCGGCATCCTTTATAGTTGAACAGCTGAGGTTTCCGAAGCCCCAACTATAAAGTAGAGCGGAAAGCGGGATTAGCTCCAATTGAAACAATTATTTGAAATACGAAAAAGTTTCCTCATTTTCTATTTTCAATAAGGTTTCATAAATCAATTTAATGACATTTTCCACATCTTCGCGGTGTACCATTTCTACGGTTGTATGCATGTATCGCAATGGAAGCGAAATCAATGCCGAAGCCACACCGCCATTGCTGTACGCAAAAGCATCCGTGTCTGTTCCAGTCACTCGAGACGAAGCTAATCGCTGAAAAGGAATCTTTTTCTCAGTGGCCGTATTTAGAATTAATTCTCTTAAATTATTTTGTACAGCAGGAGCGTAAGTAACAACAGGCCCTTTGCCAATTTTTGTCTCTCCTTCAATTTTCTTGTCAATCATCGGGGTAGTAGAGTCGTGGCAAACATCAGTTACAATAGCCACATTCGGTTTGATGGTTTGGGTAATCATTTCAGCACCACGCAACCCTACTTCCTCTTGCACCGAGTTGGTGATATACAATCCGAAAGGCAATTTTTTGCCGTTTTCGTGCAACAAACGCGCTACTTCGGCAATCATAAATCCGCCCATACGGTTATCTATCGCGCGACAAACAAATTTATTTTCGTTCAACACCATGAATTCGTCAGGATAGGTAATAACACAACCTACATGTACGCCTAATTTTTCAACTTGTTCTTTATTTTCGCAACCGCAATCAATAAAGATATTATCTGTTTTGGCTGGTTCTTCTTTTCCACGATTTCTAGTGTGAATCGCTGGCCAACCAAAAACGCCTTTTACAATGCCGTTTTTAGTATGAATATTAACACGTTTTGAAGGCGCGATCTGATGGTCAGAGCCACCGTTTCTTATTACATATATTAATCCGTCATCCGTAATATAATTTACATACCAGGCAATCTCATCAGCATGTCCTTCAATGACTACTTTATATGGAGCATCTGGATTAATGATTCCTACAGCAGTACCATACGTATCGGTAATAAAAGTATCTACATAAGGTTTTACATAATCCATCCAAATTTTTTGCCCTTCGGCTTCAAAACCTGTAGGAGAGGCATTATTTAGGTAACTTTCTAAAAAGGTGATCGATTTTTCGTTTAATATAGATGTAGTGCTCATAAAATATTTTTTTGCTAAATTATAAATTTGGCATTACAGTTGTGTATAGAATGCCTAATTTTGTAATTAAATTTTTTCACAAATGAAACGCATTCTATTTCTAATTTGCTTCGCATTTTTTTCGACAGCTGTTCAAGCGCAGGTAATTCAAAAAGAGTCTGATCTTACAGTAGAAAACGATACCATTTTAAATGACACCATTGAACTTCCTGAAATCATTGTTCGAAAAGAAAAATTGGATATTGAAGCCAGAAAGCAATTTCAATTACTTCAAAACCGAGTGTTAAAAGTATATCCTTATGCTAAAATTACTGCCGAGCGATTGACCGCTTTAAATCGCGGTATGGCGAATTTGAAAACGGAAAAAGAAAAAAAGAAATACTTCAAGATAGTTGAGAATTATTTAACCAACGAGTTTGAAGCAAAACTCAAAAAGTTATCTCGCAAACAAGGACAAATTCTGGTCAAATTAATTCATCGTCAAACCGGCAATACTACTTACGATTTAATCACTAACTTGAAAAGTGGTTGGAAAGCGTTTTGGTCCAATGTCACGGCAAAACTCTTTGATATTAATTTAAAGACCAAATACGATCCCTATCAAAATAACGAAGACTACCTTATAGAATCAATCCTTGTTTATGCTTTTGAAACAGGTCGTTTACAAAACCAACCCCCTGCAATTAAAGTTGATTTTGACAATTTGAGTTCAGTTTGGCAAGCCAAAGTCGATGCAGTCAATAAATAAACTTCGAATTTTTAAGCACTAGTGCGTTTCCTGTTTGCTTCGTTTCCTCGCCAACCAGGTCCGGGCTATATGCTTCAAGTCCTCGCTTCGCTGTGGGCTTTTCGCTGCTATCCCTAACGCGGT
>MGWH01000001.1 GCA_001800905.1 Flavobacteria bacterium GWA2_35_26 | reverse complement strand
GAGTATGTCGTCGCCTTTCTTTATGAAAACCCTGTTTCTAACGAAACGGGGTTTTTTGTTTTGTATACATCCTGGTTTACTTCAACTGAAATACACCACGACTTGCATAGCCCCGATAGCAGCAAGCTACCACGTAGCGCGGATAGCGGGACAACTAGTGTTCTGGAAGTCTAATGGTGCTGCAAAAAAAATCCTCAATTACTAATTGAGGATTTAGTATTAACCATGAACGGTTTCTTGTTTGCCGTATTTTGTGATGATGGAGGATTCGTAGGCAATCCATTCTTTCCAACGTGCATCCACATTGATGTTGTCTTGATATTGTTTGGCAAAGCCTAAAAAGGTGGTGTAATGTCCTGCTTCGGAAATCATGAGGTCTCTATAGAATTTGGCCAATTCGGGATCTTGAATATTTTCTGAAAGGACTTTAAAGCGTTCGCAACTTCGTGCCTCGATCATGGCTGCAAATAGTAATCTTTCTACCAAGGCATCGTTTCGGCTTCCATCTTTTTTGGCAAATTTGACTAGATCGTTGACATAATTGTCTTTGCGTTCTCTGCCCAATACCAATCCTTTTTCTTTGATGATAGTGTGTACCATTTGGAAATGTTCCATTTCTTCTAGCGCAATTCGCGTCATTTCGGTAACTAATTCTTCTTTTTCTGAATTGTTGACGATGATATAAATAGCATTAGAGGCTGCTTTTTGTTCGCACCAAGCATGATCGGTCAAGATTTCTTCGATATTTGATTCGACTATGTTGACCCATCTTGGATCAGTAGCTAATTTAAGTCCTAACATGAATTATAGATTTAGTGTAGCAAAATTACTCTTTTTATGTTCAATTTTTTGGAAATAGGATTGATTTTCCGTTTAATTACCATTATTTTGTAGTTCACTAGTATGTAAACATGATTTCAAATAAACGACTCTTAATTATTGGTTTTGTTTGGCCTGAGCCGAATTCTTCTGCTGCAGGTGGAAGAATGATGCAGTTAATTGCGTTGTTTAAAAAACAGGGTTATACTATTACTTTCTCCAGTCCTGCACAGGATAGTGAATTTATGGTAGATCTTGCATATTATGATGTAGATAAGGTGTCGATTGCTTTAAATGATTCTAGTTTTGATTCATATATAAAAGAATTGCAGCCTACTGTGGTGTTGTTTGATCGTTTTATGATGGAAGAGCAATTTGGTTGGCGTGTAGCAGAACATTGTCCAGAGGCTATTCGAATTTTAGATACAGAAGATTTGCATTGTTTGCGATTGGCTCGACAGCATGCTTTTAAAGCGAATCATACTTTCGAACTATCAGATATAGTAGAGGAAGATGTTGCCAAAAGAGAAATTGCTAGTATACTTCGTTGCGATGTATCTTTAATGGTATCTGAATTTGAAATGCAGCTATTAAAGTCTGTGTTTACAATTGATTCTTCACTTTTGTTCTATTTACCTTTAGTTGTTGATTCTTTTGATTTGAATTCTTTATTATTTGATCAACGGGAGAATTTTGTTTTCATAGGTAATTTTCTTCATGAACCCAATTGGAATGCTGTTCAGTATTTGAAAGAATCGATTTGGCCATTAATTAAAAAACAGTTGCCCAAAGCAGTTTTAGAAATTTATGGAGCCTATCCTTCACAAAAGGTATTTCAATTGCATAATGAGAAGGATGATTTTTTAATTAAAGGTAGAGCCGAAAGTGCCAAAGAAGTTATTTCAAAAGCTCGTGTAGTCTTGGCGCCTCTTCGTTTTGGTGCTGGAATTAAAGGGAAGTTATTGGAGGCAATGCAATATGGAACGCCCTCAGTTACCACTTTTATTGGTGCTGAATCCATGCATGCTGATTTAGATTGGAATGGGAGTATTGAAGATGATCCGCAAGAATTTGCCAACGCTTCAGTACGATTGTATCAAGATGAAATCTTCTGGAAACAAAGTCAACAAAATGGATTTTCAATTATCAAGCAACGGTATTTGAAAGAACTTTTTGAAGATGAATTTGAAACAAGATTGTCTTTGTTGCTATTGAATTTGGAACCACACCGACACAATAATTTTATGGGGCAAATGTTGTTGCATCACACTTTGCAAAGCACCAAATACATGTCGCGTTGGATAGAGGAAAAAAATCGAAAAATTTAGTTAACAATTGGTATCGATTAATTCGGCTACTAGTCTTCCTGATTTCATTGCTGCATTTATGGAGCCATTCATCAAATGGTCTCCACAGATATAAAGATTGTCATTGATTTGCAGGTCAGTTTTTGTTAGTTCATCACAAACGCTGTCTTGATTTGGTAATGCATACTGAATGCGGTAGGTTTTTAACATCTTCCAATCGTCAACTTGATTTCCATACCATTGCTTTAGCTCCGCCTTCATATTCTCAGCTACAATTGTATCTTCTATTTCGGGTATGCCATTATAAGAGATGGACAGGAGTACTTTTCCTGTTGGGGCATATTTGCTTGAAATATTCGACATCACAGTAAGATTGTTTACCCATTTTTTATGGGTTGCAGCATTTAAAATTATTACAGCTTTGGTAGTTGGAGCTTTTGTTGCTTCGAAATAGACAGTTGTAACGGAATGTGATTGTTGTTTTTGTTTTGGGATATAGTTCCCAGCTAAGCTTATTGCTTCTGTTGCTATTATAATTTTATCCGATACAATTTGTGAACCATCTTCTAAATAAATGGTGTTGTTTTCGATCGCTCTTACTTTTTTTTCAAATTGAATTGAATTTTCAGGAAGTAGTGCCGCTAGTTGTTTTGGAATTTCTTCCATGCCGAGTTCTGGAATTGCGGCATCGCCAGTTGAAAATAGTTTCATGACAAAGTCAAACATATTGCTTGATGTTGTCAACTCATTTTCTAAAAATATACCTGAGAAAAATGGCTTGTAAAATCGATCAATTATTTTTTGGCTGATGCCATACTTTTTTAACTGTGATAAAGTGTCTGTTTCTGATTGATTAAAAATGGCTGAATTTGACATTCGGACTAACTTATTCTTTACTAAAAAGATGTTTATTTTATCTTTCAGAGAACCTACTGGAGCAAATAAGGTTGACACTAATGCGCTAGGTCTTCTAAATGGATCGGCAATGTCAAAATGACCGCCATCATATAATATAGTAGCCCCGGGTATAAATCGTTTTAAATGTAAGTTCTGATAATCAAGTAACGCTTTGGTTTCAGGATATTCAGTTAGTAAAACTTGAAATCCTCTATCCAATCGAAAGCCATCAACACAATCTGTTTTGATTCGTCCACCTACACGATCAGTAGCCTCAAGAATTTGTACGTTGTAATTTTTTTGGTGTAGATACACAGCAGCCGTTAAGCCTGAAATACCAGCGCCGATAATTGTAATAGTTGGTTTCATTGTTTTTGTATGAGACTTTAAAATTACTAAATCTTAGATGTTAAAAGTAAAAATCCCGTTTTGATAAATCAGAACGGGATCAATTACATCATATACTTAATTTTAAGCCAGCATGGTAACTGGATTTTCGATATATTGTTTTAATGTTTGTAAAAACTGTGCTCCATTCGCACCGTCAATGGTACGGTGATCGCAAGCTAATGATAACATCATGGTGTTTCCAACGACAATTTGTCCGTTTTTAACTACTGGTTTCTCAACAATTGCCCCTACAGATAGGATAGCAGAGTTAGGTTGGTTAATGATTGAGTTGAACTCAGTGATACCAAACATACCAAGGTTAGAAACGGTAAATGTACTTCCTTCCATTTCGTTTGGAAGTAGTTTTTTGTTTTTAGCTCTACCAGCCAAATCTCTTACGCTTGCACCAATTTGAGACAAACTCATCGCATCAGTAAAACGCAATACAGGTACAACTAATCCGTCTTCCACAGCTACAGCTACTCCAATATTTACGTGGTGATTGATGATGATAGCATCTTCTCTCCATTGTGAATTAATGATTGGATGTTTTTTCAATGCTGAAGCACAGGCTTTAATAACCATATCGTTAAAAGAAACTTTGGTATCAGGAACACTGTTAATTACTGCTCTTGACTTCATGGCTTCATCCATGGTAACTTCAATTGATAAATTGTAGTGAGGTGCAGTAAATAAAGATTCAGCCAAACGTTTCGCAATGATTTTACGCATTTGCGAATTTTTAATTTCTTCTGCGTAAATTTCACCAGCAGGTACGAATACTTGTGGCGCTGCAGTTTTAGCATTTTCTTGAGGATGCGCTGCACTAGTTGTTGCACTAGTTGTAGATGGTGTGAAGTTTTCGATGTCGCTTTTTACGATACGTCCGTTTTCTCCAGAACCTTTTACTTGAGATAATTGGATTCCTTTGTCATTAGCGATTTTTTTAGCTAAAGGCGAAGCCAAAATGCGTTGTCCGTCTACAGCAACTTCTTGAGTAACTGGAGCCGCTTTATCAGCAGGGGCTGCAGTAGTTTCTTCTTTAACAGCAGTTGTGTTTCCGCCTACTTTAAAGTTGTCCGCCACGCCGCTTATATCGGTTCCTGCAGGCCCAATGATTGCTAATAAGCTATCCACTGGTGCCGTATTTCCTTCTTGAATACCTATATATAATAAAGTTCCAGCATTAAATGACTCGAACTCCATAGTCGCTTTGTCTGTTTCGATTTCTGCAAGTATATCACCTTCTGCAACTGCATCGCCGACTTTTTTCAACCAAGTCGCTACTGTTCCTTCGGTCATTGTATCGCTCAAACGAGGCATTGTTACAACAATTACTCCTTCTGGAAGTTTAGCTGCAGGAGCAGTTGCTTCTGTTTTTGTTTCAGATGCTACTACTGTTTCAGCTATTGGAGTCGCTGCTGTTACAGCACCTCCAGCTAGTAAAGCTGAAATATCTTCTCCTTCATTTCCTATAATGGCTAATAAAGAGTCAACTGGAGCAGTTTCACCTGCTGGTATACCAATATGTAAAAGTGTTCCGTCATTAAAGGACTCGAATTCCATCGTCGCTTTATCTGTTTCGATTTCAGCTAAGATATCTCCTTCGCTTACTTTATCGCCGACTTTCTTAAGCCAAGTAGCCACCGTTCCTTCTGTCATTGTATCGCTTAAACGAGGCATTGTTACTATTGTAGCCATAACTGATTATAATTTATGAGGTAAAAATGGA
The DNA here is from genome assembly GCA_001800905.1 of Flavobacteria bacterium GWA2_35_26. Classification (GTDB taxonomy): domain Bacteria; phylum Bacteroidota; class Bacteroidia; order Flavobacteriales; family Flavobacteriaceae; genus Flavobacterium. The sequence continues at coordinate 286,662 of MGWH01000001.1, read as the reverse complement.
TAGTCTTCTTGTTCGTATACTACGTCGTATAATTGCTGAATTTCTGGATAAGGAGATTCTTCTGCAAATTTTACGCATTCGTCAACCAAGTCTTTAACTCTTTGGTCAATAGCATCAATCTCTTTTTCAGTAGCGTATTTTTTGTCCTTAATTACGTCTAATACTTGAGTAATTGGATCAATTTTTTTATACTCTTCTATCTCTTCTTTTGAACGGTATAGTTGTGCATCAGACATAGAATGTCCTCTGTAACGGTATGTTTTCATTTCTAGAAAAGTTGGCCCATCTCCACGACGCGCTCTTTCGATAGCTTCGGTCATTGCTTCAGCCACTTTCACAGGGTTCATTCCGTCAACAGGTCCACAAGGCATTTCGTAACCTAAACCTAATTTCCAAATATCAGTGTGATTGGCAGTTCTTTCCACGGAAGTTCCCATTGCATAACCATTGTTTTCAACTATAAATACAACTGGTAATTTCCATAGCATTGCCATGTTGAAGGCTTCGTGTAATGATCCTTGACGTGCTGCACCATCACCAAAATATGTCATAGTAACACCGCCAGTCTCAAAATATTTATCAGCAAATGCTAGTCCAGCTCCAACAGGAATTTGTCCTCCTACAATTCCGTGACCTCCATAAAAACGATGTTCTTTTGAGAAAATGTGCATGGATCCGCCCATTCCTTTTGATGTACCAGTTACTTTACCTAAAAGTTCGGCCATAACCGCTCTTGGATCAACTCCCATACCAATAGGTTGAACGTGATTTCTGTAGGCAGTAATCATTTTGTCTTTAGTCAAGTCCATAGCATGTAAAGCACCTGCCAAAACGGCTTCTTGACCATTGTATAAGTGGAGAAATCCTCTTACTTTTTGTTGAATGTATAATGCTGCAAGTTTGTCTTCAAACTTTCTCCAAAGCAGCATGTCTTCGTACCACTTTAAATAAACTTCTTTTGTAACTTCTTTCATTTGAATAATGTTGTGTTATCAATTGTACCTAATAACGCAAAATAGTTTCCTCACACAAATTTGCGAAGTGCAAAAATAAGACATTCCAACTTAGCACTAAAATTAATATGCTATTTTTTGAGTATTTTACAGGAACTTTTTATCAAAAAGAAGTGGTAATAAGTTTTTAAGGGAGTCTGATTTGTAAATAGAACCAATTTCTCCCATAAAATAGATTTCAATGGGGGTGTTTTGTTTTATTTCGTATTCAGCTAATGATTGTCGGCAAGCACCACAGGGAGGAATAGGAGCGCTTGTAGTTGTATTGTCGGAAGCAGCTGATATAGCCATTTTTAGTATTTTGGCTTCGGGGTATTTTGCTCCAGCGTAAAAAACAGCAACTCTCTCTGCACAAAGACCTGATGGGTAGGCGGCATTTTCTTGATTGGAACCTAAAATAATTTCTCCGTTGTCCAATAGAATTGCCGTTCCAACTTTAAAGTGAGAATAGGGAGCATAGGCAGTTTTTCGAATCGCCACTGCTTCATGCATTAAATTTTGAATGTCTGTTGGAAGTTCTTGAATAGTTTCAAAAACATCAAAGTTGGTAGTGATAGTTACTTTGTTCATTTTTTATTTGGGAAAAAAAATCCAAATTTCATTCGAAATTTGGATTGTGATTTTTTAGTTTATTCTATAGATTAATTGAGTCCGTAATTGTCTCCAAAGTTAAAAGTCAAAGAAAAGCGAAGTGTATTTTCTAATGGATTTTTTATTTTTGAAGTCGAGAATAAATAGGAAACATCAATTCTTGTAGAGGTGTATTTGAATCCTGCTCCCATAGAAAAATAACTTCTAGCTCCTTTATCTGGATTCTCATGGAAATATCCTGCACGTACCATAAATGAATCTTTAAATGCATATTCAGTACCAATTGCATATGTGATTTCTTTTAGTTCTTCACTAAAACCATCTGGAGCATCGCCAAAAGATTCAAAAATTCCCGATACCCATCCTGTATTTATGTAATTATTCTTTGTTTGCTCGTTCTCCAAGGTGGTAGTTGTTCCATCCCCATTTATATCAGCATTTTGGGGAGAAGGTACTAATAATTTATTCAGTTCTAAATTGGCTGTTAACTTATTGTCTCCATCAAAAATAAATTCAAATCCCGTCCCGATTTTTAAGTTGGCGGGTAAAAAATAGCCGGTATTTCTGTCATCGGCGTTGTCATAATTTATTTTTGGACCTAAATTTTGAATATTAAATCCAGCTCTCCAAATTCCGTTAAAATGAGTGTATGCTTTTTCTTCAGATTGATAAAATCCTGCTACGTCCACAGCAAACGAAGATGCTGATGTGGCATCATTATTTTGTGTTGGAAAATTTAAATTGGAACGAATATAACGTCCAGCTACCGCCATAGAAAATGTTTTGCTTATCTGTAAGGAATAGGAACCGTCAAGTGCTAGTTCGTTTGGGGAAACTACATTAGCTTGTTCATAAGGATCATTACGCAATTCGATATTTCCAAGACCAAAATACCGTAAGCTAGTTGCCCATGCACTTCGGTCATTTATTTTATTGAAATAGGAAATTTGTCCTAATGAGATATCATTAACTAAATCATTCAAATAGGGGGTGTAGCTTATTGAAAGTCCTTTTTCTGATGCTGCAAATGCAAATTTTGCAGGATTCCACTGTTGAGAAAAAACATCAGATGAAGTAGCGATACCTATATCTGCCATTCCTGCCGATCTTGCATCAGCAGCGACCATCAAGAATGGAGTGCTTGTCGTAATTACTCTTTGTTGTGCATTACTAATCGAAAAAGTAAGAATGCAAGAAATTATAAAGATATATTTATTCATTTTAAAATGATGTTTGATAAACAAAAGTAATTTTTTTTAAATTATTTTCAATACACAAGGTAGTTAATTCCAACCATGTTAAAGACTTTTTGTGCGGAATTAATTTTTTTAATTTCTAAGTATATAACATTATTTTTTATTTTTTATTGTGATTTAATTCGAAATAAAAAACGGAATCATATAAATAGAGTCATTTACATCTCGATTTAGAAAGTAAAAAACTGGTTCAAAGTTTAATTTTAATAATAAAAATTATAAATTTGCGTTTTGTTGTCTGAAGTTAGCGTTTAAAAGCTATTTTTGAATTAAATTCTTCAAAACAATTTATTTTGTAGAGATCTGATGACAAACTTATTTTATAAATAAACATGAAAGTGAATACTAGAAAATTTTTCCAATTAGTTCTGTCTTTAGTAATAATATTAGGTGTTACTAGTTGTAATAAAAAGGCATCGGGTTTAGGTAAAAGCGGCTCGAGAGCTACTGGATGGAACGTACTTAATAAAAAAAGTGTATCGAAAAAAATGAGTGAGCAGCCTGAAGGTCCTGGGCTGGTATTTGTTGAGGGTGGAACTTTTACTATGGGAAAAGTTCAGGATGACGTAATGCACGATTGGAATAACACACCCACTCAGCAACATGTGCAATCATTTTATATGGATGAAACTGAAGTGACGAATTCAATGTATCTAGAATACTTAAATTGGTTAAAAAATGTTTTCCCGCCAACTGAAGAAAATTATAAAAATATTTATGAAGGGGCTTTGCCTGATACTTTAGTTTGGAGGAATCGATTGGGTTATAGCGAGAATATGACTAACAATTATTTAAGACATCCTTCATATTCTCAGTATCCTGTTGTAGGGGTAAATTGGATTCAAGCAAATGAGTTTAGTAAATGGAGAACTGATCGTGTGAATGAAGCTTTATTAGAAAAAAACGGTTTCTTGAGAAAAGATGCTAAAACTTTAGACGTAACAGCAGAAAATTCATTTAATACCGAGACCTATTTAAATTCACCATCCTCAGTTTACGGTGGAGATGAAAACATTGTATTGAAAGGAAGAAAAGGCTCTGCAAAAGCAGCTAAAACTGGTAAAAATGGAAAAGTAATTCCACCTAAGGATATTTATATTAAACGTTCATCAGGTTTATTACTGCCAGAATATAGATTACCAACAGAATCGGAGTGGGAGTACGCAGCAGCAGCTGATGTAGGACAAAGAGAGTATAATGTTTATAAAGGACAAAAGAAGTATCCTTGGTCTGGACAATATACACGTTCTGGAAAACGTAAAACAATGGGAGATCAGTTAGCTAATTTTAAACAAGGAAATGGCGATTACGGCGGTATTGCAGGATGGTCCGATGACGGCGCTGACATTACTAACCAAGTGAAAAAATACCCTGCAAACGATTTTGGTTTGTATGATATGGCTGGTAATGTGGCAGAATGGGTAGCCGATGTTTATAGACCTATTGTAGATAATGAATATAACGATTTAAATTATTTCAGAGGAAATCAGTACACAAAAAATAAAATTGGTAAGGACGGCAAAGTAGAATTAGTTACTCAAAGTACTATAAAATATGATACTCTAAGTAATGGAAAAATAATTGCGCGTTCATTACCAGGGCAAATAGTTCAAGTTCCTATAGATGAAAATGAAACCTATTTAAGACAGAACTTCGACAGAAGCAATAATTTAAATTACAGAGACGGAGATCGACAATCAAGTAAAGAATATAAGTTTAGCACTACAGGTTCTAATAAAGATGCAAAAAATATGTATAATTCTCCTAAAAATAATGTAACAGTTGATAGTTTAGGTAGAATGGTTAGAAAGTTTGATAACTCAAACAAAAGAACTACTTTGGTAAACGACAATGTTAGAGTATACAAAGGTGGTTCATGGAGAGATAGAGCCTATTGGTTAGATCCAGCCCAAAGAAGATATTTCCCTGAAGATATGGCAACAGATTACATTGGTTTTAGATGTGCTATGTCAAGAGTGGGTTCCAAATCACAAAATAAGAAAAGACCTAGAAATTAGTTTTTATACCATTCCAATTAAAAGCCCTTCTTAGGGCTTTTTGTTTATAAAATTTTCAAGTATATGGATATCGCAAAAATTCATGAGTTATTTTTAAATTGTACATCGGTTTCAATTGACACCCGAAAAATTCAGCCTAATTCATTATTTGTGGCTATAAAAGGAGAGAATTTTGATGCCAATACATTTGCTAAAGAGGCACTTGAAAAAGGGGCAGCCTATGTTATAATTGACAATTCGGATTTTTATATCGATCATAGAACTATATTGGTTGAGGATAGTCTTCAAGCACTTCAAGAGTTAGCCAAGTTCCATAGGAATTATTTGAAACTGCCAATTATTGCGTTAACTGGAAGTAACGGTAAAACCACCACCAAAGAGTTGATATATGCTGTGCTTTCTTCAAAGTATAGAACTAAGGCTACTATTGGAAATCTAAACAATCATATTGGAGTTCCTTTGACATTACTTTCGTTTACTACTGAAACAGAAATTGGGATAGTAGAAATGGGGGCTAATCATAAAAAAGAAATCGAGTTTTTGTGTGATTTAGCTCAGCCCGATTTTGGTTATATTACTAATTTTGGTAAAGCACACCTAGAAGGATTTGGAGGCGTTGAGGGAGTAATTCAAGGGAAAAGTGAAATGTATCATTTTTTATCTGACAATAGTAAACTCGCCTTTGTGAATTTAGATGATGCTATTCAGGTAGAAAAAACGAGAGCTATTAATCACTATACCTTTGGAGTTAATAAATTGGAAGCCAATGTGGCTATATCAGAAGTCACTGCTAATCCATTTGTGACGGTGACACTACGGGATTTGAAAATTAAATCACATTTAATTGGCTTATACAATGCTAATAATCTTAATGCCGCCATTACTATAGGGAATTACTTCAAAATTCCGTACGAGCAAATAAAATCAGCTTTAGAAGGGTATGTCCCAGAGAATAATCGATCGCAATTGATAACTAAAGGGACAAATCAAATCATTTTAGATGCTTACAATGCCAATCCAAGTAGTATGGCTGTAGCTATTGAAAATTTCAAACAACTAGATAATTCTAACAAAATAGCAATATTAGGCGATATGTTTGAATTAGGCGAAGAAAGTTTTGAAGAGCATAAAAATATAGTGAATTCATTGTTAAATCAAAAAGAAATTGTTTGTCATTTTGTTGGTGCTGATTTTTTTGCCAATCTCTTAAATGCTGAACATTTTCATTTTCATGCAACTTATGAAGATTTATCAGCTTTTATAAATGAACAAAAAATCAATCAGAGTACCATATTAATTAAAGGATCTAGAGGAATGGCTTTAGAGCGAACTTTAGATCTATTTTAAAAATAGAGGTATTTGTGCATTTAAATTCGCATTAGATACCCTGTTAAACTTTCCTTTTTTTCAAGGTCCAATTTCTTTCTCAAGCGATAACGAGCAAGTTCTACTCCGCCTCCTGAAATATTCATAATTTCAGAGATTTCTTTTGTTGACATATTCATTAATAAATAGGTTGACAAATCCAATTCTCTTGGAGTAATTGTTGGGTGTTTTTCTTTTAATCGTTTTAAAAATTCAAAGTGTACATTTTTTATATGTTTTTCTAAATCCTTCCAGCTTTTATCTGAATTCACTTCTTTTAGAATACTTTTTCGTAATTTTTCAAATTGGAATTTATTAGTTTCGTCAAATGCGGAAGTGTCAATATCTTTCAAACGCTGCATTATTCCGTTCAGGATTTTATTTTTTTTCACAACCTGAAGCGAGTTGGTAACCAATTCTTTATCTTTTGCTAATAAATTGAGCTGTAGTTTGTCATTTTTTAATTTTTCAATTTCTTTCTCCAGATTAAATTGTTCTTGACGAATTCGAGCTTCTTTTTCTAAGTACAATCGCCGCTGTTCTATCGTTTCGAAATATTTATTTCTTCGAATCTTAATTTTAATTCTATCTCGTATTACTCGAATGGTTGCTCCTATCAAAATAAGATAAAATAGATAAGCAATAAAATGTCTGTACCAAGGCGGGGAAATTGTAAATGGGATTGAAGCAGTATCTGAAATAATTCCAAAACTATTTTTCACTTTAACATTCATTGTATACTGTCCCTCTCTAAGATTTGTATACTCTTTAATTGTGGCCGACGACCAGTTACTCCATTCCTCGTCAAATCCATTTAATTTATAGGAATATTTTATATTTTCTACATTTTCAAATGTAGGTGATGAAAATCTAAATTTCACAAAATTTGATTCGTAGGGTATTGTGATTTTGTTGTCAAGTGATATTTTTGAACTGTTGTAAATTGTAGCTTCTTGAGTTGTAAAATTTTGAATAAACACCTTTGGTTTACTATTAATGTTGTTTAATTGATCGGAGTCATAATGTACTAGTCCGTCAGTTAGTCCAATAAATATATTATGAGAATCAAGTGTATTTATAGATAAGTTATTGTATACTAAATACTGTGTGAAATTTAAAAAAGGATTACTAGTATTAGTGTATGTCCCGTTATTATTCTTTTTTAAAACCCCTAAAGTTTCTTTAATTACATACCAAATATTTCCAGCTTTATCTTCAACAATTGTATTGGTTTTAGGAATTTTTTGAAAAATTTTTGTCAGAAATGCATTTGGTTCAAATGTGTTTTTCTTTTCTGAGTAGGTATAAAAATGATTATTGTGTTGAAATACAATAGCGTTCTTAATACGTTGAACACTTGTAATACCTTTATCTATTTCGGATAGTTTTTTGTGTTTAATTACTGTTAAAAATCTCGAATAATTAACATCAAATTTTAATTGATATAATACATCATCTTTTTTTACCCATGCACTAGTATTGGATACTTCAAATTCACCTACTGATTTTGAAAACCCTTTTATCTGATTTTTCAAAACCCAATTTCCATTTGAAAATTCTAATAGCGAAAAACCATTATAATTGGATGCTATTATTTTATCAGGCTTTCCCGGTACAATTTTAAAACTCCAGTATCCAGTATTGTCTAGTGTTTTTACTATTGTGTTTCCACTTAAAATAAATGCTCCTCTATTATGGGCGCATAACAGTGTGCCATTAATAAGTTGCAAATTCCAAGCTTGACCTTCCGTTCCACTAATCAATTGAAAATCTTCTTCTTTAAACGGATTACTCCATTTATGGTAAAACACACCTTGGTTAGTTGCTACATACAAAATGCCTTTATGTACAATGGTAGCATAAACAGTACTTAAATTGTAACTCGATCCAAAAAAAGTAAAAGGGGAATTTTCATTAATAAATGAGATACCATTATCTAATCCCAACCAAAGGTTATCATTTTTATCGATGAATGAAGTTAAAGAGGTGTTGTTTTGCAAGCCTTTTTTTCGGTTGATATGTTGTATAATTTTCCCATTACGATCGCAAATTATAACCCCATCTACAACTGAATTCAGCACAATATGATTATTTTTCATAGAGGCCCCGCCAAGACCGCTATTTTTTTTGATGAACAAATTTGCATCAGTTTCCCAAGGGGTTATTTTGCTGTTTTGGTAAATAAATAGTCCTTTATCAAGTGTGGTTATAATTATTTTATTGTCTATTGGAAACATTCCCCATACTTCTGTATTATTGAGTTGAGTTGAGTTAGGAATTGCAATTAAATTACCATCTCTATATTTTAAAATTCCTTTATTGATATCTTGAAAATACAAAGTGTTCTTTACCAAAAACGAGAATTGAAATCGAGTAGGTGCTTTTAGTATTTGTATCCGGTTGTTTTTATAAATATAGGCTGCATTAAACGATTGAAACACTATTTCGTTTTTGAGGTGATGTATTTTCCAGACAATATCAATTGTACTATTATTCTTCTCTTTCAGAAATCTAGACAATGAAAAATAGACTAATTTTCCATTACTATCCGGTTTAAAGTAGCCAAATTCATTATAACCTCCTACAAATATTTTTCCCGAGGAATGGGTTTTTAATGATCTTACAACGGATTTATTAGGAAGTACATATTTAGACCAAACGGTCCCGTCAAACATGAACATTCCATCGTTATTGGCAAAATATAAATTGTTATTTGAATCTTGGTCTATGTTCCAGTTTTGGGTACCTCCTTTGTAATCCGTCCTTTTGTAGTTTCTAATTTCTGGAATCCCAATACTTTTTACTTGACCAAAAAATACAGAATGAAGCAATAAAAACAATACAAGTAAAGAGCGGTTTTTTAGGTTTTTCATAGATAAATTTTGTAAAACATAGGATATGAAAAGTTCAATTTTTGCTAATTTAATTCAAATTACAATTTGTAAGTTACTTTTACTTTTGTTTTTTTTACAAATATATTTATTTTTTTTATAAAATGTTATAAATCAAATTATTATAAATTTTTTGATGTGTTTTTGTATTTCTAAATATTGACCTTTGATGTGTTTTTGTATAGATTTTTTTTTCTTTTATTTGAAATTAAAACAATAATATTGTGCCAAATTACTAATTAATCAACCAAAATTTAAGAAAAATGAAATTAACGAAATTATTTATTTTTTGTTTTTTGTCTTTGTTTTTCACTATTTACGGACAAGCACAGGATCTTGTCGTAAAGGGAAAAGTGTATGACGAAAGTGGTTTGTCTATTCCAGGGGCTACCGTTTTATTAAAAGGAACAAATAAGGCCACAACAACCGATTTTGACGGTGCATTTGAAATTAAGTCACCTAGCAAAGGGATTTTAGTTGTTAGCTTTATTGGTTACACAACTGTTCAACAATCTGTTAATGGTAAAAATTCCTTGACTTTTAGGTTAAAATCCCAATCTCAAGATTTAAATGAAGTAGTTGTAGTAGGATATGGTACTCAAAAGAAGAGTGTTGTAACTGGTGCAATTTCTAGTGTTAAAGCTAAAGATTTAGAAAAGGTACCTAATGGTAGAATAGAACAAACACTTCAAGGAAGAGTTTCTGGAGTTACTATTGCTGCACAATCTGGTCAACCAGGCGCTGCATCAACAGTACGTGTAAGAGGTTTAACTACTTTTGATACCTATGGAGGAAACAATCCTTTATGGGTTGTTGATGGAGTTATTGTTGATTCAGGCGGTATTGGTTTTGTTAATCAATCTGATATTGAATCAATCGAGGTATTAAAAGATGCAGCCTCTTTGGCAATCTATGGTGCTCGTGCTGCTTCAGGAGTTATTTTAGTAACTACAAAGAAAGGAAAATCAGGAAAAATTAGTGTTAATTATACTGGGTTTACTGGTGTTTCTGCTCCAGAAAAGACATTAAAATTGTTGAATGCAACTCAATATGGAGCCTTGATGAATGAGAAATCTGTTGCGGGAGGTGGTCCTATTCTTTATTCTGATTTAACTGCTTTGGGTAAAGGTACAGATTGGCAAAAACAGATTTTCAGTAATGATGCTCAACGTTCGAATCATGAAGTAAGTTTTAGTGGTGGTAATGATATTTCAACTTTCTTTGCTTCATTTAGCGTTCAAGATCAACAAGGAATTGTTTCTAAACCAATTTCTAATTTCAATAAGAAAAGTATTCGTTTGAATTCCACTCATAATTTGAGCAAAAAAATCCAAATTGGACAAACATTGGGTTATACTCATCAAAAAGGAGTAGGTTTAGGAAATACAAATAGTGAATTTGGTGGGCCATTAAGTTCAGCTTTGAATTTAGATCCAATTACTCCAGTTGTAATTACGGATCCTATCGTATCCAATTCTTCAATTTATACAAGTAATCCGGTTTTTAGAGATGCCAATGGTAATCCTTACGGAATATCTTCTATAGTAGGTCAAGAAATGTCAAATCCAGTTGCTTATGTAAATACACGTTTAGGTAACTACAATTGGTCTGACGATTTTATTGGAAATGTTTTTGCTGAAATCAAACCAATTGAAAATCTTAAAATTAGATCTTCAATGGGAGGTAAAATTGCGTATTGGGGAGATGAGGCATTTACACCTAAATTTTATTTAAGTCCGACTGTATTATCTTCACAAAATAGTTTGACTCGTGCTACTAACCAAACATTTGCTTGGAATATTGAGAACACAGCATCATATACTAAAAATATTGGTTCACATGATTTTACTGTATTAGTTGGACAAGGGGTTTACATAGATAACAATACAAGAGGTTCTTATGTAGCTCATACTAATTTACCAGTTAATGATTACAGAGAAGCATCATTTAATTTCCCATTACCTACAGCACAACGTGTAGGAGCTTCTTATACTTCTCAAGAACACCGAGTGACTTCATTGTTTTCTCGTTTGAACTATTCATTCAATGAAAAATATTTGTTTACCGGTATTATTCGTAGAGATGGTTCTTCTAATTTCGGTCCTAATAATAAATTTGGAATTTTCCCATCTTTCTCAACTGGATGGGTAGTTTCTAAAGAAGGTTTTTGGAAAGAAAATAAGATTGTTAACTCTCTTAAAATTAGAGGAGGTTACGGAGTAGTGGGGAATGATGCCATTGCAGCTAACGGTTTCTTGGCATTAATTGATGGTGGTCGTAACTATACTTTTGGTAGCGCGGGTTCAACAATTTCTTCTGGGAACAGTCCAAGCGCACCAGCAAATCCAGATTTAAAATGGGAAGAGACCTCTCAATTTAATGTTGGTTTTGATGCAAAATTGTTTAATGATTTGAACTTAACCGTTGAATATTACAATAAAAAAACAATTGGAATTCTACAATATGTTGATTTACCAGGTTATGTAGGAGCAACAGGTAGTCCTTTAGGGAATGTTGCCGACATGGAAAATAAAGGTATTGAAGTAGAATTAGGTTACCGTAAAAAAATGGGAGAATTCAATTTCTCTGCTAACGGTAACGTATCTTATCTTAAAAATGAGGTTACATTCTTAGGGCAAGGAAAAGAATTTATTACAAATGGTGTGGCAGGATTTCAATCAATGGGAGAAATTACAAGAACACAAGTTGGCCAATCATACAATTCTTTTTATGGTTTTAAAACTGCTGGAATCTTCCAAACACAAGATGAAGTTAATGCCTATACCAATGCTGCAGGTGGTTTAATTCAGCCTAATGCTCGTCCAGGAGATTTCCGTTGGACAGATACAAATGGTGATGGTACAATTACTAATGATGATAAGCAATTTCTTGGAAGTCCACTTCCTAAATTTACTTTCGGATTAACATTAAATCTTGATTACAAAGGATTTGATTTGATGGCTTTTGCTCAAGGAGCAACTGGAAATCATATTTTCCAAGGAATAAGACGTTTGGACATTTTAAATGCTAATTATCAAACAGAAGCATTGTCAAGATGGACAGGTCCAGGAACTTCTACTACGTATCCAAGATTGACAAACAATGACACCAATGGAAACTTTGGTAATTCTTCTGATTTTTATTTAGAAAAAGGAGATTATATCCGTCTTAAAGTTGTTCAATTAGGATATACGCTACCATCAAGTTTTGTGAACAAAGTAGGCGCGCAAAAAGTTCGCTTTTATGTAACTGGCGAAAACCTACTTACGCTAACTAAATATACAGGTTTTGATCCAGAAATTGGAGGGAACATTATGGGTGTTGATAGAGGTTATTATCCTCAAGCTCGTACATTCATGTTTGGTGCAAATGTTCAATTTTAATACTAAATTAAATTATGAAAACAATAAATATTAAATTATTATCTTTTGTAACTGCAACAGTTATAACATTAGGTTCATGTTCTAAAGAGTATCTAGAAGTAGAACCTAAAGGTACCAATCTGGAGAGTAATTACTATCAAAATCAAGAACAAGCATTCGCGGGATTAGTAGCCGTTTATGATGTAATGAGAAAAAACTCAGGTGGTTTTGAGAATATGATCACTATGATGAATGCTGGATCTGATGATCATTATGCAGGTGGTGGTGGTGCTTCGGATGGAGCTGGAATTCAAGGTTTTTCTAATTATTCCATTACTGCTAATATAATGCCTTCCAGTTTATGGAATGATCATTATCAAGGGATCTTTAGAGCCAATTATTTGTTAACTAAGTTGTCTTCTGTACCAATGGATGCTGCTTTGATTGATCGTTACACGGCAGAAACAAAAGCTTTGCGTGCGAATTATTACTTTAACTTAGTTAGAATGTTTAAAAACATTCCGTTAATTACTGTTCCAATGAGCACCTCAGAGTTTTATACTGTAGTTCAATCTGCACCTACTGCAGTTTATGCTCAAATTGAAAAAGATTTGACAGAAGCAATTACGAATTTACCAACAACTGTTTCGACTTCTGAATCAGCTCGTTTTACTAAAGGTGCTGCGCGTGCTTTACTAGGAAAAGTGTATTTGTATCAAAATAAAAATACTCAAGCTGCTGCTGAATTAGCTGCTGTGAATGGAACTCCCGGTGGAACTAGTCAGTATGGATATAGATTACTAACTAATTTTGGAGATTTATGGACAGTAAATAATAAATTCAATACAGAATCTATTCTTGAAGTTGCTCACACTAATGCTTCAAGTATTGGTTGGGAAAATTGGGGTAATGGAATAGATGAAGGAAACTCTACCAATGTAATGTGTGGACCAAGAACCTATTCTAAAATTGCTTCTGATGCACCAGATTTACCTTCAGGATGGAGTTTCAACGTATTTACACAAGATTTTTATGATTTTATAAAACTAGATCCACGTTTTGCTACAACGGTTTTAGATATGAAAGACTTACAAGCTAGAGGAAAAGCTTCTTACATAGGAGGTTATCAAGATACTGGTTATTTCTTGAATAAATTCATTCCTAGACGTTCAGATGTTACAACAGGAACTGGTGAGCCAGTATTAAATTACAGACAAAATTCATATGTAATTCGTTTGGCTGACTCCTATTTGATGGAAGCTGAAGCTTTAGGTGGAACAGGAGCTAGAGCGCAAGCTTTATTAGACGCTGTAAGAGCTAGAGTTGGACTTGCTAGTACTCCAGTTTCTCTAGCTGCAATTAAAGCAGAAAGAAGAGCGGAATTAGCTGGTGAAGGACACCGTTTCTTTGACTTAGTTCGTTGGGGTGATGCTGCTACAAAATTGGCATCTAGAGGTTTTAAAGCGGGTAAAAACGAAGTTTTCCCAATTCCATATAAAGAATTGCAAAACACTAAATTGGTTCAGAATCCTGGATATAATTAATAAATTTAGATAACTATGAAAAATATAAAAATTCTATTCAGCTTTCTATTAATGTTAGCTGTAACTATAAGTTGTAGTGTTCCGGAAGGAATTGATGATGACACCAGTTTCTTGAATAGTGCATCCGATCCAGCAGCAGTGTCTGCTTTAGCGACAATTACTCAAAATAACTCGGGTAAAGTAACTTTAACTCCTCGTGGAGAAGGTGCTACTAAATTTGAAGTGTATTTTGGAGATGGAACAGCACAACCTGCTGTAGTGAATGCAGGTAGTTCAGCAGTTCATATCTATAGAGAAGGAGTTTATACTGTTAAAATTGTTGCCTTTGGAATTACAGGAAAAAAGACAGAAAGTACACAACAAATAAATGTGTCTTTTAGATCTCCTGAGAATTTAGTAGTAACTATTGAGAATGACAGAGCTATTTCTAAAAAAGTAACAGTTCGTGCTACAGCTGATTTTGCTTTGTTTTATGAAGTGTATTTTGGGGATGTTCCTAATGAAGTTCCAGTTCAAGTGAATAACGGAGAATCTACTTCTCATGTTTATGCTAATGCAGGTACTTATACTATCAAAATTGTATCTAAAAGTGGTGCTATCAGGACTACCAACTATCAAGAGGATTTTGTTGTAACGGCTATTATGGCTCCAACAACTGCTGCGCCAACTCCACCTACCAGACAGTCTGGTGATGTGGTTTCTATTTTTAGCGATTCGTATACTAATATTGGAGTTTCAGAATGGAATCCAGGTTGGGGCCAATCAACGGTTTTGACTAATGTATCAATTGGTTCAAATAATATTTTGAAATATAGCGCACTTAATTATACTGGAATTGTAACGGATTATGGTAATGCAACTAATTTATCCAATATGACTTATGTACATTTTGATTATTGGACACCAGATGCAACAACATTAGGTTTTAAAATTGTAAATACTAGTCAGCCGAATGGCCCAACTAAAGAATCTCAATTTGATTTGTCAACCGTTACTAGAATGAGTTGGGTAAGTGTAGATATTCCATTATCAGATTTTACTACAAACAAATCGGCGATCACTCAAATGTTATTTGCATCTTCTGGTGGAACTGTATTTATCGATAATTTGTATTTCTACAAAAACCCAACACCGGCTTCTGGAATTCAAGGAACTTGGAAATTAGCGCCAGAGGCGGGAGCTTTAAAGGTGGGTCCTTCTGCAACCGATTTTAGTTGGTGGCAAAATAATACAGCTGACGTAACAACTCGTGCTTGTTTGTTTGATGATCACTATGTTTTCAATACAAACGGAACGTTTAATAATGTTCAGGGTTCTACAACTTGGCTGGAAGCTTGGCAAGGTACAGCTGATGCTTGTGGCACTCCAGTTGCACCTCATAATGGCTCAGCAAATGCTACCTATACGTATGATTCAGTTGCAAATACAATTACTTTAAACGGTGTAGGAGCTTATTTGGGATTACCAAAAGCAACAAATGCTGGAGAACTTAATGCAAGTGCAACAGTTCCAAATTCAAGAGTATATTCTGCAGTGCTTTCTAACGGAAACAACACTTTGGAAGTAGTAATCAATTTTGGAGGTGGTTTTTGGTATTTCAAACTTGTTAGAGTTTAATTTTAAAAAGGATATAAAATGAAAAATATAAAATATTTTATGATGGTATTGATTGCAATTGGTTTTACCAGTTGTGAACAAGATACTTACGAATTTGGTACTTTGACAAGTCCATCTGAGCTTACCGTTGCTGCTGATGTTGTGGGTAAAACTACTGCAAATCCTAACGGTGATGGAACAGGGGTTGTAAATTTTACAATAACTGGAAAGAATATATTAGCTACAAAAGTTGATTTTGATGCTGATGATGCAGTAGATTTAGTAGATGCTCCAAACGGAAAAATCACTAAAAAGTATTCTACAAATGGAACCAAAACGTACCAAATTACAATTGTAGCTTATGGTGCAGGTGGTGTAGCAACTACAATTACAAAAGAAGTTACTGTTAAAGTTAGTTTTGCTCCTGCAGCCTCAATTGTAACGGCTTTAACAGGAGATTCAAACAAAACTTGGGTGGTAGATAAATCAGTTCCTGCTCATTTTGGAGTTGGCCCTGCGGATAATCCTGCGCCAATCTGGTGGTCTGCGAATGTTAATGAAAAAGTAGCAACAGCTAATTGTTTCTATACTACTACATTTAAATTCACTAAACTAGGTGCTTTCAATTATACTTTACAAGTAACTAATCCTGATGGAGCGTTTACAAAAACAGGAGCATTTACTAGTTTGCCTGGTATTCCTGCTTCTGGAGATGAAGGTTGTTATGCATACGGTGGTGGAACTTCAGCATTCAGTTTTGCAAGTGCTTCTTCAGGTTTTGCAGCATCCACTCCTTCAACTCAAACTAGTATTGTATTGTCTGGAGTAGACACGTATATCGGTGTTGCTTCTGTGCAAAAAGAATATGAAATTCTTTCCATCACACCAACAGCAATGCATTTACGTGTTTTAGGATACGGTCCTGAATCAGGAAATGCATGGTATTTAAAATTAGTACCAGCACAATAATATTAATCTATATAAACTCAGAATCAATTTTGGTTCTGAGTTTATTTTTTATTACCAATAGATCTTAAAATGAAAAAACAATTTACTAATTCCAATATATCTAAGCTTATGTTAAGTGTTTTCTTATCAGCGTTTATGTTTTTTTCATGTAGTGGCGATTCAGCTGGTACAACTGGAGGTGAAACGGTAGTAAAACCATCTAACTTAGTAGTAGTGGCTACTCCTGTGGGTGTTTCAACTCAAAATCCAAATGGTGATGGTAGTGGAACAGTTAGTTTCACTTTTAGTGCAACCAATGCAACATCCTATAAGATTGCTCTTGGAGATGGAGAAACTAAAGAAACTACTACGGGTACTTTAACTTATACGTATAATGCTTCTGGGACTAATTCATATACCGTTTATGTATCTGCATACAATGGCTCGCAATTTATCAGTAGCTCTGTTGCATTAACACTTTATGTTGCACCAAAAGCAATTTGGGCTGATGAGTTTAATGTCGATGGTGCTCCGGATGCGACCAAATGGGCCTATGATTTAGGTACTGGTGATTGGGGTTGGGGAAATAATGAAGCCCAGTATTATACTAATCGTGCCGATAATGTGAAAGTGTTGAATGGCAAATTGATAATTACACCAATCAAAGAATCGTATCAAGGAAGTAATTATACTTCTGCAAGAATCAAAACACAAGGTAAATTTTCTTTCAAATACGGTAAAGTTGAGATTAAAGCAAAATTACCTGTTGGAGGTGGAACATGGCCTGCGCTTTGGATGTTAGGAAACAACATCACTACAGCTAGTTGGCCTGCTTGCGGTGAAATTGATATTATGGAGCACGTTGGAAACACTCAAAATAAAATTTACGGTACCTTGCATTATCCCAATTTTTCGGGTGGAAATGCCGTTTCTAAAACCATTAATATTTCTAATGCTTCTACTGAATTCCATATTTATTCACTTGATTGGAGAGCAGATGCAATTCGGTTTTATGTGGATGGAACATTGTTTCATACTTTTACAAATACTTCCTCATTGCCATTTAATCAGAATTTCTTCTTGATTATTAATTGTGCTATGGGAGGTAATTTTGGTGGGACTATTAATCCTAATTTCACATCCTCTACTTTCGAAGTAGATTACATCAGAGTTTTCAATTAAAAAGGTTTGTTAACTTAGAGTTCTTCATAAAAAGCTTTTATTTGTAAGTTGGATAAAAGCTTTCTTGAAGAATTGATATTGTATGATTATGAAAACCGAAAAGTGGTATTGGATATATATTTTTTTGATTCTAGGAAATTTATCCTATAGTCAAAACTTAAAATTAATGTCCTATAATATTCGCTTGGATGTTGCTTCTGATGGACAAAATGCTTGGCCAGTTCGAAAAGATTTTTTTGCCTCACAAATTCAATTTTACGAACCTGATATTATGGGAGTGCAAGAAGCGATGCCCAATCAAGTTCTTGATTTAGAGCAAATGCTTCCTCAATACAATCAAGTTGGAATCGGTAGAGAAGGGAAAGGTAAAGGAGAATCTTCCAATATTTTTTATAAAAATGAGAACCTAGAAGTAGTTGAAACGAATACGTTTTGGCTTTCGGATACCCCAGATTCAATTTCAAAGGGTTGGGATGCAGCCTGTCACAGAGTATGTACTTATGCACTTTTTAGAGAAATAGATTCTAATACACTATTTTGGGTATTCAATACCCATTTAGATCATGTTGGGATAGAAGCTAGAGTAAAAGCAATTGCCTTAATTCTATCTAAAATAGATCAGTTGAACACCGCTAATTATCCAGTTGTCTTAATGGGCGATTTTAATCTAGAGCCTGAAGACAAATCTATAATTGATCTTAAAAAGAAAATGAATGATGCTCGAGAGCTTTCAGTTAAAAGTGCTTTTGGGCCGATTGGGACATTCAACAATTTTGAATTTGACAAACCAGTTACTAAAAGAATAGACTACATTTTTATTTCCAAAAATGCCAAATTAGAAGTAAAAAAGTATGCTGTCTTAACGGATTCAAAAAATTTGAGATACCCCTCAGATCATTTTCCAGTTTATGTCGAAATTAAATAATTTGATTTACTAATTTATTTATGTTTAAAAATATGATCCTATATTCTTTACTAAGTTTATCCATCAGCTTGTTTAGTTGTTCCTCATCTAGCGAGACAGTTTTGCCTGAGGTAACTCCTAAAGTCCCTTCAGTACAAGTGAATGAAGTTGATTATTGGTTAACGAATGGATCTAAAAATATTTTTCTACAAAAACAAACTGGTATTTTGGCATTTGGTTCTACTTATAATGTGTATCCAAATATTGAAGTAGATGCCACACAAACCTTTCAAACTATTGATGGTTTTGGATTTACACTTACGGGTGGAAGTGCTCAAAGTATCAACAAACTCAATTCTCAAAAGCGCAATGAGCTACTTCAAGAATTGTTTGGTAAGAATGACAATTCTATTGCTATCAGTTACCTACGAATCAGTATTGGAGCTTCTGATTTGAATGCATCTCCTTTTAGTTACAACGATTTGCCAGCAGGACAAACCGATGTTGCTTTATCTCAGTTTAGTTTACATCCTGATTTAAATGATGTAATCCCGATGTTGAAAGAAATTCTTGCGATCAATCCACAAATAAAAATTTTGGCTACACCTTGGTCTCCACCGACTTGGATGAAAGACAATAATAGCTTCATTGGCGGAAGCCTAAAAACAGAATATTATGGGGTTTATGCCAATTATTTTGTCAAATACATTCAAAAAATGAAGGATGAGGGCATTGTCATTTCGGCTATAACTCCTCAAAATGAACCCTTACATCCAGGAAATAATCCAAGTATGTTCATGTCGGCGCAACAACAAGCAGTTTTTATTAAAAACCATTTGGGGCCTGCTTTTGCCGCAGCTAATCTAACTACTAAAATTATTATTTACGATCACAATTGCGATAGACCTGATTATCCGTTAGCCATTTTGAATGATGTAGCTGCAAATCCTTTTGTTGATGGTTCGGCCTTTCATTTATATGCCGGCGATATTAATGTTCTATCTACAATTCATAACGCGTTTCCGAATAAAAATCTATATTTCACAGAACAATATACTGGTACTTCAGGCACTTTTGAAGGAGATCTAAAGTGGCATTTGAAAAATGTAATTATTGGTTCCATGCGCAACTGGAGTAAGGTAGCCTTGGAATGGAATTTAGCTAATGATGCTAATTTCAGACCCTACACACCAGGTGGGTGTTCTACTTGTAAAGGAGGATTAACAATAAATGGAGCTGATAGTTTTGAGCGAAATGTTGGATATTATATTATCGCTCATGCGTCTAAATTTGTACCTGCAGGTTCTGTTCGTATCGCTTCAAATCAAACGGCCAATTTAAATACAGTGGCTTTTAAAACACCAACGGAAAAAACAGTTCTTATCATTGAAAATGATGGGTCTGCTAATGAATTATTTAACATAAAATCAAATGGGAAATGGGTTACAACTTCTATTGGAGCAGGTGCTGTAGCTACATTTATTTGGTAAACAATACAAACTACAAATCATGTTAAAATACGGTTTATTATGTATCGTTATTATGTCCTTTTCAAGCTATGGACAAGAGATACAAAAGTTACATTCTAAAGAGAAATTAATCCAAGTATTTACTACTGCAGAGAATACAGATTTACGCTTGACCCCAACAAATAATTTAAATTTCATCCCATCTCAACAACCTGTTGAAAGCGAGATTTCAGTTTTCGTAAATCCCACACAATCCTTCCAAAATTTTATGGGTATAGGTGGCGCAATAACTGATGCTAGTGCTGAGGTTTTTGCAAAATTGAGCGCAGCCAAACAAGCGGAGTTGCTCACAGCCTATTATGACAGAAAAAATGGAATAGGATATTCCTTGTTGCGAACGTCTATTCATAGTTCTGATTTCGCAAGTGAAAGTTACACCTACATTCAAGAAGGAGATCAGGAATTGAAAACATTTTCAATAGATCATGACAAGACATATAGAATTCCAATGATAAAACGTGCCATTCAATCTGCAGGTGGAAATTTGCTTTTGTATGCTTCACCTTGGAGTCCACCGTCCTTTATGAAAAGTAACAAAACCATGCTTAAAGGAGGTACGTTATTACCCGAATTTTATCAGGCTTGGGCAAATTATTATACCAAATTTGTAAAAGCCTACGAAAAAGAAGGAATGCCTATTTGGGGAATTACGATTCAAAATGAACCCATGGCGACTCAAACATGGGAATCCTGTTTGTTCACGGCTGATGCCGAAAGAAATTTTCTTAAAAACTATCTTGGACCAACGATGCAAAAAGAAGGTTTAAGCTCTAAGAAAATTGTAGTCTGGGATCACAATCGAGATTTAATGAATCAACGTGCAAATGTTATTTTTGATGATCCAGAAGCTGCCAAATACGCTTGGGGAATGGGTTTTCACTGGTATGAAACTTGGTCTGGTGGACAACCGATGTTTGATAATGTTCGAAAAGTGCACGAAGCTTATCCTTCTAAAAATTTATTGTTTACCGAAGGTTGCGTAGAACGTTTTGATGCTAAAAAATATCAATTTTGGGGGAATGCCGAAC
The DNA here is from genome assembly GCA_001800905.1 of Flavobacteria bacterium GWA2_35_26. Classification (GTDB taxonomy): domain Bacteria; phylum Bacteroidota; class Bacteroidia; order Flavobacteriales; family Flavobacteriaceae; genus Flavobacterium. The sequence continues at coordinate 265,435 of MGWH01000001.1, read as the reverse complement.
GTTATGGAATTTCAATGATTAATGATTTTAATAATGGTACGGTTGGCTGGACCGATTGGAATATTCTTTTGGACGAAAATGGTGGGCCAAATCACAAAGGCAATTTCTGTTTTGCACCTATACATGCGGATATGAAAACGGGAGAGTTAATTTACACTCCAAGTTATTATTATATCGGTCATTTTTCTAAATTTATACGCCCTGATGCGAAACGTATAAGTACCGCCTCAAGTAGAAGTAATTTGTTAAGTACCACATTTAAAAATATCGACGGAAGCTTTGTGACGGTAGTTATGAATTCATCTTCAGATAAGATAAAATACAATTTGATTTTGGGCACAGAAAAAACACTAGTTGAAATACCGCCACACGCCATTCAAACGTTGGTTTATTAATATATATTTAAAATAAAATACATGAAAAAAGTAAGTTTTATTGGGTTGTTATTCGTTTCCTTATTAGGTTTTTCTCAACAAAAAACAATTGATCAAAAAGTCGAAGCATTATTGAAACAAATGACTTTGGAGGAAAAAATTGGTCAGTTGAATCAATACACAGGTAATAATCAGGCAACAGGTCCAATTACTATCAATCCCAATAAAGAAGCCGAAATTAAAAGCGGTTTGATCGGTTCGATGTTGAATGTAATTGGCACAAAATATACGCGTCAATACCAAGAATTGGCCATGCAATCCCGATTAAAAATTCCGTTATTGTTTGGACAAGACGTCATTCATGGGTATAAAACTACGTTTCCAATTCCCTTAGCTGAAGCAGCGAGTTGGGATATGGATGCGATAGCTTTAGGCGCTCGAATTGCCGCTGTTGAAGCATCTGCAAGTGGGATTCATTGGACTTTTGCCCCTATGGTTGATATTGCTCGTGACCCACGTTGGGGTCGTGTGATGGAAGGAGCAGGTGAGGATACCTATTTAGGGTCTAAAATTGCGGTTGCAAGAGTAAAAGGATTTCAAGGCAATCTAGGCGATGTGAATTCGGTGATGGCTTGCGTAAAACACTTTGTAGGGTATGGTGCTGCAGTCGGCGGCCGTGATTACAATTCGGTTGATATGAGTGATAGAATGTTGTGGGAAACCTATTTACCACCATTCAAAGCCGCTTTGGATGCTGGAGCTGCAACCTTTATGAATTCGTTCAACGATTTGAATGGGGTGCCAGCAACCGGAAATAAATTTTTGCAACGTGACATTTTAAAAGGGAAATGGAATTTTCAAGGTTTTGTAGTTTCTGATTGGGGTTCTATTGGCGAAATGGTCAATCACGGGAATGTGAAAGACAACAAAGAAGCGGCACAATTAGCCATTACAGCAGGAAGTGATATGGATATGGAAAGTAATGCCTACCGTTACAATTTGGGACAATTAGTTCAAGAAGGTAAAGTAGATATAGCTTTGATTGACGATGCGGTAAAGCGTATTTTAAGAAAGAAAATGGAATTGGGATTATTTGACGATCCTTATAAATATTCTAATCCAAAACGTGAAGCCAAAGAATTGAACAATCCGTTGCATCGAAAAATCGCAAGGGATATGGCGGCTAAAAGTATCGTTTTATTGAAAAACGAAAAACAACTTTTGCCTTTGTCAAAAGACTTAAAAAAGATTGCCTTTATTGGTCCATTGGTAAAAGAACATAAAGAAAATATGGGATTTTGGGCTGTTGAATTGCCTGAGTTAGATTATAACAAACATGTGGTTTCTCAATGGGAAGGTTTGCAAAATAAACTGGGTCAAAATACCCAATTATTGTATGCCAAAGGTTGTGAAATCGAGGGCACGAATAAAGATGGATTTGCCGAAGCTATTGCGGTTGCCAATCAGGCTGATGTGGTAATTGTGAGTATTGGCGAGAGAGGTAATATGAGTGGAGAAGCTAAAAGCCGAAGCAATATTCATATTCCAGGCGTACAAGAAGAATTGGTGCAAGCACTTCAAGCAACAGGGAAACCGGTGGTTGTTTTAATTAATGCAGGTCGTCCTCTTGTTTTTAATCAAACGGTAGATACCGCTCCCGCTATTTTATACACTTGGTGGTTAGGAACTGAAGCAGGTAATGCTATTGCCGATGTGTTGTTTGGCGATTATAATCCGTCAGGGAAATTGCCAATGACATTTCCGAGAGAGGAAGGTCAATTGCCAATTTATTACAACCATTTCAATACAGGAAGACCAGCGCCAAATGAGACGGCTTTTAACTATGTTTCGGCTTACACCGATTTGAAAAACAGCCCAAAATTTGCATTTGGACATGGTTTGAGTTATACCACTTTTACCTATGCCGATTTAAAATTGTCTAAAAATAAGATAAGCGATTCGGATACAGTTGAAGTTAGTTTCCAATTAACTAATTCGGGAAAATTTGCTGGGAATGAAGTGGTACAATTGTACTTAAGAGACAAAGTAGGTTCAGTAGTTCGTCCAATTATTGAATTAAAAGATTTTCAAAAGATCTATTTGAATGCTGGCGAAACAAAAACAGTTCAGTTTAGTATTGACAAAGAAAAATTAGCATTCTATAATGATAAATTAGAATGGAATTCAGAAGCAGGCGATTTTGATTTGATGATTGGAACTTCTTCATCAGATATTCGATTAAAAGCGAGTTTTGAATTGGTTAAATAAAACAAGAGTTTTAATTGAAATAATAAAGTAGATTGTAGTGTAAGTAGGGGATGCTAATTTGTTTTAGTATCCCTTATTTTTTTGTCTGCTTTTATATTTTGTCTGTTTCGGTATATATAGTATATTCGTTGCACCCAAAAACGGCAACAATTCTAAAATCAAATTCATGTTAAAAGAAGTTATCGCAAACAAAGAAAAGTACCAGCCTGGTTTATCTACGGATTGTGTAATTTTTGGTTTTCATGACAATCAATTGAAAGTATTGTTGATCAAAACCAAATACAGTGACGATTGGGCTTTACCCGGTGGTTTTGTTTGTATTGAAGAAAGTATTGACGATGGCGCAGTGAATGTTTTGCAAAGGAGAACCGGATTGAAAGGAATTTTCCTAAGACAATTTGCCACTTTTGGAAAAGTCAATCGTAATCCGCGAGAATTTAGTGAGAATACGTTGCGTTTTTATGATATACCCAAAGAACAAGCAGAATGGTATTTGGGACGTTTTGTTACCATCGGTTATTATGCTTTAGTCGATTTTTTACAAGCTGTTCCGCAACCTGAAGGCAACAGTGAAATAGTAGAATGGATTGATTGTCATTCTATTCCAAATTTGATTTTAGACCACAAAGAAATTTTTGATCAAGCACTCGAAACCCTTCGAATGGAATTGAATCAGGTGCCAGTGGGTTATAATTTATTGCCCGAAAAATTCACGATTCCAGAATTACAAAAATTATACGAAACTATTTTAGGCAGACAACTCGACCGCCGCAACTTTTTAAGAAAAATAACTTCGATAGGTATTTTAACCAAATTGGATGAAAAGAAAAGTAATGTCGCTCACAAAGCGCCAAACTTGTATTCTTTTGACAAAGACCGTTACGAAGAAGTATTAAAAAATGGTTTGCACCAAGGTTGGTAAATTTTACCGATAAATAAAAAAAGGCTTGTCTAATTAGACAAGCCTTTTTTATTTATAATGTTTTCACTTTGCCATTATCGGTATATTCAATCGAATATTCATGAGTGGTCAGATTGGCTTTTAATTGGGCCATTTCTTCTCCATTTATCCAAATTAAATGCAATTCGTTTTCAGCAGCTTCACCAAATTCTAAACTTCCTGAGAAGGCTTTAGACGTATTGCGAAGACGAAGTAAATCCAGTTGTTTTAGGACAACTTCTTTTTTCAATCCTTCCTGAATAGCTTCGGTACTTAAGGTAGTTCTGTTGATTTCTTTGTGACCATCTTTACCTGCTTTTTCTACACCAACATAATCATTGGATCCCGCAAAAATATCCAAATACCAAATTTGAGGAATACCTGGCATAAAGAGTTGGATGGCTCTAGCTAAAGCTAATTTTTGTTCGCTTTCTCCAAGTGCACTGAAGTAAGTCGCATTGACTTGGTAGTACGATATTTTTTTACCGTCGGCACCGTATAGGTTCTTCACTAATCCACCACGTTCGATGATGAGGTTCATCAATTCTTCGATTTCATGATCCTCCAACAATCCTTTTTGGTACACACCATTCACTTCTTTTCCTTTCAAATCCAAAACAGGAATTCCGTCGTGGCAACCTAACATGTTGACTGTTTTCAGGCCTTTGGTAATAATGTCATTTGCCCAAGTCAAAAGGGCTTTATTGCTTCCTTTTTCAATTGCGTGAATACACAAACCAGGCAAGAAGAAATCGTAAATTGCATAACCTTCTTTGGCTACTTCTTCGTGCAGGTGTAAGCCGTATTCGGCATGAATTTCAGGTAATAATTCTAAGTTGTTTCTTTGGGCAATTTCATTAATTCGAGCCAAATAATCCCAAGTTCCTGGCTTGTTGAAGAAATTACTTTCGCCAATAGCTTTGTGCAAATACGCAAAGGCATCCAGACGTAATATTTGTCCGCCATAACTTGCCACTTTAGCCAATACGTCTTCATAGAATTCCCAAACCAAAGGAGAATTAGCATTTACATCCATTTGACCTAAATACTCACGCTTGCTGTTTACAATTTTTAGTACTTCGGCTTGTAATTGTTCGTTGCAACCTAAATCTAACAATTGAATATCTTGATTTTCGTCAATAGTATTATTTATTTTTATGCAAATGTCATCAGCTTCTTCAGCTGAAATACTAGGTAGCGATTGTAAGTCGGAAACACTAATTTTTTGAAGGGTTACTTTTTGGTAAAAAGTATTCCAATATGGACGTTCTTGTCCGTCAGGGAATACAATATTTAAAATGGGCAAACCGGATTTCCGCATGAACAGTTTGTCCAAATACTCTTTGTTTGGCACCATAACTCCGTCTTCGCCAAGCGTTCCGTTGCCTTTCCAGAATTCGTTCCAGTCAATAAAGAAGTCTTTAAATTTCGATTGATCACCATGGGCAATCAAATCTTTAAATTGAGGCGAGGCCACCGATAAGTGATTCAATACAATGTCAAATTTCAATTGAATATTCAAAGCTTTCAAGGCTTTAATGTCTTGTTTTGATACTAATTCTTCATTGATATTATAGTCGACAATTGAAAAACCTCGGTCTAAGTCACTGTTGAAAAAGGTTGGTAACACATAAAAAAGAGAGAAAGTATCCTTGAATTCTGGTAGTTGCAACATGCTGACGATATCGGTAAGATTTTTTCCAATACTATCTGGATACGCGTTCAACATAACGCCGTTTGAAATGCTTTTAGTTTTTGTAATTGATGACATTGTGTAGTTGTAGATTGTAGTCGATTTAATTTTGCCAAAGTTACTAATAAAAATGACTAACAAAAAGGGGGTAATTCAATTTCAACATAAAGAGTAAGTTGAAACATAAAAAAAACTCCTTAATTTCTTAAGGAGTTTTATCGGTGGGCGATGAGGGGTTCGAACCCCCGACCCCCTCGGTGTAAACGAGGTGCTCTGAACCAGCTGAGCTAATCGCCCGAATGCAATTCGTAAATTTTCATTCCCTTATTGCGAGTGCAAATATACAGCTGTTTTTTGTATTTGCAAGAAAAAAAGGAAAAAAATTATAAAATTTCTGCAACTACAAAAGTACTTCCGCCAACATAGATAAAATCAGTATGTTGTGCATTTTGCGTCGCTTTTTCGTAAGCGGCTGAAACAGAATTATATATTTTTCCATCTAGACCAAATTGCGCTGCTTTTTGAGCTAAGATTGCTGCTTCAAGCCCGCGAGGAATATTGGGTTTGCAAAAATAATAGATCGCATTTTTCGGAAATAAAGGGAGTACTTCGTCCAAATCTTTGTCATTCACCACTCCTAAAATAAAATGGAGTTGATCAAACGATTCGTTTTGAATTTGATTCAACACAACAGACAAACCATGTGTATTGTGTGCGGTATCGCAAATTATTTTAGGAGACGCTCCAAGTTGTTGCCAGCGTCCTTCTAAGCCAGTATTTTTGACTACTTGTGACAATCCTGTTTTCCAATGCAATTCGGTTGTTTTGAAGGCGGTATATTGATTTAAAACAGTAAGCGTTTGCATCACCGTTTTTTTATTGTGGATTTGGTAATCGCCAATCAAGTCAGATGGATAAGTAGTTGCAATTACATCAGAAGCAAAGTAAACTTGGCTATGATTGGCTTTGGCTGTAGCCAAAAAAACCGGCTGAGTTTCCGATGTATATTCTCCAATAACAACTGGAATATTCGATTTGATGATTCCTGCTTTCTCGGCTGCAATTGCCGCCAAAGTATTCCCTAGGAATTGTGTATGGTCTAAACCAATATTGGTAATCACTGAAACTAAAGGGGTAATTACATTCGTCGCATCCAATCGTCCTCCCATACCCACCTCAATAATAGCAATATCAATTTTTTCTTTGGCAAAATAATCAAAAGCCAAGCCCACACTCATCTCAAAAAAACTCATGTCGTTGGCTTCAAAAAAGGCTCGGTGTTGGTCGACAAAATCACAAACAAAGGCTTCAGGAATTAGTACGCCATTGATCTTAATGCGCTCTCTAAAATCTTTTAAATGGGGCGAGGTGTATAATCCAACTTGGTATCCTGCTTCTTGAAGAACAGAAGCCAACATATGAGAACTAGAGCCTTTTCCGTTGGTGCCTGCAACATGAATGCATTGCAACTGGCTTTCGGGATGACCCAAATAATCCATGAGCAAATGAACGTTCGTTAGGTCTTTTTTGTAAGCAGAAGCCCCTTGTAGTTGGTACATCGGGAGTTGATTAAAGAGCCAATTTAGGGTTTCAGGATAGGTCATTTTGTTTGAAAAAAAGTATTTGTTAAAAATATTTTTCGATTTTTTTAGTTTACTATTGCATCGAAAAGTATCTTTATTGCAAATTTGAAACAAATTTTAGAATTAAAGCCCAAAAAACACGAATAATATATGTTTAGTTTACTACAATTACAGTCTGATACCCTTGCTAATGCTGCCTCTAATGTGGTGGTTGAAAAAATCGCTACTAATACTGAAATCTCTGTTTTAGAATTTATATTTAAAGGAGGTTTCTTTTTGATTCCAATTGCTATTTTATTGTTTTATACTATTTATGTCATCATTGAACGTTACTTATACATCAGCAAAGCAGCTACTATTGACAGCCGTTTGATGATAGATGTTCGCGATCAATTGCATTTAGGTAATTTGGATTTGGCGAGAAGCATTGCAGAAAGAAGTAATTCGGCATCTGGAAATATATTAAAAGAAGGGATTCTAGTTGTAGGTCGACCTATTGCTGAAATCGAATCGAATATGGATCGTGCTGCTGATATCGAAATTGCACAAATGGAAAGTCGTTTGGGTCATTTAGGATTGATTGCCGGTATTGCACCTACATTAGGATTTATCGGAACTATTTCAGGTGTTATCAAGATTTTTTATAGCATTTCAGTTACGGAGAATATTAGTATTGGAAATATTTCTGGAGGTTTGTATGAGAAAATGATCAGTAGTGGTTCTGGATTGGTTGTAGGAATTATTGCCTACAGCGCCTATCACTTGTTGAATGGTAAGATTGATAATTTTGCCTTGAAGATCCAAAAACAAATTTTAGAATTTGTCAATATTATTCAAAAAGCATAAGTATGTCAATTAAACGTAAAAGAAGATTTCATGCTGAAGTGGCGACCTCGTCACTGAGTGATATTATGTTTTTTTTATTGTTGTTCTTTTTGATCATTTCTACATTGGCGAATCCCAATGTGATTAAAATGACGTTGCCAAAAGCACAAGCGAATGAAAAAACAAACAAACAATTCATTAGTCTATCGGTTACAGAAGATAAGAAGTTCTATATAGATAAAGAACCAGTAGCTTTCGAATCTTTAGAAAGTACTTTAATGTCAAAAATGAATGCTACCAAGGACCAAACCGTTGTGGTGCGCATTCCATTTAATTTACAAGTTCAAGATTTGGTTGATGTATTGCAAATTGGAGTTCGAAACAACTTGAAATTTGTAATTGCAACAAGTCCTAAATAAGTTAAGATTCAAATACAAAAAGCCCCATATTTCATTTGAATTATGGGGCTTTTTAGTTTATTATTAGTTGTTAGTTCAAATTGAAATTGTAAACGATTTTTCCAACCTGTTTTTCAGGGGCATCGCTACTCGCATCCCATTTGGTATTCAATGCGGCTGATTTAGCTTGTTCTAATAAACATTTAGCCGTATTTGTAGTACCCTTAATTCCTGCAATTGCGCTCACTGTTTTTCCGTTTCTATCTACCGAAACTTCTACGACTACTTTTCCTTCTTCGTTACAGGTGTATTTTGGTGCAGGTTTAGAAATTGCTCTTCGATTGCCTAAAGAATAGCCGCCACCAATTCCGTTTCCGGAACCGCCACCAGATCCTGCTCCATAGCCACTGCCGTTCCCAATTCCGTTTCCAGTACCATTACCACCGCCAGTTCCACCTCCGGAACCGCCGTTGCCATAATAACTGGTAGCACTCAAACTTCCATTTGATTTTCCTTTATTTCCCGCTGTTTTATCGTCGCCATCCCCTCCTTTATTGGAACCTTTCAAAAGACTAGATAAAGCATCGTTGGTTGTGTTAGAAATTTTAGGTTTCACCACTTCCGGTTTAGCCTCGTCTTTGACTACCGTTGTTTTTTGTTCTGTTTTTTCTTTTTTTGGAATGACAACACTTTCTTCAGTACTGTTTTCTTGTGCAATTATTGCTTCCTCAGGAGTGGATTCTGTAGGCGTTTCTATCACTTCATTTTGTACTTCAATGACTTCACTTTCATAATTGCTGCCAGAGCCTAGATCACTGTCTCCAAAATTAACAGACACACCGCCACCACCGCCCCCAGTTAGTTCAGCCAAATTGGAAGGTGGCCAAAATCGGATGAAAAATAAAATCAACAACATGGCTGCATAGATCAGCAGCGAAAATGCTAGGGATTTTTTTTGGTCTGTAGAAGGAGTGAAACTCATCTGTTTTGTTTAAAGGTAAAATACGTTTTTAAAAACGCCGAAATGTACTAAAAATTGTCAAGAGAGAAAAGAAATACTTGTAATTTCAACTGCTAAATTTTGAACTATAAATGCTAAATTTTCGGTTTTAAAAAGTATCTTTGATTGCTTTTTTATAACAAATCAACCTCTTTATTTTATATTATTATGAATTTTAGTTTAACCGATGAACATAAAATGATTCAGCAAGCCGCTCGAGATTTTGCACAAACTGAATTATTACCGGGTGTTATTGAAAGAGATGAAAATCAAATTTTTCCAACTGAACAAGTAAAAAAAATGGGAGAGTTGGGTTTTATGGGAATGATGGTAGATCCAAAATACGGTGGGAGTGGACTCGATACGATTTCGTATGTATTGGCGATGGAAGAGATTTCAAAAATTGATGCATCCGCTTCGGTAGTGATGTCTGTAAATAATTCATTGGTTTGTTGGGGTTTGCAAACTTTTGGCACTGAAGAACAAAAACAAGAATGGTTGCCCAAATTGGCTTCAGGTGAAATCCATGGCGCTTTTTGCTTGAGCGAACCCGAAGCGGGTAGCGATGCTACTTCGCAAAAAACTACCGCTATTGACATGGGTGATTATTATTTAGTTAACGGAACAAAAAATTGGATTACAAATGGAGGGACAGCTTCCTTTTATATCGTAATTGCGCAAACTGATATTGATAAAAAGAGTAGAGGAATCAACGCTTTGATTATGACCAAAGACATGCCTGGTTTTGCTATTGGTCCAAAGGAACAAAAAATGGGAATTCGTGGTTCGGATACGCATTCGTTGCTTTTTACTGATGTAAAAGTGCCAAAAACCAATCGTATTGGCGAGGATGGTTTTGGGTTTAAGTTTGCCATGAAAACCTTAGCAGGAGGACGAATCGGAATTGCTGCTCAGGCTTTAGGAATCGCTTCAGGAGCATACGAACTAGCTTTGAAATATTCGAAAGAACGAAAAGCTTTTGGAACTGAAATTTGCAATCACCAAGCTATTGCATTTAAATTAGCCGATATGGCTGTGAGTATTGAAGCGGCTCGTCATTTGTGTTTGAAAGCGGCTTGGGACAAAGACAATCACCATAATTATGATATTAGTGGGGCCATGGCCAAATTGTATGCTTCGCAAGTAGCCATGGACACAGCTGTTGAAGCTGTTCAAATTCACGGTGGAAATGGGTATGTAAAAGAATACCATGTAGAACGTATGATGCGCGATGCAAAAATCACCCAGATATATGAAGGAACTTCTGAAATTCAGAAGATTGTAATCTCACGTGCCGTTTTAGCGGATTGATTTTTTAGTTTCGGTATTATCTTCACTCTTTTGTTTATTTTTGCTACATGAAAAATATTATTGTTACAGGAACGAGTAGAGGTATAGGTTTGGAATTGGCATTACAATTGGCTACCCAAGGCCACTGTGTATTAGCCATTTCAAGAACGATTCCTCAAGCGCTTTTGGGGAATGAAAATATCAGCTGTTTGCCTGTTGATTTAGCTACTGAAGCCGATTTACATAAAGTTGCCGATTATCTTTCGTCGACATGGAAACAAGTAGATGCTATTATTCATAACGCTGGAAGTTTGTTGTTAAAGCCTTTTTCCGAAACAGCACAAGCCGATTTTGAAGCTATTTATAAAGTCAATGTTTTTGGCGTTGCTAATTTAACTCGTATTGCTTTGCCTTATTTACAAAAAGGAAGTCATGTCGTTACGATTAGTTCGATGGGCGGGATTCAAGGGAGTTTAAAATTTCCAGGTTTAGCAGCTTACAGTTCTAGTAAAGGAGCAGTGATTACTCTATCTGAATTGTTAGCCGAAGAATACAAAGAGCAAGGAATTGCATTCAATGTATTGGCACTTGGAGCAGTTCAAACTGAAATGCTTGCCGAAGCTTTTCCGGGTTACCAAGCGCCTATTTCTGCAGCAGATATGGCAAAATATATTGTTGATTTTACGCTTACTGGGAATCAATTCTATAATGGAAAAGTATTAGAAGTATCTTCGACTAATCCTTAATTTTCTATAAATTTGAGCGATACCTTAGCCAGATATTTACCCGAACACGCAGTGAAGCCGGTCTTCGAATTGATTGTGGCGAATCAGGTGCATCTTAAAATAGTCAACGAGCGGCAAACCCGTCATGGCGATTATCGTAGAGCTTTGACCGGAAAACATGAAATTACGGTCAATGCAAGTTTGAATCAATATAAGTTTTTGATTACATTAATTCACGAAATTGCCCATCTTGTCGCGTTCGAAAAATTCGGAAGAAATATCAAACCACATGGGGAGGAATGGAAGATTACTTTTCAGCGTTTGATGGTCCCATTTATTAGACCAGAAATTTTCCCGCATCATTTATTGCCTTTATTGGCAAGACATTTTAGAAATCCATCTGCCAGTAGTGATACCGATACTACTTTGTCATTGGCACTCAAACAATTCGACCAACAGAACGATAAAAATTATGTGTTTGAAATTCCGTATGGAAGTGTGTTCCGAATTTCAAATGGGAAAATTTTCAAAAAAATAGCAGTTCGAACCAAACGATTTGAATGTTTGGAAATTAGTACGGGAAAAACGTATTTGTTCAATCCTAACGCCGAAGTGGAGTTGTTGAAAATGAATTAATGTCCGCTTAAAACCGCTGCTCTTACTTTTTTAAATAGATTAGAAGAGTATACAAACTTAACTACTGCTTTGTTTTCGGTTCTAAAAATTTCTTCTTTGGTTCCTTCCCAAGCAATTAATCCTTTTTTAAGAAATACAATTTTCTCCCCAATTTCCATTACGGAATTCATATCATGGGTATTGATTACCGTAGTAATATTATATTCTTTGGTGATTTCTTGAATTAAATTGTCAATTACAGTTGCTGTTTCAGGATCTAGACCTGAATTAGGCTCATCGCAAAACAAGTATTTTGGATTGTTGACAATGGCACGGGCAATGGCAACACGCTTTTGCATTCCGCCTGAAATTTCAGATGGTTTTTTATGATGTGAGTCTACTAAATTAACACGCTCAATTACAAAATCGACACGCTCTTTAATTTCTTTTGCGGTTTTATTAGTAAACATTTTTAAAGGGAAACCAATGTTTTCCTCTACTGTCATGCTGTCAAACAAAGCACTGCCTTGAAAAACCATTCCAATCTCACTACGGAGTTCTCGTTTTTCATCTTGGGACATTTCGCCATAGATACGGCCATTAAATGCAATGGTTCCTTTATCTATTTCATGCACACCCAATAATGATTTTATGAATACAGTTTTACCAGAACCACTTTGTCCAATTACCAAACTTGTTTGTCCTGCTTCAAAAGTGGTGCTGATTCCTTTTAGTACCTTTTGATCCCCAAATTTCTTTTCAACGTTTATAACTTCAATCATTAGCTTAATAAAATTTGAGTGAGAAAATAGTTGGTTATAATGATCAATACGGAAGTCCAAACAAAGGCAACAGTACTGGCTTTTCCAACTTCTAGCGCCCCGCCTTTCATATAATAGCCATGAAATGAAGGTATTGTAGCCAATATAAATGCAAATGCAAGTGTTTTTATAAAAGCATAGGTAATATGAAAAGGAACAAACTCTACTTGAAGACCAGCGATGAATTCAGTAGCGGTTGCAAATCCACCGTAAACCGCTGCTAAATACCCTCCAAAGATGCCTAAAAACATGGCGACTCCAATAACGAAAGGATACAAAAATAAAGCTACAATTTTTGGGAAAACTAAATAATTTAAGGAATTCACTCCCATTACTTCTAGTGCATCAATTTGTTCTGTTACGCGCATGGTTCCGATACTTGAGGTAATAAAAGAACCCATTTTCCCTGCCATGATAATAGAAATAAATGTTGGGGCAAACTCTAAAATTACCGATTGTCTGGTAGCAAATCCAATTAAATATCTCGGTATTAATGGATTGGTTAAGTTCAAGGCAGTTTGAATAGCAACAACTCCGCCCACAAAAAAGGAAATAAAACATACAATACCTAAAGAATCGATTATCAAGTCGTCAATCTCTTTAAGAATGAGTTGTTTCATCACACTCCATTTTACGGGTCTGTTGAACATGTCTTTCAACATGAGGAAATAACTGCCTATTTGGGTTAAGTTCTTGATGAGTATCATATTTTTTTAATTGCAAGCTAATTTACAAAAAAGAACTAGCTTAGCTCTAATAGATTGAGGAGTTTCAACTTTAAATTATCTAAAAAGTTTCTTTTTCATTTTTTGAAGACGGTATTTCCTAATGAATTGGGCTTGATCCGCTGTAACCAATAATGGTTTGTTGGCTAATTTGGCTTTCCAAAAACCAACTAAATAGTCAATAAATAAAAAAGGTTTCCCTTTTCGTAAAGCTAATTTCAATGAGGCTATAGCGGTAATTATAAATCCATATCCTAAGGTATAAAATGCCTCCCCTTGTTTATAACGCGCGGTTGTATTGTAATTAGCTCCTGTTGGCTTCAGGTGTTTAACGTGTAAACTTTCGTCGGTCACTATTTTCCAATTATAAAATTTACACAACAATTCGTCTACTGTGTCCCAACCCATTTGAGGTCTTAATCCTCCAATTTGTTGGAAGGTAGTTTTTCTATACGCTTTCAAAGCACCACGAATATGATCTTTGTCGGTTAGATTTTCCAAAATCCACTCGCCGTTTTTTTCGATATAACAAAACCCTCCAACCATTCCAATGGTTGTATCTGATTTAAAATGTCGGATAATGGTTTCGAAATAATTAGCAGGAAAAATCAAATCAGCGTCTACTTTTACGATCAAATCATAGTCTTCGTCAATAGATTCCAATCCTTTTTGAAAAGCCTGAATTACTTTACTTCCCGGCAAATGAATGGCATCTGAAGTTTTGTTGACCAAGGTAATCCAAGGGTATTTTTTAGCAAAATCTGAAACAATTTCAGGAGTGCTGTCTGTAGAGCTATCATTCACTACAATCACTTTTGTTGGCACAACGGTTTGCTCTGCTAACGATTGTAATGTCAACGCAATAAATTGTTCTTCGTTATAAGTAGGAATGACGATGTAATACCTCATTATTTTATTTTTTCGGCGTAAACGATGTAGTATCTTGGTATGAAGAAACGCAACAAAGGTCTAAATCCAATTTTTTTCACAGGGTGTGTGAATTTTTCTCGAGCTATAATTTTCCATCCTGTTTTTTCCAATAACCAGTCCAACTGCCAATCTTCAAATTCGTGATAATGCCTGTCCCACATATCGGTTTTACTGCGATAAGCCGGTGAGAACCACAAACGAAGCGGTATGGAAATCAATAATTTATCTGATGTTACATTTTGTAAAATCGTATACGGATTTAATAAATGTTCGAAAATTTCGAACGCAGTAAAAACAGTATACTCTTCGCTTTGAAGCGCAGTTTGGTTGTTGTCTAAATCTTCTCCAGTCGTGTTTTTTACAGTATAGCCATTTTCGATCATGATCTTCGAAAAAGGATTGGGCACACCCAAATCAAAAATAGTTTCTGAAGTGGCAATGTGTTTTTGTAAAAATTCTAAAGTGTGTTTGAATCTTTTATTGGGAAACGTTTTTTCGTACATAGTAGTAATGAGGAACGAATTAAAATTTCGTTCGATTTTGTTATAGCAACAAAGATAAATAAAGTTTTGAATTGTGAACTTGAAAGCGTCGGATATCAAAACAAAATTCGCAGCTTAAAGTCTAAACTGCGAATTAGTATTGTGTTCGAATGGTACCTAATAACGGTAAACAAAAGCATTGATATTCATTCCTGCTCCCACCGAAGCAAAGATTAAAACATCGCCTTTATTGATTTCTTGATTTTCAATTTTACCTTGAAGAACTTGGTCAAAAAGAGTTGGAACGGTTGCCACGCTGCTGTTTCCTAAATCGTGAATACTCATTGGCATTACATCTTTTGGAGGTGTTTTTCCGTATAGTTTATAAAAGCGAGTCACAATGGCTTCGTCCATTTTTTCATTGGCTTGGTGAATCAATATTTTTTTGACATCATCAATACCTAATCCACTTTTGTCCAGACAACTTTTCATCGCTGCAGGTACATTGCTTAAGGCAAATTCATAGATTTTACGGCCGTACATTTTAATGTATTTGGTATCGGGATCTAAATCAGGATTATACGATTTTCCAAAAAATAAATAGCCAGCTTCCTCATTAGCAAACGTAGCACTCTCATAGGATAACATCCCGCTTTCGTCGGTTGATGCCTCTAAAATGGAAGCGCCTGCTCCGTCAGAATAAATCATAGAATCACGATCGTGATCGTCAACCACTCTTGATAAGGTTTCTCCGCCGATGACCAAACAACGTTTTGCCATGCCCGATTTGATGAAGGCATTAGCTTGTAATACCCCTTCAATCCAGCCTGGACAACCAAAAAGAAGGTCGTAAGCCACGCATTTTGGATTCTGAATTTGTAATTTATTTTTGACTCTAGTAGCTAAACTGGGTAACATATCCGATTGAATAGTGCCGTGTTTTACATCGCCAAAGTTGTGTGCAAAAATGATATAATCGATAGTTTCAGGGTCTATGTTGGCATTGGCAATAGCCTTTTGGGCAGCAAAATAACCTAAGTCTGAAGTGGTGAATTGATCGTTGGCGTAGCGTCGGTTTTCTATTCCAGTGATACTCTTGAATTTATTGACTACTACTTCATTTGGATGTCCGAACGGGCTTCCGTCTTCGTTTAAAAAAACATGATCAGTAAAATCGGTATTGCTTACACTTTTTTCAGGAATATAACTTCCTATTCCGCTTATTTTGATGTTCATAAAATTCTATATTATAGCACGAATTTATCTTTTTTATCCGAATTAACCACAACAAAACAGAAACGAAATCGATTTATTGTCATTATTTTAATAAAAATCGTATAAAAACGACAATTGGACACTTATTTGTCCTGTTGTGCTATTTTAATTTGCATAATTGTAGACAAATTATGGGCTTGATTTTTCATTCGTTCACAATTGAAACCTTCAAAATTTTCGTTGATAGCAGCTTCAAAATGGTCGAGCCAAATTTCAAAAAGTTCTTTGGACAAATAGGATTTAGCGTTGATATCCAAGTGAATTTGGGTCAAGTTATTGACATAACCTCCCGTTCCCAAAATAGCTTGCGACCAAAAGGTAACCAAAATTGGCAGGTGCTCTTCTAGTTTTATTTTGACCACATCGGTAAAGATGTAGCTGATTTTCTCGTCGGCTAATAATTTTTTGTAGAATTCATCTACTACTAGATGAATTTCTTCGGCGGTTTGAATATCTTTCATTTGGGTCAATTTGCGAGACTATTTTTTATAAAAAAGGGTTCAAATTTTTCAACTGAACCCTTTTGTGTATTACATTATTTGAATTACATATACGCTTCAATTGGAGCGCATGAGCAAACTAAATTTCGATCGCCATATGCATCATCTACGCGACGAACGCTTGGCCAAAATTTATTTTCAGCAATGTATTCCAATGGGAATCCAGCTTGTTCTCTAGTGTATGGAAAATTCCAAACATCAGCTGTCAACATCGCTTGTGTATGTGGCGCATTGTGTAAAACCGTATTGTGATCCTCAGCAGTAGCGGCTGCAATTTCTTTTCTAATCGAAATCATCGCATCGCAAAAACGATCCAATTCGGCTACATCTTCAGATTCAGTTGGTTCAATCATCAAAGTACCGGCTACTGGGAACGAAACTGTTGGAGCATGGAAACCATAATCCATCAATCGTTTGGCTATATCCGTAACTTCAACACCTTGTTGTTTGAAAGCACGACAATCCAATATCATTTCGTGAGCTGCTCTTCCCATTTCTCCTGAATATAAAACAGGGTAGTGGTCTTCCAAACGCGCTTTCATATAATTGGCATTCAAAATCGCATATTTTGTAGCATTGGTCAATCCTTCCGATCCTAACATCGAAATGTAACCATACGAAATTAAACATACTAAAGCTGAACCAAAAGGTGCCGCTGAAATCGCTGAAATCGCTTGGTCGCCTCCTGTTGGAATAATTGGATTGGTAGGTAAAAATGGAACGAGTTTTTCGTTGACACAAATTGGTCCAACACCTGGCCCACCACCTCCGTGAGGAATAGCAAAGGTTTTGTGTAAGTTCAAGTGACAAACGTCAGCGCCGATAGTTGCAGGATTTGTTAATCCCACCTGCGCATTCATATTGGCACCATCCATATAGACTAAACCACCATTTTCGTGAATCAAGTCAGTGATTTCGATAATAGAACTTTCGAAAACACCATGTGTAGAAGGGTAGGTTACCATTAAAGCAGACAAACGGTCTTTGTACTCAATGGCTCTCGCACGCAAATCTTCAACGTCAATATTTCCTTCCGGAGTTGTTTTGGTTACAATGATTTCCATTCCTGCCATTGCTGCCGAAGCCGGATTGGTTCCGTGTGCTGAAGAAGGAATTAAACACACATTTCTGTGGTGGTCGCCTCTTGATAAATGATAGGCTCTGATGGTCATTAAACCAGCATATTCTCCTTGTGCTCCCGAATTAGGTTGTAAAGTAGTTCCGGCAAAACCAGTCACCACATTCAATTGTTGTTCTAATTTTTTCAACATGATTTGATATCCTTCCGCTTGTTCAATTGGCGCAAATGGGTGGATGCTGTTCCAATTGGCCATAGATAATGGCAACATTTCGGCTGCAGCGTTCAATTTCATGGTACAAGAACCTAAAGAAATCATCGAGTGATTTAACGACAAATCTTTACGTTCTAATTTTTTAATATATCGCATCAACTGACTTTCAGAATGATGGTTGTTGAATACGTCGTGTTGCAAGAAAGTTGAGGTTCTTTCTAAATTTTTAGGAACCATTGTTTCATTTGCCAATTGATCTATTGTCATATTTGGTTTTCCTAATGCTTCAGCAAAAACGGCAACAATTTGATTCAAGTCGGTTAACGAAGTTGTCTCGTTCAATGCAATCGAAATGGTTTCGTTATCTACATAAAAGAAGTTCATTTCGTTTTTCTCTGCTACGGCTTTTACTTTTGCAGCATCCGCTTTCACTAATAGCGTATCAAAGAAAGCAGAATTGGTTTGGTAAACCCCTAATTGATTCAAGGCATCCGCCAAAGTCACCGCCGAAGCATGTACTTTATTGGCAATATATTTCAAACCTTTTGGTCCGTGGAAAACGGCATACATTCCGGCCATAACAGCCAATAATACTTGAGCTGTACAAATATTTGAAGTTGCTTTTTCACGTTTAATGTGTTGCTCACGAGTACCTAAAGCCATTCGCAAAGCGCGGTTGCCATTCGTATCAATTGTTACACCAATGATTCTTCCTGGCATCGAACGTTTGTGTTCTTCTTTGGTTGCAAAAAAGGCAGCATGAGGTCCGCCATAACCCATTGGAATTCCAAAACGTTGTGAAGTTCCCACCACTACATCTGCTCCCATTTCTCCTGGAGGAGTTAATTTGGCTAACGATAAAAGATCAGCTGCTACAGCAACTTTAATTTCGTTAGCATGTGCTTTAGCAATAAAACCAGCATAATCATTTACTTGTCCAAACTTACCTGGGTACTGTAAAATGGCAGCAAAGAAATCCGATGAAAAATCAAAGGTTTCATGGTTTCCAACTACTAATTCTATTCCTTTTGGAGTAGCACGGGTTTCTAAAACCGATAAAGTTTGAGGTAATATTTCTTCAGAAACGAAAATTTTATTGATGTTGTTTTTCTTTTGGTCACGTGTACGCACGTCAAACAACAAAGCCATTGCTTCGGCTGCTGCAGTACCTTCGTCCAATAAAGAAGCATTGGCAATCTCCATCCCAGTTAATTCTATAATAGTGGTTTGGTAGTTTAAAATTGCTTCCAAACGGCCTTGCGCAATCTCTGCTTGATACGGAGTGTAGGCAGTGTACCAACCTGGATTTTCAAAGATATTTCTCTGAATTACAGCTGGAATAGCTGCAGGGTGATACCCTAAACCAATATAGGATTTGAACACTTTGTTTTTGCTTCCCAATTTTTGAATGTGACTTAAGTATTCGAATTCGGTCATGGGTGCATCCAGCTCCAAATCTTTTTTTAGACGAATGTCAGCAGGAATCGTTTCAGCAATCAATTGGTCTAGTGAGTCAACTCCGATGGTTTTAAATAGGTGCTGAAGGTCACTATCTCTTGGGCCTATATGGCGTAAAGCAAATGCGTCTGTTTTCATTTATTTAGAATAAAAAGTAAATTATAGTTGTGTTTCAAATTGGCCTTGGTCTAAAACCAAATAATTTGCGTACAAAAGTAATTATTAAACTTGTATTTTATTGTTCAACAAATGGTAATATTTTGAGAATTTGTTAACCAAAATCAAGTCTTATTAACAGATTTGTTAGTTTTGCAAGATGCTTACTTTTAGGAAAATATTCAATTTTTACATTCAGTCTTCTATTCATGTAGGGATTGCAGTATTTTGTTTGGTTCAACTTAGTGTTCAACAATGGAGTAGCTATTCTTTTTTGGTTTTGTTCGGAACCATTGTGGGTTATAATTTTTTGAAATATTCCGAATGGTTTTTCACAGCTAAATTTTTTCGAATCCAGTATATTGGAATACTTGGCGTCACGCTTTTTTCGGCCCTAGGGTTTTTGTGGTTCTTTTTGCAACAAGACACAGCTGTACAATTTCATACGTTATTCGCTTTTGGATTGGTAGTTTTATATCCATTCATTCGAAAAACAGGTTGGTTAAAACCGTTTTATGTCAGTTTTGTGGTGAGTTACATAACGTTGTTTATTCCGCTTAATAATCATGAAGAAGTGATTTGGTTATTTGTCCAACGTTTTTTATTGTTATCAAGTGTGATGATTCCATTTGAAATTTTGGACAGTTCAAAAGATGCAATAGCTTTGAAAACCCTACCTCATTGTTTCGGAATAGCAAGAACTAAACAAATAGGATATGTCTTGGTAGGTTTGTTTCTGACTATCTCCATTTTTTTACTAAACCACATTTATTTCTTTGCATTTGCTGCTTTGTCTTCACTCATAGCAATTTATTTTTCTGCTGAAAAAAGGAGTTGGTATTATACTTCGTTTTGGGTGGAAAGTTTGCCCATTTTTTGGTTCCTAGTTTTGCTTTTTTTTAAATAATAAAGTTTCAAAACAGAATTTTATTAAATTAGCTTAAAATAGCTATTTATGAATCCGAATGTAACCCGAAGAAATTTTCTTTCAACCACTGCTGCTGCCGGTTTTGGCGCATTAATTTTACCCAATTCTCTTTTCTCTTATAATGCTAATTTTCAAACAGATAAAAAAGTTCGTTTAGGATTCATTGCCATGGGCTATCGCGGTCAAGCGCATCTAGAAGAAATGCTTAAAAGAGACGATGTAGAGATCGTTGCTTTTGCAGATCCAGATCCTAGAATGTTCGCTATGGGGCAAAAGTTAATGGCTAAATTTAATAGACAACCAGCCCAGGAATATGCTAATGGTGATTACGATTTTAGAAACTTACTTAAAGATCCCACTATCGATGCGGTGATTATTGCCTCACCTTGGGAATGGCATAAAATTCAAGGGGTAGAAGCCATGTATGCCAAAAAAATTGTAGGCATGGAAGTTTGTGGCGCTATGACTTTAGACGATTGTTGGGAGTATGTGAAAGCCTATGAAGAAACCAAAGTTCCTATCATGATGATGGAAAATGTATGTTACCGTCGTGATGTAATGGCCATTCTAAACATGGTCCGAAAAGGAATGTTTGGCGAATTGATTCATGGTCAAGGAGGATACGAACACGATTTAAGAGGGGTGTTATTTAATGATGGCCAAACGGCTTATAATTCGGGTGTTGAATTTGGAGCCAAAGGTTTTAGCGAAGCCAAATGGAGAACGAATCATTATGTAAACAGAAATGGCGAATTGTATCCAACGCATGGTTTGGGTCCAGTTGCTGTAATGTTTGATATAAATAGAGGTAACCGATTGTTGCGTCTTTCATCTTTTTCATCCAAATCAAGAGGATTGACAAAGTATATCGAAGAACACCCAAAGGGAGGTAAAGACCATCCCAATGCCAAAGTAAAATTCCAACAAGGCGATATTGTAACCACACAAATTCAGTGTGCCAATGGAGAAACTATTTTATTAACGCATGACACTTCTTTGCAGCGCCCGTATAATTTAGGATTCAGAGTGCAAGGAACCGATGGAATTTGGCAAGACTTTGGTTGGGGCGACAATAATCAAGGGTTTATTTATTTCGAAAAATTAATGAAACATTCGCATCGTTGGGACAATACCGAAAAATGGTTGCAAGAATACGATCATCCACTTTGGCAGCGCTATGCTAAAGATGCCGAAAATTCTGGCCATGGTGGCATGGATTTCTTTGTAGACAATTCCTTTATAGAATGTATCAAACGCAATATTGAATTTCCATTGGATGTGTATGATTTAGCCACTTGGTATGCGATTACGCCTTTGAGTGAAAAATCAATCAAAAAGAACGGACAAGTAGTCGATATTCCTGATTTTACAAAAGGCGCTTGGCAAACAAGAAAACCAGTATTTGGATTTGATGGAGCATTTTAGTTCGCCAAAAACACTGCTTATTATGGCAGGTGGATTAGGGAGTCGCTACAAAGGATTGAAACAAGTAGATGGCATCACTTCTAATGGCGCAACCGTTTTGGAATTTTCTATGTATGACGCTTTAGCAGTAGGTTTTAATAAAATCGTCATTATAATTAATTCACATCTTCCCGCATCGTATTTAGCTCGACTTACTGATATTGCTACTCGAAAAAAGTTCGAACTTCATCTAGTGTCTCAATCTATTGACAAGTTGATTCCAGAAGAATATAGTTTTTTGTTGCAAGAAAGAAAAAAACCTTGGGGTACCGCGCATGCCATTTTGTGTGCCAAAGAAACTATCCAGGAGCCTTTTGTAGTAATTAATGCAGACGATTATTACGGAAAGCAAGCCTTTATTGAAATGGCAGATTGTATTGCAAATGGTCACATCCAACAAAATCAATTTGCCATGGTTGCTTATCCAGTATCGGCTACTTTAAGCGAAAATGGAGCTGTGTCAAGAGGAATCTGTACACTGTCAAATGAAGGATTCTTACAACAGGTAATCGAACGAACCAAAATTGCTCGAGAAGGAAAGGATATTGTATTTATAGAAAAAGGAAAAAAGGAAATTATAGCTTCGGATGCTTTAGTTTCAATGAATTTTTGGGGCTTTCATCCAACTGTTTTTGAAGATTTAGAGAAAGCCTTTAATGCTTTTTTACAATCAGTTCCTGAGCCTACTTTAGAAATCTATATTCCAACTGAAGTGCAACATCTGATCGACTCTAAAAGTGTCAAAGTAAAAGTTTTACATACCTCAGATCGTTGGCATGGAATTACCTATCCCGAAGACAAAGCGCAATTGGTTGAATTTATTTCAGAATGTATCGAGAATCAATTATATCCTAGTAATTTATGGGAATAATGAAAAACCAATTCCAAATTATACAGGCTTTTTTTCCTCATGCAAATGAGGTGACAATTGAACCAATAGTAGGTGGTTTGATCAATACTACTTTTAGTGTGCAAATACAAAATGCGCAGCAGTGTAAAAAGTATATTCTGCAACAAATCAATACGGCTGTTTTTCAAAATCCAAAAACGATTCAAGCCAATATTACTACAGTAAGCAATTATTTAAAATCAAATAAGTATCCCCATCCTGTTTTGGAATTATGCCACACTGTTGAAGGAGAAACTGAAACGGTTTACGATGGTGTTACCTGGCGACTTTTTAAACAAATTGAAAATAGTTACACCATCAATGTAGTTCAAAATCCGGAACAGGCATTTGCTGTTGGGGTTTTTTTTGGTCACTTCCATACTTTTTTAAACGGAATTGAACTCCAACAAATCCAAGCAGTTTTACCTCATTTTTTGGATACAAAAAGTAGACTTGATGCTTTTCAACTTGCATTGCAATCGGCCAATTCAACGCGTTTAATCGAAGCCGATGAACCAATACAATGGATGGTAAAACACCTAGACTTACCTCTAAAATGGATACAACTTCAGGAACAAAAAGAGTTGCCTGTTCGTCTCATTCATGCCGATCCAAAAATCAGTAATGTACTTTTTGATACCCTTACCCACCAACCCAAAGCAATTATCGATTGGGATACTCTAATGCTGGGTACTATTTTATACGATTACGGCGATATGATTCGTTCCTATACCAATACAAAACCTGAAGACGATCCCGATCCGGAAGGAATATTCAATGCCGACTTATATCGCGCTTTAACAGATGGGTTTTTGTCTGAAACACGTACTTTTTTAACCAAAGTCGAATTGGAAAACGTATCCTATGCGCCGCAGGTTATCGTTTATATTCAGGCCATACGTTTCTTAACCGATTATTTGAATGGGGATGTGTATTACCAATGCAGCTATCCGGAACAAAATCTAAATCGCACCAAAAATCAAATCAATCTATTAAAGAATATTTTGAAAGTTTAGTTTTTGGGCGTTTCCTGTTTGCTTCGTGCCTCGCAATGACAGGGTCGGGCTTTCGGCTATATCTCTACGTTGCACTTCGAGGATGCCGCCTCAATCCCTAACGCAATAGCAACAATTTAAATCAAACCTGCTCGTTTCAACAACGCCTCTGGTTTTGGTTCTTGTCCTCTGAAACGTTTGTACAATATCATTGGGTGCTCCGTACCGCCTTTGGATAAGATATTGTCTTTGAATTTTGTGGCTACTTCTGTGTTGAAAATCCCTTTTTCTTGAAAATAAGCAAAGGCATCGGCGTCCAATACTTCGGCCCATTTGTAACTGTAATAGCCAGATGAATAGCCTCCTTGGAAAATATGAGAAAACGAAACACTCATACAATTCTCTGCCACATCAGGATACAGACTGGTGCCTTCAAAAGCGGCTTTTTCAAACGCTTTGATATCTGTAATATCCGTTGGATTAGTACTGTGAAACGCCATGTCTAATAAGCCAAAACTCAATTGGCGTAAAGTGGCCATTCCTTCTAAGAAACTCGCACTTTCTTTAATTTTTTCGACATAGTCTTGCGGAATGATTTCGCCTGTTTCATAATGTTTGGCAAACAATGCCAGTGCCTTCGGTTCGTAACACCAGTTTTCCATCATTTGCGAAGGCAATTCAACAAAATCCCAAAACACAGATGTACCCGATAAACTTGGATAAGTTGTATTGGCTAACATGCCGTGCAAACCGTGTCCAAACTCATGAAACAAAGTGGTCACTTCGTTAAAAGTTAATAGCGAAGGTTTGGTTGGAGTAGGTGGTGTAAAATTACACACATTAGAAATATGCGGTCTTTCGTTTACACCATTTTGAATGTATTGCGGTTTGAACGAAGTCATCCAAGCGCCGTTGCGTTTTCCTTTTCTTGGAAAAAAATCCGCATAGAATAGTGCTACTAATTCGTTTTTGTCATCGACAACTTCAAAAGTTTGAACGTCAGCGTGGTATTTTTCAATAGTGTCAATTTCTTTGAATGTCAATCCAAATAATTTATTGGCAATGGTAAACGCACCTTGTAATACATTTTCTAATTGGAAATATGGTTTTAAAATTTCGTCATCCAAATTGAAAAGTTTTTGTTTCAATTTTTCTGAGTAATAGGGGCCGTCCCATTTTTCTAATTTTTCAATGCCGTCTAGTTCTTTCGCGAAAGCGGTTAATTGAGCCAACTCTTTTTCGGCAGCCGGTTTGGCTTTGGCTAACAAATCATTCAAAAACGTTTTGACCTGATCAGGATGTTGCGCCATGCGCTCTTCTAAAACAAAGTGTGCATGGGTTTCGTATCCTAATAAATTAGCGCGTTCGTAACGTAGTTTAGCTATTTGTAAGGTAATTTCTTGATTGTCGAATTGGTTGTTTTGAAATGCTTTTTTTTCAGCCGCAATGGCAATTTCTTTTCGCAATTCACGGTTATCCGCATAGGTGACAAAAGGTAAATAACTCGGAAAGTCTAAGGTAAAAATCCATCCTTCTTTTTCTTTGGATTCGGCCAAAGAACGAGCCATTTCAATGGCGCCTTCCGGCAAACCTTTTAAGTCGGCTTCATTAGTTATGTGCAATTCGTAATTATTGGTTTCGGCTAATACATTTTCGCCAAAAGTTAATTTTAATTTGGCTAATTGAGTATCAATTTCGCGTAAGCGTCCTTTTTTATCTTCGCTAAGTAATGCTCCATTGCGAGTAAAACTTTTGTATTTTTTATCTAATAATGTGGCTTGCTCTGGTGTTAAGGTCAGTTCGTCTTTTTGATCGTATACTGCTTTAACTCTTTGGAACATTCCTTCGTTTAAAGAAACATCATTACTAAAAGCAGTAAGTAAAGGCGATATTTCTTGAGCAATTTTCTGCATTTCGTCAGAAGTTTCAGCCGAATTTAAATTGAAAAAAATCGACGATAAACGATCTAAAGCTTGCCCTGAAAAATCCAAAGCTTCGATCGTATTTTCAAAATTAGGTTGTTCTGGATTGTTTGTAATCGTGTCAATTTCGGCACGAGCAGCGGCTAGGGTAGTTTCAAAAGCAGGTTGGTAATCGCTCATTTGAATTTGAGAAAAAGGCGCCGACTGGTATACGGTATTGTAAGTTGAAGTTAAAATAGTCATTTTACAATTGTTTTTTAAAATAAGTAAGGGATTAAGAATAGTTAAGAACTGTTGACATTTCTTAATTTTTCTTAATCCCTTACAGATGATTTATAATTTATTTTTTCAATCCTTCAGAGGCTTTGATGACCGCTTCTTTTAGATTTTGTTTGTATGCAATGATTCGGTTTAAAATTGTGGTATCAGCACTTCCGATGATTTGAGCGGCTAAAATTCCTGCGTTTTTAGCTCCGTTCAAAGCTACTGTAGCTACTGGAACTCCGCCTGGCATTTGCAAGATCGATAAAACCGAATCCCAACCGTCAATCGAATTACTGGATTTAACAGGAACTCCAATTACAGGAAGCGGACTCATAGACGCTACCATGCCTGGTAAATGTGCGGCGCCGCCAGCACCTGCTATAATTACTGAAATTCCTCTTTCGTGTGCTTTTGTGCTGAAATCAAATAATTTTTCAGGAGTTCTGTGAGCCGAAACAATATCCACTTCGGTTTCGATTCCAAATTCTTTTAAAATGTCGATGGCGTCTTGCATTACCGGCATATCCGAAATGCTTCCCATGATGATGGCTACTGTGCTCATTTTTATTTAAAGATTTAAAGATTTAAGAATTTAAAGAGGGATTAAAGGTCACATCACAAAATGTATTTATTTTTCAATCTTTTAATTTTTCAATCTTTTAATTAACTTATTACTCTAATCGTATTTTTTACTTGTTCGGCAATTTTTCGTGCCTCGTTCACGTCCTCATTTACAATGGTAACATGTCCCATTTTTCTGAAAGGACGGGTTTGTTTTTTACCGTAAATGTGAGGTGTAACCCCATTCCAACCTAATATTTTTTCAATATTTTCGTAAACTACTGGTCCTGAATGTCCTTCTGAACCCACCAAATTTACCATAATTCCGGCTACTTTGCTATCGGTGTTTCCTAAAGGTAAATCCAAAATAGCTCGCAAATGATTTTCAAATTGTGAGGTATAACTCGCTTCTATAGAATAATGTCCTGAATTATGCGGTCTTGGGGCTACTTCGTTGACTAAAATTTCGTCGTCTTCTGTTTGGAACATTTCTACAGCTAATAATCCTACATGATGAAATTGTTGGGAAACATTCAATGCAATGGCTCTCGCTTTTTTGGCTACAGCCTCGTCAATTCGAGCCGGACAAATCACATATTCTACTTGATTGGCTTCAGGATGAAATTCCATTTCTACCACAGGGTAGGTTTTGATTTCGCCCGAAGGATTGCGACACACAATTACTGCCAGTTCATTTTTGAACGGAATCATTGCTTCTGCAATGCATTCTACATTAGGTAATTCGTCTAAATCATTTGCTTTTCGAACCACTTTTACGCCGTTTCCATCGTAACCAAATTCGGTACACTTCCATACAAATGGCAAACTAATTTCGTTATTTTCAACAGCGGTTTTTAGTAAGGCTGTTGTTTCAAAACGGTTGTAAGCAGCAGTGGGAATGTTATGTTGGGTATAAAAATCTTTTTGAATGCCTTTGTTTTGAATTAATTTCAAAGTTTTTGGCGAAGGATAAACAGGTAGTCCTTCTTCTTCTAGTTTCACTAAAGCATCTAGGTTAACCAATTCAATTTCGAAAGTTAAAACGTCTACTTTCTTTCCGAAATTATATACGGTGTCAAAATCCATTAAATCCCCTTGAAAGAAAAGATTGCAGGCTATTTTGCTAGGCGCTTCTTCGCTTGGGTCCAAAACGTAGGTTTGGATGTCAAATTTACGAGTGTCAAATAAAAGCATTTTGCCCAATTGACCACCACCTAAAATTCCTAATTTAAAATCAGAAGAAAAATAATTCATTTGTTTTCTCTATTACTTCAATTGCTGTGCTTTCGTTGCCTAAGTGTGCAAAGATACTTAGTCCGTTGATAATTAACAATTGATAATGCATAATTCGTCATTTTAAAACTACAAATTCCCCGTCTTTTATAGATTGTCCAATCCGAATTCAGTATATTTGCTATTTATTTTTAAAAACAAATAATGATTCAACTTCACGATAAGCAATTTGTCCCGTTTATTTCTGCCAAAGAAATTGATCTTGCGATTACAAAATTGGTTACCAAGATATCAGCTGATTATTCGAATGAAACTCCAGTTTTTATTGGGGTTTTGAATGGTGCATTTATGGTAGTTTCCGATTTATTGAAACGCTATTCATCGCCATGCGAAGTAAGTTTTATCAAAATGGCTTCTTACGAAGGGACTTCTTCTACTGAGGAGGTTAAACAATTATTGGGTTTGAATCAAGACTTAACAGGAAGATCGGTAATTGTGATTGAGGATATCGTAGACACCGGCAACACTTTGGTGGCTTTGAAAGCTTTATTCGAAAATGAAAAGGTAAAAGAATTCAAGATCGCGACTTTGTTTTTCAAACCAGAAGCCTATCAACACGACTTGCCAATTGATTATGTAGGAATTCGAATTCCAAACAAATTTATTGTAGGCTATGGATTGGATTACGATGGTTTAGGACGTAATTTACCCGAAGTATATCAATTGAAAGACTAATTAATAACCATATTTACAACACACAAAATAGATTTAGAAAATGATTAATATTGTTTTATTTGGGAAACCAGGTGCAGGAAAAGGAACGCAAGCCGAATTTTTAAAAGGGAAATACAATTTAACTCACCTTTCAACAGGAGATATATTTAGATTCAATATCAAAAACGAAACGGAATTAGGGAAATTAGCCAAAACCTACATGGATAAAGGCGATTTAGTTCCTGATGAAGTGACAATTCAAATGTTGCAATCTGAAGTAGATGCTAATCCAGATTCAGCAGGTTTTTTATTTGATGGTTTTCCAAGAACAATTGCTCAAGCTGGGGCTTTGGATCGTTTTTTAGAATCAAAAGGAGAACAAATTACCGCAACGGTAGCTTTGGAAGCGGATGATGAAATCTTGGTACAACGTTTATTAGAAAGAGGAAAGACTTCTGGAAGACCTGACGATCAAGATGAAGAAAAAATCAGAAACCGTTACCAAGAATACAATGAAAAAACAGCTCCTTTAATGGGGTATTACAAAGAGCAAGGAAAGTTTTATGCTGTTGATGGAATTGGTTCTATCGCAGAAATTACAGAACGATTAAGTGCTGTAATCGATAATTTATAATACTAACATAAAAATGTTTGGAACCTTGGATTAAAGTAAGATTCGTTATTCGACTTTCTTTACATCTGATTTTAAACTTTTAAAAACATACCATTGGAACTACTCATTATATTTTTCTTAATTCTTTTGAATGGCGTTTTCTCTATGTCGGAAATCGCATTGATTTCTTCGCGAAAGAGCCGATTAGAAACGGCTGCCAAAAAAGGGAGTAAGAGTGCTAAGACGGCATTAGATTTGGCCAATTCGCCCAACAAATTTCTATCGGCAGTCCAAATAGGAATAACTCTTATTGGAATTTTGACCGGTATTTATAGTGGTGATAAAATTACCGAAGACGTTGAATATTTTGTAAGTGGATTTGAGGCAATTACTCCCTATGCCCATTCGGTTGCGGTTGGTATTGTAGTGGTAGTGTTGACTTTCTTTTCTTTGGTTTTAGGCGAATTATTACCTAAGCGCATCGGATTAAATCATCCAGAATCAATTGCCAAAGCCATGGCGATGCCCATGAAAATAATTTCAATAATTACGGCACCATTTATTTGGTTGTTAACTACTTCAACAGAATTTTTGTTAAAAATACTTCAAATCAAACCGACAGCCGACGGTAAGGTAACCGAAGAAGAAATTAAGGCTATTATTAAAGAAGGGACCGAGGTAGGAGAGGTGCAAGAAATTGAACAAGACATTGTGGAGCGCGTGTTTCATATTGGTGATCGTAAAGTCAATTCCTTGATGACACATCGTAGCTCAATGATCTATCTTTCAATGGAGGATACTTTAGAAGAAATTAAAACTAAAGTGTTAGACGAATTGCATTCGGTTTATCCGGTTTGTGAAGAGAATTTAGATGAAGTTGTGGGTGTGGTATTCTTAAAGGATTTGTTTGCCAATTTTGAAAAAGGCAATTTTAATTTGCGTTCCATTGCCAAAGAACCTTCCTATTTTATCGAACATACTTCAGCCTATAAAGCCTTAGAAAATTTTAAGAAAACCAAAGTTCATTATGCTTTTATTACAGATGAATACGGGGTTTTTCAAGGGATAATTACCTTGAATGATATCTTGGAAGCCTTGGTGGGAGACGCTGCAGATTTTGACGACGATGAATACAAATTGATTGCAAATGAAGATGGGTCATGGTTAGTGGATGGACAATATTCATTACACGATTTCTTGACCTATTTTGACATGGATGAGCTAACCACAGATTATGAAGTGACTACCGTGAGCGGATTTATTATCACGGAATTAGGAGCTATTCCTAAAGAAGGCGATAAGTTAATTTGGAATAAATTAGAGTTTGAAGCTCAAAAAATGGATGGTGTAAAGATTGATAAAGTATTAATCACTACACTGAAAGATTTATAAAATAAAGAACAATGACAGAAGGTAACTTCGTTGATTACGTTAAAATATTTGTTTCTTCCGGTAAAGGAGGAAAAGGTTCTACGCATTTACATAGAGAAAAATTTATTGAAAAAGGAGGTCCAGATGGTGGAGATGGTGGTCGTGGAGGGCACGTTTATTTAGTTGGGAATAAAGGACTTTGGACTTTATTTCACTTAAAATTTGCACGTCACGTCAAAGCCGGTCATGGTGGAGATGGTGGAGGTGACCGAAGCACAGGTGCTGATGGAGATGACAAATACATTGAAGTTCCTTTAGGAACCGTGGTCAAAGATAAAGAAACCGGCGAAGTTTTATTTGAAATTACCGAAGACGGAGAAAAACGCATTTTGGCTCAAGGTGGAAAAGGAGGGTTAGGGAACTGGCACTTTAGAAGTTCTACGAATCAAACGCCACGCTATGCACAACCAGGGTTGTTGGGTATAGAAATGGACGTAATTTTAGAATTAAAAGTCTTGGCTGATGTAGGTTTAGTAGGCTTTCCAAATGCAGGAAAATCGACTTTGTTATCGGTTTTGACTTCGGCTAAGCCAAAGATTGCTGATTATCCATTTACAACTTTAAAACCCAA
This sequence comes from Flavobacteria bacterium GWA2_35_26, assembly GCA_001800905.1. Taxonomy (GTDB): domain Bacteria; phylum Bacteroidota; class Bacteroidia; order Flavobacteriales; family Flavobacteriaceae; genus Flavobacterium. Next base: position 234,500 of record MGWH01000001.1, on the reverse strand, counting down.
TTTGGGTATTGTAGCTTACCGTGATTTCCAATCATTTGTAATTGCAGATATTCCTGGAATTATTGAAGGCGCTGCAGAAGGAAAAGGATTGGGACATTATTTCTTACGTCATATCGAAAGAAATTCTACCTTATTGTTTTTAGTGCCTGTGGATACACCAGACATTAAAGCAGAATACGATATTTTGGTCAACGAATTAACCAAATACAATCCAGAAATGTTAGACAAAGAAAGGCTTTTAGTCATTTCAAAAATTGACATGTTGGATGAAGAATTAAAGGCCGAATTGAAAACCGAATTGGATGTGGCATTCAAGGATATTCCTTATATGTTTATTTCTTCGGTGGCACAACAAGGTTTGACTGAGTTAAAAGATAAATTGTGGGCCATGTTGAATGACTAGGTTTCCTTTTTAATTACAATACGAATCCGTTTCTGATGAAACGGATTTTTTATAAAAAACCTTTTTGATTAGAGTGAAATAGAAGTATTTATTTCCTTATTTTTGAAATATGAATCGACTGGTATTTCTTTTGTTTTTTATTCCAACTATGCTTTTATCTCAAACTAATTTTGAGAAAGGAGTTCAGTTTATGGGATCTGGAAAAATAGAACTAGCGCGTATTGCTTTTGAGAATGTACTTAAAGAAAATCCATCTAACACTAAGTCTCTAGAATATTTAGGAGATATTGCAGGTCAAAATAAAAATTGGGATAAGGCCATTGTGTATTATAAGAAAATTAAACAATTGCAACCCAATAATGCAGAGTTTCATTACAAATATGGTGGCGCTCTTGGAATGAAAGCAAAAACAGTAAATAAATTCAAAGCATTAGGAATGATTGACGAGATTAAATCGTCCTTTGAAAAGGCTGTTGCTCTAGACCCAAAACACAAAGAATCTCGTTGGGCATTATTGATGTTGTATTTGGAATTGCCCGGAATTATTGGCGGTAGCGAAACAAAAGCAGTGGCGTATTCGAATGAATTGATGCGATTATCGCCTATGGAAGGGTATTTGTCCAAAGGATATATTGACGAATATTTTGGTCGAAATAAAAAAGCGGAGATAAATTATCTCAAAGCTTTGGAAATAAATAATTCAAAAATAGCATTTCAGAAATTATACAATTTGTATGCGTACAAGTTGAAAAATTCAGAAAAAGCCCAACAGTTAAAAGAACAATTTGAAAAATAGTTTAAAAGGTTAAGAGTTTATAGGTTTGTTTTTGAACATATAAATACATAGCCCTCTAAACATAAACTAAAAGAATGAGAACACATTTTATTGCTATTGGCGGAAGCGCGATGCACAATTTAGCCTTGGCGCTACACAACAAAGGATATCAAGTTACAGGAAGTGATGATGCGATATTTGAACCTTCTAAATCCCGATTAGATAAGAAAGGAATTCTGCCGGCTGAAATGGGTTGGTTTCCTGAAAAAATAACTGCTGATATTGAAGCTGTTATTTTAGGGATGCATGCCAAGGCAGACAATCCTGAATTGTTAAAAGCACAAGAATTGGGTTTGAAAATTTATTCGTATCCCGAATTTTTGTACGAGCAGTCTAAAAACAAAACCCGAGTGGTTATTGGTGGTTCTCACGGAAAAACTACGATTACGTCAATGATTTTGCATGTTATGCATTACCACAATATTGCTGTAGATTATATGGTGGGAGCCCAACTGGAAGGATTTGACACCATGGTGCATCTTACTGAAGAGAATGATTTTATGGTTCTAGAGGGTGATGAATATTTGTCGTCTCCAATTGATAGACGCCCAAAATTTCATTTGTACCAACCTAATATCGCTTTGATTTCAGGTATTGCTTGGGATCATATTAATGTGTTTCCAACCTATGATAATTATGTGGAACAATTCGAAATTTTTATTGACAAAATTACCAATGGCGGAATTTTAGTCTACAATGAAGACGATGCTGAGGTGAAACGCGTATCAGAAGCCGCTACGAATCCGATTCGTAAACTACCTTACAGCACGCCTGCTTATACGGTTAGTGATGGAGTAACGCTTTTGGAAACACCTGAAGGACCCATGCCAATTGAAGTTTTTGGTGCACATAATTTGAATAATTTGGCTGGAGCCAAATGGATTTGTCAAAATATGGGCGTTGATGAAGCCGATTTCTACGAAGCCATTGCAAGTTTCAAAGGGGCATCAAAACGTTTGGAAAAAATTGCCGAAGGAAAAGGCAGAGTCGCTTATAAAGATTTTGCGCATTCGCCAAGTAAGGTAGCTGCAACTACCAAAGCGGTGAAGGAACAATATCCTAATCGTACTTTAGTTGCTTGTTTGGAGTTACACACCTATAGTAGTTTGAATGCAGAATTTTTGAAAGAATACGAAGGAGCGTTGGAACATGCGGATGAAGCGGTAGTTTTTTATTCACCAGATGCAGTAAAAATCAAACAATTAGAAGAAGTTACTTATGAGCAAATTGCCAAAGCCTTCAATAGAGAAGATCTGATTATTTATACTAATCCAGCCGAATTCAAACAGTATTTATTCAATCGAAATTTAGATAATTCCGCTTTGTTATTAATGAGTTCTGGAAATTACGGCGGATTGAATTTTGACGAAGTTAAGCAGTTGATCGAATAATAAATACATAAATATAACACCTATGGAAAACGCCCCCTTTCCCATTAGTAGTTGGTCCGAAGAAGATAAGCCTCGGGAGAAATTGATGCTTAAAGGCAAAAGTGCTCTGAGCGATGCGGAATTAATTGCTATATTAATTGGTTCTGGTAGTAGAAATGAATCAGCAGTCGATTTAAGCAAACGAATGTTGGCCAGTGTTACACATAATTTGAATGCATTAGGCAAATTGAGTTTGTCGCAATTGATACATTTCAAAGGAATAGGCGAGGCCAAAGCAATTACTATTGTTGCTGCCCTTGAATTAGGAAGAAGACGCAGGGTAGAAGAGACAGTTGAATTGGTTAAAATTACTTCAAGTAAAGTAATTTTTGATGTTATGCAACCCATTATTGGCGAATTGCCTCATGAAGAATTTTGGATCGTGTATTTGAATAATTCCAACAAGGTGATTTCAAAAGCACAATTAAGCAAAGGTGGTATTACTGGAACGGTAGTAGACATACGATTGGTTTTTAAAATGGCATTAGAATATGGAGCGACTTCCATTGTATTGTGTCATAATCATCCTTCTGGAAGTTTAAAACCAAGCGATGCCGACATCCAAATTACACAAAAATTGAAACGAGCTGGAGAGAGTTTAGAAATAGCCATTTTGGATCATGTTATAGTAACTGAAACAAGTTATTTTAGTTTTGTTGATCAAGGAATTTTGTAATTATACGAATGAAATATAAAAATATACAACACGTTTTTTTTGACTTAGATCATACGCTTTGGGATTTTGATAAAAATTCTGAAATGGCCTTTGGTACGATATTCAAACAACACCATCCTGAAATTGCAATTACGGATTTTATCGAAAAATACGCGCCGATTAATCAAGCTTGTTGGAAGTTGTATCAGTATGACAAAATTACTCACGAAGAATTGCGTTACAAAAGACTCAAGGATTCCTTTGACGCTTTGGATTATTCCATTTCAGATGATGCTATCCATCAAATGGCAGAGGATTATATTACTTTTTTGCCCGATAACAATCATTTATTTGACGGCGCGATTGAAATATTAGAGTATCTGAATAGCAAATACCATTTGCATATTATCACCAACGGATTTGCCAATGTTCAGTATAAAAAAATAGCCAATTCAAAGATTGACACCTATTTTAAAACGATTACAAATTCCGAAATGGCAGGAGTGAAGAAACCGAATCCCATGATATTTCAACATGCTTTAGATTTAGCTCAAGCCAATAAAGAAGAGAGTATTATGATCGGGGATTGTTTAGAATCCGATGTACAAGGGGCATTAGATTTTGGAATTGAAGCCCTATTTTTCAATCCGAACAAAGAGAATAAACCAGAAAATATTATTGCTATAAACCATTTATTAGAACTAAAAAACTATTTGTAACTATGAAAAAATTAGTATTTGTATTCCTATTGTTTTCAACAATTGCCTTGTCGCAAAATATCAATAACTATAAAGCCGTTATTATTCCATTAAAATACGATTTCTTGAAATCAGAAAACCAATATCGTTTGGCAACTTTAACTAAACTAAATCTTCAGAAGGCAGGCTTTGTTGCTTTTTATAGCAATGAAGTTATTCCTGCTGAATACAATGACCGTTGTAGTTTGTTAACTATAGATGTTAAGAAAGACAATGCTTTTTTGGTTACTAAGTTGTCTGTAATTTTAAATGACTGTTTCGGAAAATTGGTTTACCAATCAGAAGTTGGAAAAAGCAAAGAAAAACTATATGAAGTTGCTTATTCAGAGGCTTTAAATGATGCGTTTAAATCAATAAATGCATTGAATTATAAATACGAATTGAACCAATTACCGGCTAAACAACTTGCTCAAGGTACTACGGTAGAAACGATTAATGCTCCAATTTCAAATTCTGTAACTGTTGTACAAAATACTTCAAATGCTACAACTGAATTACTTTATGCACAAGTAACTCCAACTGGTTTCCAATTAGTTGATGCTAGTCCAAAAGTAGTTTTTAAGTTGAATAAAACATCTGTTCCAACACTTTACACTGCAATTAAGGGAAACACACAAGGTGTATTAATTCAAAAAGACAATCAGTGGTTTTTTGAGTATTACGAAAACGCTACATTGGTTTCAGAAAAAGTAGCGGTGAAGTTCTAGTAACCGTATTTGTCTTTCCACCTATTTTTCAGAAATTCTCTAGTCGAATTTTCTCGGGAGTTATTTCCAGGCTCGTAAATTGGAGTTCCTGAAATACCTTCGGGTAAAAATTCTTGTTCGGCAAAATTATTGGCATAGTCATGCGAATATTTGTACTCTTCGCCATAGCCTAGCTCTTTCATTAAGGGAGTAGGTGCATTGCGCAAATGAATTGGAACGGAAAGGTCTCCGGTTTGTTTGACAATTTGTTGTGCTTTACCTATGGCTTGGTAGGAAGCGTTACTTTTTGGTGAAGTAGCTAAATACACGGCACATTGACTGAGTATAATTCGGCTTTCAGGATAACCAATAGTGGCTACTGCCTGAAAAGTGTTGTTCGCCATAATAAAGGCGGTTGGATTGGCATTGCCAATATCTTCGCTAGAAAGAATCAGCATGCGTCTTGCAATGAATTTTACATCTTCACCACCTTCAATCATTCGGGCAAGCCAATAAACGGCTCCATTTGGATCACTTCCGCGGATGGATTTGATAAAAGCCGAAACAATATCGTAATGTTGCTCTCCTGTTTTATCGTACAAAACCGTATTTTGCTGGACTAATTCGAGTACGCGATCGTTAGTAATTTCAATTTCAGCTTCATTTGAGGCGTTTACGACCAATTCAAAAAGATTCAATAGTTTGCGTCCGTCTCCGCCAGAAAGTCGCAACAGCGCTTCTGTTTCGGTTAAACGTATATTTTTTTCTTTTAGAATACTGTCTTTTTGCATTGCTCGATGGAGCAAGGCCTCTAAATCTTCTTTATTAAACGCATTCAATGTGTATACTTGACAACGCGATAATAAAGCCGGTATGACTTCAAAACTTGGATTTTCAGTAGTGGCACCAATTAAGGTGATCCAACCTTTTTCTACAGCTGCTAATAAGGAATCTTGTTGTGATTTGCTAAAACGATGAATCTCATCGATAAACAAAATGGGATTTTTGGGCGTAAATAGACCTCCGCTTTGTTTTGCTTTTTCAATGACCTCTCGAATATCTTTCACACCAGAATTAATAGCACTTAAAGTATAAAAAGGGCGTTTGGATTCTTGCGAAATAATTTGGGCCAAAGTTGTTTTACCGGTACCAGGAGGTCCCCAAAAAATCAAGGAAGGAATAATTCCTTTGGCAATTTGCTGCGTCAAAGCACCATTAGTTCCCACCAGGTGAGATTGACTGATATAGTCTTCTAATTGTTGCGGACGAATGCGTTCTGCTAAAGGAGCTACCATTATTTGGTTGATTTGTTGATTCGGTTATTGGGATTACAAATTTGAAGATTTTATTGCTAACTTCTTTGTCTTACCGCTTCGTAGAGGAAGGCACCACAAGCAACCGAAACATTCAATGAACCTATGGTTCCGAACATTGGTAATTTGGCTTTCTCATCTACAATTTTCAACACAGAAGGATTGATTCCTCTATCTTCTGATCCCATGATGATGGCAACCGGTACGTTTAATGCGATATCGTAAATGTTTTGTTCTGTTTTCTCCGTAGCGGCTACGGTTTTGATACCAGAACCTTGAAGGTAAAAGATAGCATCTTTAATGTGTTCTACTTTACAAATGGGCACATTGAATACAGCGCCAGCAGAAGTTTTTACTGTATCACCATTAACAGGTGCTGAACCCGCTTTCTGAACGATGATACCATTGACTCCAGTACACTCAGCAGTTCTAATTATCGCACCAAAATTACGGGCATCCGAGATTTGATCTAGGATTAAGAATAGTGGTTGTTTGCCCGATTCTATGGTAGATTCAACTAAATGCTCCAATTCCATAAATCCAATAGGAGAGATGCTAGCCACAGCTCCTTGGTGGTTGTTAGGTGTTAAACGGTTTAGTTTTTCTACTGGTACATAGGAAAAATTAATATTGGCACGTTTCATGACCTTCATTAAATCCTTCATCAGTTCGCCTGCAATTTCTTTTTGAATAAAGACTTTATCAACTGCAGTTCCTGCTTGTATGGCCTCAATAATGGCGCGTATTCCGAATATTATATTTTCTTTTTCCATAGCGCAAAGATACAAAAAAAAACCACCAGCCAAAGGCTGATGGTTTTAAGATTAAATAGGTTTTATAACTATCTATTGAAGATTGTTGGCCAATTCGCCCCACCTTCTCTAGTCAATTCAGTCACAGCTGAATCGTTGTAAGTGTTTACCCATCTGATAGTAATTTTATTACCTGCAGCAGCAATAATTGTGTAAGTATAAGAATCTCCGTATTTGTCAACACCAGAAGAAACTAAATTGTTACAAAACCATGTTACTCTTGAACTTGCTGAATAAGCAGGATCATCTTGCCAACATACAGATCCTTGTAAACCAAATGACATATCGCTAATAGTGTAAACTCCAGGAGTTGAAGTTGCACCAAAAACTACTGTTCCAGTTACTGTTGTACCACAAGGTGTACCAGCTGTACCAGCTTTCATACTTGTAGTTGAATAAGTATGAGTTCCAGCTAAACTTTCAGTAATTGGACAAACCACATTTACATTGTATGTAAATGGTGAGTTAAAGAAAGCGCCACCTGTAACAGTACCTGCAGCATTAGTGCTTGTAAACACTTTACCATCTTTTAGTACTTGCGCTAATCTAACTACAAACTGATCACCACCTGTGTATTGAGCGTCAGTTAAAGCGAATTTAGCTTTTAATTCAGTGATTGTTACATCAATAGCTGCATTCATAAATTCTCTGCTTCCTGCAACAAAAGAACTAGCAGGAATAGATTTCAATAACACTTCTGCTTTAGATGCATTACCATCAGCTGGATTATTGTCTTTGAATCTTACATAGATGTCAATTTTTTCAGTTTCCTTACTTTGATTAACATCTTGCACTTCTACAATAGCTGAAAACTTACTTGCTGCATTTCCTGTAGCAATAGTTGGGCTTGGAATAGAAACAGTTCTTAAAACTCCTCCGCCAATTTCGGTATCATTAAGTACTTGGTCAATTACTTTATTCCCTTCAGTACAAGCAAAAAGGCTTAAAGCGATTAAAAGTACACTAACTTTATTTATTAAATTTTTCATAATAATTTATTTTAGTTACCAAGAGGGAAACCTGTTTCTGGATTATTATCCCAGAAAACGCGTTGTCCTACACTTGCTTTTTGTTTAACATTTGGATTAGTCCCTGTTTCTGAAGCAGGGTATAAGAAAGAACGGATGAATTTTCCAGGAGTAGCCTCAATGTTTGGCTGAATTCTACTTGGGAAACCAGTTCTTCTATACGCATTGTATGCATCAATTCCATTACCATAAAGTGTAATGAAAAATTCAGTCATCACCACATCTAATTTATTAGTAGCATTATCATAGTTCAATCCAACTGCTGTTAAATAAGAAGTATCTACTGATGCAGCAGGAACTCTAGTAACGTCAGCCGTTTTATCCAAACTAATAAATCCTCTTACTTTAGCTAATGATTTAGTGATACCAGCAGTCATTAATGCTTTAGCATCTCCTGTTCCACCTGGAGATAAAGCTGCTTCAGCTCTCCAGAAATCAACTGTAGAAGCTAAGATGATAGGTGTAATACCTTGTCCTTTGGCTCCAAAAGAGATACCGTTGATAGCTCTAAATGTACTGTCATCAAAACGTCCTCCAGCTGGATATACTCCCGCAGCAGTTCTTTTTTGAGCATCATTTGGTGTTCCTTCGTTATTTCCATGGTCTCTACCCCAATAACCTGCGTTATTGTCAATTCTACAATATGGGTGTCCACCTGCTAAATAATGAGCAGGAGCTGTTTGTACAGAACAAGTCATGTCTTGTTCGTTAACCGGAGTGTCACTTACTTGTCTGTAGAAATAGAAACGAATACGTGGATCTACGATTGCTTTTCCATTTTTCATTTCATTCATCAACCAGTTCGCTTGGTATCCTGAACCTACTCCAGATGGAGTATAGTTGTTTACATACTCAGGGTGTCTTGAATCTGGATTAGCATTAGAGGTACCCCATTTAAATTCAAAATCTTCTCCTGTTCCAATGAATGAACCAGCAGTTACTAAAGCATTGAATTTAGAAATAGCAGTAGCATCTACTAAACGCGTTTGAAGATAAATCTTCATTTTCATAGTATTGGCTAATTTAACCCATTTAGACCATGATTTTCCATAATAGAAATCATTTGTTGGTTCTGCAGTAGCCGTTGCGTTAAAGTTTACAATTGCTTTGTCTAATAAAACAAGAGCAGCAGCATATACATCTTTACCAGCATCTAATTTAGGATTCAAATTAGAACCGTCAAAAGCTTCAGAGTAAGGAATATCACCAAAGTAATCTACTAAAGTTACAATAGTATACGCTTCAATTACTTGTCCAATTGCAAGGTGGTGTTTGAAACCTTTTTCAGTTGCAATAGGGTTCATTAAACGAATGTTTTTAATAATTGAACGGTAAGAATATTCCCATTCAGTATTAAAGAATGAAGCACTATATGCATTTTGGTAATCTCTACCATACATATATTTCAAACGTGTTACTTCGGCACCACTATTTCCAAAATATTGGATAGTGTTAGCGAATTTTAATTGAACTCCATTTAATAATAAATCAGGATTTGAAGCTGAAATTGGAAGTTCATTCGGATTTTCCGTTAATTCTAGGTTGGTCGTTTCACAAGATGAAAACGTCACTAAACTTATCATTAGGATAAGAAAACCTACTGTTTTAAATAATTTTTTCATAGTTTTTATAAGTTTAGAATGAATTAGAATGTAGCTTTAATGCTGAAACCATATCTTTTTCCACTAGGTCCATTCAAGAAATCAAAACCTCTACCATTACCAACTCCAGTTCCAATTACGTTAGGATCGAAGTTAACTCCTTTTGGAGTATTGAAGGCATTGTAGTATAAGTTGTATCCAGCTACATTAAAACTAATGCTGCCAAATGGTGTTTTTTCAATCAATTTGCTAGGTAAAGTATATCCTAAAGAAACTTCGTTCAAACGGATCACAGAACCATCAAATACACTTAATTCATCTGGTCCAAAACCAATATTGGTAAAGTAGTAATCAGAATTGTTGATTTGAATGTCGTTTTTAGATCCATCTGCTTTTACACCAGGCAATACGAAAGTATTTACACGGTTTGCAGTTTCAGAAGTTAAACCTCTCGCTAATAATGCAGAAGAAGTACCTGAGTAAATATCTCCACCACTTACATAACTAATCAAGAATGAGAAGTTGAAGTTTTTGTATGACATTGTACTGTTAGTGTTCAATGTAAAATCAGGGTTTGGATTACCAATGATAAATGGACCTGCTTCGATTTCATAAGAACCTGTACTGTTTACAACGTAATTGTTGTTAGCATCTCTTTTGATTCTGCTACCTACCATTACACCAAGTTGTTCTCCTTCAATCGCTTGGTTACCCAAGTTAGTGAAACCTGCAACAGTTACTTTTTCTAAGTCACCTAAATCAGTAACAATCATTTCTCCTTTAAAGAAATTAGCGCCTAATTCCCAGTTGAAACCATTTTTATCATTTTTAATTGCATGTACATCAAGGTCAATTTCTAAACCGTTACCTTCTAATTCACCAATGTTAGTAAATGTGTTTAGGTATCCAGTTGAATTAGCAATTGGAGTTGATGTAATCAAATCTGTAGTAAATCTTTTGAAATAAGAAGCATTCAAAGAGATTCTGTTATCAAAGAATTTAGAGTCAAAACCAAATTCAATTTCTCTTAATAACTCAGGACGCAAAGAAGCGTTACCTAATGAAGAACTTCCTGATTGTGCAGCGTTAACCACTCCGTTTACATCAGAAAAGTCTCTTGCAGAACTCTCAAGAGTATTGGCTACAGGGTAACTTGGAGCAAAACCTGCAGAAGTACCGTAACCTGTTCTAATTTTTAAATAGTTTAATCCTTTTACACTTTTAATGCTTGGGAAAGCCTCAGTAGCAATAAATGAAGCCGAAGCTGAAGGATAAAGAATGGTATTTTCAAATGTATTAGATACCCAGTCTTGTCTTGATGACAAAGTTACATATAAGTATTTGTTGTAATCAAATTCGGCAGTTCCATACAAACCAACAATATTACGTTGTTCTGAATATTGAATTGGCGATTGAGTACCAAAATTGTAATGTCTTAAAATACCGTAAACTTGTTGTCCAACACTTGATACCCCTTGTCTGTCAAAGCTCTCCGCTCTTGAAGTAGCTCCAGCAGTAAAGTTCAAGTTCAATTTGTCAGTTAGTGAATAATTACCATTCACCATCACGTTATGATCCCAAATCATGTTGTTGTTATCATATGTTCTTAACGAACCTTGAACCGGTCCTCTTGGCGCACCAATATTAGTAGCTACAGTATTACGTTCGTTATAAAAGTCATAACCAACTCTATAGTTTAATTTGATGTTGTCATTTAAATCATAGATTAAGGCAGCATTACCAAAAGTTCTATTAGTAACTTGGTTTACAAATGAGTTGTTAAGTGTCCAGTATGGATTCAAAATATCATTTCCTGAACGGTAACTTAAGTTAGCACCTGTGATAGGGTGTTGGTATGGCCAGTTTTGCAAATCAACGTTTCTAGGAGTATAGAAAACGTCAGCATAAATAGATAAACCACCTCCTTGAACACCTGAACCGTTACTACGAGCAACTGGTGGAGTTAAGAAGTCAGTTTTAGAGAAGTTCATTGTCCCACTAGCAGTAAATTTGTTCGTTAATTTTGAACGACCACCTAAACTGAATGAAGTTCTTTTCAATTTGTTTCCAGGAGTAAATCCTTCGTCACTTAAATTACCAAAGTTGATGTTGAAATTGTTATTTCCATCATCAGAACCACCAGCAACGTTTAAACTTGTATTGATAACTGATCCAATTCTAAAGAAATCTTTAACGTTGTTTTTAGCAGCTTTGTAAGGAATTCTTAATCCTTGGTATTCTGGGAATACAGTTGCTAAAGCAGCTCTACTGTATGGGTGAAGGATAGTTCCGTCAGAACCAACACCTGATCCAGCAGCAGCATAACCACCTAAACCTTTTTCGTAAAAACCTGGCCCCCAGTTAGAGTAGAAGTTTCCATAAGCTTGGTCAAAACCGTTACCAAAATCATTTTGGAAATCTGGCATTGAAGCAATTTCGTTGAAAAATAAAGATTGGTTTAAAGTAATTTCAGTTTTCTTAGGACCTTTTTTAGCTTGACCACCTTTAGTTGTTACTAAGATTACACCATTTCTACCTGCAGTACCATATAATGTAGTTGCAGCATATCCTTTAAGGATGTTAACATTAGCAATGTTATTTGGATCTAAGTCTAAGAAACGACTTGAACCAGAGTTACCATCAGCAAAGTTACCTGTTGCGTTAGTGTCACCAGAAAATGGCACACCATCAACAATAAATAAAGGTTGAGTGTTTCCAGAGATAGAGTTTAATCCACGAATGTTAATACTAGTTCCTGAACCAGAAATACCACTTGTTTGATTAATAATTACCCCAGAAGCTTTACCAGACAATACTCTGGCTACATCACCTTCTGCTCTTTGTTCAATATCAGCAGCTTTGATTTCACTTACAGCATATCCAAGAGCTTTTTTCTCTCTTTTAATACCCTGAGCGGTAACCATAACTGTTTCTAATTCCACTGAGTCATCTTTAAGTTTGACATTAAGTGAAGTTGAATTAGCCGCTACTTCTTGAGTTTTCATCCCAATGTAGCTGAAAATTAATACTTGGTTAGCACTCGCTTTGATAGAGAATTTTCCATCAAAATCAGTTTGCGTTCCTGTTTTGCTTCCTTTAACCAACACACTCACCCCTGGAAGAGGCATTCCTGCATTGTCAGAAACAGTTCCTGAAACGGTTCTTTCTTGCGCAAAAGTAATTTGCGTCACTAGTGCCAAAAGCAGCACTAAGAATCCATTTAATTTTAGTTTCATTTTTAATTATTTTGAATTAGTGAAGCAAAACTCTTAATAATTTGTTAACATTCCTAATGTTTTCATGAATTTTTTATGCGTGCATCTAAAATTTAACAATATAACGTATTGAATTAATAATGTTGTTTTTTGGTCTTTTTTACGAATTTTACGTTTTTTTCTATCCTTGGAAGCCCATATTTTGTTACAATACAAACTTTTTGTTTATTTTTTTGCTTAGTGTGTTTTTATTCTGAAAAATATACAGAGTAAAATTTGTTAAACTGATCTACTACTATTTTATCATTTGTAATCTATTTCTTGTCATTTAATTACTCTAATTTAAAGGTATAATGCTATTTGAGTTTATAAATAAATAGCGTAAAACATTAATTTTAATAATTGTATTGAAAATTAATTAATTATGGTTTGCAGAGTTAAAAATAATTTATACATTTGCGACCCCGTAAAAAGCGGGAATTTAATATAATAAGAAATTTTTAGTATTAATTATGCCAACAATTCAACAATTAGTAAGAACAGGAAGAACTCAGATAACTAAGAAGAGTAAATCGGTTGCTTTAGATTCTTGTCCTCAAAGAAGAGGGGTTTGTACGCGTGTTTACACTACTACACCAAAAAAACCAAACTCTGCAATGCGTAAAGTAGCGCGTGTACGTTTGACAAATGGTAATGAGGTAAATGCCTACATCCCTGGAGAAGGACACAATTTACAAGAGCACTCGATAGTATTAGTTAGGGGTGGAAGGGTAAAAGATTTACCAGGAGTTAGATATCACATCGTTCGTGGTGCGCTTGATACATCAGGTGTAGCAGGAAGAACGCAAAGAAGATCTAAGTACGGTGCTAAACGCCCAAAAGAAGCAAAAAAGTAATTTAAAACGTTATGGCTTTAAATATGTGTGATTTATTACACATATATAGGTATAACATTTAATTAAAAAAAAGACATGAGAAAAAGAGCGGCAAAGAAAAGACCACTTTTACCAGATCCAAGGTTTAATGACCAATTGGTAACTCGTTTTGTGAACAACTTAATGTGGGACGGTAAGAAATCAACAGCTTTTAAAGTTTTTTATGATGCAATTGATATCATTGAAACAAAAAAGCAAGATGCAGAAAAATCATCATTAGAAATTTGGAAAGATGCGTTAACTAACGTTATGCCTCACGTAGAAGTACGTAGTCGTAGAGTTGGTGGAGCTACATTCCAAATTCCAATGCAAATTAGACCAGACAGAAAAATTTCTATGGCAATGAAGTGGTTAATACTTTATTCAAGAAGAAGAAATGAGAAGTCAATGGCTCAAAGACTAGCTTCAGAATGTTTAGCTGCGGCTAAAGAAGAAGGAGCAGCTGTTAAGAAAAGAATGGATACTCACAAAATGGCAGAAGCTAACAAAGCTTTCTCTCACTTTAGATTTTAATTCATAAAGAAATGGCTAGAGATTTAAAATATACAAGAAACATTGGAATTGCTGCTCACATTGATGCTGGTAAAACAACAACAACAGAGCGTATTTTATTCTATACTGGAAAATCACACAAAATTGGTGAAGTGCACGATGGTGCTGCAACAATGGACTGGATGGCACAAGAGCAAGAGAGAGGTATCACCATTACTTCTGCTGCAACTACTTGTGAATGGAATTTTCCAACTGAACAAGGTAAAATTTTACCTGAAACATTACCTTACCACTTTAATATTATTGATACCCCAGGACACGTTGATTTTACCGTAGAGGTAAACCGTTCGTTACGTGTATTGGATGGGTTAGTTTTCTTATTTAGTGCGGTTGATGGTGTTGAGCCACAATCAGAAACTAACTGGAGATTAGCTGATCAATATAGAGTTCCACGTATGGGATTCGTAAATAAAATGGACCGTCAAGGTTCTAACTTCTTGAATGTATGTCAACAAGTTAGAGATATGTTAAAATCTAACGCTGTTGCAATCACTTTGCCAATTGGTGAAGAGAATGATTTCAAAGGGGTAGTTGACTTAGTAAAAAATCAAGCTATTATTTGGCATGATGCTACTCAAGGAGCTACTTTTGATATTGTGCCTATCCCAGAAGATATGCTTGCAGAAGTAAAAGAATATAGATCAATTCTTATTGAAGCAGTAGCTGATTATGATGAAAATCTATTGGATAAATACATGGAAGACGAAAGCTCTATTACAGAGGAAGAAATCAATGTGGCTTTAAGAGCTGCGACTATGGACATGGCTATCATTCCTATGATTGCTGGTTCTTCTTTCAAAAATAAAGGAGTTCAATTCATGTTAGATGCAGTATGTAAATACTTACCATCTCCAATGGATAAAGAAGGTATTACAGGGATTCATCCTGATGATGCTGAATTATTAGAAGAAGATCAAACTAAAATATTACGTAAACCAGATGTTAAAGAGCCATTCGCTGCTTTAGCATTTAAGATCGCTACTGACCCATTCGTTGGTCGTTTGGCTTTCTTCCGTGCGTATTCTGGTCGTTTGGATGCGGGTTCTTATGTTTTGAACACTCGTTCAGGAAACAAAGAAAGAATTTCTCGTATCTACCAAATGCACGCTAACAAACAAAATCCAATCGAATATATTGAGGCTGGAGATATTGGAGCTGCTGTTGGATTTAAAGACATTAAAACTGGAGATACATTGTGTGATGAAAAACACCCAATCATTCTTGAGTCTATGAAATTCCCTGCACCGGTAATTGGTATTGCTATTGAGCCTAAAACTAAGGCTGACGTAGATAAAATGGGTATGGCTTTGGCTAAATTAGCTGAGGAAGATCCAACATTTACAGTTAGAACAGATGAGGCTTCTGGGCAAACTATTATCTCAGGTATGGGTGAGTTACACTTGGATATCCTTGTAGATCGTATGAAACGTGAGTTTAAAGTTGAAGTTGACCAAGGTGAGCCTCAAGTAGAATACAAAGAAGCGTTTACAAGATCAGCTACACACAGAGAAACGTACAAGAAACAATCTGGAGGTCGTGGTAAATTCGGTGATATCGTATTTACATTAGAGCCTGCTGATGAAGTGGATGGTAAAGTTCCTGTAGGATTACAGTTTGTGAATGCAGTTAAAGGTGGTAACGTTCCTAAAGAATATATTCCTTCTGTAGAGAAAGGTTTTAGAGAAGCTATGAAAGCAGGTCCTTTAGCAGGATATGCAGTAGATAGTTTGAAAGTAACGTTGTCAGACGGATCTTTCCACCCGGTGGATTCTGATGCATTGTCATTTGAATTAGCTGCTAGAATGGGGTACAAAGAAGTGGCTAAAGCTGCTGGTGCTGTTATTTTAGAGCCAATCATGAAAATGGAAGTGATCACACCTGAAGAAAACATGGGAGATATCGTAGGTGATATTAACCGTCGTAGAGGTCAGGTAAATGACATGGGTGATAGAGCTGGTGCTAAAACTATTAAGGCTGATGTGCCTTTGTCTGAAATGTTTGGGTATGTAACAACATTAAGAACATTATCATCAGGTAGAGCAACATCTACAATGGAATTTTCACACTACGCTGAAACGCCTGCTAATATTTCAGAAGCAGTAATCAAAAAAGCAAAAGGAAACGCTTAATCTTTAAGAAAATGAGTCAAAAAATCAGAATAAAACTAAAATCTTACGATCACATGTTGGTAGACAAGTCTGCTGAAAAGATTGTAAAAACGGTGAAAACTACCGGTGCAGTTGTAACAGGACCAATTCCATTGCCAACTCACAAAAAATTATTCACGGTATTACGTTCTCCACACGTTAACAAAAAAGCGAGAGAACAATTTGAAGTGATGTCATACAAGAGATTAATTGACATTTATTCATCTTCATCTAAAACTATTGATGCTTTAATGAAATTAGAATTGCCTAGTGGAGTTGAAGTAGAAATCAAAGTTTAGGTACCGGTATTTTCGAAATACAAGAGCATTCCGTTTAAGCGAAAACATTTTTTGGAATATCTGCAAATAAGTTATACTTTTGCACCTCATTTTAAAAAAATAGGATTCGCTTAAACGTGTGTTCTATATTTATATTTAATAATTAATAATTAATATTTATGTCTGGGTTAATTGGTAGAAAAATCGGCATGACTAGCATTTTCGACGAAAACGGGAAGAATATTCCTTGTACAGTAATCGAAGCTGGACCATGTGTTGTTACCCAAGTCAGAACCAAAGGTGTTGACGGGTACGAAGCGTTGCAACTTGGTTTCGATGACAAAAACGAGAAACATTCCACAAAAGCGGCTGTAGGTCACTTTAAAAAAGCGGGAACTGTTGCTAAGAAAAAAGTCGTTGAATTCCAAAATTTTGCAACTGAACAAAAATTAGGAGATCTTATTGATGTTACTATTTTTGAAGAAGGAGAGTTTGTAGATGTACAAGGTGTATCTAAAGGTAAAGGTTTTCAAGGGGTTGTTAAACGTCACGGTTTTGGTGGTGTTGGACAAGCTACTCATGGTCAACACAACCGTTTAAGAGCGCCAGGTTCTGTAGGAGCTTCTTCTTATCCATCTAGAGTATTCAA
Organism: Flavobacteria bacterium GWA2_35_26; assembly: GCA_001800905.1. GTDB lineage: Bacteria > Bacteroidota > Bacteroidia > Flavobacteriales > Flavobacteriaceae > Flavobacterium. The sequence goes on along the minus strand of MGWH01000001.1, from coordinate 217,203 downwards.
AGGAATGCGTATGGCTGGAAGAATGGGAGGAGATAATGTAAAAGTTCAAAACCTTAGAGTTTTAAAAGTAGTGGCTGAAAAGAACCTACTTGTTATTAAAGGATGTGTTCCTGGTCATAACAACTCTTATGTAATCATTCAGAAGTAATGGAAGTAAAAGTATTAGATTTCAACGGAAAAGATACTGGAAGAAAAGTTCAACTTTCTGATTCAGTATTCGCAATTGAACCAAATAATCACGCAGTATACCTTGATGTGAAGCAATATCTTGCTAATCAAAGACAAGGAACGCACAAAGCAAAAGAAAGAGCTGAAGTTGCGGGAAGTACACGTAAGATTAAAAAACAAAAAGGAACTGGTACTGCTCGTGCGGGTAGTGCAAAGAATCCATTGTTTAAAGGTGGAGGAACAGTTTTCGGACCTAGACCAAGAAGTTATTCATTCAAATTGAATAAAAACTTGAAACGTTTAGCTAGAAAATCAGCTTTCTCAATCAAAGCAAAAGAGTCAAATATCATCGTTTTAGAAGACTTCAATTTTGAAACTCCAAGCACTAAAAATTTCATTAACGTTTTGAAATCGTTAGGCTTAGAAAACAAAAAATCGTTGTTCGTGTTGGGTGATTCAAATAAAAATGTATATTTGTCGTCACGCAATTTAAAGGCTTCTAACGTAGTAAGTAGCTCAGAATTAAGTACTTACGCCATCTTAAACGCTAATAATGTAGTGCTTTTAGAAGGTTCTTTGGAAGGAATTGAAGATAATTTAAGCAAATAAATAGGAAAATGAGTATTATAATCAGACCTATAGTAACTGAAAAAGTAACCAAAGAGAGTGAAGTTTTAAACCGCTTCGGATTTTTTGTTAACAAAAAAGCAAATAAAGTTGAGATTAAGAAAGCTGTTGAAGCTACTTATGGAGTAACTGTTGTTAGTGTTAACACAATTAACGTAAGACCGGATAGAACGACTAAATACACTAAAAGTGGTTTAATCAGTGGAAAAACAAATGCTGAAAAGAAAGCATTCGTTAAAGTAAAAGAAGGAGAATCAATTGATTTTTACAACAATATCTAATAGAGAACAATGTCAGTTAGAAAATTAAAACCTATTACCCCAGGTCAGCGATTTAGAGTTGTGAATGGTTATGACGCCATTACAACTGATAAGCCGGAACGCTCTTTGATAGCGCCGATAAAAAACTCTGGAGGTAGAAATAGTCAAGGAAAGATGACCATGCGTTATACGGGTGGTGGTCACAAGCAGAGATATCGTATTATTGATTTTAAACGTACTAAAGAAGGAATTCCTGCTACGGTTAAATCAATCGAATACGATCCAAATCGTACTGCGTTTATCGCTTTATTAGCTTATGCTGATGGAGAGAAAACTTATGTTATTGCACAAAACGGATTGAAAGTGGGTCAGAAATTAGTTTCTGGACCAGAATCTCAACCTGAAATTGGTAATACATTGCCATTAAGCAGAATTCCATTAGGAACTGTTATTTCATGTATTGAGTTACGTCCAGGTCAAGGAGCAGTTATTGCTCGTTCAGCTGGAACATTTGCTCAATTAATGGCAAGAGATGGAAAATATGCAACAATTAAAATGCCATCAGGAGAAACAAGATTAATCTTGTTAACCTGTTCAGCTACAATTGGAGCAGTTTCTAATTCTGATCATCAATTAGTTGTATCTGGTAAAGCAGGTAGAACAAGATGGTTAGGAAGAAGACCTAGAACAAGACCTGTTGCAATGAACCCTGTCGATCACCCAATGGGTGGTGGTGAAGGACGTTCTTCTGGTGGACATCCACGTTCAAGAAATGGAATACCAGCTAAAGGTTATAGAACTCGTTCTAAGAAAAACCCGAGTAACAAGTATATCGTAGAACGTAGAAAGAAATAATAAGATATGGCACGTTCATTAAAAAAAGGACCTTTCGTTCATTATAAGTTAGACAAGAAAGTTCAAGAAAACATTGAAAAAGGTGGTAGTGGAGTTGTTAAGACATGGTCTAGAGCTTCAATGATCACTCCAGACTTTGTTGGACAAACAATCGCAGTTCATAACGGTCGTCAGTTTGTACCAGTTTACGTTACAGAAAACATGGTAGGTCACAAATTAGGAGAATTTTCACCAACAAGATCTTTTAGAGGTCACGCTGGAGCAAAAAATAAAGGTAAAAAATAAGAAGCAATGGGAGTTCGTAAAAGAGAAACAGCAGACGCAAGAAAAGAGGATAATAAGTCACTAGCTTTTGCAAAATTGAATAACTGCCCTACTTCACCTAGAAAAATGCGCTTAGTTGCGGACTTGGTAAGAGGTCAGAAAGTGGAAAGAGCACTTAATATTTTAAGATTTAGCTCAAAAGAAGCTTCAAGAAAATTAGAGAAACTATTATTATCTGCAATCAATAACTGGGAGCAAAAAAATAGTGAAGGTAATGTTACTGAAGCAGGCTTATTTGTAAAAGAGATCAGAGTAGATGGTGGAATGATGTTGAAAAGACTTCGTCCAGCGCCACAAGGTCGTGCACACAGAATTAGAAAACGTTCTAACCACGTAACAATCGTGTTAGGAGCTATTAATAACACACAAAGCAATTAATAAAGATGGGACAAAAGACAAATCCAATTGGAAATAGACTTGGTATCATCAGAGGATGGGACTCTAACTGGTATGGTGGAAATGATTATGGCGATAAATTAGCCGAAGATCACAAAATCAGAAAGTATATCCATGCTCGTTTATCAAAAGCTAGTGTATCAAAAGTAATCATCGAGAGAACTTTGAAACTTGTAACCGTTACTATCACTACTGCTAGACCTGGTATCATTATCGGAAAAGGTGGACAAGAGGTAGACAAGTTGAAAGAAGAACTTAAGAAAATTACTGACAAAGAGGTTCAAATTAACATCTTTGAAATCAAAAGACCTGAACTTGATGCTTATTTAGTTGCAACAAGTATCTGTCGTCAAATCGAAAGTCGTATTTCTTACAGACGTGCAATCAAAATGGCTATTGCTGCTTCTATGCGTATGAACGCTGAAGGTATCAAAGTATTGATTTCTGGTCGTTTGAATGGAGCTGAGATGGCGCGTTCAGAAGGTTTCAAAGAAGGTAGAATTCCTCTATCAACTTTCAGAGCCGATATTGACTATGCTTTAGCAGAAGCACATACTACATATGGTAGAATGGGTATTAAAGTATGGATCATGAAAGGGGAAGTTTATGGAAAGAGAGATCTTTCTCCGCTTGCTGGAATGGACAAAAAACAATCTGGTGCAGGTGGTAAAGGTGGAGATGCCCCTAGAGGTAAATCTAACTTTAATAAAGGTGGAAAACCAGACGCTCGTAAAAGAAAGTAAATTTTTAAACTAAAGAAAAATGTTACAGCCTAAAAGAACAAAATACCGTAAGGTACAGAAAGGTAAAATGAAAGGAAACTCTCAAAGAGGGCATGAACTTTCTAATGGAATGTTTGGTATTAAATCTGTACATGAAGATGGAATGTTCTTAACCTCTCGTCAAATCGAAGCGGCTCGTATTGCAGCTACTCGTTACATGAAGAGAGAAGGACAATTATGGATCAAAATATTTCCAGACAAACCAATTACTAAGAAACCTCTTGAAGTACGTATGGGTAAAGGTAAAGGAGCCGTTGAATATTGGGCTGCCGTTGTTAAACCCGGAAGAATCATGTTTGAAGTTGGAGGAGTACCTTTGTCAGTTGCAAAAGAGGCGTTACGTCTTGCAGCACAAAAACTTCCAGTAAAAACTAAATTCGTTGTTGCGAGAGATTTCGAAGCATAATCTAATTATATTATGAAACAATCAGAAATAAAAAATCTTTCTGCAGCGGAGTTGCAAGAAAAACTTAGCCAGACTAAGAAAGCTTATGCTAACCTAAAATTGGCTCATGCTATCTCACCAATTGAAAATCCTCTACAAATTAGAACTGTAAGAAGAACAATTGCAAGATTAGCTACTGAGCTTACAAAAAGAGAGTTACAATAATTGTAATCTGCTGAAAGATGGAAAAAAGAAATTTAAGAAAAGAGAGAATTGGTGTTGTTACTTCTAACAAAATGGAGAAATCTATTGTTGTTGCTGAAGTACGTAAAGTAAAACACCCTTTATACGGTAAGTTCGTGTTGAAAACTAAAAAGTATCACGCACACGACGAAAAGAACGACTGTAACATTGGAGATACTGTAAGGATAAGTGAAACTCGTCCTTTGAGTAAAACAAAATGTTGGAGGTTAGTTGAAATCATTGAAAGAGCTAAATAATTATGGTACAACAAGAATCAAGACTAAAAGTAGCAGATAACACAGGAGCTAAAGAAGTTTTAACTATCCGTGTTTTAGGAGGTACCAAAAGAAGGTATGCCTCTGTTGGTGACAAGATTGTAGTTTCTATCAAAGATGCAACTCCTAACGGAAACGTTAAAAAAGGAGCTGTTTCAACTGCAGTTGTTGTACGTACCAAAAAAGAAGTGAGAAGAGCCGACGGTTCATACATCAGATTTGATGACAACGCATGTGTGTTATTGAATGCTGCTGGTGAAATGAGAGGAACTCGTGTTTTTGGTCCGGTAGCAAGAGAACTTCGTGAAAAACAATTCATGAAAATTGTATCATTAGCACCAGAAGTGCTTTAATTCGTTTTAAGATGATAAAGCTAAAAATAAAATCAGGAGACGTAGTAAGAGTTATTGCAGGTGACCATAAAGGTGCTGAAGGTAAAGTATTACGCGTGTACCGTGAGAAAAACAAAGCGATAGTTGAAGGTGTAAACATGGTTTCGAAACATACTAAACCAAGTGCTAAAAACCCTCAAGGTGGTATCGTTAAAAAAGAAGCTTCTATTCAAATTTCAAATATTGCTTTAATTGATCCTAAAACTAAAGGAACAACTAGAGTTGGTATTAGAGTAGAAGGAGATAAGAAAGTGAGATTTTCAAAAAAATCTAATCAAGTACTATAGTGATGGCATATACACCTAGACTAAAAGAAGAATACAAGAGCAGAGTAATTGCTGCTCTTAAAGAGGAATTCGGATATACAAACGTAATGCAAGTTCCAAAATTGGAAAAAATCGTTTTGAGCCGTGGAGTTGGTGCAGCTGTATCGGATAAAAAATTAATCGACTATGCAGTTGATGAATTGACAAAGATCACTGGACAAAAAGCAGTTTCTACAATTTCTAAGAAAGACGTTGCGTCTTTCAAATTGAGAAAAGGAATGCCAATTGGAGCAAAAGTAACCCTTCGTGGAGAAAGAATGTATGAGTTTTTAGATAGACTTATTACTTCTGCTTTACCACGTGTTAGAGATTTTAGTGGTATTAAAGCTACTGGTTTCGACGGAAGAGGTAACTATAACCTTGGAGTGTTAGAGCAAATCATTTTCCCAGAAATTGATATTGATAAAGTAAACAAAATATCTGGAATGGATATCACATTTGTTACTACTGCTCAAACAGATAAGGAAGCAAAATCGTTATTGGCTGAACTAGGATTACCTTTTAAAAAGAATTAAGACATGGCTAAAGAATCAATGAAAGCCCGCGAGGTGAAAAGAGAAAAAACGGTAGCAAAGTATGCTGAGAAAAGAAAAGCTTTGTTAGAAGCTGGAGATTTCGTAGGTTTGCAAAAATTACCAAAAAATGCTTCACCTGTTCGTTTACACAATCGTTGTAAATTAACTGGAAGACCAAGAGGATATATTCGTCAATTTGGTATTTCACGTGTAACATTCCGCGAAATGGCTAACAACGGGTTAATTCCTGGTGTTAAGAAAGCTAGCTGGTAAGAATATAGAATTATAAATTGGTTTAAGGTTCGATGGCAGAGTGCCATCGAAAACCAAAACCGCAAATTGATACATATGTATACAGATCCAATTGCAGATTACTTGACGCGAGTTCGTAACGCTGTGGCTGCAAACCACAAAGTTGTTGAAATTCCGGCATCTAATCTAAAAAAAGAGATTACCAAGATCTTATTTGATCAAGGGTATATCTTGAGTTACAAGTTTGAGCAGAATACCGTTCAGGGTTCTATCAAAATTGCTTTGAAGTATGATAAAGATACTAAAGAGCCTGTAATCAAAGATATCCAAAGAATTAGTAAACCAGGTTTACGTAAATACGCAGGTGCTTCAAAAATTCCAAGAATCCTTAATGGATTAGGTATTGCGATTGTTTCTACTTCTAAAGGTCTTATGACTGGGAAACAAGCTAAGCAATTGAATGTAGGTGGTGAAGTAATTTGTTACGTATACTAATATTAAAGACTATATAAGATGTCAAGAATAGGTAAAAATCCAATTGTAATCGCTGCCGGAGTAACTGTTGAAGTTGCTAATGGTGTGGTTACAGTAAAAGGAAAGAATGGTCAACTTACACAGGAGTTTTCGGACGTTACTGTAAAAGTTGAAGACGGTCAAGTTCTAGTAGAAAGATCGTCTGATCAGAAAGACCAAAGAGCAAAACACGGTTTATACAGATCTTTAATCAATAACATGATTCAAGGTGTATCTACAGGTTTTACTAAAGAATTGGAATTGGTAGGAGTAGGTTATAGAGCTTCAAACCAAGGTCAAAAATTAGATTTAGCTCTTGGATATTCACATAATATCGTTTTAGAAGTAGCTCCAGAAGTTGTTGTGGAGACTATCTCAGAAAAAGGTAAAAACCCAATTGTGAAATTAACATCATTTGACAAACAACTTTTAGGACAGGTAGCTGCGAAAATCAGAGGTTTCCGTAAGCCTGAGCCATACAAAGGAAAAGGTGTTAAATTCGTAGGTGAAGTATTAAGAAGAAAAGCAGGTAAATCAGCTTAAAAAATAAGATTATGTCATTAACAAAATCTGATAGAAGACAGAGAATTAAATTCAGAATTAGAAAGATTGTTAGCGGTACTGCTGCTAAACCTAGACTTTCTGTATTTAGAAGTAACAAAGAAATTTATGCTCAATTAATTGACGATGTAAATGGAGTTACTTTATTAGCTGCCTCTTCAAGAGAAAAAGAAATAGGAAAAGGTACAAACGTAGAAGTAGCTGCAGCAGTTGGAAAACTAGTGGGCGAAAAAGCGTTAAAAGCCGGTATTGATGCAGTAACTTTCGATAGAGGAGGTTATTTATATCACGGTCGTATTAAATCATTAGCAGAAGGCGCGAGAGCTGCTGGACTTAAATTCTAATATAGTATGTCTAATAAATACAAAAATATAGAGTTAGTAAAATCAGCTGGTCTTGAATTGAAAGACCGTTTGGTAAGTGTAAATCGTGTTACTAAAGTTACAAAAGGTGGTAGAGCATTTGGTTTTTCTGCAATTGTAGTGGTAGGTGATGAAAACGGAGTGGTTGGTCACGGATTAGGAAAATCTAAAGATGTTTCTGAAGCAATTGCGAAAGCAGTAGAAGATGCTAAGAAAAATTTAGTACGTATTCCTTTGAATGGTCAATCAGTTCCTCACGAACAAAAAGGTAAATTTGGTGGTGCACGTGTATTCTTAATTCCAGCCTCTCATGGTACAGGAGTTATTGCTGGTGGAGCTGTTCGTTCAGTTTTAGAATCAGTAGGTATTCACGATGTATTGTCTAAATCTCAAGGATCTTCAAATCCTCACAACGTAGTAAAAGCAACTTTTGATGCTTTGTTACAAATGAGAAGTGCTCACACTGTTGCAAAACAAAGAGGAGTATCTTTAGAAAAAGTTTTTAAAGGTTAATATTCAAGGAAATTATGGCTAAATTATTAGTAAAACAAGTTAGAAGTAAAATTAACTGTCCTCTTTCTCAAAAGAGAGGTTTAGAAGCTTTAGGTCTACGTAAAATGGGACAAGTTGTTGAGCATGATTCAAATCCTGCAATCCTTGGTATGATAAATAAAGTTAAACACTTAGTTTCCGTTGAGGAAGTTAAATAACAATTATAGTTATGAATTTAAGTAACTTACAACCTGCTGAAGGTGCTACACACAATCAAAATAAAAGATTAGGTAGAGGAGAAGGTTCTGGTAAAGGTGGTACTGCTGCACGTGGTCACAAAGGAGCTAAGTCTCGTTCTGGGTATTCTAAAAAGATTGGTTTTGAAGGAGGGCAAATGCCACTTCAAAGACGTGTACCTAAGTTTGGTTTTACAAACATCAACCGTAAAGAATACGAAGGTGTTAATTTAGATACTCTTCAATTATTAGTTGATAATGGAGTAATTACTGATACTGTTGATATGACAGTATATGTTGCTAATCGTTTGGCTACCAAAAATGAAATCGTTAAGATTTTAGGTAGAGGTGAATTGAAAGCAAAATTGAAAGTAACTGCTCATAAATTTACTGCGACTGCTAAAGCGGCTATTGAAGCTGCAGGTGGAGAAGCTGTAACATTATAATTTTCAATTAAGATGAAGAAATTTATTGAATCAATAAGTAATGTTTGGAAAATCGAAGAGTTAAAGAATCGTATTCTTTTAACTCTTGGTTTACTTTTAATCTATCGTTTTGGAGCACAGGTTACGCTTCCAGGAATTGATGCAACACAATTAGCTAATTTAGCTGGTCAAACAAAAGACGGAATAGGATCTATTTTGGATATGTTTACAGGTGGTGCCTTTTCTCAAGCGTCTGTTTTTGCTTTAGGAATCATGCCTTATATTTCTGCATCTATTGTAGTTCAATTAATGGGTATGGCTATTCCTTATTTGCAAAAATTGCAAAACGATGGCGAAAGTGGACGAAAAAAGATCAATCAAATTACGCGTTGGTTAACTATTGGAATTACTTTACTTCAGGGTCCTACTTATATTTACAATCTATACAGAACATTACCAAGTAATGCCTTTTTATTAGGTTTTAATTCATTTGAGTTTTTGTTTTCTTCAGTAGTTATTTTAACTACAGGTACTATATTTGCTATGTGGTTGGGAGAAAAAATTACAGATAAAGGAATTGGTAATGGTATATCTTTGTTAATCATGGTGGGTATTCTTGCTCGTTTACCTCAAGCTTTTATTCAAGAATTTACAACTAGAGTTACTAACAATAATGGTGGACCTATGTTATTGGTTATCGAAATTATTGTTTGGTTATTAGTGATTATTTCTTGTGTATTACTTGTAATGGCGGTAAGAAAAATACCTGTTCAATATGCTCGTCGTACATCAACTGGTGACTATGAACAAGACGTTATGGGTGGTAATAGACAATGGATTCCTTTAAAGCTTAATGCTGCAGGAGTTATGCCAATTATCTTTGCTCAAGCGATTATGTTTATTCCAGCTGCTGTCGCAGGTTTGTCAAAATCAGATGCTTCACAATCTATTGTGGGTGCTTTTAGTAATATGTTCGGTTTTTGGTATAATCTTGTTTTTGCAACATTGATTGTTGTATTTACATTTTTCTACACAGCAATTACAGTTCCTACTAACAAAATGTCTGATGATTTGAAAAGAAGTGGTGGATTTATTCCAGGTGTTAAGCCAGGTGTAGAAACTTCTGATTTTCTTGATAAAGTGATGTCTTTAATTACTTTCCCAGGATCTCTATTTCTTGCTTTAATTGCTGTGTTCCCAGCCATTGTAGTAAGTGTAATGGATGTTCAACAATCTTGGGCAATGTTTTTTGGAGGTACCTCTTTAATTATTATGGTTGGAGTTGCTATCGATACGATGCAGCAAATTAATTCGTACTTATTGAATCAACATTATGATGGTTTAATGAAAACGGGTAAAAATAGAAAAGCAGTAGCTTAATTTATGGCAAAACAATCAGCAATAGAACAAGACGGATCAATTATTGAAGCATTGTCTAATGCAATGTTCCGTGTAGAGTTAGAAAATGGACACATTGTAATTGCTCATATTTCTGGAAAGATGCGTATGCATTACATCAAATTATTACCTGGTGATAAAGTGAAACTAGAAATGAGTCCTTACGATTTGTCAAAAGCAAGAATTACTTATAGATATTAAAAGATATTTCAACAATGAAAGTAAGAGCATCAGTGAAAAAGAGAAGTGCCGAGTGCATTATCGTTCGTAGAAAAGGAAGATTATACGTAATCAACAAAAAGAATCCTAGATTTAAACAAAGACAAGGATAATTATGGCAAGAATAGCAGGGGTAGATATCCCAAAAAACAAGAGAGGTGTTATAGCACTTACCTACATCTTCGGATTAGGAAAAAGTAGAGCAATTGAGATTTTAGATAAAGCTCAAGTTAGCCAAGATAAAAAAGTTCAAGATTGGAATGATGCTGAGATCGGAGCAATTCGTGAAGCAGTATCAGCTTTCAAAATTGAAGGAGAATTACGTTCTGAAGTTTCTTTGAACATCAAACGTTTAATGGATATTGGTTGTTATAGAGGTATCCGTCATAGATCTGGTCTTCCATTAAGAGGACAAAGAACTAAAAACAACTCTAGAACAAGAAAAGGTAAAAGAAAAACTGTTGCTAACAAGAAAAAAGCAACTAAATAATAAGTAATATGGCTAAAGCAACTGCAAAAAAACGTAAAGTTATCGTTGAATCAACGGGAGAAGCTCATATTTCTGCTACTTTTAACAACATCATCATTTCTTTGACTAACAAAAAAGGTGAAGTTATTTCTTGGTCTTCAGCTGGTAAGATGGGTTTCAGAGGTTCTAAAAAGAACACTCCGTACGCAGCTCAAATGGCAGCAGAAGATTGTACTAAAGTAGCTCTTGAAGCTGGACTTAAAAAAGTAAAAGTATATGTTAAAGGACCAGGAAACGGACGTGAGTCTGCTATCCGTTCTTTGCATAACGGTGGAATTGAAGTTACAGAAATCATTGACGTAACTCCAATGCCTCATAATGGATGTCGTCCTCCTAAAAGACGTAGAGTATAATACTCAAAACAATTATAGTATAAACTAGATAGATTTATAGATTATCGAAGGATACGACCTGAATTCATAATCTCTATCTTAAACAATTTAAAATGGCAAGATATACTGGTCCAAGTACAAGAATCGCTCGTAAATTCGGCGAGGCAATTTTCGGAGACGATAAAGCTTTCGAAAAAAGAAATTACCCACCTGGTCAACACGGGATGGCTAAAAAAAGAGGAAAAAAATCTGAGTACGCTATCCAGTTAATGGAAAAGCAAAAAGCTAAATATTCTTACGGAATTTTAGAAAAACAATTCAGAAATTTATTCGAAAAAGCATCAGCTACTAAAGGTGTTACTGGTGAAGTTTTATTACAACTATGTGAAGCTAGATTAGACAACGTTGTTTTTAGAATGGGTATTGCTCCTTCTAGAAGAGGTGCTCGTCAAATCGTTTCTCACAGACACATCACTGTAAATGGTGAAGTGGTTAATATTCCTTCTTACCACCTTAAACCTGGTGATAAAGTTGCGGTTCGTGAAAAATCTAAATCTATAGAGGCTATCGAACGTTCTTTATCTAATTCAAGTCATGTTTATGAATGGATTACATGGAATAACGATATCAAAGAAGGTACTTTTGTTTCTGTACCTGCAAGATTGCAAATTCCAGAAAACATTAAAGAACAATTAATCGTAGAGTTGTACAACAAATAATAATTGACTTAGTCGAAATTTATGGCAATATTTAATTTTCAGAAGCCCGATAAAGTTATCATGATCGATTCAACCGATTTTGAAGGTAAATTTGAATTTAGACCTTTAGAACCTGGTTACGGATTGACTGTTGGTAATGCACTTAGAAGAGTTTTGCTTTCAGCATTGGAAGGTTATGCAATCACATCGGTTCGTATCGAAGGTGTAGATCATGAGTTTTCTACTATTTCAGGAGTTGTTGAAGACGTTACCGAAATTATCCTTAATCTTAAACAAGTACGTTTCAAACGTCAAATTGAAGATATCGATAATGAAGCTGTTACTATTTCAGTTTCTGGTAAAGACCAATTAACAGCTGGTGATTTTCAAAAATTTATTTCAGGTTTCCAAGTTTTGAATCCAGAACTTGTTATCTGTAATTTAGACAGTAAAATCAAACTGAATTTCGATTTAACCATCGAAAAAGGTAGAGGATATGTTCCTGCTGAAGAGAACAAAAAACAAAATGCTGCAATTGGAACCATTTTTACAGACTCTATTTTTACTCCGGTAAAAAATGTAAAATATGCTATTGAAAACTTCCGTGTAGAGCAAAAAACAGATTATGAAAAATTAGTTTTTGAAATCAAAACTGATGGTTCTATCAATCCTAAAGATGCTCTTACTGAAGCTGCTAAAGTTTTAATTCACCATTTCATGTTGTTCTCAGACGAAAGAATCACTCTTGAGGCTGACGAAATAGCACAAACAGAATCATACGATGAGGAATCATTACATATGAGACAATTGCTTAAAACTAAGCTTGTTGATATGGATCTTTCTGTTAGAGCATTAAACTGCTTGAAAGCGGCTGAAGTTGATACACTTGGTGATTTAGTATCGTTCAATAAAAATGACCTAATGAAATTCCGTAATTTCGGTAAGAAATCGTTAACTGAACTTGATGAGTTGGTAGCGGTGAAAAACTTGACCTTCGGAATGGACTTGGCAAAATACAAACTAGATAAAGAATAATCTAATCTCCTTAGGGTAGATTACATTTCATAAAGCAATGAGACACGGAAAAAAATTCAATCACTTAAGCAGACAGACTGCACATAGAAAATCTATGTTAGCTAATATGGCTTGTTCTCTAATCGAGCACAAACGTATTAATACTACTGTTGCTAAAGCAAAAGCGCTTAAACAATTTGTTGAGCCATTAATAACAAAATCAAAAGCGGATACGACTCACAATCGTCGTATTGTTTTTTCTTACTTACGTAGCAAATATGCAGTTACTGACTTGTTCAGAGATGTTGCTGCTAAAGTAGGTGACCGTCCAGGTGGATACACTCGTATCATTAAAGTTGGAAATCGTTTAGGAGATAATGCTGATATGGCAATGATCGAATTAGTTGATTTTAACGAACTTTACAACGGAGGTAAAAAAGAAGTTAAAAAAGCAAAAAGCCGTCGTGGTGGAAAAGCTAAAAAAGCAGACGAAGTAGAAGCAGCTCCAGTTGCAGAAGCTCCAGTTGCTGATGCTGAACCAACAACAGAAGCTGCTGAATAATTATGATTATAATCATTCAATAATAAAAAAAGGATAAACTAATATTTAGTTTATCCTTTTTTTTTGAATTTTTAATTTAAAAATTCTTCAACTAATTTATTGCATCCGCTGCTTTTATGAATTAAATTTGCAGCATATTAAACTACACATGAAATACACAACTAGACAAAGTGCCATTCTATTACTAAGCGATGGGACTATTTTTCACGGAAAATCAATCGGAATTAGCGGAACTACTTTTGGCGAAGTTTGTTTCAATACTGGAATGACAGGATACCAAGAGATCTTCACCGATCCTTCTTATTTTGGACAAATCATGGTGGCTACTAATGCTCACATCGGAAATTATGGTGTGAATGAAAAAGAAGTAGAATCACAAAGTATTAAGATTGCTGGTTTGGTTTGTAAAAATTTCAGTTTTAATTATTCTCGTCCAGATGCTTCAGAAAGTTTGGAAGAGTATTTTATCAAGCAAAATTTGATCTGTATATCTGATGTGGATACTCGTGCTTTGGTGAGTTACATTCGTGACAATGGCGCTATGAACTCGGTTATTTGTACTGATGGTACGCCTATCGATGAATTGAAAGCTGCTTTGGCTCAGGTTCCTGACATGAAAGGATTAGAGTTGGCTTCAAAAGTATCTACTACAACACCTTATTTCTTTGGAGAGGAAAATGCTACCTATAAAATTGCCGCTTTGGATTTAGGTATTAAAACGAATATTTTGCGCAATTTTGCCAAAAGAGATTGTTACATCAAAGTATTTCCATATAATGCCACTTATGCTGATTTGGCTTCGTTTAATCCAGATGGGTTCTTCTTGTCGAATGGACCTGGTGATCCAGATCCTTTAACAAGTGCCATTGGTGTGGCTAAAGAAATTATTGCCAATGACAAACCCTTATTCGGGATTTGTTTAGGACATCAAGTTATCGCTTTGGCCAATGGAGTGTCTACCTATAAAATGTTCAACGGTCACCGCGGAATCAATCACCCAGTGAAAAATCTAATTACAGGAAAAGGAGAGATTACATCTCAAAATCACGGTTTTGCTGTGAATAAAGAGGAGTTAGAAAAGCATCCTGATTTAGAGATTACCCATCTACACCTGAATGACGAAACTGTTGCCGGAATGCGTATGAAAAATAAAAATTGTTTTTCAGTACAATACCATCCGGAGGCGAGTCCAGGTCCACACGATTCATCGTATTTGTTCGATCAATTTATTGAGAACATGAAAAAATAAAATTTCTTTTTTGAGGTGATTAGGAAAGCGAAGTAGTAGTACTTCGCTTTTTTTATTTAACAATTTGAGGTTGTTGAGTGTTATTTTCTTTAAAACTTTGAGAATCACAATTCAAGCTTTAAATTCATTAATTAATTACAACGTTTTCGTTAATAAGATTGATTTTTTTTGTGTTTTGATTGCGAAAGATGTAATATATTTGCGCTAAAAATATAGAGTTCAACATTATAAAATAATTGATTATGAGTATTATCGTTAAAATTCACGCAAGACAAATTTTTGATTCTAGAGGGAATCCTACTATTGAAGTTGATGTTATCACTGAAAATGGTGTTTTAGGTAGAGCAGCAGTTCCATCTGGAGCTTCAACTGGAGAACACGAAGCAGTTGAGTTACGTGATGGAGGAAAAGCATTCTTAGGAAAAGGAGTTTTAAATGCAGTGAAAAATGTAAATACTCTTATCGCTGATGAGTTAGTAGGTACTTCTGTTTTCGAACAAAATGTATTGGATCAAATGATGATTGATTTAGATGGTACACCAAATAAATCTAGATTAGGTGCTAATGCTATTTTAGGAGTGTCTTTGGCTGCTGCTAAAGCGGCTGCTAATGAATTAGGATTGCCATTATACCGTTACGTAGGTGGTGTTTCTGCTAACACTTTACCGGTACCGATGATGAATATCATCAATGGTGGATCTCACTCTGATGCGCCTATCGCATTCCAAGAGTTTATGATTTTTCCTGTAAAAGCAACTTCATTCTCTCACTCGATGCAAATGGGTACTGAGATTTTCCATAGTTTGAAAAAAGTATTACACGACAGAGGTCTTTCTACTGCAGTAGGTGATGAAGGTGGTTTTGCGCCTAATTTAGCTGGTGGTACTGAAGATGCTTTGGATACTATTAAAAAAGCGGTGGAAAATGCAGGATATACTTTTGGTGACGAAATTATGATTGCTTTAGACTGTGCGGCATCTGAATTTTATGTAAACGGAAAATACGATTACACTAAATTTGAAGGAGAAACTGGTAAAATCAGAACATCAGAAGAACAGGCTTCTTACTTAGCTGAATTAGCTGCTAAATATCCAATTATTTCTATCGAAGACGGTATGTACGAAAACGACTGGGATGGATGGAAATTATTGACAGAAAAAATTGGTGATAAAGTACAATTAGTGGGTGACGATTTGTTTGTAACTAATGTAGAGCGTTTGTCAACTGGTATCGAAAAAGGAATTGCTAATTCTATTTTAGTAAAAGTAAACCAAATTGGTACCTTGACCGAAACGATTGCTGCTGTAAACATGGCCAAAAATGCAGGTTATACTTCAGTAATGTCTCACCGTTCAGGAGAAACAGAAGACAATACTATTGCTGATTTAGCAGTAGCATTGAACTGTGGCCAAATTAAAACAGGTTCAGCTTCACGTTCTGATCGTATGGCAAAATACAATCAGTTGATTCGTATCGAAGAGGAGCTTGGAAATACGGCTTATTTCCCTGGAAAAAATGCTTTCAAGATAAAATAATTAAAGATTTCTTAAAATTTTAAAGCCATTCACGGATTGTGAATGGCTTTTTTTTTGAATTTTAACATTTTTGCCTCAGATTTCGCTTTCAAATTAATATTGAATTCCTTAAATTTGAGGAATTATTATTTTAATACAGTTTATTTCCTTTTTATATTATGTCAAAAATAGCAACATTAGAAATCGATGGCAATCAATTTGAACTTCCAGTAATCGTTGGTAGTGAAAATGAAGGTGCGGTAGATATTAGTAAATTACGTGACGCTTCAGGTCTAATTACATTAGATCCAGGTTACAAAAATTCAGGTTCTTGCAAAAGTGAAATTACTTTCCTTGATGGTGAGTTAGGAATTTTGCGTTACCGTGGTTATTCTATCGAAGATTTGGCTGAAAAGTCGAATTTCTTAGAAGTTTCGTATTTAGTTATTTTTGGAGAATTGCCAACTACAGAGCAATTACACCAATTTGAGGAAGATATTAGAAAATATACTTTGGTAAACGAAGAAATGAAAAACATCATTGACGGTTTCCCAAAAACAGCCCACCCAATGGGTGTGTTGTCTGCTTTGACCAGTGCATTGACTGCTTTCAATCCGAAGTCAGTGAATGTAGAAAACAGCAAAGAAATGTATGAGGCCGTATGCAAAACGATGGGTAAATTCCTAGTGATTGCTACTTGGACGTACAGAAAGAGCATGGGCTTCCCATTGAATTACTATGATAATACAAAAGGATATGTAGAAAACTTCATGCATTTGATGTTTGAATTGCCTACAGGTCCTTACAAAGCAGATCCAGTTGTAATTAATGCTTTAGATAAATTATTTATTCTTCACGCTGATCACGAACAAAACTGTTCTACTTCAACTGTTCGTATGGTAGGTTCTTCTCACGCAGGTTTATTTGCATCGATCTCTGCAGGTGTTTCGGCACTTTGGGGACCATTGCACGGAGGCGCTAATCAGGCCGTTCTTGAAATGTTAGAAGAAATTGCTAGTACAGGTGGTGATGCCGACAAATATTTGGCGAAAGCCAAAGACAAAAACGATCCTTTCCGTTTGATGGGATTTGGTCACCGTGTGTATAAAAACTTTGATCCTAGAGCAAAAATTATCAAGAAAGCAGCTGATGAAGTATTGAGTACTTTGGGTGTGCATGATCCAATTTTGGCTATTGCCAAAAAATTAGAAGAAGCGGCCTTAGAAGATGAGTACTTTAAGTCAAGAAACTTATATCCAAACGTAGATTTCTACTCTGGAATTATATACAGAGCCCTAGGAATTCCTACAGATATGTTTACGGTAATGTTTGCAATTGGAAGATTACCAGGTTGGATCGCTCAATGGAAAGAAATGCGTGAAAACAAAGAACCAATTGGTCGACCAAGACAAATTTATATCGGACATCCTTTAAGAGAATTCAAACGATAATTCGCACCAGAATATTTCTAAAGCTTCACTTTCTAGTGAAGCTTTTTTTGTTATCTTAGCCCACTTAAATCCCGAATTTATGTTGCAATTACATGTACAAGACGAGACCTCGCGATTGCGTGCAGTGGTATTAGGAACGGCAGAAAGTAATGGGCCTACGCCAAAACCCGAAGAGGCCTACGATCCTAAATCATTAGAACATATCAAAGCAGGAACCTATCCTATTGAAGCGGATATGGTGCCGGAAATGAATGCCTTTGAAACAGTGTTAAAAAAATATGGGGTAACTGTTTTTCGTCCCCAATTAATTTCAGATTACAATCAGATTTTTACGCGCGATATTGGGTTTGTTATTGACGATGTCTTTATTAAATCCAATATTTTGCCCGATAGAGAACGGGAGTTGGATGCGATACAGTATGTGATTGATCAAATACAACCTACACAAGTGGCGCGTCCGCCTGAAGAAGTGCATATCGAAGGTGGTGATGTGATGTTATGGGAGAATTACATTTTTGTAGGTACTTACAAAGGAAGTGATTACAAAGAGTATATTACGGCAAGAACCAACATGTATGGCGTGGAATATTTGCGAAAACTATTTCCCAATAAAATAGTTAAGGAATTTGATTTGGTTAAATCCAAAATTGAAGCCCGTGATAATGCTTTACATTTGGATTGTTGTTTCCAGCCTGTAGGCAAAGACAAAGCGATCATTTACAAACGTGGCTTTCGTGAAGAAGCCGATTATTTGTTTTTGTTGCAATTGTTTGGAAAAGACAATCTTTTTCACATCAAGCGAAAAGAAATGTACCATATGTATTCCAATGTCTTTTCTATTGCACCTGATGTTGTAGTGTCTGAACAGAAATTTACTAGATTGAATAACTGGCTTCGAAAAAATGGATTTACTGTAGAGGAAATTCCGTATGCTGAAATAGCCAAACAAGAAGGATTGTTGCGATGCTCGACTTTGCCTCTAATTCGAGATTCGAAATCCGTGAACCGATAACTGACAACCGATAACAAATAAAACATGAACCAGACCACTAACGCTATTTTGATGATTCGCCCAGTGGCGTTTCGCATGAACGAACAAACTGCAGTTAATAATTACTACCAAAAAGTGTTGGACGGTTTATTGCCTGCCACGGTAAATGCCAAAGCACAACAAGAATTTGATGCTTTTGTAGCGCAATTGCGTGCTGTTGGGGTTCAAGTAGTCGTGGTGGATGATACGACTGAAACTGACACGCCCGACAGTATTTTCCCCAATAATTGGATCTCGTTTCATGAAAATGGCGATGTAGTATTGTATCCTATGTTTGCTGAAAATCGCCGATTAGAGCGTCGAGAAGATATTTTAGATGTGCTGGAAGACGAAGGATTTGAAGTGAATGAAATCATGGATTATACTTCGGCGGAAACCGAAGGATATTTTCTGGAAGGAACGGGAAGTATTGTCTTAGATCGTGAAAACGGAAAAGCCTATTGTGCTTTATCTCCAAGAGCTGATGAAGAATTATTCATTGAGTTCTGCGAAGATTTTGAATACACACCGGTTATTTTTGAAGCTTTTCAGACGGTTGGTGAAGAGCGAAAGCTAATCTATCACACCAATGTGATGATGTGCATTGGCGATACCTTTGCGGTAATTTGTGCCGATTGTATTGACGATAAAAAAGAACGCAAAATGGTCTTGGACAGTCTGCGTGGTGATGAAAAAGAAATTATTTTGATCACTGAAGCGCAGTTGAATAATTTTGCAGGTAATATGCTGGAAGTTATTGGAGCAAATGAGCGACGTTATTTGGTGATGAGTGCTTCGGCTTACCAAAGTTTGACAAAGAAACAAATAGCACAACTCGAAGAGCATCTAACGATTTTAAAAGTGAATCTAGATACTATTGAGGCCTGTGGAGGAGGAAGTGCTCGTTGTATGATGGCTGAAATTTTCTTGCCTGCCGCAACGGTTTAGCCGGAATAATTTGACATATCCGTTTCTTTTTTGATTACTTTTGCAGCTTAGAATTCAAATCAATGAAAAATAAAAAAACCTTGGTGCTTGGCGCTACGACCAAACCGGAACGATATGCTTTTAAAGCCATTACCGCTTTGGTTGCCAAAGGACATTCGGTATTGGCAATAGGTCAAAATGCAGGAGAAGTCGCAGGAATAAAAATACAGACCAAAGCGCTGCCTATCAAAAGTGTAGACACCGTGAGTTTGTATCTCAATCCGGCACGTCAAAGGGAATATTACAATTATATTATTGAAGCCCATCCGAAGCGTGTCATTTTTAATCCAGGAACGGAGAATCCAGAATTTTACCAACTGTTGGCGCTGAACGATATTCAAGTTGAAGTAGCCTGTACGTTGGTTTTATTGGCTACCAATCAATATTAAACCGATTCGTTTATCCAATTTACTACTTTTGTATCCATGGAATTTTCATCAAAACTTTTAGAAAAAGCAGTCAACGAAATGTCGCAATTACCAGGAATTGGTAAGCGTACGGCTTTGCGATTGGTTTTACATTTGTTGAAACAACCACAGGAGCAAACCCAGTATTTGTCTCAGGCTTTGACAACCATGCGTTCAGACATCAAGCATTGCACCAGTTGTAACAATATTTCGGATAGTGCCATTTGTGAAATTTGTGCCAATGCGAGTCGGAACCATCAAATTATCTGTGTGGTAGAGGACATTCGCGATGTAATGGCCATTGAAAATACCGGACAGTTTCGAGGCATTTACCATGTATTGGGAGGAAAAATTTCGCCTATAGATGGCGTAGGACCCAGCCAATTGCATATCAGTCCTTTGATTGAAAAAGTAAAACAAGGTGGAGTAAGCGAAATCATTTTTGCCTTGAGCTCTACCATGGAAGGGGACACTACTAATTTTTATATTTACAAACAAATTATGGACTATCCTGTGGAATTGTCCACGATAGCCAGAGGGATTTCGGTGGGAGATGAATTGGAATATGCAGATGAAGTGACTTTGGGACGCAGTATTTTGCAACGCGTTCCTTTTGAAAAGTCCATCAAGAACAATTAAAATGAAGTCGAACGACTAAAGATAGAATCAATGAAGATTACAAAAATTTGTTGCATTGGAGCAGGATATGTAGGGGGACCTACTATGGCGGTTATCGCTCAAAAATGTCCGCACATTCAGGTAACTGTTGTCGATTTGAATGCAGAGCGAATTGCCGCTTGGAATGATGAAAATGTAGACAATATTCCGATTTACGAACCGGGTTTGAGTGCTGTCGTTGCAGAAGCTAGAGGTAGAAATTTATTTTTCTCTACTGAGGTTGACAAAGCTATTGACGAGGCGCAACTGATTTTTATTTCGGTAAATACACCAACGAAAACCTACGGAAAAGGAAAGGGTATGGCGGCCGATTTGAAGTACATCGAATTGTGTGCGCGTCAAATTGCTCGAGTAGCCAAAGATAACAAAATTGTGGTGGAGAAATCGACTTTGCCGGTGCGTACTGCCGAGGCAATCAAAAATATTTTAGACCATACTGGAAACGGAGTGCAATTCCAAATTTTGTCCAATCCAGAGTTTTTAGCGGAAGGGACGGCTGTGGATGATTTGTTGCAACCGGATCGAATTTTAATTGGTGGTGACATCACTCCTGAGGGACAAAATGCGATTCAAGCCTTAGTGGATGTGTATGCCAATTGGGTACCTACTGATAAAATATTGACCACTAACGTATGGTCATCCGAATTATCCAAATTAACGGCTAATGCCTTTTTAGCACAGCGAATTTCGTCTATTAATGCGATGTCAGAATTATGTGAAAAGACCGGAGCCGATGTGAATGAAGTGGCTCGTGCCATTGGAATGGATAGCCGAATTGGCTCTAAGTTTTTAAAATCTTCAGTTGGTTTTGGAGGTTCTTGTTTTCAAAAAGACATTTTGAATTTGGTCTATATCGCTAAGTCTTATGGATTGAACGAAGTGGCCGATTACTGGGAGCAAGTGATCATCATGAACGACCATCAAAAAAGACGTTTCTCTGCTAAAATTGTACAAACTTTGTACAATACGGTTGCGTCCAAAAAGATAGCCTTCTTAGGATGGGCTTTCAAAAAAGACACGAATGATACGCGTGAGTCCGCAGCGATTTATGTAGCTAATGATTTGATGAACGAACAAGCTCAGATTGCAGTTTATGATCCTAAGGTGTCTGCGGCTAAAATCCT
The DNA here is from genome assembly GCA_001800905.1 of Flavobacteria bacterium GWA2_35_26. GTDB lineage: Bacteria > Bacteroidota > Bacteroidia > Flavobacteriales > Flavobacteriaceae > Flavobacterium. The sequence continues at coordinate 195,622 of MGWH01000001.1, read as the reverse complement.
AGCTGACTTGGATTATCTGGAAACACGTTCGCACGAGGCAAATCTGTCTCTTGTAACGTCATTTTCGAATCCGTATGAGGCTTGTGCCAATGCGCATGCGATTGCAGTGTTGACTGAATGGGATGAATTTACCAAATACGATTGGCAAAAAATATACGATGGGATGCAAAAACCAGCCTTTGTTTTTGACGGCCGTAATTTGTTGAATCGTGCCGAATTGGAAGCCATTGGCTTTGTATACCAAGGAATCGGATCCTAGTTTTCGTTTGATTTCGACTTTTAATAATTACTCTTAATATCATGCCTTTGCGGCAAACAATATGAACTGGTACGTACTCTACACAAAGCCCAAATGGGAGAAAAAAGTGGCCGAGCAATTGCAAGCGATGGGAATCGATTGCTATTGTCCATTGGTGATGAAAGAGCGTCAATGGTCGGATCGCAAAAAGAAGGTTGAAATGCCTTTGTTTAACTCTTATGTTTTTGTGCATTTGGAAGAGAAAGACCGTTCGTTGGTTTTTCAATCGCCAGGTGCCGTGCGTTATTTGTTTTGGTTGCAAAAACCAGCCATGGTTCGCGAAGACGAAATTGCTACCATCAAAAAATGGTTGAACGCACCTGATGCTGCCGAGATTGAAGTGAGTACCTATCAAGTAGGCGACACAATCCAGGTAGATTCAGGTCCATTTGTGAACCAACAAGCTAGAGTGCAAGAAGTAACTGCTTCTCACTATGTTTTGGTATTGGAATCCATGGGTTGTGTATTGAAGATGAAGCACAAGTAAGTGTTGTCAGTTATCGGTTGTTGGTTGTAGGTCATTGCGAACGTAGTGAAGCAATCTTTAATTTACCGCTGGACTATTCTCCTCTTGAGAGGGGTTAGGGGTGTGTTTTATAATTTCAACTTATTTTATTCAAGCCCAATTTGTTGCTAGTATTTATATTATAAACTTCTTTGTTTATGCTAAATTTTCCCCCTCTAGAGAGGGGTTAGGGGTGTGTTCAATCATGACTACTTATTCGTCTTTATGGTTTTTTTCAAATTCTAAAATGAAAAATTCTATAGCCCGAATTACATTTTCCATGTCTTTCAAAACTTCAAAATCACTGAAACGTAAAATGGTTATTCCTAATTCATTCATTCTTTTTTCTTTGATCCTGTCTTTGTTATACACTTCTAAAATTTCATGAGAGTAACCATCAACTTCAATTCCTAATAGGAGGTCGTAACAGAAAAAATCTAAAATGTAATTATCAATAGGTTTTTGTCTGTGGAAATCGTAGCCATACATTTGTTTCCCTTTTAGTTTTAGCCAAAGGTAAATTTCTGTTTCGGTAGATTCGTTGCGGAGCTTTCTGGCGAGCGAGGTAAGTTTTGGATTGTAGGGGATGATTTTTCGTTTTGACATTTGGGTTGAGGTTTGGGATGATAAAGGTAATTTATTTTATACAATTACACACCCCTAGCCCCACTCATGAAGGGAATGTCATAGAGTTAGTAGATGTTTTGTGTTTAGTGTTTTTTTATTAATATTATTAAAGTTTATACAATTACACACCCCTAGCCCCTCTCTAGAGGGGAATGTTTAGTAGTTTATACTCTTATTAGTTTAATTATTGAATTTTATAAATCGTCCCGAAGCGTCGGGATTGTAAATTACTACACACCCCTAATCCTTTTAACTCTTTTTTGTATTGATTTTTTGGAATCGTTGAATCTTCGATTTCAAGAGGGGAATGTTTAGTGCCATCAAGACTTTTTAGTTCAATTTACATACCTATCACCTGTTATATCCTACCTCGTACCTCGTACTTCCCATATCGTAAATCGTACTTCGTATATCGTAAATCCCCTCACTATATTTAGTGATATTTCAATATATAATAGAGTGCTTTAGAGTGTTTTTTAATTGAGTATTAGTATTTTAGGACTTTGTAAGGAATTGTTGATAATTTAGTAAGGTTTGAATGTTGGGAATGCAAGCCAACATTAGTTTATTTTTATTACTTTTGCAAGGTTCTAAATAACGCCTATTTTTCAGTACCTCAATGTGACTGGAAAGGGCGAAGCCGTGAACTGAAATTAACAATTGTTTAATTTTAAATTCCATTACAATTATGAGTGCTAAACCTAGAGTCGGAATTACCTTCAGTGCCTTTGATTTGCTGCATGCAGGGCACATCACTATGTTGGAAGAAGCCAAAAGACAATGCGATTATTTGATCTGTGGCTTGCAAACTGATCCAACCATTGATCGCCCAGAAAAAAACCGTCCGGTACAATCTGTAGTGGAGCGTTATATTCAGTTGAAAGGATGCAAGTTTGTAGATGAAATTGTACCCTATGCTACGGAACAAGATTTAGAAGATATTTTACGTGCATTCAAGATTGATGTCCGCATCATTGGTGACGAATACCAACATAAAAATTTTACTGGAAGAACTTATTGTGAAGAAAAAGGAATTGAGCTATGTTTTAACGTTCGAGAACACCGATTTTCAAGTAGCAGTTTGCGTCAGGAAGTGGCTGATAAGCAAGCTAAGAAATAGTTGGCCGTTTTCAGTTATCAGTTGTCTGTAACTAAGTAAAGACAACAGAAAAATTTATAAAAAAATGAATCCATCCATTATACATGTTATTCTTACCGGAGGAGTGGGGAGCCGATTATGGCCGCTTTCTCGTAAGAGCCAACCCAAACAATACTTGGAATTATTTCAAGGAAAATCGTTGTTTGAAATGACGTTGGACCGCAACAGTCATTTGGTGGACCAAGTGATGGTAGTAGGTAATATCGATAACTGTCATTTGAGTCGCAAGGTCTTGGATAAAAGCCAAACTTCCTATATTGACATTGTAGAAGCGACGCCAAGAAATACCGCTGCAGCCATCGCTTTTTCGGCTTTCGCTGCACAACCCGAGGATATTTTAATTGTGACGCCTTCCGATCATATCATTGACGAAATGGAGGCCTATACTAGCGCTATTGCTGAAGCTATTGCTAAAGCCAAGGACAATTATATTGTCACTTTTGGTATTGTACCTACCAAACCCGAAACCGGTTTTGGTTACATTGAGCACAAAGAAGACACCGTACTTGCCTTTCGAGAAAAACCCAATAAAGCTACGGCTATTGATTTTATCTCTAGAGGCAATTTTTTATGGAATAGCGGCATGTTCTGTTTCAAAGCAGGAGTGTTGTTAGACGAATTGAAAGCGTTTGAACCTGAAGTCTACGCCAAAGCAAAACAGGCTTGGGAAACCAATCAGGATGGACGATTGGATTTTGACTTATCTATGGCAATTCCATCCATTAGTATTGATTACGCCGTGATGGAGCGTTCCAAAAAAATCAAAGTTGTAGCTTCGCAATTTGCTTGGTCCGATTTAGGATCTTTCGAATCGGTTTATGATTATTTGGCTGCTCAAGGCCATCCGATTGATGCGCAGGGCAATATGGTCATTGGAACCGACGTATTTTCGACTTTCATCGGAATGAGAAATGCCATTTTTGTTACTACGCCTGATGCCAATTTGATTTTGCAAAAAGAACAATCCCAAGATGTAAAATACATTTACAATGAGTTGGAACGACAAGGCTCGGACTTATTGAACTAATACCTTATATAATACTATTTCCGATTTACGAATCACGTTTTACAAATTACGAATAAAAAAATATGAAAAAATTACTCTTTATCGCCGTTTTGTTTTTTGCGTTGACGCCAACCCAATCAGTACTGGCTCAAGACTTATTAAAGGGACAAAATTTAAGCACGCTAAAAGTGGATTATTTATCCGATGCCGATTTGGCTAAGTTGCGTTCGCAATTGCAAAGCAACAACATGACGATTGATCAGGCCGAACCAATGGCCTTGGCCAAAGGAATGTCGGCAGCTGAATTTGCTAAATTAAAAGCACGTTTGGGAGGAGGAACTACTGCGACAAAAGCTAAACAAACCTCTGAAGGCCAATCAAATGAGGAGTACAACAGAAAACAGGAGCCCATTTTGAACAAAAAGGTCAAGGATACTTTGAACGCTTTGGTTTTTGGATCAGAATTGTTTGACAATCCTACTTTAAATTTTGAGCCGAATTTAAAATTGGCTACTCCAGTAAATTATGTCTTAGGTCCTGGCGACGAATTGCAAATTAGCGTCTATGGGATTCAAGAATTTAGTGATGCTGTACCGGTAACTGTGGAAGGTAAAGTCAATATTCAGTATGTGGGACAAATTGCCGTTTCGGGCATGACCATTGAAGCGGCTACTGTAAAAATTAAAAATGCCATTGCTCGTGTGTACAGTACGGTTCGCTCAGGACAATCGCAAGTGGGTATTAGTTTGAGTCGTATTCGTACGATCAAAGTAACTTTAATTGGTAGCAAGCAACCGGGAAATTATTCGATATCTTCTTTAGCTACGGTATACAATGCTTTGTTTTTGGGTGGAGGTCCAGCTAAAAACGGCAGTTATCGTAACATTGAATTGATACGAAACAACAAAGTCTACCGTACTATCGATTTGTATCGTTTCTTAGTGAATGGGAATCAATCGGATAATATTAGTTTGAAAGACAATGATGTCATTCGTATTCCGGCTTATAGCCAAAGAGTAACAGTGGAGGGCGAAGTGAAACGCCCTGGTATTTTTGAAATGAAATCGGGTGAGAGTTTTCAAGACCTGTTAACTTTTGCTTCTGGGTTCAATGAGTTGGCTTTTACCGCTTCGGTGAATGTATTGCAAAAAACCGATAAAGAATATAAAGTTAAAGACGTTAAGGCGACCGAATTTAAACTATACAAACCCCGTTCAGGTGATTTGTTTATGGTGTCTAAAATCTTAAACCGATTTGAGAACCGAATCAAAATTGAAGGAGCAGTCTTTAGACCCAATACCTATTCATTTTACGAAGGCATGCGAATTGCTGATTTGGTAGCCAAAGCCGATGGTTTGAAAGAAGATGCCTATACAGCACGTGCTACTATTGTACGTTTGAAACCGGATTTCACCAAAGAAGCCGTAGCTGTAAATTTGGGTAAAGCAGTAGCGGGTGATGCACAGGCGAATATTTTGTTGAAAAAAGAAGATATCGTAACTGTTTTCTCAATCTTGGATTTCAAAGAAGAGTTCAAGGTAACCATTGATGGCGAAATTAAAAAACCGGGAGAATACGACTACAATCCAGCCTTGACCTTGAACGATTTGTTGGTGCAAGCCGGCGGATTAATTGGTTCGGCTTCAAAAAGAGTGGAAGTAGCGCGTATGATTCAGTCGGAAGACATTGATGTAAACAATACTGCCCGTGCCGAATTGTTCAATATCGAAATTACTCCTGACAACAACGAACAAGCCGAAAACTTTATTTTGGCTCCTTTTGACGTGGTGAATATTCGCCGTATGGCAGTGTACGAAAAACCGGAAATGGTTTACGTAACCGGAGCGGTGCATTATCCAGGAAAATATGTGTTGGCAGATAAGAAAGAAAAATTGTATTCTGTAATTCAACGTGCTGGTGGCTTAACGCCTTTGGCCAATAATAGAGGGATGAAAATCAAGCGCCCTATCAAAGCCAAGCAAATTGAAGAACTAGAAAACGTCAATTTTGATGTGATCAAAAATACCATTGATGCTTCATTGACGGCTAAAGATACCGTGAAAAATTCGGCACTAAAAAAATTAAAAGAAGAGTTAAAATACGCTACCATTCCTGTCGATTGGAATAAAATTGTACGTAATCCCAACAACCGCACGAATATTACTTTATTACCTGGTGATGAGATTGAGATAGTGGAAAATAGTGAAAGTGTAAAAGTAACGGGAAGCGTCTTATTGACCTCGGAGATTCCGTACAACAGCGGTAGAGGATTTAATTATTATTTAAGTTCAGTAGGAGGAACCGATGCGAAAGCATGGAAAAGAAAAGCCTATGTGATCTATCCAAATGGTAAAGCTGTCGTAACGGGTTCGTTCTTGTTTTTCAAATCCTATCCAAAAGTGACTCCAGGTTCTCAAATTGTAATCCCTGAAAAACCATTGACCAAAAAAATGTCTACTGGCGAATGGGTCAGTATTGGTAGCGTAATGACGAGTTTGGCGTTGTTGATAGTAACAGCCTTCAAATAATTTACGATTTACGAATCACAGTTTACGAATCACGATATGAACTATAGTCTCCAACCCTTTATCAACAAAGAAAAATGCATTTCTGTAACCGGATTAGGTTATGTAGGATTGCCTTTGGCATTGGAGTTGGCCAAGCAGTTCAAAGTCATTGGATTTGATATCAATCAGGAGCGTATTGCATTAATGCAAAAGGGTATTGATCCGTCTAAGGAATTGGATAGTACCGCTTTTGAGGGTTGCGATATTACATTTACTGCTGATGTAGCCGATTTACAACAAGCCCATTTTCATATCATTGGCGTACCCACCGATATTGATTCCAACAAAGTGCCCAATTTGAATCCGCTTTTAGGAGCGACCAAAAGTGTGGCTTCTGCTTTGAAAAAAGGGGATGTAGTAGTTTATGAATCGACAGTCTATCCTGGTTGCACCGAAGACGATTGTTTGCCCATTTTGGAATCCGTTTCTGGATTGCAAGGCGGACAAGATTTTAAATACGGCTACAGTCCAGAGCGCATTGTGCCTGGGGATAAAGTACGTACTTTGACCACCATTTTAAAAATCGTTTCAGGCAATGATAACGAAGCCTTAGAATTGATTGCCGGCGTATACGGCAGCATTATCAAAGCCGGTTTGCATCGTGCGGAATCCATTAAGGTAGCCGAGGCCGCCAAGGTGATTGAAAATACCCAACGCGATATCAATATTTCGTTAATGAACGAACTGGCGATTATCTTTGATAAAATGGGCATTGATACCCAAGCGGTGATTGCTGCGGCAGGAACCAAATGGAATTTTCACCAATACCAACCCGGTTTGGTCGGAGGACACTGCATTAGCGTGGATCCCTTTTATTTGATGCACAAAGCCAAAATGATAGGTATTGAGCCACAGGTCATTGCAGCAGGACGCCGTGTGAATGATTTTATTCCGTCGTTTATTGCCAAACGCATTGTACAATCCTTAATTGAACAAGATAAAAATCCAGGAAAATCAAGGGTCTTGGTGATGGGTATTACTTTCAAAGAAGAGGTGTCCGACATTCGCAATTCGAAAGTGGTTGATCTAATCAAAGAGTTAGAAGACTACTCCATTGTGGTGGATGTGATTGACCCTTTTGGAAGCCCAGCCGAATTGGCTCACGAATACAACATTCAGTTGAAAGCAGCACCCGAAGGCCAATACGATTGTATCGTTTTGGCTGTAGGCCATCAAGCCTATCGCAACATGCAACCCAAAGAGTTCGAAGCCTTGTCCAACGGACCCGTCTATCTTTTTGACATCAAAGGGGTTCTAAATAAAGCCGATTATCAAAATTATTGGCGACTTTAAAAATTACGAGTTGCGATATACGATTTACGAAGTACGACCAAAGGCGAAGCCGAACAGTGCGAAGCTAATTACGAATCACGAATCACGGTTCACGAAATAAAACATATGGAAACACAAAACGACGAGATCACCCTCAAAGAACTTATCGAGAAAGCTAAAGAATGGTATTCTTACATGTTATCCCAATGGAAAATCATTGTATTAGCAGGAGTACTAGGAGCGGCTTTAGGATTAGCTTACTCAATAAGTAAAAAACCGATTTATACAGCCACCTTATCCTTTGCCTTGGAAGATGAAAAAGGAGGAGGAATGAGTGGAGCTTTGGGATTAGCTAGCTCTTTAGGATTGGACTTAGGTGGAGGAAGTGGTGGTGGTGCCTTTTCAGGAGCCAATTTGATTGAATTGTTCAAATCCCGCTCGATGGTAGAGCAGACCTTGATGCAGCCGGTACTAGCAGGAGTGGATACTATTTCTTTAGCTGAACTATATATTCGTACTCAGGAATGGAGAGACAAATGGAACGAAAAACCAAAATTAAAAGCAATTCAATTTCCGCCTTTGACCAAGCGCAAATACTTTACCAGAGAACACGATAGTATTATGGGTAAGATGTACGAAGACTTGTCGAAAACCAGCTTAACAGTAGCTCAAAAAGACAAAAAAATATCCATTATTAGTATTGATGTGAAATCAGAGAATGAGGCGTTTGCCAAGGCGTTTTCTGAGACTTTAGCCAAACAAGTATCCGATTTTTATGTGGACACCAAAAGTAAGAAAGCACGAATGAACATGGCCATCTTGCAACATCAAACCGACTCCATTCGTGGGGAATTGAACGGAGCGATTACAGGTGTAGCGGTAGCTAATGACATTACTTTTATGTTGAATCCTGCTTTGAATGTGAACCGAGCACCTTCGGCCAAACGCCAAGTAGATGTACAGGCTAATACGGCTATTCTTACCGAATTAGTGAAACAAACCGAACTAGCTAAAGTTACTTTGCGTAAAGAAACACCACTAATACAAGTCATTGACCGACCTATTTTGCCTTTGCCTAAAGAACGTTTTGGTAAAGGGAAAGGTATAGTTTTAGGAGGTGTTCTAACAGGTTTTTTAATGGTTTTAGGGTTGATTGTTAGAAGGATTTTTAAGAGTATTACTTTAAATTAAGTACTAGATTAATTAATATTTTTAAATATTATAATGATAAAAAACCTAATCATCTTTGGTACAAGACCAGAAGCAATCAAAATGGCACCTTTAGTCAGAGAGTTTCAAAAAGAAAATAAGTTTAATACTAAAGTTTGTGTTACCGCGCAACACAGAGAAATGCTAGATCAAGTCTTAGATTTTTTCGAAATCATACCCGATTATGATTTGGATATAATGAAACCAAACCAAAATTTATATTCGTTGACTTCTGATATTATTTTAGGTTTACAACCAATTTTAGAAGAATACCAACCAGACTATGTTTACGTTCATGGAGATACTACAACAACAATGGCTGCTAGTATAGCCGCATTTTATGCAGGTGCAAAGCTTTGTCATATAGAAGCAGGCCTACGCACACACAATAAACTATCGCCATTCCCTGAAGAAATAAACAGACAAGTTACAGGCAGAATAGCTGACCTACATTTTGCACCAACCATACAATCTAAAAATAACTTGTTGCAAGAAAATGTGAATGAAGATTCCATCATCATCACCGGAAATACCGTAATTGATGCGCTAATAGAAAGTTCAGAGAAAGTAAAAAAGATAGTAAATCCCGAAATAGAAGCTCTCAAACAAATAGTTGATAAAACTAAAAAACTAATTCTTGTAACAGGACATAGAAGAGAAAATCACGGACAAGGATTTATAGACATATGTCAAGCACTAAAAGAGATAGCTACGACTAACAAAGACGTTCAAATTATCTACCCTGTGCATCTAAATCCCAACGTAAAAAAACCCGTGTATAACATTTTGGGCAATACACATTCCATAAATTTAATAGATCCATTAGCCTATCCAGCTTTTGTATGGCTAATGAACCAATCTTATTTAATAATTACCGATTCGGGAGGAGTTCAAGAAGAAGCGCCAAGCCTAGGTAAACCTGTTTTAGTAATGAGGGACACTACAGAAAGACCCGAAGCGGTTGAAGCCGGAACCGTAATTCTAGTAGGCACCAACAAAGAGTTGATTTTGAAAGAATGCAACGACCTACTAAACAATACAAGCAGATACCAACAAATGAGCAGTTTGCACAATCCTTATGGAGATGGTAAAGCATGCGAACGAATAGCAAAACATATAATTTCTTTACACTGAAAAAATGAGTAACCAAAAAGTTGTAATGATTGGTTTAGGGTACATCGGTCTTCCTACTGCTGCCCTAATTGCAAACAATAATATCCACGTACATGGGGTGGACATCAACCCGCAGGTAGTAGAAACCATTAATGCAGGAAAAATACATATAGTTGAGCCTAGTTTAGACCAAGCAGTAGCCACCGCAGTTGCAAACGGTTTTTTGAAGGCAGCAACTACACCTGTAGAAGCAAATACCTACCTTATCGTAGTGCCAACACCTTTCAAGGCAAAAAACGAACCAGATATCTCGTTTGTAGAAGCAGCAACCAAAGCAGTCATTCCATTATTGAAAGAAAACGACTTATACATCATCGAATCGACATCCCCTATTGGTACCACCGAAAAAATGATGCGATATATCTTTTCCGAACGACCAGAACTAGAAAATAAATTACATATAGCATACTGCCCAGAGCGTGTACTGCCTGGCAATGTAATGCATGAATTAGTAAATAACGACAGAGTTATTGGTGGAGTAAATGAAATAGCTACTCAAAAAGCAACCGACTTTTACAAACAATTTGTAAAAGGAGAATTACATCCAACCAACGCACGTACAGCCGAAATGTGCAAACTAACTGAAAATTCTTCGCGTGATGTTCAAATCGCATTTGCTAACGAGCTATCATTTATTTGTGACAAAGCAGATATTAACGTTTGGGAACTCATCCGTCTTGCTAATAAACATCCACGTGTAAATATCCTGCAACCAGGTTGTGGCGTAGGCGGACATTGCATCGCCGTAGACCCTTATTTCATTGTTGCCGATTATCCTATGGAATCTCAAATTATTGCCAAAGCAAGAGAAATCAATAATTACAAATCGTTTTGGTGTGCCGAAAAAGTAAAAACAGCCAAACTTGAATTCCAACTCAAATACGGTAGAAAAGCCAATGTTGCCATCATGGGATTGGCGTTTAAACCCAATATTGATGATTTAAGGGAATCGCCAGCCAAGTACATTGCACAAAGAATCTTGCAAGACTCACATGACGATACCTGCTATATTGTAGAACCAAACATTCAAGAACACAAAGTTTTCAAACTAACCCCTACCCAACAAGCCATAGAAAATGCAGACATAATTGTATATCTAGTGGCTCACAATGAATTCAAAAACATCCAAACAGGCAAAGCTAAAATAGTGCTGGATTTTTGTGGGGTTAATAATTAATTAAAAAATATTAAAGTAATGAATTTAGAAAACAAAACCATATTAATTACAGGAGGTACAGGATCTTTAGGAAAAGCATTAACTACTCATATTTTCAATCACCATTCGAATATAAAAAAATTAATCATCTTATCCAGAGACGAACAAAAACAATTTCAAATGGCTCAGGAATTTCCTGAAAGTCAATTTCCTCAAATCCGTTTTTTCTTAGGAGATGTTCGTGATGAACAAAGATTGATCAGGGCTTTTCAAGGCGTAGATATTGTAATTCATGCCGCAGCTATGAAACATGTTCATTTAGCGGAATATAATCCAGATGAATGTATCAAAACTAATATTGGTGGAGCACAAAATGTAATTCATGCAGCTTTACAAACTAACGTATCTAATGTGGTAGCATTATCGACAGATAAAGCTTGCGCACCTATTAATTTATATGGTGCTACAAAATTAACATCAGATAAATTATTTGTGGCCGCAAATAATATAAAAGGAACAAATCCTATCAAATTTTCAGTGGTGCGTTATGGAAATGTTATGGGATCTAATGGCTCTGTAATTCCATTTTTTATTAAGAAAAAAAGTGAAGGAAAATTACCAATAACGGATAGTGCTATGACTCGTTTTAACATCTCTTTACAAGGAGGGGTTGATATGGTGATGCACGCCATGGAACATGCTTGGGGTGGAGAAATATTCATTCCAAAAATACCATCCTATAGAATAACCGATGTGGCTACTGCTGTTGCCCCAGACTGCGAACAAGTAATTGTTGGAATTCGTCCTGGAGAAAAAATACATGAAGAAATGATTACGTCTTCAGATTCTTTTTACACCTATGATTTAGGGAAGTATTATACTATTTTACCAACTGTTCCTAATTTTAAAATTAAAGATTTCGTGGATTCATTTTCTGCAAAAAAAGTAACGGAAGGATTCAACTATGACTCTGGAACTAATACAGAATGGGAGACAATAGAGAGTTTAAGAAACCTTATAAAGGAACATGTAGATTCAAATTTCGAATAAATGAATAATACCATCATCCCATACGGCAAACAAAATATTACAAAAGAGGATATTGAGGTAGTCATTGCAGCACTACAATCAGATTATCTTACTCAAGGACCTAGAATCAAGGAGTTTGAAGAACATTTTGCAAACTATGTTGGAAGCAAATATGCTGTAGCAGTTTCTAATGGTACTGCCGCTTTGCATTTATGTACTTTAGCGTTGGGAGTTCAAGAAGGAGATAAAGTAATTACTACACCTATTACATTTGCCGCTTCAGCAAATTGTGTGCGTTATTGTGGGGGGGAAGTTGTTTTTTCTGATATCAATCCAGATACTTATCTTTTAGATATTGACAAAGTAAAAATATTGTTAGAAAACGCTCCAAAAGGAACTTATAAAGGATTAATACCTGTTGACTTTGCAGGGAGAGCAGTTGATTTAGAGGCTTTCAGAAAATTAGCAGATGAATATAATTTATGGATTATAGAAGATGCATGTCATGCTCCTGGAGGTTATTTTGACGATTCTAAAAGTAACATTCAAAAATGCGGGAATGGTAATTTTGCTGATTTGGCCATTTTTTCATTTCATCCTGTAAAACACATTGCTTGTGGCGAAGGAGGTATGATTACAACCAACGATGAATCTTTATATAAAAAGTTGTTGACATTACGCACACATGGTATTACAAAAAATGAATCGGAATATACTAACTCTATTGAGTTTGCCTGTGGTCAAGAATCTGAAAGCGAACAATATCCTGGATGGTATATGGAAATGCAAACTTTAGGATTTAATTATCGAATAACTGATTTTCAAGCTGCTTTAGGAACTAGCCAATTACAAAGAGGAGATGAAGGATTAATGAAACGTCGTTTAATTGCTTCAATATACAATGAGGCATTTAAAGGACAGTCTTTTATCAAATCTCAATCAGGTGTAATCGAGGGACATGCCTATCATTTATACATAATTGAAGTAGAAAATCGTTTGGAATTGTATAATTATTTAAGACAAAACAAAGTCTTCGCCCAAATTCATTATATACCTTGTCATTTAATGCCTTATTACAAGCAATTTGGTTGGAAAGAAGGCGATTTTCCAAATGCGGAATCTTATTATAAAGGGTGTATAAGTTTACCTATGTATCCAACATTAACTTTGAATGAGCAAAATTTTGTAATTAATTTAATAATGAAATTCTTCAATGAATAATCCGTTAAGTAAATTGATACTAGGGACGGTTCAAATGGGACTTAACTATGGTATAAATAATAAGCTTGGAAAAATTTCATTAGAAGATAGTTACCAAATTTTATTAAGAGCTCATGTATCTGGAATTACAACTTTAGATACTGCGGAAGCTTATGGAAATGCACATAAAGTAATAGGCGAATTCCATAAAAGTTACCCAAATCATAAGTTTAATATTGTTACCAAAGTGCCTCATAGTATTGAAGAAAGTAGTATTGAAATCAAGATTAAAGAGTATTTAGAAGATTTAGAGGTAAATTGTTTGGAGATATTGATGTTTCACTCATTTGATTCTTTTAAAAGTAATAAAGGGGCGTGTTTAAAATTACTTGAATTAAAATCCAAGGGTTTAATTAAGCACATTGGAGTTTCAGTGTATACTAATGATCAAATAGAATATTTATTAGATCAAGATGATATAACAGTAGTTCAATTGCCGTTCAATTTACTAGATAATTATTCTGTTAGAGGTGATTTATTAGAAGAACTAAAATTAAAGGGAAAAATTATTCACACAAGATCTGCTTTTCTTCAAGGATTGTTTTTTAAGAAAACCAGTGATAAGAATAAAATTGTTCAGAAATTAAAATCTGAATTGGAAATCTTGAATCAAATAGTTGAACAATCTAATTGTTCAATGGAAGAATTAGCGTTATCTTATTGTTTGTTTCAAAAAAAAATAGATAATGTGATTATTGGAGTTGACTCTGAAGATCATTTAAATACGAATATCAAAGCTTCTTCCTATAAAATTGAAGAAGATACAATACTGAAAATAAATAACATTAAGACTAAAGATTTGGACTTATTAAATCCATCCTTATGGTAAGCAATACAATTTTAATCACACAGGCTAGAACTGGAAGTACAAGATTGCCAGGTAAAGTGTTGAAAGAAATTAATGGGAAGTCGTTACTTCAAATCCATTTAGATCGATTAAAAAAATGTAAATCGGTTTCTGAAATAATTGTAGCAACTACCACAAATAGTGAAGATCAAATAATATTTGATAAAGCTATTGAGTGGGGTTTTAGTGCTTCTAAAGGTTCAGAGTCAGACGTACTCGATCGATTTTATCAGGCAGTTAAAGATAAAAAAGCAGAATGGATAGTTAGAGTAACTTCGGATTGTCCTTTGATTGACCCAATCTTAGTCGATGACGTGATTAATTTTGTTCATTCAAATGATAAAGATTATGGTGCAAATATCCTAATTGAAAATTTTCCGGATGGACAAGATATTGAAGTTTTTAAATTTTCTGTATTAGAGGAGGCTTGGAAAAATGCCAAATTACTTTCAGAAAGAGAACATGTTACTCCGTTTATTAGAAATAATGCAGATTTAAAAGGGGGCAATTTGTTTTCTGCAATTAATTATCCGTGTGATTTTGATTTTTCAAAAATACGAATGACTGTAGATGAAATTAGAGATTTTGAACTAATTAAGAAATTAATTAGCGATTTAGGAACTGACAAATCTTGGTTAGAATATACGAACTATATTATTCAAAATAATTTAACTGAAATAAACGATTCAATTATTAGAAATGAAGGGCTTTTAAAGTCGCTAAAAAATGATAACTAATGGGAACAGGTCAAGAATTATATAAAAAAGCAAAATACTTAATACCTGGTGGTACAATGTTGTTATCCAAAAGGCCAGAAATGTTCTTGCCAGACCAATGGCCTTCCTATTTTTCTAAAGCAAAAGGTTGTAAAGTATGGGATTTGGATGGAAAAGAATTAATAGACATGTCCATTATGGGCATTGGAACTAATACCTTAGGGTATGGTAATGATGAGGTTGATGCTGCTGTTATGGAAACGGTGAAGAAAGGTAACATGAGTACTTTAAATTGTCCTGAAGAAGTCTATCTTGCTGAAAAATTAATTGAAATCAATCCATGGGCAGATATGGTTCGTTTTGCTCGAAGTGGTGGAGAAGCAAATTCTATTGCGATTCGTATTGCTCGAGCTGCTTCAGGTAGGGACAAAGTAGCAATTTGTGGCTATCATGGTTGGCACGATTGGTATTTGTCTGCCAATCATAACGGTGGTGACGATTTATCAAGTCATTTATTAGGCGGATTAAGTCCAAATGGTGTTCCGAAAAATTTAAAAAACACTGTATATCCATTCAATTACAATAATTTCGAAGAATTATTATCTATTGTTGATACTAATGAAATTGGAGTTATCAAGATGGAAGTGGTAAGAAATTTTGGTCCTGAAGACAATTTTTTACATAAAGTTAGAAAATTAGCAACCGATAGAAACATTGTATTAATTTTTGACGAATGTACTTCGGGTTTTAGAGAAACATTTGGAGGTATTTACCAAAAGTATGGAGTAGAACCAGATATGGCAATGTATGGAAAAACAATTGGAAACGGTTATGCTTTAACCGCAGTTGTTGGAAAAAGGGAGGTTATGGAAGCAGCACAAAACACTTTCATAAGTAGTACTTTTTGGACAGAAAGAATAGGTTCTACTGCTGCATTAGCGACTCTAAAAGTAATGGAAGAAGTAAAATCTTGGGAAATTATTACTGCTATTGGAAACAAAATGAGAAAAGGGTGGCAACAATTGGCAGATGAATATAATCTAAAAATTACAATATCAGGAATACCTTCTTTGAGTACCTATAGTTTTAACAGTGATAAGGCATTAGAATACAAAACTTTTATAGCGCAAGAAATGCTTGCCAAAGGTTATTTAGCCAGCACTAACTTTTATGCATCTACAGCTCATAATGAAGAGAATTTAAAACTCTATTTTGAAGCACTAAATGATGTTTATTCCATTATTTCTGATTGCGAAAAAGGGATAAAAAACATTGATGAGTTATTAAATGGTCCTGTTTGTCATGGAGGTTTTAAAAGGTTGAATTAATAGAGTAAAAAATTTTTAAAATTATAGATATGAATAAGCAAGAATTTTTAGACGTAATTAGAGATCAGTTTTTAGAAGATGATATTTCTGTAATAACTTTTGATGTTAATTTTCGAAATTTAGATTCGTGGGATTCTCTCACGGGAATGGCTATTTTAACAGTTATAGAAGATGATTACAAGGTGATTGTTCCGGTTGAAGAATTCAAAAAAATAATTACTATTGATCAATTATATGATTATGTAATTTCAAAAAAACAATAAGTTGAAAGCGTATATTAATGCCATAAGCTATTATTTGCCTAATCAGGTTATTGATAATTCACAAATATCAATGGAGCATCCAGAATGGGGTGCGGACAAAATTTCTAGCAAGACTGGTATATATAAAAGACATATTGCAGGAAAAGATGAATTTGCAAGTGATATGGCGGTAAAGGCAGGGTTGAAATTATTTGAAGAAAATAATATTAATCCAAATGAGATAGATTTCTTATTATATTGTACCCAAAGTCCAGATTATTTTTTACCTACTACTGCATGTATTCTACAAAGTAAACTTGGACTTTCAACCAATTGTGGGGCTTTAGATTTTAATTTAGGATGCTCTGGTTATGTATATGGATTATCCTTGGCAAAAGGTTTAGTTTTAGGTGGAATAGCAAAGAATGTATTATTAATTACTTCCGAAACTTATTCTAAATACATTAATTACTTAGATAAGTCAAACAAAACGATTTTTGGAGATGCATCAACAGCTACATTAATTACTAAGAAAGAAGGACTTTATGAGATTGGTAATTTTAGTTTGGGAACAGATGGCAATGGTGCTGAAAACCTAATTGTAAAGAATGGTGGTATTCGCAATTTAAATAAACAGTCAGTCGATATTTTTAGTGATGAGGGTGAATATTTGCATAACGATTCAAATTTATATATGAATGGAGCAGCTATTTTTTCATTTACTAGTTCAGCTGTACCTTTATTAGTAAACGATGCACTAAATAAAAATAATTTAGTGTCCGATGAAATTGATTATTTTGTGTTTCATCAGGCAAATAAATATATGTTGGATTTTATACGTAAAAAGCTAAGTATACCGCAAGAAAAATTTATATATCATTTAGAAAAAATTGGAAATACGGTTTCAAATACTATTCCAATCGCAATAAGGGAAGAATGTATAATCGGGCAAAAGAAAGGTAAATTTTTATTAGCAGGTTTTGGTGTAGGTTATTCTTATGCGTCCTGCGTTATTATTTCTTGTTAATTGTGAAAGAAGAAATTATAAAAGTATTGAATGACAATCAAATTCAAAGAATGCTAGTTCATTCAGATTTAATGCATGGGTTTAAAATACAATTTTCGAATAGGATTGATTATTTAAAACTCCAAATGATAGAACTTAATAAATTTGAAAGAGAATTATGGATGCCTGCATTCAATTATGACTTTTGTAAAGGAGGTGATTATTCAATAGTTAATTCTAGATCTCAAGTTGGTATTTTATCAGAACATTTTAGGATTAATAATGCTTTTTGGAGGACAAATACTCCTATATTTTCTATTTCAGGAAATGGTGAGGAACCTAAATTAGCAGAAAATGAAATTATTGATCCATTTGGTAAAGAATCAAGTTTTGAATATTTATACATAAATAACGGAGCTTTAATGCATTATGGGTCGACATTTAGTTCCTCAACTATTTTACATTATATTGAAAGAATATCTGGAAATTTAGTATATAGATATGATAAAATTTTTATTGGTAATGTTTTAACAAATGATAATTTATTAAACAAGAAGATAGTTACTTATCATGTAAGGCCTTTAAATCATTATTTCGAATATAATTGGGTTAAATTGGAAAAAGAGTTAATTGAAAATGATATTCTTTTTGAATTTCAAGAAGATAGTACTAGAATTTTAGTTTGTAATATCCGAAAATTAGTTGATTTTTGGATTGAAAAATTGAATGTAGATTCTTTATATTTTTTAGATGAGAAAACAAAAAAATGGGTAGAACCAATGTTGGATAAATTAGGAAGGAAATTTTTAATAAGTGATTTTGAATAAATGAAACTAGAAATAGAAAAATATTTCGATAGATTGTGGCCTATTTGTAGAAGTTTAACAGGCAATGGCAATAGGCAATCTTTTAAGATATTAAAAGAAATTGTAGATATTAAAATTAAAGAAATTCCTTCTGGCACTAAATGTTTTGATTGGACTGTTCCTCCAGAATGGAATATAAGAAAGGCATTTATTAAAGATAGTAAGGGAAATACAATTATTGATTTTGAAAATAATAATTTACATATATTAGGATATTCAGAACCCGTATCATTAAAATTAGATTTTGATTTACTTAAAGAACATATTTATACATTACCGGAGCAACCAGATTTAATTCCTTATCTAACTTCATATTATCAAAAAAGATGGGGTTTTTGTATGAGTCATAATCAATTTTGTACTTTAGATAAAAATGAAATCTACACAGTGTTGATAGATTCTGAATTAAATGATGAGGGTTCAATGACGATTGGAGAAGCTTTCATTAAAGGTAAGTCTGAAAAAGAAATTTTATTCTCCACATATATTTGTCACCCATCTTTAGCAAATAACGAGCTTTCAGGTCCTTTAGTTACTGCATTTATTTATAAACATCTAAAACAAAAAAAGAAATTAAAATACAGTTATCGATTCGCATTTGTTCCCGAAACAATTGGTAGTATTTGTTTACTTTCAGAAAAAGGCGATCATTTTAAGGAAAATTTGCAAGCAGGTTTTGTAATTACGTGCATAGGGGATAAAGGAGATTACACATACAAAAGAAGTAGGATTGGAAATGCATTGCCAGACAGAGCTGCAGAGCTTATTTTAGAACAAACAGAGAATAATTTTAACTTAGTAGAGTTTTTCCCAAGCGGGAGTGATGAACGTCAGTATTGCTCACCTGGATTTAATTTACCTGTTGGTTCCTTAATGAAAACCATGTATGGAAAATATCCAGAATATCATACTTCGGCAGATGATAAAGATTTTATTTCATTTGAAGTTATGGAAGCATCTGTGTATAAATATTTAGATATTATCGAACTTATTGAACATAATGAAAAGTACATCAATCTCTTACCTAATTGTGAGCCACAATTAGGTAAGAGAGGCCTTTACCCAACTTTGGGTTCACAAAAAATAACAGACAATTTTGTTGATGGAATGATGTGGATACTTAATCTAGCTGATGGCGAACATGATTTAATAGATATATCTAAACGAAGTCAAATTAAGGTACAAGATTTATATCCAATTATTGATAAGTTATTAGAAAAGAAAATTTTAAAAATAAATGAGACCAAAATATCGTAGTTATAAATGCTTGGTTAATCAAGAACTTAGTAATTGTTCATTTTCTATTGTTCCCCTTCGTTATGAAGATCGATTGGATATTTTGAAATGGAGAAATGAACAAATTTATCATTTACGACAAAACAAACCGTTGACTGTTGAAAATCAAGAAAAATACTTCGTCACAGTAGTTGATGCACTTTATGATCAAGTTCAACCCAATCAAATTTTATTTTCTTATTTGGATAATGGAAAATGTATTGGTTATGGAGGGTTAGTTCATATCAATTGGGTTGATAAAAATGCAGAAATTTCATTTATTATGGATACGGAATTAGAAAAAGATAATTTTCAAAAACATTGGAACATATATTTAGGACTTATTGAAAAAGTTGCTTTTCAGGAATTAAAACTTCATAAAATATTTGTTTATGCATTTAATTTAAGACCACATTTATATGCAACTTTAGAAGTTGCTGGATATATAGAAGATGCAAGGTTAAAAGAGCATTGTTTATTTGATAATAAATTTATAGATGTCATTATTTACTCTAAATTTTCAAAATAATGAATACTAAGATTTCATTATTAATATCAGGAAAACTAGGATTTGATTTGTTGATTTATTTGTTTGACTTCACGGATATTGAATTTATTGCAACAGATAATAAATCTAATGAGATAATTGATTTCGCAAAACTTAAAAGTATTCCATTATTCGTAGGAAATCCAAGAAATGGTATGTTGTCGTCTTTTATAAATAAGGCTAAAAGCGATTTATTATTATCAATTAACTATCTTTTTTTAATTGAGGAGGATTTAATTGAAAAATTTAAATATCCAATTAACTTTCATGGGAGTTTGTTGCCTAAATATAGGGGGAGAACCCCGCATGTTTGGTCAATAATAAATAATGAAACAGTAACGGGTGTGACAGCTCATTTTATAGATATAGGCTGTGATACGGGTGATATAATATTACAAAAAAGGATACCAATTTTTGAATATGACACAGGATTTACCATATTAAACAAATATATTGAGGTATATCCTTCTATGGTTAGTGAAATAATAAAGCTATATGAATCAAAAAGTATTATAAGAGTAAAACAGGATAATTCAATTTCTACCATTTATGGCAAGAGGACATCAAGTGATGGTGAAATAAATTGGGATTGGCAAAAAGAAAGAATAAATAATTGGGTTAGAGCTCAAACTTTCCCTTATCCTGGTGCTTTTACTTTTTATGAGGGTCATAAAGTTATAATTGATAAAATTTCTTTTTGCGATCTAGGTTTCGATAATCAAATGCCTAACGGTATGATTCTTCAAGTTAAACCGAATCTGGTTGTTAAAACACCCAATGGGGCTGTTAAAATTGAAGAAATTAGAAATGATGAATTTGAATTTGTTCAAAATAAAATATTAAAAAATGAAAATTAATTCATATACTATAAATGCCGAAAGCCCGGTTTTTATAATTGCTGAGCTTTCAGCCAATCATAATGGCAGTATTGACACTGCTATCGAAACCATAAAAGCGGCAAAAAGAGCAGGAGCTGATTGTATTAAGTTACAAACATACACTGCTGATACACTTACAATTGATTGCGATAAAGATGATTTTTTGATAAAAGGAACTATTTGGGAAGGTAAAAATTTTTATTCTTTATACAAAGAAGCATATACACCATGGGAATGGCACCAAGAATTAATGAAAGTAGCAATGGAAGAGGGTTTGGTTTGTTTCTCATCTCCCTTTGACAAAACGGCTGTAGATTTTTTAGAAAATCTTAATGTTCCTGCCTATAAAATTGCTTCTTTTGAAATTACTGATATACCATTAATTGAATATGTTGCATCTAAAGGAAAGCCAATCATTTTATCAACAGGTATTGCTGAATTAGAAGATATTGAATTGGCACTAGACGCTTGCAGAAGAATGGGAAACAATGACATTGCATTACTTAAATGTACCTCTAGTTATCCTGCTCCTATCAATGAAGCCAATATGGTTATGGTAAAAGATTTGGCAGATCGTTTTAATGTAATTTGTGGTTTGTCTGATCATACTATGGGGGCAACTGTACCCGTTGTAGCAACTTGTTTTGGTGCGAAAATTATTGAAAAACATTTTATTTTGGACCGATCAATTGGTGGTCCTGATGCTTCTTTTTCTATGAATGAATCCGAGTTTACCGCGATGGTACAAGCAGTTCGCGAAGCGGAAAGCGCAATAGGATTAGTTGATTATACCTTGACAGAAAAACAAGCTAAAGGAAAAGATTTTTCTAGATCATTATATGTTGTTCAAGATATGAAAGTAGGCGATATTATTACAGAAGAAAATGTAAGATCTATTCGTCCAGGGTTTGGATTGCATCCCAAGTATTATAATGAGATAATAGGAAAAAAAATTAATAAAGATTTACAAAAAGGTGATAGACTAAATTTAGATTTTATTTAAAACAATTTAATCAAAGTAGTATTATATATTACAATTATGAAAAAAAATCTAATTTTAAAATTAATTGATAATCAATTTCATGATAATAAAGAATTTAAATTATATTTAAATTATTTACACTATGACTTAAATAATAAGTTTTATTCTTACGGTCAACATATTAAAAATCCAAACGAAAAGAAAAAATCTATTTTAGAAATAATTAAATTATCAATCTTTCAATTTCTCAATATTGTCAACGCTTTTCGAACATTATTCATTGCTAACAAAAAGAATAAAAAAATAATATTCTCATCAGCATATTTTAATTTAGAAAGACATATTTCAGATGAAAAATACCTTATGGTTAAACCTCCATGGGCTTTTGGGAAATTACAAAATTACTTCGATTCCAAAATAATATGGAGTTCACTTGAATTAAATAATAAACTAAAAAACAGTACATTTAAAGAACTAATTAGTTATGAATTATTTATTCTAATTAAAGATTATAAAAAACATTTAAAGCAATATGTGATCACAAATAATGTTTGTGCGCTTTTTTTACCTCAAGACTCTGGTTTTTTTGAAAAATTAGCTATTGACGTATTTAAAGAATTAAAACGTCCAACATTTATTTTTATTCACGGTTTGCCTGGAATATATAACGGTATTGAAAACGATAGAACAGACTACTTGGTAGTTTGGGGAGATGCGATAAAGCAAAACCTTGTTAATGCGGGGCATAATCCAAATAAAATAATTATTAACGGTCATCCTAAATACAAAATCGATACACAAAAAATTTTAAAATTTCAATTTGATGATATTGTAATAATTACAAAATCTCTCAATGGATCTCAATTTAGCGACAAAGTAGTTCTTGGAGATAGAAGTAATCTTATTTACTATTTATTATCTATACAGAAAATTTTGAAAAATTTTAATGTCAAAAGTGTAAGATTGAGACCACATCCTAGTGAAAACATTCAATGGTATTTTAAATTTGTTGATAAAAATTTTTTTAAATTAGATACTTTAGACTTAAATACTTCACTCTCTAAGGCATCACTAGTAATAGGAGGAACTTCAACGACTTTTTTAGAAGCATTGATTATGGGAGTCAATTACGTAGTATATGAGCCAATAGATGAAAATGGTTTATTGGTTGATGGCCAACAAGTTGTTTCTCCATTTGACGGAAATCATTACAAAGTTCCTGTTGCTAAAAATGAAATAGAATTACAGCAAATATTAGAAAAGAAAGAAAGTGTTGACATATCAATACTAAATGATTACATCAATCAAGAATTCAAACCCAATCTAATTTTGGATTTGATTGAAAATTATAAATTTGGGAATAAGCAGTGAAAACTTTCAATAAAAACCTTTTGTTGATATACACAACTAAGTTTTTCGGAATCATAACAGGCTTTTTGTCAGTATTGTTAGTCATTCCAAAATTAACTTCCAACCCAACCATATATGGGGTTTACACAATATGTACCAGTCTGGGCTTGTTTTTTTCGTATGCAGATTTAGGTTTTTTATCTGCTTGTCAAAAATATGCTGCCGAATATTATGTAAAAAAAGAGCTAAAACAAGAAATGAAAATTATTGCTTTTGCCTTATTCATTTTGGCTATTTTCGTAGGCTTAATTTTGTTTTTTTTAGCATTCGTTGCCCTCAACCCTTCATTAATCATCAAGACAACAAATCTGTATGATTTAAAAATAGCAAGCCAACTCATATTTATACTAATTGCTTTTGCCCCAGTTATCATTATTCAAAAATTAAATGTGTTGGTTTTTTCAATTCGAATAGAAGATTACATATACCAAGCCATCGATATTTTTTTTAATATCATCAAAATTGGAATAATAAGTTTTTTTGTAACATCATCCAACTACGACATCGTTGGATATTATATCTCAATTCAATTACTTACATTATTATCAAGCTTGACTGCGTTAGTGATCATTAAAAAAAAATACCAATACCAATTATGGTATCTAGTAAAGCAATTTCATTTTTCAAAAGAGGTATTTGCAAAAACCAAAAAACTTGCCTTTAGTTCGCTGTTATTAACCATTGCATGGATATTATATTTTGAAATGGATACACTTATATTGAGTAAGTTTTATGGAGTACAAACGGTTGCCATATATGCCGTGGCTGTAGTTTTTCTAAATTTTTTAAGAAATTTATATAATACTTTATTTGGTCCGTACAACGCCTATTTTTATCGTTTTACGGCAGTTAACGATATAGAAGGGCTCAACAATACCTTTATTACATTGATGAAATGGTCATTCCCTTTAATTGTATTACCTTCTTTAGCATTAATTTTAAACATGAAAACCATCATACATATATGGGTAGGTACTTTGTATGACAAATCTATTTTAATTAGCCAAATGTTTGTATTTACCATTGCATTAACAGCCATTTGTGTACCTATTTCTTATTACTTTATTGCTAATTCTTTTAATAAATCAATTCGTTTTTTAGCATTACTATTACCATTAGTTTTTTATTCAAGTTTGGTATTGTTCGATTTTTTTGGATTTAAAGAATATTCACTCGCTTCGGCGACCCTAACAACTATTCTAATAAACACATTTTTTATTATAGCAATAATGGCTTTCAAAACCACGTTAAAAATAATGTCGCTTTTGTTTTCGGTACTTGTCAAATGTAGTGTGCCAGTTATAATTACTTTTGTATTATACAATTTGATACCTACTATAGATATAAATTCAGCTAATTCAACATCCCACTTTATCCAATTGGGTATGTCTCTTTTCTGTACTGTTCTCATACCATTGCTTGTATATTATTTCATTGAAGAGTCAACCAGAAAAAAAATAGTCTTTTTTCTAAAAAGTAAATATTAAAATGAAAGTGCAAAAACCAATCTTGCTTATTTTTTCACAGTGTCATATTTATGGTGGTAGTGAACGATTAATGCAATCTATTTATAAAAATTCTTATATATTAGATGAATTTAATATTGTATTTTCATACAGTTATTTTAAAGACTATAAAATTGGTTTAAAAAGAGATATTGAATCACACAATTTAAAAACTATTTTCAAACCTCTTTACCTTATAACAAATGGTGATATATATAATAAAATTAATCTAAAACTAAATAATAAACCGCTCCGCAGATTGATAAAACTGCCTTTTTTTTTAATTGAGATTACAGGTTTATATGCAATATGGAATATAATTTATTTTTTTATTTATCTGTTAATTTTAAAGCCAGACGTTGTCCATATTAATAATGGGGGATATCCAGCTGCAAAAGCATGTAATCAATTGGCTTTAATCTTAAATTTCTTTCCTTCGATAAATGTTATATACCAAGTTAATAATAAAGCTATTAAGAAAACAAACTTTATTAGTAGAAATAAGGATAAATTGATTTCTAAAAATATACGTTTTTTTCTAACACATTCTTTGGAAAATAAAATAGCTTTAATTAAAAGAGGGTTTAAAGAAACTAGTGTCAGAAATTTTCCTTCCTATTTTAATGAAACAATTTTATCATCTAACCTGAAACCAATAAATATTAGAAAAGGGCGATTTACTTTAAGTATGGTAGGTTTTCTTTCCTTCAGAAAGGGGCAATTATTTTTACTGGAAGCTTTATTGGAAATTAAAAGGCTTGACTATTCTGTATATTGTGATATACAATTGAATTTTGTTGGAGACGGAGAAAATAAATTTATTCTTGAAGATTTTATAAAAAAAAACAATCTTACCGAAAATGTGACACTATGGGGAAATAGACCTGATTATATTCAATTTATTAAAGAATGTGATTTATATATGTTGACCTCTGTTGAAGGTGAAGATTTACCCTTGGTATTGTTAACAGCTATGCAAAATAATCGTTGTATAATTGCATCAGATTTTGCAGGAATTTCAGAGCTTTTAACCCATGAATATGATGCTTTTTTAGTAAAACCTAATTTAAATACCATTGCAATCGACATTGCTAACGCAATTATTTATTTATATAAAAATCCAGAAATTAGAGATGCTTTTTCGAAGAATGTAGCTCAAACTTTTATTGAAAACTTAGGTGAAGAAAAGTATGCAAAGAATTTATTAAAATTGTATAATTCAAAATAAATTAATTTTTGAAAAAAGTAAATAAAAACATATTATTTCTAGGAGGTACAGGTTTTTTAGGTAGAAATATAATTGAATATTATACATCTATTTTAGATAAAAACATAGTCCAAGAGTATTGTTTTATTCTAGTGGGCAAGTCAAATATGGTAGAGATTCCCAATGTAGTAAGTATAGAAATGGATTATACAGATAATAATGCGTTGCGAGCTATTTTTATCAAGTATAATATTGATGAGGTATTTCATTTCATCAGCACATCTATTCCTGCAACTTCCAACAATAATATAAAAGAAGATGTGAATTCTAACTTGTTGGGTACAATAGCACTATTAGAATTAATGAATGAATTTCAGGTAAAAAGAATAAGTTATCTTTCTTCAGGAGGGACGGTTTATGGCGAAAAAATTGAAAATGAATATCAAGAAGACACTATTAGTTCTCCCAATAACTCTTATGGTGTGCTAAAAATTGCTATTGAAAATTACATCAAACTGTACCACAAAATACATGGGATAGAATACCTGATACTTCGAATTTCAAATCCCTTTGGTAAGTACCATGCAAGTGCTAAAAATGGTTTGATAAATATAGCTGTCAGAAAAGCAATTGCTAACGAACCTATCCAAATTTGGGGCGATGGCACTACAACAAAAGACTACATTTTTGCGAGTGATTTTGCCAATATTTTTTGGCAATTAAAATTAAATAATATTTGTAACGAAACAATAAATATTGGTTCAGGTAATAATTATTCCATTAATGAGATATTGGTAAACATTAAAAAAGTAATTCCTTCAACCACATGGGAATATGTAGACGAGAAGGTTTTTGATACCAAGAATCCTGTGTTTTCAATCTCTAAATTAAAAAGTAAATGGAAGGTAGAAAATACATCGTTGTTAAAAGCAATTGAAGAAACCTACCAATGGGAATTAAATAAAAATTAAATTACTGTAATATACAAAAAAAGTAAATTAAATTACAAACTAAAATAGATAGTATGAAAATTGTAATATTATGCGGGGGATATGGAACCCGAATTCGTGATGTGGCAGAAGATATTCCAAAACCAATGATTCCTATTGGTGGTAAGCCCATTATTTGGCATATAATGAAAACCTATGCCCACTATGGATATACCAATTTTGTTTTATGCATGGGATATAAAAGCGAAGTAATAAAAGATTTTTTTTTAAACTACGAACTAAGAAGCGCCGATGTAACCATCAAATTAGGTAAAAAATCGGAACAAATTATTTCAGAAACTACCCATGATGAAGACGGCTGGGAGATAACTCTTGCCGAAACAGGGTTGAAAGCCATGACAGGTGCCCGTGTTAAACGTATTAAAAAATACATTGGAAACGACGAAATGTTCATGCTAACTTATGGCGATGGAGTAGGAGATATTGATATAGAAGCGTTGGTAAAATTTCATAAGTCACATGGAAAAATGGTAACCTTAACTGGTGTAAGACCTCCAGGAAGATTTGGTGAACTTGGTATTGCCGATGATAAATCTACAGTTACAGGTTTTAATGAAAAACCTCAAGCAAGCGGCGGACGTATAAACGGAGGATATTTTGTTTGTAACAGTGAGTTTTTAGAAATTTTAAGTGAAAACGAAGACTTGGTTTTAGAACAAGAACCAATGAAAAAATTAGTAGAACGTGGAGAATTGCAAGTATTTGAACACGATGGTTTTTGGCAACCAATGGACACTTCTAGAGAGTATTCGTTGCTAAACGAACTTTATGATAATAAAAAAGCACCTTGGGTAAAATGGTAGAAAAAATGGTTTTTGGAGATGTTTATCGTGGCAAAAAAGTACTAGTCACTGGTAACACAGGTTTTAAAGGATCGTGGTTATGTACATGGCTACTAACTTTAGGTGCAGATGTATATGGTATTTCTAATGAAATACCTACAAAGCCATCCATGTTTGTTGAGTTGAATTTAGAAGCAAAAATGAAACATTTTTATGCAGATGTTCGAGACTTAGAAGCCATTAAAAAGATAATCAATGAAATAGAACCTCATTTTGTTTTTCATTTGGCAGCACAACCCATAGTTTCCTTATCATATAGAGAACCTATAGATACCATATCTACTAATGTGATGGGTACTGCAAATGTACTTGAAGCTTTAAGGGTTTATAACAAGCCATGTACAGCAGTTATTATTACTAGCGATAAATGTTATGATAATGTAGAATGGATTTATGGTTACAAAGAAACCGATGCCGTAGGTGGTAAAGATATTTATAGCGGAAGCAAAGGCGCAGCAGAACTTATTTTCAAATCATACTATCATTCTTTTTTTAAAAATGAAGGAGTTCAAGTTCAAATTGCATCGGCTCGTGCCGGAAACGTAATTGGCGGTGGAGACTGGGCTTTAGACAGAATCATTCCAGACTGTATGCGCTCTTGGAGTGAAGGAAAAGTGGTTGAAATTAGAAGCCCAAAAGCAACCAGACCTTGGCAACATGTTTTGGAACCACTCAGCGGTTACTTGCAATTGGGAGAACGTTTGTATAATGATCATTCATTAAATGGTGAAAGTTATAACTTTGGACCAAAACCAGAATACAACCATACTGTTCAAGAAATTTTAGAAGATATGAGTACTCGTTGGCATTTTAAAGACTCAAAAGAAGCTTACCAAGTGACGGGAGATATAAAATTTTATGAAGCGGGATTGTTAAAATTAAATTGCGACAAAGCATTGTTTTCATTTCAATGGAAAGCAACCTTAGATTATCAAACCTTGATTGAGTTTACAAGTGATTGGTATTATGAGTTTTATAAAAATAAAGGAGATATGTTTGCCTATACCAAATCGCAAATTGAATCGTATGAAAACAAAGCCAAACTCGAAAAAATAGTATGGACAAAATAACAGTTGATGGAGTTGTAGTAACTCCTCTAAAAAGAATTCACCATCCCAAAGGCGATGTTTATCACGGGATGAAAAAATCAGATGCAGGTTTCACTGGTTTTGAAGAAGCTTATTTTTCAACAATTCATGCTAAGGATACCAAACCTTGGAAAAAACACTACCAAATGACCCTTAATTTTGTAGTGCCTATGGGTAAAATTCGATTTGTAATTTTTGATGACAGAGAAAACAGCCCAACCAAAAACAACTTTTTTGATATTACTTTAGGAGAAAATAACTATCAAAGAATAACCATTCCGCCCAATGTATGGGTAGCTTTTAGCGGCATAGGTACACAATTCAATTTGCTGTTGAATGTTGCTAACTTGGAACACGATCCAAATGAAATTGAAAGAAAAGAAAACCTAGCTGATATCGAATATCAATGGTAAAAAAGAAAATTCTCATCACTGGTGGTTCGGGATATATAGGAAGTCGTCTTTCTTTGTATTTTGCAAACAAAGACTATGCTGTTACCACTATTTGCCATTCAAAAATACCTTCAAATGAACATTGGGTATCTAAAATGGAAAGGGTTGTTTTGGCAGATATACGCGATGAGGAATGTATGACCAAGTTAGCACAAGAAAAATTTGATGTGCTAATACATCTTGTTTCTCTAGACCATTACCAGTCTAATCAAGCTCCTACATTTGTAAGTTCAATTAATATTGCACCTGTATGGTCGCTGTTAGATACTTTTTCTAAAAACGGTCTTTCTCAATTTATCTATTTTTCTACAGCTCAGGTATATGGAGCTTTAAGCAAAGAACATGTTATTGAAAACCAAATTTTACAACCGCTAAATACCTATGGGTTTACACATCAAGTTGGAGAATTAATTTGTGATTATTACAACAGAACCTCTAATATATGCTGCAATGTTGTCAGATTATCAAACAGTTATGGTTCACCATTGTTTGAAGAAAACAATTGTTGGGACTTAGTTATTAATGATTTGTGCAAAATGGCTTTCTTTAAAAAAGAAATTGTTTTAAAATCAGATGGATCACCAAAACGAGATTTTATTCACGGTTGGGATGTATGCCATGCAGTTGAAAAAATTATTGAAAAGAAAAACAGTAAAGGTATTTACAACTTAAGTTCAGGAAATACTTTAACCATTTTAGAGATTGCGCAAAAAATTCAAAGTGTTTATCAAGAAAGATATCATTTAAAAATCGATATTTCGGCTGCTACAACCAATAACTCCTCTAATACTGGAAAATATGTAATTGACAATAGTTTGATTAAAAGTATAGGATTTTTACCACTTTGGGATATTGAAATGGGAATAAATGAACTTTTTGACTACTTTGAGAATAAAACAAGAAACGAATAAAAGACAATATGCCACAAGTTAGTGTAATTGTAACCTCTTATAATAGACAAAGTTTATTAACAGAAACTTTGAATGCAATACTCAATCAAACATTTCAAAATATTGAAATTATTGTTGTAGATGCAAACTCAAACTATGATTTTTTTGCTTTAATAAATTCATTTAACAATTCAAAAATTAAGGCTTTTCAAAATGAAAATCATGGAATAATTGCAACTAACAGAAATTTCGGATTAAAACAAGTTACTGGTAGGTACATTGCTTTTTGTGACGATGATGATGTATGGCTTCCAAATAAATTGGAACAACAAATGAAGGTGGTTCAAAATAATCAAGTAAGAGACGAGCCAATTATTGTGCACACCAATACCATTTTATTTGGAGATGACATAAAAGAAAGTGTGACAAAGAAAACAAACATCACAAAGTTTGATGATTTTTTTTCAGGAAATCCGCTTACCTATTCATCAGTACTTCTTTCAAATTCAGAGTGGGTACATTTTGATGAAAATCCGGCCAAAAGGGCCTCAGAAGATGCTGATTTATGGATGAATTTGTTTATAAAAAAATACAATTTTTTCTTAATTAAGAAACCTCTTGTGAGATATAGAGTTGCTACTTCTTCGGAATCTAGATTAAACCTTAGTTTTTCTTATATAAGATATATCTATGTGGTTATTGATGCAATTCTAATTTTTAAAATTAAAAAGTTTAGCAATATTAAATTTGCTATTCTTATAATGAAATCATTGTTTAAATTTTCAGTTAGAAAATCACAAAACAAATAGTAATAATAATAATGTATCAAAATAAGTATTACATTGAAAATAAATATATTTAATCTACATAAAATTTTATTAAATATAATTTTTGGAATAATAGTTTTATTTCAATTAACCACTTTGAAGATTTCATTAGAGTTAAATTTTCTATCTAGAGTCGTAAATAGTTTATTTATTATATTTTTATTTTTATTTTTATTTTATGCAATTTATCAAACGAAACTTAATAAATATCTATTATATTTTTACATATTTCCGGGTGTATTAATATTAATTGGTTTTTTAATTAATATAGTTAAATCATCATTAGTTTCACTAGACTCTTTAGGTTATTTATCACAAACAATACCATGGATAGTATTTTTGATTATCCCGTATTTTTATCAGAAGAATGTTTTTAAAGTAATTGATTATTGGGAAATTTTTTCAAAATTTATTTTTTATACAACAATTTTTAGTTTAATCGAGTATCTATTAGCTTTAAATAGCTATATTTCATTAAAAGCTGTTGAAACAGCCAATGGTGATTTTTTAACAGGTAAAATTGCTATTTTTCACAAGTTAAGTGATGGTACTCCGCATTTTAGATTTTATTCTTGTTTTATGGAACCAGGTACTTTCGCAATGTTTTTATTACCGGTTATTTGCCATGCTTTTTATAAAAAAAAATATTTAAGACTTTTTATATTCCTAACAGCATTTTATTTTACGTTTTCATTAGGTGGAATATTTAGTTTAATAATTATGGCGATTTTAATATTATTTAAGCTTAAAGGAGTAAAAAAGTACTTAATTGTAGTTGCTTTGTTATTTGGTGCTATTTTTTATTTATCGTTTATTAATGAAAGTATCAAAGGTGCTTATGATGATAAAGGAAATTCCGCAGTTGAGAGAGAAGAAAGTTATTCAAAAACAGCAGATAATATAACTAAATTATTTTTTAACTATCCATTTGGTATTCCATTAAATATCGATACCTCTGCAAATCAAAAAAATGAATTTTATTTAGGAACAAACTTTATTCCAGGTATTTATTTACAGTTTGGGGGTTATATTGCTTTTATTGGTTATATTTTCGTTCTTATGTTTTCAACTATTTTATCTTTGTTTTTATATTTATTCAAAAAGCATATTTACAATGAGGACTTTATTGTTATAATTTCACTACTCACTTTATTTCCATTTATATTTCAGAGACTAACTATAATGGAATCATCAATTTTTGCATTTTTATTTTCCCCATATATAATTAAGTATTTAATATATAGTATTGATAAAAAATAGATTTATAAATATTCTTGTATCTATAAAGCCTAAGCAAGTTCCTATTTAATTACAATATTTTTAACCGTTTAAATTTATTTAACATTATTATGGTAAAAATTAATTGAATATTATTTAATTGTGTATTTTAACTTTTAGTTTTTAGATCATAAATTTTTTCTTATTTGTAGATTGCAGATTTCATTGGCGTAATTTTATAAATTAACTTTTAAAATATTTAATATTAATTATAATTCAGTGTTTTTTTTAAAAATAAAATCATTTGATTATCCATGATGTTTTATTTTATTCAAGGATTTATGTTTAAATTAAGTTTATAAGAATACTTTATAAATTATCATAATTATACAACAATTGCTAGTTATACATTTCAATTTAACGCATGATGAGTAAAATATTAATAATTGGTAAAATACCCCCGCCTATTGGTGGAGTTACTATTCATACGTCCAGACTTTTAGATTATTTGAATCGTGAAAGAATAGAATATACATTTTATAATAATCTTAATTTTAACCTTTTAACTTTTGTGTATTCAATTTGGAAAGCCAATAAAGCTCATATACATATAAGGAATCCATTCTTCTTGTTTGTTTTTACATTATTATGTAGAACATTAAATACTTATTCTATCATAACTATTCATGGAAATATTTATAGTTACAACAAAATAATGTCTTTTTTTGAATCGTTGGCAGTAAGGATTTCTAATAAAGTAATTTTGTTAAATAATTCAAGCTATGAAACTGCATTGAAATTAAATTCAAAAGCAGTATTGATGTCGGCTTTTATTACTCCAATAATAGTAGAACGATTGAAAATGGACATAATAAATAAGATTAATGATGCTAAACTTAATTCAAAAAAGGTATTTTGTACCAATGCCTATAGTTTAACATATGACAAAAATGGAAATGAAATATATGGAATTACCGAATTGGTTGATTATTTCAATGAAAAAGGTAATATTTTTTTATTTATTTCAGATCCAAAAGGAATTTATTATGATTATTTTTTAGAAAAAAAAGTAAAAATTAATAAAAATATTAAATTCATTGTAGGATCTCATCCATTTATTGAAGTAATTAAATCAACGGATTGTTTTATAAGAAATACAACTACAGATGGAGATTCAATATCGATTAATGAAGCATTATATTTTGACAAAAAAGTAATTGCAACAAATTGTGTCAATAGACCAAAGACTGTTATTATTTATGGACATAAAACAGATTTAACATTAGCTGATGCAATAGATGTAGTTTTGAAAAGTAAATGCGAACCAACAAAGAATAAACCAAAAAATGCAGCAGTCGAATTAGTAAAATTATATAGTGATTCATATGAAAATTAATTTGTATAGTATATTTGTTTTATTTCAAAAAGTCAAAAGATGGAATTATATATTTGTAATAAAATAATTGTTAAAATAAATGTCAAATAAATTAGTTTTTTTGTGTGGTGCACGTGACTTTCATGCAATGGATTGGTATAAAAGTTCAAAGGAACTAATGCTTGACAAGGAATGTTGTGTATTAACCGATTTGATTGCTGGTGAAGGATTTAAAAAAATAATTAATGATAAAGACAAAGTTTATAAGCTATTAATTTTAGATCGTTTTTTATTCCAAAATCAATCTTCATTAGGAGATAAATGGCGTAATCTTTTAAAATTATTAGTGCTGCCTCTTCAGGTTATTTTATTAAAACGTTTTGCAAAAAAACATCCAAACGCTATTTATCATGCGCATTCGATGTATTACTTAGTTTTAGCAAGGGCTGCTAAGGTAAGTTATATTGGTACGCCTCAGGGAAGTGATATTTTGGTAAAGCCATATAGGTCAAAATTTTATAAACATTTTACAGTTTATGGATTAAAAATGGCTAAACATATAACTGTAGATTCTAAGAAAATGCAAGAAGGAGTTTTTAATTTATCTAAAAAAAATGCCTATATTATTCAAAATGGTATAGATGTTTCCTCAATAAAAAAATTTCAAAAAAGCTTAAATATTTTAAATCAAAAAATATCACATCGTTCAGGTATTCTGTCAATTAGAGGATTTACAGAACTATATAGAATAAAAGAGGTCCTGCAAGTAAGAAATCAAACAGAATCTAATTATTGTATAACATTTATTTATCCATTTTATGAAAGCTTGTATAAAACAGAATGTAATTCTCTAATACAAGCAAATGACCTTGATTTAGGTCGTGTTGATAGAATTAAAATGTATGAATTGCTTTCAGAGTGTGAATTAGTAATGTCAATTCCTAGCAGTGATTCTTCTCCAAGAAGTGTATATGAAGCTATTTTTTGTGGCAGTCCGGTTGCTATTTCATATAACTCTTATTATGATTCACTTCCAGAATGTATGAAATCTAGAATTATAATTGTTAACTTATCAGATAATAATTGGTTAATTGACGCTATAAATAAAGCTAAAGAAATTAACAAAACTCCATTTATTCCAAGTAGAACCGCACTTGAATTGTTTGATCAAAAGGAATCATTCAAAAAACTTCAAAAACTTTTATTTCAATAAAACTAAATTATGGAAAGAAACTACCAAATATGTTCCAACTGTATCATGGACACTTCAGATTCAAAAATTGTTTTTGATGTAACAGGCGTTTGTGATCATTGCAATGACTTTTATACAAATGTCAAACCTAATTGGCATACAGACGAAAAGGGTAGAGCAGAAGTGCAAGCCATTGTAGAGAAAATAAAAAATGACGGAAAAGGTAAAGATTTTGATTGTATTCTCGGCATGAGCGGTGGGGTGGATAGTTCTTATCTATTACATCTTTCAGTAAAAGAACTTGGTCTTAGACCCTTAGTTTTCCATGTGGATGGTGGTTGGAATTCTGAACTTGCAGTACATAACATTCAAGTTATGATTGATAAATTGGGCTTAGATTTATACACAGAAGTGATAAATTGGGAGGAAATGAAAGATTTTCAATTGGCTTTTTTTAAATC
The DNA here is from genome assembly GCA_001800905.1 of Flavobacteria bacterium GWA2_35_26. Taxonomy (GTDB): domain Bacteria; phylum Bacteroidota; class Bacteroidia; order Flavobacteriales; family Flavobacteriaceae; genus Flavobacterium. The sequence goes on along the minus strand of MGWH01000001.1, from coordinate 160,197 downwards.
GGGAGTTCCACATTTAGATATTCCACAGGATCATGCCTTTATTGCTACTTTATACAATTTTGCTAACAAATATAACATCAAGTATATTTTAAATGGAGGCAATATCTCTACTGAGTGTGTAAGAAACCCAATGGAATTTTTGTATTATGGTACCGATATGGCTCAAATAAGGGACATTAGAAAACAATTTAGTACAAATAAAATGGAGACTTACCCTTTTAGTCCTATTTTAAAACATAAATTTTATCTTAAATATATCAAGGGAGTAAATGTGGTTAAACCATTAAATTATATGCCTTATGTAAAAGAAGATGCATTGAAATTGTTGGCAGACACCTACGGATGGACACCTTATCCTCAAAAGCATTTTGAATCACGTTTCACAAAATTTTATGAAGGTTATTGGCTACCTGAACGATTTGGTTTTGATACAAGAAGAGTCCAGTATTCAAGTTTGATATTGACAGGTCAATTATCTAGGGAAAAAGCATTAGAAAAAATGTCAAAGCCTGCATACAATCCTGAAATAATTGATGAAGAATTTAAGTACATTGCAACTAAATTAGGCATAACTATTGAAGAGCTTAGAGGTTATTTAACGATGCCTAAAAAGTTTTATTGGAATTATAAAAACCAATTATCAATGTTTAAATTTGGAGCGAAATTTTTAAAATTTATTGGAGTAGAAAAGTCAATCAAAAGATGATAACGATAATTGATTATGGCTCAGGAAATATCAAAGCTATTGCCAATATTTACGAAAAACTAAAAGTACCATATACAATTGCTTCATCTCCTGAGCAAGTTATTGGTGCTAAAAAAATATTCTTACCAGGTGTTGGCGCTTTCGATGAGACTATGTCCAAATTGGATAGCACAGGGTTTAGAAAGGTTTTAGATAAAGAGGTGCTTGAAAATAATGTGCCAATTATGGGTATATGCGTAGGTATGCAAATTCTAGCTGATAGTAGTGAAGAAGGCACTTGTAAAGGCTTGGGCTACATAAAGGGGAAAGTAAAAAAAATAGATGCTAACCTGATTTTACAAAAACCAAAACTTCCACATTTGGGTTGGAACTCTATCGAAGTATTAAAAAATAATGAGTTGTTAAAAGATATTGACCCTGATTTTGGGTTTTATTTTTTACATACCTATTATTTTGAATGTGATGATAAAAATAACATTTTGGCTACGACCAATTATGGTGCAACTTTTGCCTCTGCTGTATATAGAGAAAATGTTTTCGGAATTCAATTCCATCCTGAAAAAAGCCATCAAAACGGGGTTAAATTATTAAATAATTTTGCAAATTTATAATGCTTAGATCTAGAATTACACCCTGCCTTTTAGTTCATAAAAAAGGATTAGTTAAAACTACAAATTTTAAAGATCCTAAGTACGTAGGCGACCCGCTAAATGCCGTTAAAATTTTTAATGAAAAAGAAGTTGACGAATTAATTGTCCTTGACATTGATGCAACTTCTGAAAATAGAGGTCCCGATTTTGAACTTATTAAAAACCTAGCTATTGAATGTCGAATGCCATTTTGTTATGGTGGTGGCGTTACAACTGTGGAACAAGCCAAAAAAATCATCAGTCTTGGTGCAGAAAAAGTTGCTCTTAGTGCTGCTGCAATTAATAATACAACCATTCTAAAACAAATTGGAAACGCTGTAGGCGTACAAAGTGTAGTGGTTGTATTAGATATCAAAAAGAAAAAATTATTTGGTGGATATGAAATTGTAACACATAATGCAAAAAAGACTGCCAATGTTAAATTAAATGATTTTATAAAACAATTAGTTGAAATAGGTATTGGAGAATTAGTTATTAATTCAGTAGATAATGATGGTAAAATGCAAGGTTTTGATTTTAAATTATTTGATTTAATTAGAGAACAAACCGATATGCCCATGACAATAATGGGGGGGGCAGGTAGTTTAGAGAATATTGAAGAAGCGATAAATAAATATAAAACTATTGGTGTAGCAGCCGGGAGCTTGTTTGTTTTTAAAGGTAAATACCGAGCTGTACTAATTAATTATCCCGATTTAGAAGAAAGATTTAAGTTATATCAATTAACAAAATAATGCGTATTTAATACAATACCAAAAAAAATATTTATAATGATATCTAGAGAAAATAATTTTGACCTTTTACGTTTGGTTGCAGCGATTGAAGTTTTATTTCAACATGCAATTTCGCATCTAGAAATTAGTAATTTAAATAAATTCACCAATATATTATCTCATTTTCCAGGGGTTTTAATGTTTTTTACTATTAGCGGATTTTTAATATTTTCATCTTTTGACAGAAATAAAGATTTGAAAAAATATTTTATTAATAGATTTTTGCGCCTTTTTCCAGCTTTATGGTTTTGTTTTATTATAACATTAGGATTGTTATTATTTTTTAATATAATTGCCTTTAATGACATTTTTAGTTGGACTATTATAAAATGGATTTTTACGCAAGTAACAGTTTTTCAATTTTGGACTCCCGATGTTTTAAGATCATGGGGAGTAGGTACTCCTAACGGAAGTTTATGGACTATTCCGGTTGAACTTCAATTTTACATTTTTCTTCCTTTAATTATTTTATTATTAAAAAAAATTAGAATAGTTTACAAATTTTTATTTTTTATTATATTTTCATTAGCATTTAGTTTTTATATATCAAGCAAGCAAGGTATGCCTGAAACATTAGTAATTAAATTATTAGGCGTTAGTATTGTACCATATTTATATTGTTTCTTAACAGGTTCAATGATGTATTTATTTTGGGATAAATTAAAAAAATTAATAGAAGGTAAAGCTTTATATTGGTTATTGTTTTATATAATTTTCAATTTAATTTTTGATGTAAAACCTTCATACACACCTGTAAATTTACAGTTAATATCAAATTTACTACTCTCAATTGTAACTATTTCATTAGCATATACTTTACCAAAACTTAGTTTATTTTTAAAAGGAAATGACATATCCTACGGAATGTATATTTATCACATGCTTGTCATTAATTCTTTAATTTCATTTGGTTATTTAGGAGATGTTAAATATTTATTTTTAACTATAATAATAACAATTGCTATTAGTATTTTATCTTGGTTTTTAATTGAAAAGAAAGCGCTACAACTAAAAAATAAATTTTTGTAGTAAATATTTTAGAATATAATTTAATCAAAAAAATTTCATTAAGTGAAACAAATCATACAATCCTTCAAAACAGGACAAACCATTCTAGAAGAAGTTCCTGCACCACAAGTAAGCAAAGGAAACGTATTAATACAGACAACTCGTTCGTTAGTTTCTTTAGGTACCGAACGAATGTTGGTCGAATTTGGAAAATCAAACCTCATTTCAAAAGCGAGACAACAACCCGATAAAGTAAAACAAGTTTTAGACAAAATCAAAACAGAAGGCTTAATGCCAACCTTAGAAGCAGTCTTCAACAAGTTGGGAGAGCCATTACCATTAGGATATTGCAATGTAGGTAAAGTAATTGCAGTTGGCGAGGGAGTGAGCGAGTTTAAAGTAGGCGATAGAGTTGCTTCCAACGGGCAACATGCAGAGTTTGTAGCCATTCCTAAAAATTTGGTGGCACACATACCAGATAATGTTTCTGATGAGCAAGCTGCTTTTACCGTTATTGGTTCTATTGGTCTTCAAGGTATTCGATTGCTCAACCCAACCCTTGGCGAAACTATTGTTGTTACAGGATTAGGTCTTATTGGTTTGCTTACAGCCCAATTATTAGCTGCAAACGGTTGTAAAGTAATTGGTGTTGATGTGGATGACAGCAAATTAAACCTTGCCAAAAAATGGGGCATCCTACCATTCAACCCAAAAAATGGAGATGTGGTAAAGTTTGTAGAAGAACAAACCAATAGGATAGGTGCAGATGGCGTAATTATCACAGCATCAGCCAAAACTGACGAAATCATTTCGCAATCTGCAAAGATGTCTCGCAAAAGAGGACGTATTATTCTAGTTGGAGTTATAGGTTTAAATCTTAGTAGAGCAGAATTTTATGAAAAAGAATTGTCATTTCAAGTTTCTTGCTCGTATGGTCCAGGTAGGTATGATGAAAACTATGAAAACAGTGGAAACGATTATCCGTTACCCTTTGTAAGATGGACTGAAAAAAGAAATTTCGAAGCCATTTTGCACGCCATAGCATCAGAAAAAATTCAGGTGAACGAAATGATTACCGAAGTAATTCCGTTAAACGATTACTTAAAAATTTATGGCGAAATTGGTTCAAGCAAATCCATCGCATCCATTTTAAAATATGAAGAATCAAACGAAAAGCCTAAAACAACCATTCAGTTAAAAGAGGTTTCTTATACTGGTCAAAAAGGCGTAATTGGAATTATCGGTGCCGGAAATTTTACAAAAATGACCATGCTTCCTGCACTAAAAGGCAGTGGTGCTCAATACAAATACATTGCAAGTAAAGGTGGTGTAACAGGCACTGCAATGGCTCAAAAATATGGTTTTTCTCATTCTACAACAAATGTGGAGGATGTTTTGCAAGACAATGAAGTCGATTTGGTTTTAATTACAACCAGACACAACTTGCATGCAAACATGACCATAAAATGCCTAGAAGCTGGTAAACACGTTTTTGTTGAAAAACCCTTAGCTTTAAATAAAGATGAATTAGATAAAGTAATTGAAGCACAACAAAAATCAGGAAAAGCGGTGATGGTTGGTTTCAATCGTAGATTTTCACCTCATGCCGAAAAAATGAAAGCACTATTAGGTAATTCTCAAATGAATGTCATTGCCACCATGAACGCAGGAAATATTCCAGCAAATGTTTGGGTACACGATATGCTTGTGGGGGGAGGCAGAATCATTGGCGAAGCCTGTCATTTTATAGATTTAATCACCTATTTAACAGGTAGTAAAGTTAAAGCAGTTTGCATGAACGCAATGGGTATTAATCCAGAAGAAAATACCGACAACGCAAGCATTCTTTTAAAATATGAAAATGGTTCTACAGGAGTGATTAATTATTTTTCTAATGGATCAAAATCCTATTCAAAAGAACGTGTGGAGGTGTATTCGCAAGAAAGAACCTTAATTATGGATAACTTTAGAATCACAAATGGATATGGTTTTAAAGGATTTTCTAAGCTAAAAACATCACTAGATAAAGGACACAAAAACCAATTTCATAAATTAATTTCGCAATCTAATAATGGGGGCAATGCACTAATTCCATTTGACGAAATTGTGAATACAACTCAAGCTTCTTTTGCAGCAATTGAAAGTCTTCAAAAAGGACAATGGATAGAATTGTAATTATTATTTAAATCTAACAATAAAGATAGAATTATATTGCATATTTTAAATTATACTACAAGACTTTATCATACAATAAAGTATTTAAAGCTAAAACAAATTGTATGGAGATTTCTTTACTTATTTCCAAGATCTATAACTGACACAAAGAGCTTTCCTATTATTAATAGTAGCATTTCTTTTAATGGTGTTTCAAAGAATAATGTAACATTAGATTATGATAATTTTACATTTTTAAATGAAACGCATCAACTTTTAGATACTGGGTGGGATGATTTATCAATTTCTAAATTATGGAGATATAACTTACATTATTTTGATTTTTTGAGACAAAAAGAACAAAATAAGATAGAGTTTCAGAAAAACATTGTTTATAAATGGATAATTGAAAACCCCTATGGCAAAGGAACAGGTTGGGAACCATATCCAACCTCTCTCAGAATTGTTAATTGGATAAAGTGGCATTGGGATACAAAGGGTCTCACAGAAGAGGGGCAATTGAGTTTATGGAATCAAGTTCGTTGGTTAGCTGCTAGACCAGAATACCACCTTCTAGGTAATCATCTGTTTGTGAATATCAAAGCCTTACTTTTTGCGTGTGTTTTTTTTAATCTTGATGAAAAATCAATAATTTATAAGAAGGCAATAAAAATATTGAGTAAAGAATTGAATGAACAATTTCTATCTGATGGTGCACATTTTGAATTGAGTCCAATGTATCATGCTTTAGCTATGGAAGATTTATTAGATCTATATCAACTAACTTGTGGTTTGCCACCAAGTTTTCCAACTCAAAAAATACTTGATAATTATTTTAAGGGTATGCATTGGTTATCTTTAATGAAATACAATAATAATGAATTATCGCATTTTAATGATTGTGCTAATGGTATAGCACCTAGCTTTAATGAACTAAATAATTTAGCTTTAGAACTTGGGTTAATGTCAGAAATAAAATCAGAAATAAAGTTTCATCATTTTGAGGAAAGTGGTTTTGGAGTTTATAAGGAAAAAGATATACATTTGATTATAGATATAGGTCATATAGGCCCTGACTATTTACCAGGTCATGCTCATGCTGATACGTTATCTTTTGAATTAGCAATTAAAGGAAATAGGGTAATTGTAAATTCTGGAACCAGCGAATATGGTTTTTCAAAAGAACGCTTAAGACAAAGAAGTACTTCAGCACATTCAACTATTGAGATAGATGGTAAAAATTCCTCGGAAGTGTGGTCAGGTTTCAGGGTCGCAAGAAGGGCAATTATAAGTAATATTGTAAAAACCAAAATTGGTGATTCTTTAGAAATTTCAGCAACTCATAATGGGTATAAACGTTTGCTAAATAGACCAAAACATAATCGAAAATGGAATGTGAGTGATGGAAATCTTGACATAATTGATGAGGTAACAGGTAAAAAAAATAATATTCAACACCGATTGTATATACATCCAGATATTCAAGTAGAAATGATTGATAATATTGTATTCTTAAATAAATTATCAGAAAATTTAGTAAAAATCACATCTGATCATAAAATACATGTTGTTTCATCTACTTATCATGACTCATTTGGTTCAAGTAAAAAAAATAAATGTATTCTAATTAACGGTACTACACCATTTTCTAGTAAAGTTTCAATAAGTTGGAGTAAATGAAAAGAATAGTTTATTTAACATTTTATTTTCAACCGGATTTATGTGCTGGGTCTTTTCGGAATTCCCCATTGGCAATAGAGTTAGCTAAACAAGCCCGTGAGAAGGATATTATTGTTGATGTTTATACCACACTTCCTAATCGATATAGCACTTTTGAGCAAAGTGCCCCTAAGTTTGAAGAAGAAGGAAATTTAAGAATACATAGAATTTCATTGCCAGCACACAAAAGCGGCATGTTGGATCAAGTATTTTCTTTTAAAACGTTTTATTTAGAGGTAATTAAGTTAAATAAGAACAAGCGACCAGATTTGGTATTCGCCTCATCAAGCAGATTGTTCACCGCATATTTAGGATATACGATTGCAAAAAAATCTAATTCTCCATTGTATTTAGATATTAGAGACATATTTGTTGATACAATGTCGGATGTGTTTAAATCTAAGATTCTTAAACTGGGGATTCTTCCAATCTTAAAGTTGATTGAAAATAAGACTTTCAATTATGCAAAACATATCAATTTAATATCAGGCGGGTTTAAATCGTATTTCTCTAAATTCAAGAATACAGAATTTACTTTTTACACAAATGGTATTGATGAAGAATTTTTAGTTTCATTTTCATCTATCGAGAAAAAAGACAAAATCATTTCAAAAAAATCGATAGTGTATGCAGGTAATATTGGAGAAGGACAGGGTCTCCATAAAGTAATTCCACATGCCGCTAATGAGCTTGGTAGTGAATTTGAATTTACTGTTATTGGAGATGGAGGTACAAAAAAATTGCTAAATGATGAAATTGAAAAATTATCATTATGTAATGTAGTTCTCAAAAAACCAGTTAACAGAAAGGAGCTGCAAGTTATTTACAATAATGCCGACTATCTTTTTATTCATTTGAATGATTATCCAGCGTTCAGAAAAGTGTTGCCATCTAAAATATTTGAGTTGGCCACTTTTGGTAAACCTATAATTGCTGGTGTTTCCGGGTTTGCTGCTGAGTTCATAAAAAATGAAGTATCAGACAGTTATGTTTTTGAACCTTGTAATTCAAAACAGTTAGTTGAATTTTTGAAGACAGATATGCCATCAAATTCGATTGATCGAGAAGAATTTAAATTGAAATATAAACGTAGCTACATCAATAAATTGATGGCAAAATCAATTTTGAGTTATACATGAGTATTTTTATAACAGGTGCATCAGGTTTTGTTGGTACTTCATTTTTAAATAATTTTAAAAATGAAGTTATTTGTGTTTCTTCAAGAGGTAACGAATCAAATATTGATGGTGCTGAAGTAGTTATCCACCTCGCAGGCAAAGCCCACGACCTCAAAAATACATCTGCTTCTCAAGAATATTACGAAGTCAATACTGAGCTCACTAAAAAAGTTTACGATGCTTTTCTTGCTACTGAAGCGAAGGTATTTATTACACTCAGCTCAGTTAAAGCAGTTGCAGACCAATTTGAAGGAGAATTAACCGAGCAATGCCATCCGAACCCATTAACTCCCTATGGTAAGAGTAAATTACTAGCCGAACAATATATTTTATCAAATAAAATTCCAGAGGGTAAGAGAGTTTATGTACTCAGGCCTTGTATGATTCACGGCCCTGGAAATAAAGGAAATTTGAATTTATTGTACAAACTCGTTTCAAAGAATATTCCTTGGCCACTTGGTGCTTTTGAAAATAAGCGTTCTTTCTGCAGCATCGATAATTTGATGTTTATCATTAAAGAACTAATTGAACGAGAAGATATTCCTTCGGGAATTTACAATTTAGCAGATGATGAAACTTTATCAACTAATGAATTAATTGAGATAATAGCTACAACAACAAATAAAAAAGCAAAAATTATATCTATTTCTAAAAAAATAATTAACACAATTGCTAAATTTGGGGATGTATTACATTTACCATTAAATACTGAACGTTTGGATAAATTGACTGAAAATTTTGTAGTATCTAACTCAAAAATAAAAACTTCTCTCGGAATTGAAAGATTACCTATTTCTGCTAAAGATGGTCTTGTAAAAACAATTCAATCGTTTATTTGATGATTTTCGAAACTATACAGAAACAAATAGAAACGAATCATTTTACCATCGTTTCAAAAGATTACTACCGCCCTTGGGGTGTTTTTTTCGTTATTGCAGAGGAGCAAGCACAACAATTTGCCAATCGGTATTTTGATGGCTTGGATGTTTCTACCTTAAGAAGAGGTGGGGCATTAAGTCCAAAGATATTAGTGGTAGCGCCAGAGAAACGATTGTCTTGGCAATACCACCATCGAAGAGCCGAAATTTGGCGTGTCATTCAAGGTCAAGCTGGGGTTAGAAGGAGCCCTAACGACAATGAAGGAGAGTTGGAGCTATTGAATGTGGGCGACACCATTACTTTACAACAAGGCGAACGCCACCGTTTAATTGGCTTGGCTGAGTATGCTGTTATAGCAGAGATTTGGCAACATACGGATGCCAATCATCCTTCGGATGAAGACGATATTGTAAGAGTTCAGGATGATTTTGGAAGATAGGTTTTAGTACGTGAACCGTAATCCGTGATCCGTGATTCGAATTACTAATCACGAACTTCGAATTACGATTCGCAAATTTATATTTGGACTATTATTGTTACCCTTATAGGTAGTAAACACTTATTTTATGATTCGATTTTTTGATTTTATTTTTTCTTTGATTGGACTGGTGCTCTTAAGTCCGATACTTTTGGTATTACTATTTATTGGGTATTTTGATACGGGCTCTCCTGTTTTCTGTCAGGAGCGCGTGGGTAAGAATAAGCAGCCCTTTTATTTGTATAAGTTGCGTTCTATGCATGTAGATACGAAATCAGTAGCTACGCATCTAGCCAATTATAGTGCAGTGACAAAATACGGTGCCTTTTTAAGAAAATCCAAACTAGATGAGTTACCTCAATTGTGGAATGTCCTTTTAGGCGATATGAGTTTAGTAGGGCCACGACCTAATTTATTCAATCAAGAAGAGTTAATTCAAGAACGCGATAGCCGAGGGGTATATCAAGTAGTTCCTGGCATTACGGGTTTATCACAAATCAATAAAATCGACATGTCTACCCCACAACTCCTCGCCGAAACCGATGCTAAAATGACTAGTCAATTGACAGTTGTGAAGTATTTTTATTACATTATTGCAACGGTATTGGGGAAGGGGTCTGGGGATAGAATGGTTCAAAGTTAGATTTACGATATTAGATATACGATTTGAAAATTTAAAAATGTAACAATTTACGATAGGAACAGATTGCCTGCCTGCGTTAAGCAGGTGTCACTACGTTCGCAATGACAGACAACAGAAATAATGACTATAGAAACGACACCCATACAAGATTTAGTAATTATCAATCCCACCGTATTTGAAGATACTCGTGGGTATTTTTTTGAGGCCTACAATCAAAACACTTTAGCAGCACAAGGAGTTAACATCCAATTTGTACAAGACAACCAATCGTTTTCAAAAAAGGGAACTTTGAGAGGCTTGCATTATCAAAATCCGCCTTTTGCTCAGACTAAATTAGTGAGAGTACTACAAGGTGAAATCATTGATGTTGCTGTAGATATCAGAAAGCAATCGCCAACCTATGGACAGCATTTTGCGATACGCTTATCAACAGAGAATAAAAAACAATTGTTGATTCCGCATGGTTTTGCCCATGGTTTTTCGGTTATTAGTGAAACCGCAGTCGTTATGTACAAATGCGATCAGTTTTACCACAAGGAAAGTGAAGGCGGTATTCGTTTTGATGATCCCTCTTTGAACATCGACTGGGGCATGGATTTGAAGGATGCTATTGTCTCGGATAAGGATATGGTTTTGCCGGGGATTGAGGAGTGTAATAGCGAGTTTTAGATATACGATTTGGGATATACGAGTTACGATTTGTGATATAGGAAGTGTTCAGTGTTCAGACGATAGTGTTCAGTTGATATGACTTATGCAAAGTGAATTACGAATTACAAATCTTAGTATCAACTCGATTATAATTAACTTTTTGTTTCGCAATAATAAATAATTTACAACCCATAAAAAGCCCCGTTATGGATGAAAAATCTATAATTACGTATCAATTAGAAAGTACTTCCAATCAAATAGAGGTACGAATTGAAGATGAAACCGTTTGGTTAAATAGAAATCAAATGGCAATTTTGTTTGATAGAGATATCAAAACAATTGGAAAACATATTAATAACGCACTTAAAGAAGAGTTAAGCACTATTTCAGTTGTCGCAAATTTTGCGACAACTGCAAAAGATGGAAAAGTCTATCAAGTAGCGTATTATAATTTGGATATGATTTTGTCTGTTGGATACAGAGTCAAATCTACTAAAGGAGTTGAATTTAGAAAGTGGTCTAGTGCAATATTAAAATCCTACTTGTTAAGAGGATATGCGCTTCAACATAGAGTAGAAACCATAGAGAAAAGAGTATTCGAACATGATTTTAAAATAGAACAATTACTACATGCTAAACTACCAGCTCAACAAGGAATATTTTTTGATGGCCAGTTGTTTGATGCCTATGTATTTGTTTCAGATCTTGTTAAATCAGCAAAAAAGTCAATAGTACTTATTGATAATTATGTAGACGAAAGAGTTTTGCTGTTACTTTCTAAACGTAATGAAACTGTTAAAGCAACAATTTATACAGAAAAAATAACGCCTCAATTCCAATTGGATATCAAAAAACATAATGCACAGTATGAACCAGTAAGTGTTCAAATAGAAAAGAAATCGCATGATCGTTTTATAATTATTGACGAAAATCAGGTCTATCATTTAGGCGCTTCCGTTAAAGATTTGGGAAAGAAATGGTTTGCTTTTTCAAGATTACATATCGATGCTAGCAGCATTTAAGTAGATTGTAAATCGTTAACTGAATCGAATTACGGTTCACGACCCGAGGCGAAGCAAAAAGAGCAATTGGTAAAAAAAATGAAAAAAATACTAATAACAGGTGCCAACGGGCAATTGGGTTCTGAATTGAAGGAATTGTCAAGTCGCTATTTGCAATTCGAATGGGTGTTTGCCGATCGTTCGGTTTTGGATTTGAGTGCTTTGGCATCGATATCCAATACTCTGGATGTGATTCAGCCACAAATTATTATCAACTGTGCCGCTTATACGGCTGTGGATAAAGCGGAAACGGAAACTGAATTGGCGGATATATTGAATCATCAAGCGGTAGGCGTTTTGGCGCAATGGACACAATCTCATAGTGCTCAATTACTGCATGTTTCTACCGATTATGTGTTTGATGGCAACTCGAGTACGGCTTTGACAGAAGATGCCCCAACCGGACCGATCAATGTCTATGGACAAACCAAATTAGCTGGAGAACAAGCTTGTCTTCGTGAAAATTCCAATGCAATTGTAATTCGAACGTCTTGGGTGTATTCTCGTTTTGGGAACAATTTTGTTAAAACGATGTCTCGCTTGATGCAGGAACGCGATAGTTTAAATGTAGTGAATGATCAAATTGGAAGTCCTACTTACGCCGCTGATTTGGCACAAGCGATACTAACTATAATTACGCATCCGCATTGGCAAGCTGGGATCTATCATTATTCCAACGAAGGGGAAATCAGTTGGTATGAATTTGCGTTAGCCATTCAAGCAATAGGAGGATGGGACTGTTTGATTTCAGGCATTCCGTCTTCGGATTATCCCACGCCAGCCCAACGACCGCATTATTCCTTATTGGACAAATCCAAAATTACAACTACCTTTGGGGTGGTGGTGCCGGGGTTTCGAGAGAGTTTAGAAAAATGTATGGGATTGTTACGAATTGACACGAATTGATGCGAATTCACACAAATTAGAAGAATATAATTTCACTAATTTCTTAATCGTAATTATAAACTTAGTGCCCTAGTGACTTAGTGGCAATAAAACAAATAGAATGAAAAAAATACTAATCACCGGCGGTGCCGGATTTATTGGGTCTCATGTAGTGAGACGATTTGTGAATCAGTATCCAGATTACCATATTTATAATTTGGATGCCTTGACCTATGCAGGAAATTTAGAGAATATTGCCGATATTGAAAAAGCGCCCAACTATACTTTTGTAAAAGGAGATATTGTGGATGCTCCGTTTATTGATGCTTTGTTTGCGGAACACCAATTTGATGGGGTGTTGCATTTGGCAGCCGAATCGCATGTAGATCGTTCGATTACGGATCCTTTGGCTTTTGTGAAAACCAATGTCATTGGAACCATGAATTTGCTGAATGCAGCCAAAACCATTTGGAAAGACAATATGGAAGGGAAACGTTTTTACCACATTAGTACCGATGAGGTCTATGGTAGTTTGGGTGCCGAAGGTTTGTTTACTGAAACTACTGCTTACGACCCGAATTCACCGTACTCGGCTTCGAAAGCGAGTTCAGATCATTTTGTGCGCGCCTATGGTGAGACCTATGGTTTGCCTTATGTGTTGACCAATTGCTCCAACAATTACGGTCCGTTTCATTTTCCAGAGAAATTAATTCCGTTGTTTATTAATAATATCATTCACAACAAACCTTTGCCAGTCTATGGCGATGGAAAATACACTCGAGATTGGTTATTTGTAGAAGACCATGCCGTTGCGATTGATTTGGTTTTCCACAAAGGAGTGAATCACGATACCTACAACATTGGAGGCTTCAACGAATGGCAGAACATTGATTTGGTGAAATTGTTGTGCCAAATCATGGACGACAAACTAGGTCGACCAGCAGGAACCTCGGCTCAATTGATTACCTACGTCAAAGACCGCCCGGGACACGATTTACGTTATGCGATTGATGCCACCAAAATCAACAAAGAGTTGGGTTGGAAACCATCCGTTACCTTTGAAGAAGGATTGGAGCGCACCGTGAATTGGTATTTGGACAATCAAAACTGGTTGGATAACGTGACCTCGGGAGCGTATGCATCCTACTATGAAAAACAATACGCGAATTAAAAGACGAATTATCGCGAATTAAACGAATTAAATATGGATGCCCCCTCCAAAATAATTTACAAAGACGAAAGCTATGCAATCGTAGGTGCTTGTATGAAAGTACATCGAGCATTAGGTCCTGGATTTCTAGAAGCAGTCTATGAAGAGGTGATTGAAAAAGAGTTTATTGTTCAAAATATCCCCTACAAAAGACAAGTGAAATTGGATTTGTATTACGAAGGAGTACAATTAAAAAAGCACTATAGAGCCGATTTTGTTTGCTATGACAGCATCATTGTGGAATTGAAAGCAGTAACTCAGATACCTTCGGTATTTTATGCGCAACTGCAGAATTATTTAAAATGCACCAATATGGAGTTGGGAATGCTGATTAATTTTGGCACCCCATCCCTAACTTATAAAAGAATAGTAAATCAAAAAAAATTAGACTAATTCGAGTAATTAGTTTAATTCGCAAAATTCGCGAAAATTCGTAAAATTTAAACACATATGAAAGGAATTATACTCGCCGGTGGATCCGGTACACGATTGCATCCCTTGACTTTAGCCATGAGCAAGCAAATGATGCCTGTTTATGACAAACCCATGATTTATTACCCATTGTCGACTTTGATGATGGCGGGGATACATGAGATTTTGATTATTTCAACGCCTCATGATTTGCCTAATTTTCAAAAGTTGTTGGGCGATGGATCACAAATTGGTTGCCAATTTAGTTATGCAGAGCAAGCCGTTCCGAATGGATTGGCGCAAGCTTTTGTGATTGGCGCTGATTTTATTGGTGACGATTCGGTAGCGCTAGTTTTAGGAGATAATATTTTCTTTGGGGCCCATATGCAAGAATTATTACAATCCAATACGAAGCCCGATGGTGGAGTGGTATTTGCCTACCACGTTTCGGATCCGGAGCGTTATGGAGTAGTGGAATTTGATGCCGATTTGAAAGCGCTTTCTATTGAAGAAAAACCATTGGAGCCCAAATCGAACTATGCGGTACCCGGTTTGTATTTTTATGACAATTCAGTAGTAGAGATTGCAAAGAATATTCAGCCTTCTGCTCGTGGTGAATACGAGATTACCGATGTGAACAAAGAATACTTGAAACAAGGCAAACTAAAAGTGGGTATTTTAAGTCGTGGAACCGCTTGGTTGGACACGGGAACTTTTGCTAGTTTGATGCAAGCGGGACAATTTGTTCAGGTATTGGAAGAACGTCAAGGTTTGAAAGTGGGTTGTATTGAAGAAATCGCTTGGCGCCAAGGATTTATCTCAACAGACCAACTGAAAGCCATAGCCGAACCCCTACGTAAGTCGGGTTATGGAGACTATCTATTAGGATTGTTAAAGTTTAAGGTATAAATAATAAACAATTTATAATACCAAAATAATATTCTTTTACTTACAAATATTTGTTTACTTTTGAGTCTATCATTCGTAACCGTTTGATAAAGTTGTTATAAAATCAAAGTTGTTTGAATAGTCATATGCCTGCAAATAAAACTACATCCACTTCTTTTTTTTCTAGAGAAAATCTGAGATTCAGTATTAGTAGTTTGAATTATCTACCTCGTTGGATCATTTTATCTATTGATTTTGGGGTGTTAATTGCCTCCTGTTTGTTTAGTTTTTTGTTGTTCAGAGGTACTGGTCTGAACTTTGTGCTGACACCTTTCTGGAAAGAATTGTTATTTTTCTTTTTGGTCATGAACGTCTTTTCGTTCTGGTTGTTCCGAACGTATTCGGGTATTATTCGTCACTCTTCTTACATCGATGCTGTGAAATTGTTATTTTCACAGGTCTCGATTTTAGTTTTCTTCCTGATTTTTAATCTGATTTATGAGTGGAACTTTGAGGACAAAGCCTTTTTAAATACGGCCTTGTTTGTTAATATAGTTTTCACTTTTTGCGGTTTGTTCTTGTACCGTGTGATAGTCAAGCGTACTTTCGAACTCTATTTCTCTGATTCTTCCAAAAATAAATTGGTTCGCGTAATTATTTATGGTACCGATGCCAATGCAATTTCTGTAGCCAATGCCTTAAATTTTGAAACCCCAGCTCGTTTTAAGGTGATTGGTTTTGTGGATCACCACAACCAAAATACCTCCAAACGTATGTTGGATTTGCCCATTTTGGCACAAAAGAAAAAATTACCTGCCTTGTTGCGATCTATTGGTGCCGAAGGTGTTATCATTGCTGATAAAAGCTTAAGCAAAGAAGAACAAATCCAAATTGTAGACCAATGTTTGGAATTCAATTACAAGGTATTTACGGTGCCTTTGATTACCAACTGGGAGAACCAAAAAGAGATTTCTCAGAAAATTAAAAACATTCAGATTGAGGATTTATTGGATCGCAAGCCGATTATTTTAGATGATAAATCCATCACCAAGCAATTAAAAGGCAAAACGATTTTAATTACGGGTGCAGCGGGTTCTATTGGAAGTGAAATTGTTCGACAAGTATTGAGCTTTGAACCGGCTAAGTTGATTATGGTAGATCAAGCCGAAACACCTTTGCACGATCTTACTTTAGAGACCAATGCGTTGGAATCAAGCACTGAAATTTTTAGTGTCATTGCCGATGTGCGTAGTCGTAAAGCCATGGAGTCTGTTTTTTCAACTTACCAACCTCAAGTGGTGTACCATGCAGCTGCCTACAAACACGTTCCTTTGATGGAAGAGAATCCAGCTCAGGCGATTATCACTAATGTGAAAGGGACTAAAAATTTAGCTGATCTATCGTGTAAATATGGAGCTGACAAATTTGTGATGGTCTCCACTGATAAAGCGGTAAACCCATCCAATGTAATGGGGGCTAGTAAACGTATTGCTGAAAAGTACGTTCAGTCGTTACAATGGAAACAAATGCAACAAAATAATGGAGCAGCCACTAAATTCATCACCACTCGTTTTGGGAATGTATTAGGATCCAACGGTTCGGTAGTGCCTTTGTTTACCAAACAAATTGCCGATGGTGGGCCACTTACGATCACTCATAGAGATATAATCCGTTATTTTATGACGATTCCTGAAGCTTGTCAATTGGTATTGGAAGCCGGTGCCATGGGTAATGGAGGCGAGATCTATATTTTTGATATGGGCAAACCGGTTAAGATTTATGACTTGGCTGAGAAGATGATCAAACTAGCTGGTTTTATTCCGAATGTGGACATTAAAATTGACATTGTAGGACTTCGACCAGGTGAAAAATTATACGAGGAATTATTGAACGACAATTCAAAAACGATTCCGACTCACCATGAAAAAATCATGATCGCTCAGGAAATTGAAGAAGAATTTGAAGAATTACATCAAGATATTATTGAATTGATTTCGGGTTCTGTGGTCTATAATAATGAAGCCATTGTGGCCCAAATGAAGAAAATTGTACCTGAGTATAAGAGTATGAACTCTGCTTTTGAAGTCTTGGATAAGTAATACTTGGTACACGAATCGCATACGAATCCCTGGAGAACTGTTCTTTAGGGATTTTTTTTTGACTCGTAATTAGCTTCGCTCCGTTCGGCTTTGCCTCGGGTCGTAAACCGAAAATCGTGATCAGTGATTCGACCGGACTTGAACTAAAATAGAGAAGTTAAAAAAAAACACACCCCTAGCCCCTCTCAAGAGGGGAATTTCTTGTGTATCGTAAATCGTAAATCGTACTTCGTAAATCGTCCCTCGTATATAAAATTAGTTTGTAAAAAGAATATATCTTAATTTCGCGCTTGAAATTTCGAAACCACTAACTATGTTTTTTAACTCGTTGTCCTTTGCGGTTTTTTTACCCATTGTATTTGTGTTGTATTGGTTTGTTTTTAATAAAAACAAAGCCAGTCAGAATGCAGTATTGATTGTGGCGAGTTATTACTTTTATTCCTGTTGGGATTGGCGGTTTTTGTTTTTGTTGGTTTTCTCTACCTTCTTGGATTATTACACCGGTCTCCGAATTGAAAAAGGCAAAACCGAATGGGGTAGGAAATTTTGGTTTTGGTTGAGTATCATCGTGAATCTCGGTTTTTTAGGGGTTTTCAAATACTATAACTTTTTCGCCAGTTCACTTTCTGAATCGTTGAATGCGGTTGGCTTATCAACTAGTCCGTTGTTACTGAATGTCGTATTGCCTGTTGGAATTTCGTTTTATACTTTCCACG
Source organism: Flavobacteria bacterium GWA2_35_26 (assembly GCA_001800905.1). Lineage (GTDB taxonomy): Bacteria > Bacteroidota > Bacteroidia > Flavobacteriales > Flavobacteriaceae > Flavobacterium. Next base: position 142,088 of record MGWH01000001.1, on the reverse strand, counting down.
GTTTGTCCTATGTGATCGATATTTATTTGAAACGCATTAAGGCCGAAACGAATTTTGTGGACTATTCCCTTTTTGTGAGTTACTTTCCCTTGTTAGTGGCTGGGCCTATTGAACGCGCTACGCATTTATTGCCTCAAGTAAAAATCAAACGCCATTTCGATTTTGAAAAGGCCCAAGAAGGCGTGTACCAATTTCTATGGGGATTGGTCAAAAAAGTAGTTATTGCGGATACTTGTGCGACATACGCTAATGCTATTTTTGATTATCATTCGTCCATGAATTCCCTGTCGTTGATTTTGGGAGCCGTCTATTTTGCGTTCCAGATATACGGTGATTTTTCGGGCTATTCGGATATGGCTTTAGGAATGTCCAAGTTGTTCGGGATTGACTTATTGCGCAATTTTAATTATCCCTATTTCTCCAGAGATATAGCTGAGTTTTGGCGTCGTTGGCACATTTCGCTATCGTCATGGTTTCGTGACTATTTGTACATTCCGTTAGGTGGGAGTAGTGGCGGTATGGGAATGAAAATTCGAAACACCTTTATTATTTTCCTGGTTAGTGGTTTTTGGCATGGTGCCAATTGGACTTTTATCGCTTGGGGATTAATTAATGCTATTTATTTTCTGCCTTTGCTACTTTTACAACGCAATCGGACCAATATGGAAACGGTGGTATTGCAACGCAATTGGGAATCGGTTCGCGTTTTTGGTAGTATTTTAATGACCTTTATGTTGAGTTGTTTAGCTTGGATTTTCTTCCGAGCGAGTTCGATTAGCCAAGCATTGCGTTACATTCAACAAATTTTCACCGATCAACATTTCACCTCTCAATTCTTGAAAAACCAACGATACAATTACGAATTACTCTTTTTAATTGTTGCTTTTGTGGTGGTGGAATGGAATTCTAGAACTAAGGTCGAACCCATTTCAGGAAAGTACAGTAGTTTGAAATTAGTGTTGTGTTTGGCTGCTATTTTGGCTTTAGGTACTTTTTCAGATTATAAAGAATTTATTTATTTTCAATTTTAATGAAACAATTTAGCCGTCTTATAGTCTTTATTCTGATTGCAATACTCCTACTGGCCGTAGTTTTGGATTGGGGGTATACCACCATTTTCCAACAGTCTTCTACTAGAGGTAAAATCGAATACGTCTATCACGCAAGTCCGCAACAGTATGATGTAGTTTTTTTAGGTTCGTCTCGTGCCAACAATCATTTTGTAGCCCCTTTATTTGAAGAAAAAGGAATCAAGACGTTCAATTACGGTATGAGTGCTTCGCATTTGTTTGAAGCGTCGTTATTGTTGAAATTAATGGTGGAACGTAAGTTTGTAATCAAAAAATTGATTTTGGAAACCGATATGAATTTGGCTAACGAAACAAGAGACGCCGGTATATCAGCGCAATTTTTACCCTATCTGCACGACTCGCAAATTATCAAAGATCATTTCTCAGTGGAGCAAGATTTTTGGAAGTTGTATTATATTCCGTTTTATCGTTATCTGGCTTTTGATGCCAAAATTGGCTTTCGCGAAATGAACCGCAGTTGGCGACAAGTACCAACGAACTACTTGGATAACTTAGGCTATCATCCTCTAGGCGGGAAGAAAAAGGGGAATATGAAAAATGATATTCACAAGATGAAACCTTTGGACAATCGCTATTACAAAGAGATCAAAGCCATTTGTAAAGCAAACAATATCGAATTGATTGCCTTGATGACGCCTATGTGTTCTAACGTAAAAGGAATGGATTATTTTGACAGAGTGAAATCAAAATATCCGGAGATTCACAATTATGAAAAAGCCGTAGAAGGGGACCAGTATTTTTCTTCCTGTGGTCATTTGAACGACGAAGGCGCTCGAATGTTCACCAAGATTATATTGAAAGATTTCTTTGGGAAATCGTAAATCGTAAATCGAATATCGTACCTCGTAAATTACACTTCTTTTTTCCAGTAACGTCGCGCTAGAATGACCCCATTGGTAATGATTAAAGGAGTTACAATCCAAAGATGTACTTTAGTAGTCAGCACTATAGCATAGAGTACTAATGCAATGCAATTGAACCAAAAAGTGAATTGGACGCCTTTTTTGTTTTTGGCTTTGGCAAACGCGACTAAGGCGATCAAAGCGGGATTGAACACCAAGGTATTGTAGTTGTTGCCCAGTTCTAAATGGGTAGAGTAGAGCCCTAAAATGGTAAATGCGATTCCCAAAATTCCCATACTAGCTAAATAAAGCGTATCACTCCATTTTTTATTTAGAAGTAGGATGCATCCCAAAAACAATAAGTAGGTATAGGGATTGTTCCACCAAGACGAATTCGTTTCGGGTTCATATTCCAAAAGTGTGTTGTTTTGTTTTACAATTGGTTGTTGGTTCAATTGAATTTGATTCAAACTTTCTTTTAATTCAAAAGGAAGAAAAATAGCAGTTCCAGCTTGATCCGTTTTGGTGCCAAAAATGACACTCGTTCCTAACTGTTCGTAAAAATGATTATTAAAATACGGATACAAGATGCTTCTGTAGGTCGAAATAGTATCGCCTTTTTTCACAATAACTTCCTGATCAAGCGCTCTATTGATAACTTCCACCGCCATCGAAGTGCAGTTTTGATCAATGAATTTATAGGTGTATTCGCGATTTTCTAGTAATAAGGATTCGTTGAGTAAGGCGACTAGTTTTTCTTTTTGTAAGGCCGTAATACGCAATTCTTGTTCGTAAACAGACCGTTTTTCGTAGTTATAATTGGCAATAAAATCGGCATACGAATTGGCAACAGCGAAATACTGTAGGTTGCCTTTGACAAATTTTAACGCAAAATTCGAAGTACCAAAATCAAAAGCGCCATAATTATACACCACATCCATTCCGTTAGCTGGATCGTTTACTCGAATGGCGGTATGGCCGAATAAGGCATAAATTTCGTTGCTGGTGCCACAAGTCAGTACACTTATTTTAGCTTCTTTCGAAAGGGGAGTTGTTTGCGAGAAGCAGAACGGTATACTCATCCAAAGGACTACTAATAGAACGATTTTTTGCAGGCTTAGAAACTTCATAATGGGAATATTACTATCGGTTTCAAAAGTAAACTTTTTTGTAAATAGTTGCTATTTATCTCTTACAAATAATAGTGAACCCCAATCGCTAGATAAAAAACCCAGGCCAAACGCAATAGCATTCACTAATTGTATTAAATTTGCCCTCCAAGACGGTTATTTTTTACATTATGATGACGATTAAAAAACAGATTCCCAATACAATTACACTACTTAATCTTTTCTGTGGCTGTATCGCTATGGTTTTTGCCTCGAAAGCTGATTTCGAAATGGCTTTTTATTTTGTGAGCTTGGGGATTTTCTTGGACTTTTTTGATGGTTTCTTTGCCCGCTTGTTTCAAGTGTCCAGTCCCTTAGGATTGCAATTGGATTCTTTAGCCGATATGGTGACTAGTGGAGTAGTGCCAGGAATTGTAATGTATCAAATGATGGGAAGTACTAGTGGTTATCCAAAATTTGGATGGGCTTTGGAACCGTTTCCGTTTCTAGGTTTTTTGATTGCTTTAGGCTCTTGCTATCGCTTGGCCAATTTCAATATTGATACCCGTCAAACCGATTCTTTCATTGGTTTACCAACACCAGCGAATGCTTTATTTATTTTGAGTTTGCCTTTGGTATTGCGTTATTCTGATTCCTTTTTTGTGTTGGAATTGTTAACGAATCCATTTGTTTTGGTTGGAATCACCTTACTCAGTGTGTACATGCTAAATGCTGAAATTCCGTTATTTTCCTTGAAAATCAAACAAATGAGTGTGAAGAAAAATGCACTTCAGATAGGGTTTTTAATTAGCTCAGTAATTTTACTTGTTAGCTTTCAATATGCCGGAATTCCTTTGGTGATTGTGTTGTATGTGCTCCTTTCGGTTGCGAATAATGCCCTTGCCAAAATGAATCGCTTGGGGTAAACGAATTATTTTAACGATTCTGCGTAGAGTACGCTTAGAAGGCAAAAAACAAGTATAGCTACAAATAGCGCCACCGATTTTGGGTTGGCAAAATTAACAGTCCATCCCATCCAAGAAATCCTTTTTGGAGGGAGTAAACGTTGGTCTTCTTTGTTATAATAAAAGCTACCCCATTTCCAATTGTTGGGATCCTTGTGCCATTTTTCTAAAGTTTCTTTGCTTGGTTTTTCCATGCTTTTCTCCACTTAGAATTCTAATTTTTTCTTTCTTAATTCGAAGTTTTGTCCCAAGTATACGCGACGAACCATTTCGTCTTCTACTAATTCTTCAGGGATACCCGCTTTTAAAATGCCACCTTCAAACATCAAATAGGTTTTATCTGTAATGGCCAATGTCTCTTGAACATTATGATCGGTAATTAAGATACCAATATTTTTATTTTTCAATTGGGCTACAATGCGCTGAATGTCTTCTACCGCAACAGGATCAACTCCTGCAAATGGTTCGTCTAATAAGATGAACTTAGGATCAGTAGCCAAACAACGTGCAATTTCGGTACGACGTCTTTCTCCTCCAGATAACAAATCGCCTCGGTTGGTTCTAATGTGTTCCAAGCTGAATTCGGCAATCAAACTTTCCATCTTAGCTTCTTGTTCGGCTTTGGATAAAGAAGTCAATTGCAACACACTTAAAATATTATCTTCAATACTTAATTTTCTAAAAACAGAGGCTTCTTGGGCTAGATATCCAATTCCGGCCTGTGCTCTTTTGTACATAGGATAATCGGTAATGTCCAAATTATCTAAATGAATACTTCCTGAATTGGGTTTGACTAAACCTACAATCATATAAAATGAAGTCGTTTTTCCCGCTCCATTTGGACCTAAGAGACCTACGATTTCTCCTTGGTTTACTTCCACCGAAATCCCTTTCACGACACTGCGGCCTTTGTAGGTTTTTACCAAATTATCTGCTCTTAATATCATTTCTAAAGGTGTAAATTATTCAATTAGTAAATGTAACAATTGAATTGATTTATTATTGATTACTCTCTAAGGCTTCCCAAAATTCATACGCTCTACGCAAATGAGGAACCACAATAGTTCCGCCAACCAAGGTTGCAATTCCCATGGCTTCCATCATTTCCTCTTTAGTTACTCCTTCTTTGTAGCTGGTTTCCAAATGGTATTTCACGCAATCATCGCAACGCAATACCGCAGATGCTACTAGACCTAAAAGTTCTTTGGTCTTTACATCCAAAGCACCTTCGGCATAGGCATTGGTATCCAAGTTAAAAATACGTTTGACAATTTTATTATTGTCTGCCAATAATTTCTCGTTCATTTTAGAACGGTACTCATTAAATTCTTGAACGATATTAGCCATTTGCTTTGTTTTTATTTCGTATTACAATTTTAGAAATCAAAATACTTGCTTCGTAAATAAGTAACATGGGGATAGTAACTATAATTTGACTCACCACATCTGGAGGTGTAACGATGGCCGCGACTATTAAGATCACAATCACAGCATATTTCCAATATTTTCGTAAGAAAGTAGGGGTAACTAAACCTAATTTGGTTAAAAAGTAAATAATGATGGGCAATTCAAAAAACAATCCACAGGCAATCACACTGGTTTTTAGCATCCCAATATACGAATCCACACTGAATTGATTTTTAATGACATCGCTGACTGTAAAAGTCGCAAAAAAGTTAACCGACATCGGTACGATGACAAAATAGCCAAACAATACTCCCATAAAGAAAAGAATGGAAGAAGTAAAGACAAACAGTTTCGCGTGCTTTTTTTCTTTTTCGTACAGGGCTGGGCTAATAAATTGCCAGATTTGCCATAAAATAAATGGAAAAGCCAATATGAATCCGGCGGTGATGCAAGTCCAAATAAGAATGTTGATTTGACCTTCCATATTCGTATTTTGAATAATGAAAGCCATATCTGTAACACAAATACTATCGGCAAAACCCAATTGATGAGATAAATCGCAAAACAGTTCGTAGGTTATAAAATCGGCTTTGGTTGGGCCAAAAATAACATCATTAAAAATAAAGTCGCTTACAAAAAAAGTGACGGTAGCCATAACTAGGATGGCAATCGTACTTTTAACTAATAACCATCTCAGTTCTTCTAGATGATCCAAAAACGACATTTCGTTTAAATCTTTCTTCGCCATTATATAATTCCCTCTTTTAAAATATCGTGCAAGTGCAATACGCCTTTAAATTCTGAATCGTCAACCACAATCAGTTGCGTAATTTTGAAATTTTCCATCAAGTGAAACGCATCAATAACCATAGCCTCTGAGCTAGTAGTTTTAGGATTTTTAGTCATGATATCTCGAGCAGTTAGATCAGCAAAGCTATCTCTTTCGTTCAACATACGTCGGATATCTCCATCCGTAATAATTCCGATAACTTTGTTGTTTTCTACTACAGCTGTAACCCCTAAACGTTTTTCGGAAATTTCGAAAATTACTTTTTTAATTGGTGCATCGGGAGCTACCATCGGTTTCAAGGAGTTTTCCAACATGTCTTTGACACGTAGTAATAATTTTTTTCCTAAAGCGCCACCAGGATGGTATACCGCAAAATCTTCTGCTTTGAAGTCGCGTATTTCCATCAAACAAACAGCTAAAGCATCACCCATAACCAATTGAGCAGTGGTGCTATTGGTTGGTGCCAAATTATTCGGACACGATTCGCTATCTACGGTTGTGTTTAACACAATATCTGATCCTTGCGCTAAAAACGAACTCATATTGCCGGTGATGGCAATCAAAATATTGTCAAAACGTTTTAATAAAGGAACCAAAACTTTGATTTCAGGGCTATTCCCGCTTTTTGAAATGCAAATCACCACATCTTCTTTTTGCAGCATGCCTAGGTCGCCATGAATGGCTTCGGCAGCATGTAAAAAAAGCGAAGGCGTACCTGTCGAATTGAAACTTGCCACCATTTTCTGAGCAATGATAGCACTTTTGCCAATCCCAGTGACCACTAAACGACCTTTGGATTGGTAAATTTTTTCTACCGCTGCTACAAAATTAGCATCCAGTAAATCAGCTAATTTTGAGATGGATAGGCTCTCAGAAAGGATCGTTTTTTTGGCACTGGCCAATATATTTGATGTTGTTGTCAAAACCGAATAGTTAAATTTGTGTTTGTAAAAGAAAATAGTATCTTTATGTGGTGCAAATTTATACAAAATACCACATAGTAAATAATGAATTCAAACGAAATTGATATCCATAAAGAATTAAAGAAGTATTTTGGCTTCGGACAATTCAAAGGACTGCAAGAACCTGTAATTAAAAGTATTCTCAATAAAGAAAATACTTTTGTAATTATGCCCACGGGAGGCGGTAAATCACTTTGTTACCAATTGCCTGCCTTGATTCAAGAAGGTACCGCTATTGTAGTGTCTCCATTAATTGCTTTAATGAAAAATCAAGTCGATGCCATTCGAAGTTTATCTTCTGAAAATGGCATTGCTCATGTGTTGAATTCGTCTTTAACAAAAACTGAAATTACACAGGTTAAAAACGATATTACTTCGGGTATTACCAAATTGTTGTATGTTGCCCCAGAATCACTTACAAAAGACGAATACGTTCAATTTCTTCAGTCCGTTAAAGTGTCCTTTGTTGCCATTGATGAAGCCCATTGTATTTCAGAATGGGGTCATGATTTTAGACCAGAATACCGAAATTTACGACATATTATCAAACAATTAGGCGATGTGCCTATCATTGGTTTGACCGCTACGGCTACGCCAAAAGTACAAGAAGATATCTTGAAAAACTTGGACATGTCGGATGCTACGACTTATAAGGCGTCTTTCAATAGACCTAATTTGTATTATGAAGTACGTACTAAAACGAAAAATATCGAATCGGATATTATTCGTTTTATCAAACAAAATAAAGGAAAGTCGGGAATTATCTATTGTTTAAGCCGTAAGAAGGTGGAGGCGATTGCCGAGGTTTTGCAAGTAAACGGTATTAGTGCCGTTCCCTATCATGCAGGTTTGGATGCCAAAACCAGAGCCAAGCACCAAGACATGTTTTTGATGGAAGATGTAGAAGTGGTTGTTGCTACGATTGCTTTTGGTATGGGAATCGACAAACCGGATGTGCGTTTTGTTATTCATCACGACATTCCAAAATCATTGGAAAGTTATTACCAAGAAACAGGTCGTGCGGGACGCGATGGAGGTGAAGGCCATTGTTTGGCTTACTATTCGTATAAAGACGTAGAGAAATTAGAAAAATTCATGTCGGGCAAACCAGTCGCTGAACAAGAAATTGGTTTTGCATTATTACAAGAAGTGGTGGCCTATGCCGAAACTTCAATGTCGAGACGTAAATTTTTATTGCATTATTTTGGTGAAGAGTTCGATAGCGAAACGGGAGAAGGAGCCGATATGGATGACAATGTTCGCAATCCGAAAAACAAAGTCGAAGCCAAAAACCAAGTCGTTCAATTACTCCAAGTGGTAAGAGATACTAAACATTTATACAAGTCTAAAGAAGTAGTCTTTACTTTGATAGGTCGAGTAAATGCAGTGATTAAAGCACACAAAACCGATTCACAATCCTTTTTTGGTTGTGGTGCTGATAAGGAAGAGAAATATTGGATGGCTTTGTTACGTCAGGTATTGGTAGAAGGGTATTTAGCCAAGGATATTGAAACCTATGGTATCGTAAAAATCACGGATAAAGGATTAGATTTTATTAAAAATCCGGTTTCTTTCATGATGTCGGAAGACCATGAATACAATGAAACTGAAGACGATGCTATCGTAAGTGCAGCTAGTTCTTCTGGAACTGCAGATGAAGCTTTGATGGCCATGTTGCGCGAACTGCGTAAAAAAGAAGCTAAAACATTAGGTGTGCCACCTTTTGTGGTGTTCCAAGATCCATCTTTAGAGGATATGGCGTTGAAATATCCAATTTCTTTAGATGAATTAACGAATATTCACGGAGTAGGTGAAGGAAAGGCAAAGAAATACGGAGCTCCTTTTGTAGCATTAATTAGCCGTTATGTAGAAGACAATGATATTATTCGTCCAGATGATTTGGTAGTGAAATCTACCGGAGTCAATTCGGCGAATAAATTGTACATCATTCAAAATATCGATCGAAAACTATCGTTGGATGATATTGCTTCCGCTAAGGGAATGTCGATGGATGATTTGATTAAGGAAATGGAGCAGATCGTGTATTCGGGTACCAAATTGAATATCAAATATTGGATTGACGACATGTTAGACGACGATCAGCAAGAAGAAATTCATGAGTATTTTATGGAATCAGATTCTGATAAAATAGAAGATGCTCTGAAAGAATTTGATGGCGAATACGATATTGATGAATTGCGTTTGATGCGAATTAAATTCATTAGTGAGGTAGCCAACTAATTACTCTTGGTACACTTCTCCTCGATGTGGTTTTAAAGCATCGCGAACAGCAATCATATAGTCATCAGTCACGACCATATAAGCTATAGCATGCATTTCATTCTGTATTTCAAATCCAGTACTATTGAGAGGTAACTTTTCTATTGCTATGAATTCTTTGAGATGAATTTCGTGATGTTCGGCGGTTTTTGCCGATGCAGGTCCTCTAAAATCCCAAATTAATTTTATTTTTCTTTCCATTTTTGTACTATTGAATCGCAAAGGTACAAACTCTCTTATAAAATGGATGCTATTTTCATAGACCGAATTCGCTTCAAAATGTTATTTTTGTAGGCTGTTGCGCCAAAAGGGTGCGACAAATATAAATTACCAATTAATGCCTCAAGAACTTTTACTTCAAGTTAGTCCCGAAATTGCTGCCGATGCCGCTTTATTGCAACAGTATTTGTCGAAACAAATAAAGGTTGGGGTGAACGAAATTCAACACGTTTCTATTTTGAAACGTTCTATTGATGCGCGTCAAAAAGCGATTAAGATCAATTTGAAAGTGGTAATTTATTTGCAAGGGGAATTGATTCAAGATTCAACAATCACACTTCCTGATTATCCTAATGTAACCAACAAGCAAGAAGTAATTGTAGTAGGCGCAGGACCAGCAGGTCTTTTTGCTGCTTTGCAATTGATTGAGTTGGGTTTACGTCCTATTTTGGTCGAACGCGGAAAAGACGTCCGTGGACGTCGACGCGATTTAAAAGCCATTAACCGAGATCATATTGTAAATGAAGATTCCAACTATTGTTTTGGCGAAGGTGGGGCAGGAACCTATTCTGATGGCAAGTTATATACACGTTCTAAAAAGCGTGGTGATGTAACTCGAATCCTGGAATTATTAGTTGCTTTTGGAGCTACACCCGATATTTTGGTCGATGCCCATCCGCATATTGGAACCAATAAACTACCTCAAATTATTCAGGATATTCGAGAAAAGATTATCGAATGTGGCGGACAGGTTTTATTTGAAACCCGCGTTACTGATATTGTGATTAAAAACAATGAAGTTCAAGGTATAGTCACTCAAAATGGAGATACAATTTCGGCCAATAAACTGATTTTGGCTACAGGACATTCGGCTCGTGATATTTTTGAATTGTTGGATCGTAAAAAAGTATTGATTGAAGCCAAACCATTTGCTTTGGGGGTTCGTGCTGAACATCCCCAATCTTTAATTGACAGTATTCAATACAGTTGCGATTATCGCGGGGAACATTTACCACCCGCTCCGTATTCGATTGTCAAACAAGTTGGAGGTCGTGGGATGTATTCATTTTGTATGTGTCCCGGGGGTGTTATTGCCCCTTGTGCGACCAGTCCAGGCGAAGTGGTGACTAATGGTTGGTCACCCTCTAAACGAGATCAGGCAACGGCCAATTCAGGGATTGTCATCGAATTGAAATTGGAAGATTTCAAACCTTTTGAAAAGTTTGGGCCTTTGGCTGGAATGGAATTTCAAAAGAGTATTGAGCAAAAAGCCTGGCATTTGGCTGGAGAGACGCAACGTGTTCCTGCACAACGAATGGTTGATTTTACACAAAACAAAGTATCCTCTAGTATACCGGCAACTTCTTATGTGCCTGGAACAACTTCGGTTGAAATGGGGCAGGTGTTTCCTGGATTTTTAAGTCAGATTCTACGCGAAGGATTTACCGAGTTTGGTAAATCAATGAAAGGGTATTTGACCAATGAAGCGATATTGCACGCACCAGAATCACGTACTTCGTCGCCAGTTAGAATTCCACGCGATGGCATCAGTTTGGAGCATTTGCAAATCAAAGGGCTGTATCCTTGTGGGGAAGGAGCAGGCTATGCTGGCGGAATCATTTCTGCTGCTATTGATGGAGAAAAATGTGCTTTGAAAATTGCAGAAAGTTTACTACAATAACTAATTATTGCGAACTGCTACTGCTATTTTTGAGTCTGCAGTACCATAGTATAAAAACCATTTGTCTTTAAAGAAAACCAATCCTTCTACAAAACACACTTCGTTTACTTCCCCCATTTTTTCATAGGGTTTGTCGGGATGAATAAAATGATTTGGAGTTCGATCAATTAGCTTGTACGGTTGGTTTTTATCAAATAAAGCTTGGCCTGCAGCATAGGTAAATTTTGGCAACTCAGAGGTATTGAAATTGGCCGCATTACTACCATTGTAAATTAAAACGATTCCTTCTTTTTGCAGTAGTGCAAAGGGTCCTGGCTCTACTAATCGACTGTCAAAATACCCCATTCTAGGATGAAGCACACTAATCATTTTTTGACTTTCTTCATTCACAGCAGCTTGCCAATGCATTAAGTCTTCTGAATAGGCCATAAACAAATCGGTATCACCAAAATACATCCAATATTTAGCATTGATTTTTGTAGCTACGATTTTGTTGCCTTTTCGTTCGCCTACAATTGCACCTGATTTTGCCCAAAGGTCTTTGTATTTTTCGTCTTTCAATACCAAGCCTTTTTTGGTCCAATGTTTCAAATCGGTGGAAGTTGCAAAACACAATCGTGCGATTTTTCCATCATATGAAGTATAGGTCATGATGTACGATCCGTCGGGACATTCAATTACTCTCGGATCTTCAACACCGCCTTTCCATTCGTAGCCATTCATGCTGTCATTGTCTGGAAAAAAGATAGGTTCGGCTTCCTTCTTAAAATGCAAACCGTCTTCGCTAATTGCCAATCCTAAACGAGAGGTCATTTGGTTGTCTTGGGCTCGATAGATCAGATATATTTTATTGTCTTTTACGATGGCCGATGGATTCAACACATTGCGTTCTTCCCACTTTACTGTCTTGTTGCTTACGGGACAGCTAAAGGATTGTTTGATATCTGGCGAAAGGATGGGGTTAATGCTATCTACTTTGACAAAATCAATTAGAGCCCATTTTTGTTGTTGGGCGTTAACTGAGAATGTACATTGTAAAATCAAGAATAAACCAATTAGGTTTTTCATACACGTAGAGTTGAATTATTTCCCACTAGGATTCATATAATCAACGGTTAGATTTGCCATAGCTTTCATACCAAGAACAAATCCGCTTTCGTCTATATAAAAATCAGGCGTGTGATGCGAAGGCATTTCATCCGATTTTTTCCCTTTTGGCATCCCGCCCAGGAAAAAGAATAGTCCGGGAATTTTAGCTTGGTAAAAAGAAAAATCTTCTGCACCGGTTACAGCTTCTGTTAAAATCACATTTTCTTTGCCGGCAGCATTTTCCAAAGTAGGTAACATTTTTTCAGTTAGCTGCGGGTCGTTATAAGTAATCAATGTTTTTTTAGTGATATCCACTTCTGCAGTTGCACCAGCACTTTCAGCAATGTTTGTTGCAATTTGTTTTATTCTGGAATGAATATAATCTTGTGCCTTTTTATCAAGAGTTCGGATAGTACCGCTCATATTTAATTCTTCAGGAATAATATTACTTCGGATACCTGCATTAACTTGGCCAACACTAACTACAGCTGCATTTTCAGTAAGCGCCATATTTCTACTAACAATGGTTTGCAACCCTAAAATAATTTGAGATGAAGTTACAATTGGGTCTATTCCTTGCCAAGGCGTAGCACCATGAGATTGTTTACCGCTTACTTTAATTTTAAACCAATCTGACGAAGCCATGGTTCCTTTTGGACGGTATTTTAGTTTGCCAACTTCAGTTTGTGCATTGATATGAAGTCCAAAAATGACATCCACTTTTGGATTTTCTAGTACTCCTTCTTTTACCATAAGTTCAGCTCCACCTTCTTCTCCTTCAGGTGCGCCTTCTTCAGCAGGTTGGAAGATAAATTTGACAGTACCTTTAATCTCTTTTCGCAATTCAGATAGAATGGTTGCAGTTCCCATTAACATAGCTACGTGGGTATCATGACCACAAGCATGCATAACAGCTACTTTTTGATTGTTGTATTCTCCTTCGGCTTTAGAAGCAAATGGAAGGTTTACTCGTTCTTTTACTGGAAGGGCATCCATATCGGCACGAAGGGCTACGACAGGACCTGGTTTTCCTCCTTTTAATATTCCTACAACACCTGTTTTTGCTACTCCAGTTTGGACTTGAATCCCAATACTTTTAAGATAAGTTGCAATTTTTTCAGCTGTTTTAAATTCGCTATTTCCTAATTCAGGATTTTGATGAAAGTCGCGTCTCCACTGAATTACTTGATTTTCTAATGCGGCTGCTTTTTGAGCAATCTTTGTTTTGAGAACGGTATTTTGAGCTTGAACAATTGAAGTTAGGGTAAGTGCAATGCAGAATACTAATTTTTTCATTTGGTGCTTATTTTAAAAAGTGTAAAAACCAAATATACAAAAACTATCGGCACTTTTACCCCGACCATAATTTGGTTATAAGTTTAGTTTTGGGTTTTCAAACGCTTTTTAAATAGTTTTTCAAACTTTTCAATCTTAGGTTGGATCACCATTTTACAGTACGGTTGGTTCTTATTGTTGTTGTAATAGTCTTGATGATACTCTTCCGCTTTGTAAAATTGAGTAAGAGGCTCAATAGTGGTTACTACAGGGCTATCATATACTTGAGCAGTTTCTAAAGCAGCAATAACATTTTGTGCTTCTTTTTTTTCTTGTTCGTTGGTGTAGAAAATCACAGAACGGTATTGTGTTCCCACATCTGCGCCTTGACGGTTAAGGGTTGTTGGATCATGAACGGTGAAAAATACTTTAAAAATTTCGTCTGTATTAGTTTGGGTAGGATCGTAAGTTATTTGAACCACTTCGGCATGACCTGTTGTACCAGAACAAACCTCTTCATAGCTCGGGTTTTCTGTTCGACCCCCAGCATAACCAGAAACTACCGATTGAACTCCTTTTAAATTATCATACACTGCTTCGACACACCAGTAGCAACCACCTCCAAGAGTAATAGTTTTATAGGCTCCTTTTTTTTGAACTGGTATTGCATTTGGAACGAAATCAAGTGAAATGGCATTCATACAATATCTTTTTCCAGTTGGTTCTGGTCCGTCATTAAACAAATGTCCTAAATGGCTGTCACATCTGCCACAAAGTGCTTCAGTACGAATCATTCCGTAGGATTTGTCTAATTTAAAGACGATACTTTCTTTGTTTTCTTGTTCAAAAAAACTAGGCCATCCACAACTACTGGTGAATTTTTGGTTGGATTCAAATAGTTTGTAACCGCAAGTAGCACAATAATAAGTTCCTTTGGTTTCATCATTCCACATGGTTCCAGTAAAGGCTCTTTCGGTATCAGCTTCTCGTGCAACAGCATACAAATCTGCCGGTAGAATTTTTTTCCACTCGGCATCTGAGACGTTTAGTTTGCTCGTATCGGTATTGGAATAGTAAGGATTTTCAGGTTTAGAAATAGTATTCGACATCATTGTGGTATTGGATTTATTTTGATTTGTTGTTTGGCCACAGGCATTTAAAAATAGCAAGGGGATCAATACTAAAAAGTAGTATTTCATGTTTTTGAATTTTAAATTAAAATGCAATTGAAATAAAAGCAGTGTAAATTTAACTCATTTGTATGTTAGACATTCGTTAAACTTTGTTTAAAATAAAAAATCAACGGTCATGCTCTATCTTTTTTGTATTTTTGGCAATCAATAGTTGAATATGATCGAAGAGAATGTAATATTAGTGAACGAAAAAGACGAACCTATTGGGTTGATGCCTAAGATGGAAGCGCATGAAAAAGCAGTATTACATCGTGCTTTTTCGGTTTTTGTGTTGAATAGCAAAAACGAAATCATGTTACAACAGCGAGCGCATCACAAATACCATTCGCCTTTGTTGTGGACTAATACTTGTTGCAGCCATCAACGTGAAGGAGAAACGAATATTCAAGCAGGAAGTCGACGACTTTTTGAAGAAATGGGTTTTCAAACCGATTTAAAAGAATTGTTTCATTTCATCTACAAGGCACCCTTTGATAATGGATTGACAGAACATGAATTGGATCATGTGATGATAGGATATTACAATGACGAGCCTAACATCAATACGGACGAAGTTGAAGATTGGAAATGGATGCCTATTGAAGCAGTAAAATCCGACATTCAGAATAATCCCGATTTGTATACTATTTGGTTCAAAATTATTTTTGACCAATTTTATCATTTTCTAGAAGAACACACCCTTTAAATTATTTTAAATGAGAGTTACGATTTCACGAAAAGCCCATTTCAATGCGGCGCACCGTTTGTACAGAAAAGATTGGTCATTTGAACAAAATGATGCTGTTTTTGGGAAATGCAATAATCCTAATTTTCACGGACATAATTACGAACTAATTGCAAGTGTTACTGGACCAATTGATCCAGAAACGGGCTATGTTATGGATGTTAAATTCCTTTCGGATATCATCAAAGAAGAAGTTGAAAATCAAATGGATCATAAAAATTTGAATCTGGATGTTCCTGAATTTAAAGAGTTGAATCCAACTGCTGAAAATATTGTGGTAGTGATTTGGGATAAAATGAGAAAAAGAATTCCATTTTCACTTGATTTAGAAGTAGTTTTATATGAAACACCGCGTAATTTTGTAACCTATAAAGGAGAATAATGGCATTAGGAAAAGGAGATCAGGTTACGCAATTTACTACAACAGATACCAACGGAAATGTTTTTGACAGTGCAACTATAATTGGAAAAAAACCATTGGTGCTTTATTTTTATCCTAAAGATAATACGCCAGGATGTACCGCACAAGCCTGTAGTTTTAGAGATCAATACGAAGATTTTTTAGATCTTGGTGCTGAGGTTATTGGGGTTAGTAGTGATACTCTAGCATCGCATCAAAAGTTTACCGCTCAGTTCCGACTACCATTTTTACTTTTGTCGGATACGGATAAAAAAATAAGAAAATTATTTGGAGTTCCAACCGCTTTATTAGGAATGCTTCCCGGCAGAGTAACCTATGTTATTGATGCAAATGGAATAATTCAAATGGTTTTTAATAGTATGTTAGCGGGTCAACATATTCCAAAAGCGCTAGCGGCAGTAAAAAAAATAGTTGCACAGCAAAAGTAATTTATAGGTCTAATTACTACCTTATAAAGTTGTTCTAACAAGCTATTATTGTAATAGAAAAGCGTCACTATTAGAAATTTACATTTCGTAGTAAGGAATAGAAAGATTATGTGTACTTTTGCCCACGCAAATTAAAATTAAAAATAAAATGGCAAACGTTAAGAATTTAAAGAAAGACATCAACTACGTTTTAGGAGATATTATTGAAGCAGTTTATTTATTTGAAATTTCTACTTCAGGAGTTCCAACACCAGAAACTAATGCTTTGATTGATGAAGCTATTGCAGCTTTTGATGTATTAATTACAAAAGTAAACGCTAAAAACGTTGAAAACAAAAAAGCACACTTCAAACAAATCAATGTTGAATTGGAACAAACTGCTAATCAATTGATTGCTAAAATCAACGAATTATAGTCGAAAAAAACGGTAAAAAAGTGCTAATATATTTTGGAAAATTAAAATTCAGAATTATATTTGCACCCGTTATACGCTGCCAGCGTAGCTCAGTTGGCTAGAGCAGCTGATTTGTAATCAGCAGGTCGTGGGTTCGAGTCCCTCCGCCGGCTCCAAAAACCACAACGTAAGTTGTGGTTTTTTTTTGGTCTAAAATGGCATAAAAAAACCGTCAATTAATTGACGGTTTTTATATTTTGAATAGTTTGTTTTATTGTTGCTTTTTGATTGAAGCAATATACTCCGTTAATTTCTTTCCATAAAGCGATTGAGCAACCTTTGGTGACATGGATTTATGAATTGTATCCAAATATTTTAAGTTAATATCGTAGATTTCTGAAAGTGCTATATATGGTGCTACTTCATAGTCTTTATTATTGATGGCAAAGTTGGTTGCATACAAGTATTTTCTTTTAATGTTTGTTTCTTGTTTGGCGACAATACTTGTTAGTTCACTTTCATTTTTATTTTTCATTGCATTGAATTTCTTCTCAATCAAAGTTAAACTTTCATCTTGAAAACGCTTATCTACTTTTTTGTACTCATAGTACAAATCTTGATTTTTTGAACCCGTAACTTTTGCATCAGCAATATAGTTTTCCAGATTAGTTTCGATACTGATGTCTCCTGGCTCAGCAAAGAATAATAAATTATTATCTAAAGAATTACTAACACCTCTATCCAAAAATAAGTAAAGCATTTCAGGTGATTGTAAGTCGATATTGGTTTCAAAATTAGAATTTCCATCGATTGCAATTGTATCTAAAGCGACTAGTTTATTATTAGCAACTCGTTGTACATATAAAGTTCCTTTTTTTAAACCTTTAATATTTCCTATTAGATGCAAGTTGTTTTCTGATTTTTTTTCAGAACAGGCGAATAGTAGTGTAATGGCTATGAAAGCGATACTAATTTTTTTCATGTGTATTTGTATTTTGGCGCAAAATAACGAAAATTGTTGGAAAGCGAGATTGAATTGCAAAAAAAATCCCAATCTATTTCTAAATTGGGATTTTGGAGGAATTAATTTGATTTTAACCTTTCATCCAAGCATTTTTCAAATTGGATTTGGTACTATCGGTTGCTTTCAAACCTTCAATTTCTTCATAAGGTAAATGTACTTTTCCAGTGATGATTTGTTCTTTACCGTCTCTTTTTATTTTGATGGTGATTGCGTCATTTTCTTTCCAGTTTTCACTTTCGCCAATCATTTCATAAATGTTATCCAAAGTATACGCTTTGTTATTAATCGCCATTAATATATCATTAGCTTTTAATTCTAAACTGGTATAAAATTCAATTAATTCTGTATCAGGTCGTACCAATATTTCTTTGGTTTCTTTGTTAACAGTAATGTAAGGCGATTGTCCTTTTAAGAAAACGTTACCCGCTTTTTTGTCTTTCGTTTTGGTTACTCCAACCTTAGCAAGGAATGTATCGTAAGGTATTGGTGTTGGTCCTGAAACATAGGTGCTTAAAAACGCTCCAACTTCAGGATACGTTAAAGCTGTAATTTTAGCAAATAATTCCTCGTCGTTAAAGGCTTTATTTACACCATATTCTTTCGATAATTGTTGCATTAAATTCAAAATACCTTTTTCACCATTGCTTTTTTCGCGGATAATGATATCGATACACATGCCGATTAAAGCGCCTTTTTGGTATACATTTAAGTATTGCTCTTTGTACGGACTTTTCAATACGTTCGCACTCATAGTAGTAAAAGGCATAGTATCGTTTAGCGATTTTGACTGTTCAATTTTCTCTGCAATACGATTAAGAAAATCAGTTTCATCAATTAAGCCTTGGTTGATTTGGAACAAATTGGCAAAGTATTCTGTTACACCTTCGTACATCCATAAATGTTGTGACATTTTTGGTGTATTGTAATCAAAGTATTGGATTTCATTGGAGTGAATAGTTAATGGAGTTAGGATATGAAAAAACTCATGCGAAACGACATCAATCATTGATTTTTGTAACTCGGCTAAAGGCATCATTTCTGGTAAAACGACTGTGGTAGCTGTTGGGTGCTCCAATGCACCAAAACCTTTGGCATCATTCGGTTGCATTGATGACAAGTACAATAAAACGGAGTATTTTTTAGTCGAATTAATATTGCCTAAAAAGGTTTTTTGAGCTGTCATCATTTTTTTCATTTCAGGGGTGATGCTTTCAGCAGTTACTTTACCTGAAGGGGAATACACTACAATTTGAATGTCCATTCCGTTCACATTAAAAGAAGTGTAATCGGGTTTAGCATACATAATTGGGTTTTCAACTAATTCAGCGTAACGTGGTGTGTTGAAAACGTCTTTAGTAGCACTAGCATCAGTGTCAATCATGGACGTAGCTCCCCAAAGTGTTTCAGGATGTGTGATCGTAACTTGATACGGAAGGTCTTTTTGATCTTGGAAATAGCCAACAAAACCATGCGTGTTGATCATGAAGTTTTTTCCAGCCTCAATATTAGTTCCAGCAGGCGAAAAAATATCAGTTCCAAAGCTTCCACCTTTTTCGGTGTCAAAAGTATCGTTAACTAAATAGGTGATTTTTGCTAAATTTTTAGCAGATGAAATTGACCAGGTATTGTCGTCTGTTTTGGTAACTGCTAAAGCAGTTCCTTTCGCATCAAAAGCTTTTAGATCTTCAATGTTTTTTCCGTAATTATCCTCAGAATAGGTTCCTGGAACAATTTTAGGAATACTGTACGTAATTTTGTCAGATTTGATTTTTGGTGCTTGAACGGTTACTTTTACTTTGTCGTCTTTCACATCAACAAGGTCGATACCTACTTTAATATTTTGAGTAGGAGTTGATTTTTTTTGTGCGTTTGCAGTATTGCTGTTCCAAAGAAAAGCTACCAAAGCAAGTACAATTATTGATTTTTTCATTTTGAATTATTTAGATTGGGTTGTTAGTATTCTTTTTTAGGTAAATGTTACACTTTATAATGAACGAATAAAAGTAGTGATTGTTGAGGTTAATTCTTTGCATATTGGTAATTCAGGATTGGTGTAGGATGCTTTATTTTCGGCATCGTCTCCCTGAATTACTTTGAAAATGTGATTCATGTTGGGAATAATCTGAAGTTGAGCATCTGGTTTTACTTGTAGTAATAGCTGTGCGTCTTGCACGCTAACTTGAATGTCTTTGTCGCCATTGATTAGCAAGCTTGGAATCTGTAATTTTTTGATTTCATTTTGCGGATGGTATTTGATCCATGAAATCATATACGGTTGCACACTCGCTCTAAATAATGAAGCTAGCATTTGGTTTTTTAACTCGAAGGTGTTTCCACTTTTTAAAGCAGCTAAGTTTTTTTCTACTTCTTCTTTTAGAAAAGGCGCTTGTTTTTCAATTTGTTCCAAAAGTACTTCATCTATAGGACGACCTGCTCCAGCTATTGAGATATAGGCATCGGCATTTCCATTAGCCGCTACCATTCCAATTAAGGCTCCTTCGCTGTGTCCAGCAACAGTAATGGAGTGGTATTTTTTTTGATTTTTGAAATAAAGCACTACTGCTTTAGCATCGTCTATAAAGTTGTCGAATGAAAGGCTTGCCTCATCTAATTTTCCAGAAGCCATTTGAGCAAAAATACGTTTATCATAACTATAAACGGCAATGCCATTTTTAACTAAGGATTCGGCTAACAATTTCAACGAATTATTGGTCAGTCCAATTTGATTTCCATCTCTATTGGTTGGACCTGATCCTGCAATGAGTATGACTAGCTTGGTTGTATTATTTTGCTTGATTGGAGCATACAAAGTCCCATTTAAAAGTGAATTTACAGCAATGTTTTCTGTTGTAAATCCTGACGTATTTTGCGAAAAAGCAGTTGTAGATGCAATCAATAAGAGTACATAAAATAATTTTTTCATGATTTGTATATCGAATAAAAAAACTCCTGTTTGTTCAGGAGTTTAGTGAATTAGTCTAATTTATTTTTGATGTAATATTTGCCATCCAATTCGTCGTCAAAATCATCAATTTTTACCGGTTTTGGTTTTGGTTTGTTGGCTGCCGCTTTCTTTTTCCACATTTCGAATTTTTCTGCGGGCATTTTCTTTTTCATAATTTCTAAAACCTCTTTTTCCACTAAGCCAAATTCTTTTTTAATAATTTCAAAAGGGTTTCTTTCTTCTAGGGCCAAAGTCATCAATTTTTCCGTCTCTTCCCAACTTAATTCTTTACGGCTACTCTTTTTCATTGGATGAAAATAATTCAAATAGTTTTTTAGTGATACGTTAATACAAGCTGATTTAAAATCAGTTATCAATATTAATAAAAAAAATAATTAGTTCAATAGCCGCACTTTACTTTTTTTTCTGAAAAGGTATTTTTAATAAATTCTTCAAATCATTGTGTTCTTCGGGTTGCATATGAGTGTCCACTCCAAAGACAATTTCTTCCCTAGGTAAAATCATAAAAGTTCCAAACAATCGGTCCCAAACAGAAAAAATATTACCATAATTACTATCGGTATAGGGCATTACATAATGGTGATGCACTTTGTGCATATCTGGCGATACTATGAAATAACTCAAAAACACATCTACTTTTTTAGGCAATGCAATGTTGGCATGATTGAATTGAGTCGCAACAACCGATAAGGTTTGGTATAAAAAAACCAGCCACATAGGGCTTCCAACTACTACAACACCTAAGGTTGTAAATACAAATCGGATCACACTTTCACCGGGATGGTGTCGGTTAGCCGATGTGGTATCAATCCAAGTGTCAGTATGATGAATCAAATGAAATCGCCACAAAACTTTCACTTTATGTTCTACCAAGTGAACTAAATAAGCTCCAATTAAATCAAGTAATAAAAGTCCGATTAATGCATACAGTCCGATCGGCATTTTGGGTAGCCATTGTAAAATTCCAAAGTTATTTTGGTAGGACCAATCTGCAACTTGCAATAAAATAAAGGCCAAGCAAAAGTTGACAATAATCGTTGTAAGCGTAAAAAAGATGTTAATGCCGGCATGATGCCATCTACGGTATTGGAATTGAAACAACGGATATGCATTTTCAATTAGCCAAAAAATAGTAATTCCGCCTACTAAAATCAAGCTTCTGTGCGCAGACGGAATGGTCGAAAAATAATCAATAATAGTTTGCATAATGGATCGATTTGAATCCAAATATAAACAATTATTTAATGGAGCGAAAAGTTAAATTAATTCGATTTCCAATTGGTTTAGTCGTCTTTGGAATTTGGTGCTTCCAAAAATGTTGGGTACTCCCCTTCATTAGTAATAGACTGCCGTGTTCTAATACTATGCTCTTTTTTGCATCGGCTATTGTATTATGTTTGAGTTGGAATACTCGTTCTGCCCCAAAGCTTAGCGAAGCAATAATTGGGTTGGTGCCCAATTCTTTTTCATTATCGGAATGCCAACCGTTACTGTCTTTGCCGTCTCGGTATTGATTGAGTAATACGGTGGTAAATTGGCATTCCGTTCTAAACTCAATTAAGTATTTTATTTTTTGCAAAAGAGTATTCCAAGGATTTGGCTGCATAGTTATATTGGAATAGGAGTAGGGTTTTCCTTCATTGCCATACAAAGCGGTTAAACGCGGCTGCGGATGGGTTTTGCCAAAAACAGTGATATTATCTTGTTGCCAAGCTATTTCTTGCAGTAATTCGGCATAAATTTGATCCGCTTGTTCTTTGTCAAAAAACTGAGGATAATAAATGATCTCAGCGTCAGGCAGGCTAAGTGTAAGCGGTTCTGTATTGAATAACAAATTCAAAAGTATTTAATTGATTTGTTTTTTTTCCATATCCGATAAGTCGCTTAAATGCAAACGCAAGGCATTGACTGAAATACTAATTTCCCAAAACGACAAACCAAGCGAAATTAAAAGACTTAACAAACTCATTCCGAAGAAATAAATACTGATTCCTTGCTCGTCAAAAAACAATAATAGCATGGCAAAAACAGACAAGAACAAACACAATACACCAGCCATTTGCATATACCGAATTAAGGTTAGGCGCAGGTTGAGGTTTTTAATTTCCAATAAAATCATGCTATTTTCTTTCTCTTTATATACTTTTTTTAGTCCGCGAATAATACTCGCAATGGTCAAGAATCGATTGGTGTAAGCCAAAAGAATTAACGAGGTAGCTGAAAATAGTAGTGCAGGAGTTCCGATTTCTAAAGTCATAATAGTATGAATGTTGTTTCTGGCAACAAAGTTCGGGATTCTTTGTCATAGTTTTAATTTTTTTATCAATAACTTACCTTTGAACTGTAACAAAACGGTTGGTCAGTAGTCTAAAGAACCAAACCAAATTATCACAATGAAAAATATTTTTATTTTACCCATCTTGTTTTTTGTATCAGTTCTCCAAATTTCTGCTCAAGAGAATTCCAAAAAAGCTGAGGAATTAAAAGAAGTGACTATTACTAAAACTAAAAAAGCTATTGAGCAAAAAGCAGATCGTACCATTTTTGATTTTGCCAGTCAGCCGAGTTTGAATTCTGGTTCTGTTTTAGAAGGATTGAAAAAATTGCCGGGTTTAATTGCTTCAGATATTGCCGGAATGATGTATCAGGGAAAACAATTAGAAGTGTTTATGGACGGTCGTCCGTTAAATATTTCTTCTAATGAACTGAACGGTTTTCTAGAAGGGATGCCTGCCAATGCGATTGAAAGAATTGAAATTATTACCCAACCAGGTGCTGAATTTCCAGCAACTTCAGGAGGTGCAATTCTAAATATTATCACCAATAAAAATGCAAAGAACTTTTTAAGTGCTACCTACACCAATAGTACTAATGTTACTAATTATGATCGTCTAAGATGGAGAGTCAACAATAGTATTTTGCTTAATGCTAAGAACAAGTATTTTGGGTGGCAATTAAATATGGGTCAAAATTATAGAGAAAGTGCTACTTGGGGTTCTTTTACTAAAATTGAAAATCAGGTTAGTTCGTTACTTTCTCAGATTAGTTCGGATCGACTAGGGAGGTCTAACTTCATGAAATCGTCTTTAACATTTGATTTGAAAAAAGACCGCTTGTTATTAAACTACGACTTAAATCTAAATAATAATAATAGTGATACAGATTCTAAAGGAATTGGTTTTTCTTCATTAGATGCTACAAATTCTCAATCTATTCGACAAGATGCTGTAGCCACTTATCAAAAACGATTTGACGACAAAACAAAGAAGTTGGATTTTGTTTTAAATTTCAATCAGAATACGAATGAATTTTTGCTAAATACTGCAGGAATCGTTGCGCCTATTCTCGACAATTCTTCCTTTCAGAAATATTTGAATTTTAAATTTGATTACTCACAACCCATTTCATTTTCGGATGAAGGGAAAATTAGCTTTGGTGGACTTCGTGATGATTTAATTTTTCAAACGCAAAGTAAAGGGATTACGAATTTAGATTATGAAAGAAGTACTACTGCAGGGTATTTTGAATTACAAACCAAGTTTAAAAGCTTAAGTTTTATTTTAGGTGGACGCGCTGAAGATTATTCTATCACTGGAAAGACACTTACTACTGAATTAATACCTTTTCAGCAATTCCGTTTTTTTCCAAACGCCAGTGCACAGTACAACTTGAACAAGAATGTTTTCTTTAATGTGAACTACAATAAGAAAATTACGTTACCAAGTACTTCTGCGTTGAACCCAAACAATACAAGTTACCAAAATCAAAATATTGATAATACGGGTAACCCTAATTTACAACCTACTATTTTTGATAATTATGAAGTGAAGTTAAGTGCTTACGATTATGCATTTATCGGATATTCGGTTAGTAATACGAAAAATCAAGTAGTGCAACGCATAAACTTGAATCCCCGCTCGAATGTTGTGATCAATACTTTTGAGAATGTACCAGAACTTAAAGTGCATAACTTCAACATAGGAATGCCAATTCCGTACATGTTGTTTACTAAAGGTCTAGCCGAAACGATGAAAATGAATGTCAATCCAGATGAGATGAACTTTCTATTTGTATATGCAGCCTATCAGTTGCACCAAATTCCTACATTGGATACTCGTGGTTTTTGGATTTATAATCTAATGTCACAATTGGTTTTACCAAGTAAAATTAAGTTTGTAACTAATTTTAGTTATATTACTGCTAATGGGAATTACTATTATTTCCTTGCAGAAAAACCTTTTAACAACTCGCTGGATCTATCCTTCTCAAAGAAGTTTTTCAACGATCGATTGTCTGTTTCAATCAATGTGGATGATTTACTGAATACAAACCGCATTGTTTTCAATTCGGTAAATACTCCTTTATTTTTGAATAATAAACAAGATACCCGTCGTTTTGGTTTTAGTATTAATTACAAGATTCCAACCAAAAATAAATTAGCTAGAGAAACTCCAATTTTATTGAACAAGGATAAAAAAGAAGATTCTGGAATAATTGGAAATTAAAACAAAAAACCCTGCTAGTCACTAGCAGGGTTTTTCTTTTATACGAAGCTCGAATTATTTTAAGATATCAAAACTACGTTTCACAAAAGCGGTTAAGGCTTCTCCTTTCAACAAGTTTTGAGACAATTTAGCCAAGTCTAAGGCTTGTTTGATCAAGCTTTCTTGAGTGGTTTTGTCTTGGGTGTTCAAAATAGTAGTAGCCAAATCGGAGTTGGTGTTTACCACTAGGTTGTACATTTCTGGCATAGTACCCATTCCAAACATCCCACCGCCAGATTGACTCATTTCTTTCATTCTACGCATGAACTCTGGTTGCGTAATAATGAATGGCGCCGACTGACTGTCTAGGGCTTCCAATTGTACCGTGTAGTTTTGTTTTGGTACAATCGTTTCCACTACTGTTTTTAAACTGGTTTGTTCTTCTTCAGATAATTTAGAAATAGCAGTATCTTCTTTCTTGATTAAATTATCAATATGGTCTGAATCGACACGAACAAAAGAAAGTTCGCTATTGTCTCCCTCAATCTTTTGGATCAAGTGCGAAATAATTGGCGAATCCAACAACAAGACTTCGTATCCTTTTTCTTTGGCAATTTCGATATACGAATGTTGTGCTTCTTTATTGTTAGCATACAACAAGACTAATTTATTGTTTTTGTCGGTTTGCTTTTCTTTCAGTTGCTCTTTCAATTCGTCCAAAGTAAAGTACTTGTCATCTACCGTTGGGTACAAAACAAAAGCGCCTGCTTTTTCATAGAATTTATCTTCAGACAACATTCCGTATTCCAAAACGATTTTGATGTCGTTCCATTTTTGTTCAAAATCGGCACGATTGTCATTGAATAAGGCTTTCAATTTGTCGGCTACTTTACGAGTGATGTAATTCGAAATTTTCTTCACCGCAGCATCCGCTTGTAAACCGGAACGTGATACGTTCAACGGAATGTCTGGCGAGTCGATTACTCCTTTCAACATCGTCAAGAACTCTGGTACAATTCCTTCCACATTATCCGTTACAAACACTTGGTTTTGGTACAATTGAATTTTGTCTTTCTGAATTTGCAAATCCGATCCTAATTTTGGGAAATACAAAATCCCCGTTAAGTTGAACGGATAATCTACATTCAAATGAATGTTGAATAACGGCTCTTCAAACTGCATTGGGTACAACTCGTGGTAGAATTTTTTATAGTCTTCCTCGTTTAATTCAGTTGGTTGTTTGGTCCAAGCTGGATTTGGGTTGTTGATGATATTATCCACTTCAATAGTTTCTGGTTTTGCGTCTTCGGCAGCACCTTCTGGTAACGGAAGTGTTTCTGTTTTGGTTCCAAATTTAATTGGAATCGGCATAAATTTATTGTAACGATTCAGTAATTCTCTGATTTTAGCTTCTTCTAAAAACTCCAAAGAATCTTCGGCAATGTGCAAAACAATTTCAGTACCTCTGTCGGTTTTGTCAGCTGGTTCCAAAGTAAATTCTGGACTACCGTCGCAAGTCCAGTGCGCTGCTGGTTCGTCTTTGAATGACTTAGTGATGATTTCTACTTTTTCAGCCACCATAAAAGCCGAGTAGAATCCAAGACCAAAGTGTCCAATAATTCCGGAATCTTTAGCCGAATCTTTGTATTTGTCTAAGAATTCTTCAGCTCCAGAAAAGGCTACTTGGTTGATGTATTTTTCTACTTCGTCAGCCGTCATCCCCAAACCTTGATCAATGATGTGCAATTTTTTGCCCTCTTTGTCAATTTTTACTTCAATAATCGGATTTCCGTACTCTACTTTGGCTTCGCCAATACTTGTTAAGTGCTTTAATTTTAAGGTAGCGTCTGTTCCATTTGAAATCAATTCGCGCAAGAAAATTTCGTGATCGCTGTATAAAAATTTCTTGATTAATGGGAAGATGTTCTCTACCGAAACATTAATTTTTCCAGTTGTCATAGTGTGTAAATTTTAAGTTTAAATTGATGTTTTCCCAGTTTTCAAATAGAATACCATTTTATAAAAATGTGACAAATTGTCGCAACCCTTCTTGGATTCAAATTAAACATTGTAAATTTGGCTTCTTTAAATCCAACCATGCTCGAACTTACGAATATTTCGTTTACCTACATTGACCAACCCGTAATTAAAGGGCTTAGTTTTGTGGCGCAACAAGGTCAGAATATTGCTGTCATTGGCGAAAGCGGTTGCGGTAAAAGTACCTTGCTCAAGTTGATTTATGGTTTGTACGATTTGGATTCGGGAAACATCAATTATAATGGAAATCCTATTTTAGGTCCCAAATACAATTTGATTCCAGGTGAGGATTACATTAAATATTTGGCACAGGATTTTGATCTAATGCCCTATATTACTGTTGAAGAAAATGTAGGTAAGTTTCTTTCCAATATCTATAGCGATAAAAAGAAAGCTCGAGTGCATGAATTACTCGAAATGGTCGAAATGACTGAGTACGCCAAAGTGAAAGCCAAATACTTGAGTGGCGGTCAACAACAGCGCGTGGCTTTGGCCAGAGTTTTAGCTTTGGAACCTCAAATTTTATTGTTGGACGAACCCTTTAGCCAAATCGATTCTTTTCGGAAAAATACCTTGCGCCGAAATGTGTTTCAGTATCTGAAAGAAAAGAAAATTACGTGTATCATTGCTACCCACGATAGTTCGGACGCTTTGTCTTTTTCGGATGAAACAGTGGTAATGCAGCACGGAAAAATTATTGCCAAAGATTCGCCACAAAACCTCTATCATCATCCAAAGAACAAATACATTGCTTCCCTTTTTGGTGAAGTCAATGAATTGGAATGGAACGGAAAAGTTCATTTGGTTTATCCATACCAACTTCAATTAGACCCCAATGGAACAGTAAAAGGGACGGTACAGCAATCCTATTTTAGAGGAAGTCATTATTTAATTGCCTTTACTTCCGGTGCACAAACCTTGTTTTTCGAAAATGATACTTGGCTAAGTGAAGGAACTGCAATTGCTGTAAACAATTCAATAAAATTGTTATAAATCGGCTAAATCCGATTTATTTATTACTTTAGTTTTTTATTCCATTACGGGAGCAATTATTAAAATTTAATACATACAATATGTACCACTCCAAAATAACAGGCTTAGGATATTATGTTCCTGACAATGTAGTTACTAATGATGATTTGTCTAAAATCATCGATACCAATGACGAATGGATCCAAGAAAGAACTGGGATTCAAGAACGTCGCCATATTATTCCAGGACAAGACACGACAACTTCTATGGGAGTTAAAGCGGCAACTATTGCGATTGAACGCTCTGGAGTTGCCAAAGAAGATATTGATTTTGTTGTTTTTGCCACCTTAAGTCCGGATTACTATTTTCCAGGTCCAGGGGTTTTAGTACAACGTGATTTGGGTTTAAGAACTGTTGGTGCATTGGATGTTAGAAACCAATGTTCTGGATTTGTGTATGCCTTATCGGTTGCCGATCAATACATTAAAACGGGTATGTATAAAAACGTTTTGGTGATTGGTTCTGAAGTGCAATCTACCGGATTAGACATGACCACTCGTGGTCGTGGAGTTTCGGTTATTTTTGGTGATGGAGCAGGAGCAGCAGTAGTTAGTCGTGAGGAAGATTTGACTAAAGGAATTTTATCTACACATCTGCATTCAGAAGGACTTCATGCAGAAGAGTTGATTGTTAAAGCACCCGGAATGGGTGGTCGTTGGGTAACCGATATTTTAGAAGATAAGAACCCAGACGACGAAAGTTATTTCCCGTATATGAATGGCCAATTTGTTTTCAAACATGCTGTAGTTCGTTTTGCTGAGGTAATTAACGAAGGCTTGGAAGCCAATAATTTGAAAGTGGATGATATTGATATGTTGATTCCGCATCAAGCGAATTTGAGAATTTCACAATTCATCCAAAAGAAATTCGGATTGAAAGACGAACAAGTTCACAATAACGTAATGAAATTTGGAAACACCACTGCAGCCTCTATTCCGATCGCTTTGACAGAAGCTTGGGAACAAGGGAAAATCAAATCAGGAGACACTGTAGTTTTAGCGGCTTTTGGTAGCGGTTTTACCTGGGCAAGTGCTATTATCAAATGGTAATTAGAGCGTAAACTCACTTTATAAGCGAAATCAGAAAGCCGAAGAATCACAATTCTTTCGGCTTTTTGTTTTTAGTGTACCAAAACCGATACAAAAAAGGCTATTCTATTTCCTTCTGAAATCCTTATATTTGCACTCTTAAAAAAACAGATTCAATGTCATTACAACACATTCTTACCCCATCTATAGCAAAAGCGATTCAAGATTTATTTGAAGTATCCGTTGATAAAGTAGAGTTTCAGGCTACCCGCAAAGAGTTTGAAGGCGATATTACAATGGTTATTTTTCCTTTGTTGAAATTGGTGAAAAGCAACCCAGTGGAGTTAGGAAACAAAATAGGGAATTATTTGGTGGAGAACGTTCCAGAAGTAGCCCGTTTTAATGTGGTGTCTGGATTTTTGAATATTGTTATTTCAGACACGTATTACTTGAATTTCTTTAACGGAATTAAAGACGATGTAAAATACGGTTTTGTAACGCCAAATCCTTCTGACAAGGCGGTAATGGTGGAGTATTCTTCGCCAAATACCAACAAACCCTTGCATTTGGGACACGTGCGTAACAATTTGTTAGGCTATTCGGTAGCTGAGATTATCAAGGCTTCGGGTAAAAAAGTGTACAAAACCCAAATTATCAACGACCGTGGAATTCATATTTGCAAGTCGATGTTGGCTTGGAAAAAAATGGGTAATGGCGAGACTCCAGAATCATCGGGGCTTAAAGGAGATAAATTAGTTGGAAATTACTACGTAGCATTTGATAAAGCCTACAAAGAAGAAATCAACGATTTAATGGCTGCTGGTAAAACAGAAGAAGAAGCCAAAAAGCAAGCGCCCATCATTTTGGAAGCGCAAGAGATGTTGCTAAAATGGGAAGCAGGAGACGAGGAAGTGAAATCACTTTGGGCGATGATGAACCAATGGGTGTATGATGGTTTTGCAACTACCTACAGCAATTTAGGGGTGAATTTTGATAGCTTTTACTACGAAAGCAATACCTATTTATTAGGAAAAGATGTCGTTCAAATTGGTTTAGAAAAAGGCGTTTTTGAAAAAGATCCAGACGGTTCGGTTTGGATTGATTTGACTGACGAAGGTTTGGACAGAAAAATCGTATTGCGTTCGGACGGGACAGCAGTGTATATGACACAAGATATTGGTACGGCAATCCAACGTGTGAAAGACCATCCAGATGTGGGTGGAATGGTATACACAGTGGGTAACGAACAAGATTATCATTTCAAAGTCTTGTTTTTGATTTTGCAAAAGCTTGGTTTTGATTGGGCTTCGAGCTTGTATCATTTGTCTTACGGTATGGTCGACTTGCCTTCAGGTAAGATGAAAAGCCGTGAAGGAACAGTGGTTGATGCCGATGATTTGATGCAAGAAATGACTAGTACTGCTCAAACTATTTCGGAAGAATTAGGCAAATTAGAAGGCTATTCGGAAGAAGAGAAAACCAAATTATATAACACTATTGGCTTGGGTGCGTTGAAATACTACATTTTGAAAGTAGATCCTAAAAAACGCATCTTATTTAATCCAGAAGAGTCGGTTGATTTTGCGGGCAATACAGGTCCTTTTATTCAATATACCTATGCGCGTATTCAGTCGATTATTCGTAAAGCGACTTTTGATTTTTCGGCTACAGCCAAAACTAATGACTTACACGAAAAAGAAAAAGAACTGTTAAAACAAATTGAATTGTATCCAGAAGTAATTCAGAATGCGGCTCAAAATCATAGTCCGGCTTTGATTGCCAATTATACCTATGAGTTGGTGCGTGAATACAATTCATTTTACCAAGCAGTGCCTATCTTGGGTGAAGAAAATCTAGAAAAGAAAATATTCAGAGTCCAACTGTCTAAAAAAGTAGCCGATACGATTGCTTCTTCTTTTAGTTTGTTAGGGATCAATGTTCCGGAGCGAATGTAAAATTAGAGCCTAAAAATATTGTAAAACGACCTCTATTTGAGGTCGTTTTTTTGTGGGTATACCAGCTCATTTTTGCCCTTTAATTATATGCATATTGAATTGCCTAATTATTGAATTAGTTTATCTTTGCACTTCAATAAATTTAAATAGTATGTTTAGTAATTTAAGCGATAAATTAGATAAAGCCTTTCACGTCTTAAAAGGACACGGAAAAATCACTGAAATTAACGTAGCGGAAACTTTGAAAGAAGTGCGTCGCGCGTTATTGGATGCCGATGTGAACTTTAAAATTGCCAAAGATTTTACTGCCAAAGTAAAAGACAAAGCGATGGGTCAAGATGTATTGACTACGTTACAACCAGGACAATTGTTGGTGAAGTTGGTTAAAGACGAATTAACCGAATTGATGGGTGGCGATGTGGCTGGAATTAATCTTTCAGGAACGCCAACGGTGATCTTGATGTCGGGATTACAAGGTTCAGGAAAAACTACTTTTTCTGGAAAATTAGCTAATTATTTACAGACTAAAAAAGGAAAGAAACCACTTTTGGTGGCTTGTGATATTTACCGTCCAGCGGCGATTCAGCAGTTGTATGTCGTAGGAGATTCTATTGGGGTTGAGGTGTACTCTGAACCAGAGAATAAAAATCCAGTTGAAATTGCGCAAAACGCGATCCAACACGCTAAAGCCAATGGTTTTAATGTGGTGATTGTCGATACTGCCGGCCGTTTGGCTGTAGATGAAGAAATGATGAACGAAATTGAACGCGTTCATAAAGCGATTCAACCGCAAGAAACTTTGTTTGTTGTGGATTCCATGACCGGACAAGATGCAGTGAATACAGCTAAAACTTTCAACGACAGATTGAACTTTGATGGGGTTATATTAACCAAATTAGATGGAGATACTCGTGGTGGAGCAGCGCTTTCTATTAAATCAGTAGTGAACAAACCAATTAAGTTTGTAGGTACTGGCGAAAAAATGGAAGCTATTGATGTGTTCTATCCAGATCGTATGGCAGAACGTATCCTTGGAATGGGAGACGTTGTGTCTTTGGTAGAAAGAGCGCAAGAACAATACAATGAAGAGGAAGCAAGAAAACTACAGAAGAAAATTGCGAAAAATGAATTTGGCTTTGACGATTTCTTATCACAAATTCAACAAGTGAAAAAAATGGGTAATATGAAAGACTTGGTCGGAATGATTCCAGGTGCTTCAAAAGCCATGAAAGATGTAGAGATTGAAGACGATGCTTTCAAACATATTGAAGCGATTATCCATTCGATGACGCCAATTGAAAGAAGCAAGCCGGCTTTAATTGACATGAAACGAAAAACAAGAATTGCTAAAGGTTCTGGAACTAAAATCGAACAGGTGAATCAATTGATGAAGCAGTTTGAACAAATGAGCAAGATGATGAAAATGATGCAAGGTCCGGGAGGTAAAAACCTGATGAAGATGATGGGCGGTATGAAAGGAATGCCTGGAGGAATGCCGGGGATGAGATAAAAAAAGTTTATGAGGTTAAGAGGTTAAAAGGTTAAGAGATTAAAAGGTTAAAATTACAACACACTATTCAGAGTTTATTTTTTAAGTTTAAACATATAAACTCCTAAACAACTAAACTATATATAATGCAACTACTAGACGGAAAAAAGACATCGGAAGATATCAAACAAGAAATTGCAGCTGAGGTTCAAAAAATGAAAGCCAATGGCGAAAAAGTACCTCACTTAGCCGCAGTTTTGGTTGGAAATAACGGCGCGAGCTTGACTTATGTGGGCAGCAAAGTGCGTTCATGTGAACAAATTGGTTTCGAATCGACTTTGGTCTCTTTGCCAGAAACGATTACAGAAAGCGAATTGTTAGCCAAGATTGCTGATTTGAACGAAGATGATAATTTGGACGGTTTTATAGTGCAATTGCCTTTGCCAAAACACATAAATGAAGAAAAGATATTGATGGCTATTCACCCTGATAAAGATGTGGATGGTTTTCACCCAACAAATTTTGGTAAAATGGCTTTGGAAATGGAAACATTTTTGCCAGCTACTCCGTTTGGAATCATGCAGTTGTTAGAACGTTACAAAGTAGAAACGGCTGGAAAACATACAGTGGTTATTGGAAGAAGTCATATTGTAGGCCGACCAATGAGTATTTTGATGAGCCGCAAAGGCTATCCTGGAGATTCAACCGTAACATTAACACACAGTAGAACTAAAAATATTGAAGAATACACTAAAAATGCCGATATCATTATTACTGCTTTAGGCGTGCCTAATTATTTGAAAGCGGATATGGTAAAAGATGGTGTAGTTGTAATTGACGTAGGTATCACTAGAGTAGAAGATGCTTCTCATCCAAAAGGCTATGTAATTACTGGTGATGTTGATTTTGATGAGGTAAGTAAGAAATCCTCTTTTATTACACCAGTTCCTGGTGGAGTAGGACCTATGACGATTGCGATGTTATTGCAAAATACACTTTTAGCTCGTCAGATACGTTCTAGAAAATAAGAGAATAAATAGACAAGAATTAAAAAAAAATAAACAAATGTCTTATTCTTGTCAAACTGAACTTGATTCAGTTTCTCAATTGATTAAATACTATTTTATAGATTCCGAAATAAATTCGGAATGACAAAAAAAGCCGTTCTCTTGAACGGCCTTTTTGTTGTATTACTATCTTCTGAATTTAGAATCATCCCTTCTTGGAAATTCTATTTTTCGACGGTTAGGTTCTGCTTTAGGTAAACTCGCTTCTTCCGTTTTACTAGAAGGTTCGATTAGCTGGTTCAATTCTTTGATTTCAGCATCGGTCAATTCGCGGTAGCGCCCCACAGGAATGTCAAGTGAAATGTTGATGATTCGGATGCGTTTCAAAGCGGTTACTTCGTAGCCTAAATACTCACACATTCTACGAATTTGCCGATTCAAACCTTGGGTTAAAATAATTTTGAAGGTGTATTTACTAATCTGTTCCACCTTACATTTTCGGGTTACTGTTTCCAAAATGGGAACGCCATTACCCATACGTTCAATAAAACGATCCGTAATTGGACGATTTACAGTAACGGTATATTCTTTTTCGTGATTGTTTCTGGCACGCAGTATTTTGTTAACAATGTCACCATCATTGGTCATAAAAATCAATCCCTCACTGGCTTTGTCTAAACGGCCAATTGGGAAAATACGTTTGGGATAATTGATGTAATCGACAATATTATCGCGAACGTCTAAATTAGTAGTGCATTCAATTCCAACAGGTTTGTTGAAGGCTAAATAAATGGATTTCTCATTTTTCTCTACAATCAGTTTGCCATCTATACGCACTTCGTCATCAGGAGACACTTTAGTGCCCATTTCAGGAACAATTCCGTTAATAGTAACTCTTCCTTCTTCAATTAGTTTATCGGCTTCCCTGCGGGAGCAATAACCGGTTTCTCCAATGAATTTATTAAGGCGTTTTAGATTTTCGTTTGTATTTTCCAAAGGATCAGTTGAATCAATAAATTAAGTATACTAATTTTTTTGCGTGGTCAAAGATA
This sequence comes from Flavobacteria bacterium GWA2_35_26, assembly GCA_001800905.1. Classification (GTDB taxonomy): domain Bacteria; phylum Bacteroidota; class Bacteroidia; order Flavobacteriales; family Flavobacteriaceae; genus Flavobacterium. The sequence goes on along the minus strand of MGWH01000001.1, from coordinate 107,145 downwards.
CAAACTAGAAATGTTATTTAGAGCAGTATTACAATTCTAAAATAGAAATGTGCTTTATTCGTTTTCGGGCTTTTCGAGGGTGGTGATTTTCGGAATAAATGTTAATACGGAGTACTGAACCGCCACTTTTTCAAAACCCGTGTCAGCAGTTCATTGCTTTTATTTTTATTTCTGTACCAGTCTAATGCTTATATTCTGTGTAATTAATAAATGTTTTACCATTGAAAAAGTATAAGCCACTTTCTCTAGTCCCCACCCAAATATTACCGTTATTATCTTCCAAAATTTCCCAAATCCAAAGATTGATTAACCCATCTTTAAAATAGGTGAAAGTTTTACCATCGTAACGTCTAAGACCGTCGCTAGCACCAAACCAGAGATTTCCCTTTTTGTCTTCTATAATTCGAGTGACTTCGCTTGGCAAACCATCTTTTGTTGTAAAACTTGTAAATGTATCTCCATCATACTGATAGGCTCCACCCCAATTACTGAACCAAATATTACCGTTGCTGTCTTGCAATTGAGGCCATCCCCAATTATGAGCTTTTGGTTTTGGTCCATCTTGAAACAAATCCATTGGTTTGAGGTTGGTTACAAATTTTCCATCGTAACGAAAAACACCTTCATTGGTTCGACTACCTAACCAAATATTTCCTTTATTATCTTCAAATATGCGTTCCACCCTATCGTTACTGGTCAAAAAGCCATTGGGGGCTTCATTCATTGGAAAATGTGTAAAGGATTTGCCATCGTAAATAAAGACACCATCAATCGTTACAAACCATAGCTTTCCGTCTTTTGCTTGTAACATATTGTACACCCAGTGGGTTTGATAGTAGGGGTTCTTATTAGTAGGCAGGTTTTTGGGTAAAGGAATCTGTATTTTGGAAAATGTCTTTCCATTGTAAAGACAAAGTCCCACTTCAGTTCCCACCCAAATTTTACCATCTTTATCTTCCAAGATGCAATAAATTTTATTAGAATCCAGTCCATCGTTTATTGTAAATTGGTTAAACGATTTTCCATCATACTTATAAAGTCCATTATCTGTTGTTCCGAACCAAAGGTTACCTGATTTGTCCTGCATAAAACGTGAAGCATTGCAATTTTCCTTACTTTTAAAAACAGTTGGAAGTTCCTTGTATTTTGCAAAGTCTTTTTTAACCGGGCTATTGCAGGCAGTCCCTAAAAGTAGTATTGTTAGAAAAGTAAATAATGACATTTGCAATATTATTTTTTTCATTTGTCAAATAGTCTTGAGGTTTTGTTATCTTTTTGACGGTTTGGATGTTGCTTCGCAATTACAGCTAATAAGCACTTTTTTTATTGTTAGTATTAGTTCCAATCCCATCTAAGACCTAAAGATACATTATTTAAATCTCCATTGTTTTTAAGTAGTTGATTCATGTCGTATTTGCAATACAAACTTATCGCTTTATAACCTATGTAGGTGCTTAAACCATAATTGAAATCAGTTACATTGAAATCTCCTTTTTGTTTGGTTTTTTCTTTATCACCATTTTCTTCATAGTGAATTAGTTGTTTCGATTTAATACGAACACCTCCATAACCCCCAATTCCCAAACGAATTGATTCGTGTGTTCTGAAATACGATGAAGTACCGTCTTTGGAGGTTTTTTTAGGTGAAAAATCAAATTCTAAATGAAATGGTACCGCCAAGTATACATTTCTTAATCGTGACTCTTGTAAATCAAAACTTGAAGTTGCTAATAATGTTTGATCTCCAATTTTTTGAAAATAACGATTGTCTGTAGGACGCAAATTATTATACATGACAGAGAAACCATATTTCGCATGCAATAAGTTATGATTATTAAAAATCCTCGAATTATAAGTAACTCCCCATTCATAAAAATGAGAACCCCAAACTCTAAAATCTGAATTTTCTAGATTGTTACCTTTTGTAATTGCGTTGTTCAGTCCTAAAGCAAATACAAATTGAGATGTTGTTCTTTTGGATTTGCGTTCCAATTTATCTGCTACAGAACTATAGATTTTTAAAGCAGGGACTTCAAAATAGGCTGCATTATGTTTTTTGGAATAGGTGTACACTTTTTTTCCATTAATTGTGTCTAATTGGGAAGTAAATTCTTTGCTTCCCATTTCAACTTTATTCTGAATTAAGCTATCCAGTTTGGAATTATACCGTTCTAAACCAATTTCAATTTTTTTGGCTGTTTTTTCGGCCTCAATTTCCTTTAACTCCTTTAGTTGTTCTTTTGATATTGTATTTGAATTATGCGCATTTTCAAGTGAATCAACAACTACTTTTAATTCGCCTTTTTCTCGAGCTAACAAATACTCCATCGCTAATGAAATTTCTTCTACTTTTTTTCCAAATGAAACTAATTGATTTTTTTTCGATTGTAATTCTTCCTTTCTTTTTTCAATCTTTTTTATTCTATTTGAACTAGTTCCTTTGCTTTCTTGAGCTACGACTTTGTTGACTAAACTCAATACTATGAAAATGGTGTAAACAATAATTTTTTGCATGATATTTTGATTTATTGATTAATATTTTAAATTGATTTATTCGAAATTTCTGTTGGCAATAACTGTTTTTATTTTATTAAAGTTTTTATTTAATTTGTCAAGTGTTGTTTCGCGATACACACTATCTAATTCTTTTTCAATACCGGTAAGCAGTGATGCAGCATTGATTTTTATTTTGTTTTTTGAAACAGTTTTTATGTTATTAGTGATAGCTTTTTCCCCTGTTTGTATTTCATTTAAAAGGTCTTCTGGACTTATGTATTTGTAATTTGTTGGCGGACTAGCCTTTGGATTTGTTGTTATTTCTTGAGCCACTATTTTTTGAATAGGTTCCAATTCCTGGATAGGATTTTCCTCTGTAATGTTAGTTTTTGCATTGATTTTTTTTGAATTGGTATGAGCCAAAATGGGTGATTGTTTTTCGCCAGCAATTGTTGGGCTTGGTGCTGCGGAAATATTTTTTGATTCATTAACAGCTACAATAGAACTTGAATTGTCATTTTGAGGGTTAGATGTTGGTGTTGTAGTGTAGAAAATTCCTAAACCCAAAAACACTACTATTGCAGCGGCAACTGCTATCCAATTGTATTTTTTGATTGGTTTATTTTTCTCGGTACTATTTAGCATCGCCTCTAATCGATCCCAAGAAGGTGCCGAAGGCGTAATAGTCCTGTTATTCAATTTGTCTTTGATTTGAGTATCAATTTTATTTGGTTCCATTGAGTTTCTTTTTTAATTCAACGATTTGATTCTGTAATAATTTTCGAGCATGTGACAATTGCGATTTTGAGGTGCCCTCACTTATTTTGAGCATTGTTGCTATTTCTTGATGTTTGTAACCTTCAATAGCATATAAATTAAAGACCATTTTATAACCATCCGGTAAATTGTCAATTAAGTATTGAATGTCATCAATTGAAAATTCTTCCATTTCATAGACTGATTCGTTCTCATTCAGATGCGAGTCTTCATAGTTTTGATGAATGATTTGACTTTTTTTTGCTCTAATAAAGTCAATGCATTCATAAATCATAATCCGTCTTATCCAACCTTCAAAACTGCCTTTGTGTTCAAATTTTTTCAAATGGGTAAATACTTTCATGAAGCCAGTTAACAAAATGTCTTCTGCATGATGGATGTCACTGATATAATTTCTGCAAACTCCTAGCATCTTTGGAGAATATCGATCATAGATCTGTCTTTGAGCTTGCCGATTGTTGTCAATGGCTAAATCAATGAGTTCTTTTTCTTCTTGATGTATGGAAATTACTTTCATTTATAATTTTGTAAATTATAATTGCAGTTTATAAATAGGCTCTGTAGTTATAGACGAGTATTTATATCAAATGGTTGTATGAGATCTACTATTTTTTATTTGAAAGCAAAAAATAGTTAAACAAGTATTGTTTTTATTGAATTAGAAAGTCTTTAATCTTTTTGTATACTTCTTTGTTTTGTAAACTATGTCCTAATCCTTTAGTGGTTTCTAAAACAGATGTTTTCCAAATGCGGTTTATTTTTTGGCTTTCGTCATGCAAGACTACTGTGTCGTCTAGATCATGAAACAAAAGTCCTTTTGCTGAAATGGAATGCGCATAGTGTTGTGCGGAAAACTCAGCCACTTTTATTTGGAATCGGTTCCAATAGTGTTGGTGAATTAGGTTTTCCATTCGGCTGCTCAATCGTAATAAGCGAACGTAATTCTTAAAGATAATGGCATAATCAGATGGAGCGCCCAGCAGTACCATTTTCTCAATGGTTGGATTGTTGTAAGTGGCTTGGTAATACAAACTTGCTTTTCCTCCAATAGAATGGCCAATGATGTAATTCGGACTGTATTTTTTAGCTACACAATCTATACTAGCAGCGTAGCGTATGACGTTAAATTCGTTGCCTTCTGACAATCCATGAGCGGGTGCGTCAATGGCAATAATGGTATGGCCGGTTTCAAGTAGGTGTGGAATTAATTTTTTCCATCGAGCCGTATTGCTCTCCCATCCGTGTAATAGAAAAATGATTTTTTCATCTCCATCCCAACGATAGGTTTGGATTTGCAAACTGTCATTGTCAAAAGTTTCTTTTTTGGCTTCTGCCAAAAATGGAGGCAGTTGGGTAGTATTTAGTTTTCCTTTTCGAGGATGGCTAAAAAGAGAGAAAGCAAGCAATGTTGCTTTTTTCGGAGCAAACAAACACAGTAGGTTGATATAAGCTCCGTAAGATTTGGTAGTAATTAAAAAGAGGAATCGTTTCATATAAAAAAGTCCCGATTTGCATCGGGACTTAAAGTATTTAAAATTTAGAAAATAATTTTTCCATTTTTTCTCTTTCTTCTTCAGCTAACGTACTGTCAACTAAAATTCTTCCAGAGTGTTCATCGGTGATGATTTTCTTTCTTGATGCAATTTCCACTTGTGTTTGTGGTGGAATGGTAAAGAAAGAACCTGCAGATGCGCCTCTTTCAATAGAAACAACTGCTAATCCGTTGCGAACACTACTTCTGATTCTATTGTAAGCAGTCAACAAACGCTCTTCGATTTGTCCTTGGAACTCTACTGATTTTTCAGATAAGAATTCTTCTTCTTTCTGAGTCTCAGCCATAATCGCTTCCAATTCAGATTTTTTATGTTTCAAGTGAGTTGATTTTGCTTCTAATTTTTCTTTAGAATTAGCAATCACCTCTTTTTTGTGTTCGATAGAAGCTTTCATTTCTTTGATTTGCTTTTCAGCCAATTGAATTTCTAATTCTTGAAATTCAACTTCTTTAGTCAAAGAGTTGTATTCTCTGTTGTTACGAACAGTCTCTTGTTGTTTAGTGTATTTTTTGATCGCTTCTTTGTGCTCATCAATAGCATTTTTCTTTACTTTGATTTGCTCTTCGATTACTTCAAGCTCGCTTTTTAATTTTTCTGAACGAGTGCTTAAACCAGCTACTTCATCTTCTAAATCTTCTACCTCTAAAGGAAGTTCTCCTCTTACGTTTCTGATTTCGTCAATTCTAGAGTCAATTAATTGTAAATCGTAAATTGCTCTTAACTTGTCCTCGACACTTAATTCTTTTTTAGTCGCCATATTTTATAAGTACTTAACTGGATTTGTATTTTCTTCTGAAAAAATGATGGCAAAATTAAGGATTTTTTTTCTAAGAAAGTCAACAATATAATTTTTTGTATACCGTTCGCTTTCAAAATGTCCAATATCGGCCAAAAGTAACTGATTTTCTGCTTCATAGAACTGATGGTATTTCAAATCGGCAGTCAAAAAAGCATCGGCTCCAACTCGAATCGCATTTTTTATAGCAAAACTTCCAGCTCCGCCTAAAACAGCTACTTTTTGAATGGATTTATTAAGAAATTGCGAATGACGAATACCGCCCGTTTGCATTTTTTCTTGCACCATTTCCAAAAATTCTTTTTCGTTCATAGGAGTTGCTAATTCGCCGATCATTCCCAAACCAATATTTTGATGTTGGTTTTTTAGGTCGTAGATTTCATAAGCGACTTCTTCGTAAATATGGGTTTGAAATAAAGCCTTTAGTATTTTGTTTTCTAAATGCTTTTCAAACGTTACTTCAATTTTAATTTCATCGGCTTGAACTAATTCAAGACGCTCGCCAATTACGGGATTACTATGTTCGTTGCCTTTATAGGTTCCAATTCCTTTCGAATTGAAGCTACAATTATCATAATTACCAATACTTCCAGCTCCGGCATTGAATAGAGCAGTGCGCACTTCCTCTGCATTTTCAGTAACAGTATAAGTTACCAATTTACGGATGAAATTTTCTTTTGGGATCAGGATTTTGGTATTTTTCAGTCCCAAAGCCTCGCAAAATATTTTATTTACGCCTTCAGGATGATTGTCTAAAGCCGTATGCACCGCATAAATGGCAATATCATTTTTAATGGCTTTGATAATGGCACGTTCCACATAAGTTGCACCCGTGATTTTCTTTAAACCAGAAAATAGAATCGGGTGGAAGCAAACCACTAAATTGCAATTTTTGCTGATAGCTTCGTTAATTACGCTTTCTAAAGCATCGTGACAAACTAAAATTCCGGTTGCATCATTCTCTGGATTGCCCACTAATAAACCAACATTGTCAAAGTCTTCGGCATAGGCCAAAGGAGCTATTTTTTCGAGTATAGGGAATATTTCTTTTATTTTCATTTAATTCATCTTAACGTAATTTAACAATAGCTTATCTTTTTATTGTGAGTTTTGTTTTCGTCGAATGGTATTTTTGACTACCCAAATTCGATAAAAATGAAATTAAAAATAGCTTTTCTGTTGTTTGTTTTTCAAATTGGTTTTTCTCAAACAGAAAAAACGATTAAAGGTACAGTTTTATCGGATAATTTCCCAATGGCAAAAGTAGATGTCGTAAATTTTAATTCCAAAAAAAGTACACTTACTAATAATGAAGGTAAGTTTGTTCTAACTAGTAAACTTGGGGAAATTCTAATTTTTATTGCTAAGGGATTCGATTTAAAACGTGTTGTAATTGATGCGGAAATGATGCTAAAGCAAGATAACATAGTGGTTTTAGTAAAAAAACCGGAAGAGTTGCAAGAAGTTCTGATTGTCAAAACGCCCTCCATTCACTTGAGTAAAGATGAAAAATTTGAGCAGTATAAACTGGATGATATAGCTATGGATAAGCTACAAAAAACGCTTAAAAATCCTGGGGTTTATGACGGACAAACTGCAGGGATAGATTTTATAAAAATTGGCAAAATGATTGGTAAACTGTTTTCCAAGGAGAAAGAAATTGTCAAAGTAGATTTGCCTCCAGTAGTATTTAAAGACCTAGTAAGAAACAATTTTTCTTCTGATTTTTTTAGTAAAACCCTGCATTTGAAAGAGGAAGAAGTAGGGCTTTTTCTCGAATTTTGTGATGCCGACCCAAAAGCTAAATTACTAGAGAAAAATTACAATCAATTGGCGCTTTTGGAATTTTTGTTTCAAAAAAGCGATGAGTTTAAAAAAATATAAGTTTACTGTATTGTGTTTGTTTTTCTGGTTTTTTATGAAATTACAAAGTACGGCTATTTTTGTATATTTGTAATTCAAAAAATCAATACTAATGACTACAATAAACATAGAAATTAACGAGCGTACCAAGGTTGGTAAAGCATTTTTAGAAATGACAACTGCTTTAGTTAATGATTCAAAAGGTATTGAGATTTATAAAACGGATTCTAATAAAGTTGCGGAAAGTATTTATGATCCTGAGTTTGTAAAAATGATTCAAAAACGATTTGCAGATATAAAAAGCGGTAAATCAAAAACTATAACTTTAGATCCTAATGATGTATGGGGAAGTTTAGGATTGAATTAACGGAGCTTGTAAAATAACAAAATCCTGATAAATAAATTCTATGAATCTACTACGAAAAATACTTTTCCCTTTTGCTATTCTGTATGGTTTCATAACGGGTATTCGTAATTTTTTGTTTGACAAAGGGATCCTAAAGTCGTATTCATTTGAACTTCCAGTTATTGTTGTAGGGAATTTAAGCGTAGGCGGCACTGGAAAAACACCACAGATTGAATACTTGATTCGCTTACTTTCTGAACGTTATTCTATAGCCACATTGAGTCGAGGTTACAAAAGAAAATCGGATGGTTTTATTTTGGCGAATGCCAATGCCACAGCGGCTACTTTAGGCGATGAACCTTTTCAATTTTTTCAGAAATTCCCTTCTATCCAGGTAGCAGTTGATGCAGATAGAAAAAATGGGATTGAACAATTGTTGGCACAAGAAAAAAAACCACAAGTCATTTTGTTAGATGATGCTTTTCAACACCGCAAAGTGAAAGCGGGATTTAATATTCTGTTGACAGCCTATGATGATTTATTTGTGGAGGATTATATACTGCCTACAGGAAATTTAAGAGAATCAAGAAGTGGCGCGAAAAGAGCGGATGTTATTGTGGTAACTAAATGTCCGACAATAATTTCTAAAGAAGAACAATCACGTATTAAGCAAAGCATCAAGCCCTATTCCGATGCGCCAGTTTTTTTTAGCACGATTGCTTTTGATGACCAAGTGCATTCCAATGCAAAATCTATTCTGGTAAGTGAAATACAACAATCTTCATGCGTATTGGTAGCTGGAATTGCCAAACCCGATTCCTTTTTTAATTACTTACAAAATGAGCAATCCGTTTGTTTGACCTATCCAGATCACCATCATTTTACAGAAAATGATATTCTACATATTCAACAACAAGCGGGAGAGAAGAAAATTGTAACTACCGAAAAAGATTATGTTCGTTTGAAAGATTCGGACTTGAAAGACCAATTGTATTATTTACCTATTCGGACTTCATTTTTGGTTGATTCAGATCAATTTGATGTCGCAATAGGGAACTATTTGAAGCAATAATTTACCCTTTTAGTTGATTGGTATACAAAATCAAATCAATCAATCGGGACGAATACCCAATTTCGTTGTCGTACCAACCTACCACTTTTACCATTTTATCAATTACTGATGTGAGTTGCGCATCAAAAATACAGGAATGCGTATTGCCAATAACATCCACTGAAACAATTGGGTCTTCGGTATAGGCTAGTATTCCTTTTAAATTAGTTGTAGCAGCCGATTTAAAAGCTGCATTGATTTCGTCAATCGTAACCGCTCGTTTGACATTAAAAGTAATGTCGGTTAACGAACCATCAGGAACGGGAACGCGTATGCCACAACCTCCCATTTTATTTTCTAAATGAGTGAAAATTTTGGTCAACGCTTTGGCAGCACCAGTAGTCGTGGGAACTATAGATTGGCTTGCGCCACGTGCACGTCGTAAGTCTTTATGGGGTTGATCGTGTAAACTTTGGTCGGTTGTAAACGAGTGAATAGTTGTAATATACGCTTGTTCAATACCGCATAATTGGTCAATGATTTGAATCATTGGTGCCGCATTATTGGTAGTGCAACTTGCATTGGAAATAATGGTTTCACTTCCGTCTAAAATAGTTTCATTGACACCTAAAACTACGGTTTTGATATTGTCAACTTCAGCGGGTGCCGATAGAATTACCTTTTTGGCTCCAGCCAAAATATGTGCATTGAGTTCGTCAAACGTTTTGTATTTTCCAGTCGATTCAATAACGTAGTCAATATCAAGACTTTTCCAGTCCAAATTAGCAATGCTTTTTTCGTGGAAGAAAAGAATGTGATTGCCATTGATGGTAATTCCTTTTTCATCCGCTTTTACCTCTTGTGGTAACACCCCATGAATACTGTCGTATTTCAGCAGATGTGCCATCGTCATAGTGTCGGCAATATCATTGATAGCCACCACTTCAATTTGAGGGTGGTTGAGAAGCAATCGAAATAGGTTTCGACCTATTCTACCAAAACCATTTATTGCAATTCGGATTTTCAAAATGGTATATTTAAAGAATATGTTTTTGTGCCTTGTATGAAGAACGAACTAAAGCACCACTTTCTACATGTCGGAAACCTAATTCCAATCCGTATTTTTCGTATTTCTCGAATTGTTCCGGCGTGATGTATTCTTTTACAGGTAAGTGTTTTTTACTAGGTTGTAAGTATTGACCAATAGTCACCACATCTACATTAGCAGCACGCAAGTCACGTAGTGTTTGCATTACTTCTTCCTCTTCTTCGCCTAAACCAAGCATGATACCTGATTTGGTTCTGTTGATTCCTTTTTCTTTGAGGTAACGCAATACTTCCATACTGCGATCGTATTTGGCTTGGATGCGCACTTCACGTGTCAAGCGGCGTACGGTTTCAATATTATGTGAAACTACTTCAGGATTGGCTTCTACAATACGATCTATATTTCTTTCGATACCTTGAAAATCGGGAATTAAAGTTTCTAAAGTCGTATTCGGATTCATTCTGCGAATGGCTTTTACAGTTTCTATCCAAATGATTGAACCACCATCTTTTAAATCATCACGATCGACACTTGTAATCACGGCATGTTTGATGTTCATGATTTTAATGGAGCGGGCTACTTTTTCGGGTTCATCCCAATCCACTGTTTCTGGACGACCTGTTTTTACCCCGCAAAAACCACAAGAACGCGTACACACATTACCCAAAATCATAAAGGTAGCGGTGCCTTCTCCCCAGCATTCGCCCATGTTGGGACAACTTCCAGAGGTACAAATCGTGTTCAAGTTGTATTTGTCTACTAAACCACGTAGTTCCGTGTATTTTTTACCAATCGGTAATTTTACACGCAACCATTTTGGTTTAGACGTAGGTAATTTATTTTCTAAAACAGTTTCCATACAATCAATTTTACGGTTACAAATATAAGGAATGTTGTTGAGTTGAAATACCTTATTTTGGTTTAACAAAAGTTAAAAAACAACTTCTTAATTACTTTCCTTTCTGTATAATTTCAGCCAATAATTTTTTGGCTCTCAATAGTTTAATTTTCACATTACTGAGCGGTTCGTCAATTTTAGTGGCTATTTCTTGATAACTCATTTCTTGAAAATAGCGCATTTGAATTACTTCTTGATAATGCGGTTTCAATTCTTTGATGAATTTCAATAATTGCGAAAGGTTTTGCTCTGTGATGAGTTTGTCTTCAACAGAAGGTGTTGTATCGGCAATATTATGCGCTTTTTGATCTTCGAATTCAGTACTTTCAACAAACAGGCTTGATTTTCTTTTTCGCAATAAATCAATGTGCCCATTTTTGGCAATAGCGATTAGCCATGTGTTGAATTGGAATTCGTTATTATACGAGTTTATTTTGCCAAAGGCCTTAGAGAAAGTTTCAATGGTAATGTCTTCGGCATCGGTTTCGTTTTCTGTACGAACCAACATAAATCCATAGACTTCATTCCAATAATGATCCAATAGAAAAGTGAAGGCAGATTGATCGCCTTGTTTTGCTTTTTCTATTTGAAGGTTTATTTCCAATGGATTGGTTTTGAGAATAAATTGGTAAAATACGCATTTGCTTGCGTAAAGATAAGCACAATTTCAACGATTGGGAACCACCATTTAATATCGTTTTCTTTTAATTTTCCAGCTGAAAAACCAACAACGGTCCAAGCTACAACATAACGCACTAGGAAAATGCTCAGAACGATAATCCATTCAAACTGGAATGCCAATAGAATTACAGCCATTAAGACAAATAACAATTGTGAAGCATAAAAAAGCCCTAATCGCAATTGATCCATTGCTGGAAAGTAATTGGCAGTGGCAATTTGTCTTCTTTTTTGATTGAAGAATTCCGAAAAAGAAGTTTTTGGTTTGGAAATTGAAAAACTTTCAGGGGTGTAAGCAACTGTGGTATTTTTCCCTTTTGCCGCTTGATTGATAAACAATTCATCGTCGCCTGTGCGAATTTGCATATGGTCGATAAATCCGTTTACATTAAAAAATTCTTCTTTTTTGTATGCCATATTTCGGCCCACACCCATATACGGTTGACCTAATTTAGCCCAGGAAAAATATTGAATGGTAGTTAGTACATTTTCAAAACGGATGATTTTATTTAAGAATGAATTGGCAATTTTCTCATATTTGCCATAGCCTAAAACAATCGTTTTTTGCATGGTAAATTGCGAACTCATAGCAGTAATCCAGTCTTTAGATGTAGGATAACAATCAGCGTCAGTAAAAAGCAGGTATTCTTTTTTAGCCGCTTTGATTCCTAAAGTCAGCGCGTATTTTTTATTGCCCCAAAAGGCTTCGTTATTTTCTACTTTTACCAAACGTACATTGGAGTATTGCTTTTCAAATTGTTCAAAAATTTCAAGAGTATTATCTCCAGAAGCATCGTCAATCAATACGATTTCAAAATCAGGATAATTTTGTTCAGCCAATAGCGGAATAAAATTAGCTACATTTTCTTCTTCATTTTTGGCACAAACAATCACCGAAATAGGAATTCTTTTAGGTGTAATTTTTTGCGCTTTCGCAAAAGCAAATTGTCCAAAAACACCCAGATAGTATGCCAATTGAATTGCGGCTATGCCAATAAAAATGTATAAAAGTATCATCATGGGAAAACGGTCTTTTTAAATCGTGTGCAAATGTAGGAATACAAAAACGAATTTGAAATGAATAAGCTGCAATTTTTTAGAACAATTATTCCATCTAATTTGCAATTTCAAAACCCAAAAACAGGACTAAATCACATTAACTTCTGCCTCGATATGAATTCCAAAAGTTGTAAAAACAGTCTCTTGAATGTTTTTGGAAACAGCTAATATTTCTTGTCCGGTGGCATTTCCATAATTGACTAAAACCAAGGCTTGATTTTTGTGAACGCCGGCATCGCCAAAACGCTTGCCTTTAAAACCAGCTTGTTCAATTAACCATCCTGCAGGAACCTTTACTTCGGTAGCCGAAACTTCATAGTATTTCATTTCAGGAAATTGTTGGTGTATTTTCTCAAAATCCGATTTTAATACAATAGGATTTTTAAAGAAACTACCACTGTTCCCTAATTCTTTTGGATCGGGTAATTTACTTTGACGAATCGCAATAACAGCATTACTTACGTCTTTTAGACTTGGGTTTTGGATGTTGTTTTTTTCTAATTCGCCTAAAATGTCCCCGTACGAAGTGTTGATTTTGTGGTTGCGTTTGGTCAATTTAAAAACTACTGAGGTAATGATATATTGGTCTTTTACTTCGTTTTTGAAAATACTTTCACGGTATCCAAAATGACATTCCTCATTTTGAAATGTTTTCATGTCTTGATTAGCAATTGCCATAGCTTGACAGGAAACAAAATGGTCTTTGATTTCGGCACCATACGCGCCAATATTTTGTACAGGAGTAGTTCCTACATTTCCAGGAATTAGCGACATGTTTTCTAATCCGCCAAAATTTTGATCTATCGTCCAAAGTACAAATTCATGCCAATTTTCACCAGCCTGACTTTCGACCCAAACAAAATCGTCATTTTCGTCAATGATTTTTTTGCCTTTTAAATCGATATGAATTACAAGAGCGTCAATGTCCTGGGTTAAAAGCATGTTGCTTCCGCCACCTAAAATGAATTTTTTCTCAGTTGGATTATTTACTAAAACAGTTTTCAATTCTTCAACTGAATGTACTGCTGTAAACTGTTTCGCTTTGGCTTCAATGCTAAATGTATTGTAGTTTTTTAGAGAAAAATGAGAATGTAGCGTCATGGAAAAAATTGCTTTTTGAAAGTTCAAAAGTAAGAATTAAAATTCGTCAGTAGTCACTGCACGATTGATAAAATCGTTCAAAGGTTTTAAAGCAATTAATTTTCGCGTCATTTTGGGAACAAAATCGTCTTTCAACACTTCTGAAATGTCAAATTTATGACTTGCTTCAAAGCTTTTTAATTTTAAGTTCTCTATTGCGGGATGGTCTTTTTCGTAGCCTCGAGGCGGATTTTTTAACGTACTGGATTCGTTTCGATCAAAATCGCCAAACTCCTTTTTGAAATTTTTCTCCTGTAAAATTGCTTCCAAGTCATCATAAAAATAAGCAATTTCTCGGCGAACTTTTTTCAAATCATCTGCTTCAGGACAGTAGAATCCACCAGCAATAAAACTCTTGTCTCGTTCTAAATGAACGTAGTATCCAGAACGGTTGTTTCCTTTTGAACCTGAGGATATCCAGATTCCAACGTAGGTTTTGTATGGCGTTTTGTCTTTGGAAAAACGAATATCGCGATTGATTCTAAACGTACAATTTTTAATTTCCAATAGTTCCAAAGAGGGATCTAAAGGTTTCAAAGCATCCAGAAATTGACCAACCAATTGTTGGTAGTCTTTTTTGAATGTTTCGTATTTTTTTTTGTTATCTAAAAACCAATCTCGATTGTTATTGGCTTTTAAATCATCTAAAAATTGTAAGCTGTCTTTGGAAAGCATAGTCTTGTTTTTTGATAGTATTGAGAGTTGGTTATAATATGAAATTATAGTTTTTTTTCATCTGGTTTCGATAAACCTTTTGCTGTCCAATTAATAATTCCTCCCTCCATTTCAAAAATTGTAGTAAAACCTAATTCGACTAGTTTTTCTGCAGCTAAATGACTTCTTTTACCACTTCTGCAATACAAAAAAACCGGTTTTGATTTGTCATATTTGGCAGTATTAATCGAAAAATCCGGGCTATACCAATTCACATTTTCGGCATTTTGTAGGTGTTCTACTGTAAACTCTTCAGCTGTTCTAACGTCTAAAATTTGTGCTTTAGGTGTAGCTGTAATTTCTTTTTTGAAAGAAACAGGATCTATAACTTTAATGTTGGTTGCTGTTTGGGCGTTACACGAAAAAATCGCAACTAATAGAAAAGCTGAAAATGTTCGAGCTAATGATTTCATTTATAGGTTTAATAAAATTAATAAGCTAAAGTACCTTTTTTTTTAATTTTAATCGAAGTATAATCGTTATAAATTGAAAATTTTATAGCTCTGAAGTGTCGATTTAACAATCGTTTCGGTACGTTCTGGATGGGTGTCAGAAATAAAGAGTTGTCCAAAGGTGTCGCTGTTGACCATATCTACAATTTTGGCCACACGACTTTCGTCTAATTTATCAAAAATATCGTCAAACAGTAAAATAGGTTTGACACCGCTTTGTTTTTTCAAGAATTCAAATTGCGCCAACTTCAACGCAATTAAAAATGATTTTTGTTGGCCTTGAGAACCAAATTTTTTGATGGGATAGGAATCGATTTCAAATGACAAATCGTCTTTATGGATTCCGACACTGGTGTATTGTAACGCACGATCTTTATTGATGTTTTCAACTAACAGCGTTGCTAAATCATTGTCGAACAAATGGCTTTCATATACAAGTTGAACCGTTTCTTGCGAATCTGTTATGGCTTGGTGGTGTTTGTTGAAAATGGGTATAAATTCCTGTATAAACGCTTTTCTTTTTTCGAAAATAGATTGCGCAAAACCGTTAAGCTGTTCATTGTAGATGGACAAAGTATCATTGTCAAAGACATGATTCAAGGCGAAGTATTTTAACAAGGCATTGCGCTGACTGATAACTTTTTGGTATTGAATAAGCTGTTGTAAATAAAGCGCATCTAATTGTGAAATAACACTATCCATGAACTTGCGACGGGTTTCACTGCCTTCGATAATTAAATCCCTGTCGGCAGGTGAAATAATCACTAAGGGAACAAATCCTATGTGGTCTGAGAATTTATCGTAGACTTTTCCGTTGCGCTTTAAGATTTTCTTTTGCCCTTTTTTGAGACTGCACACAATTTGTTCCGTTCTGTTTTCTTTTTCCAGTTCGGCATCGATAACAAAAAATTCTTCACCGTGTTTAATATTTTGGACAGCAAGCGGATTGAAATAACTCTTTCCGTACGATAAATGGTAGATCGCATCGAGTACATTGGTTTTTCCGATTCCGTTTTTTCCAACAAAACAATTGATTTTGGTGTCAAACTCGAAATTGGCTTCCGAAAAGTTCTTGTAATTGAATAATGAAATCTTTTTTAAATACATTTTTTGTCTTGCTGGAATGAAGAATGGGGCTTTATGAGAGCGCTTTTTCAAACTGCCCGCAAATTATTGAAAAATATCCATAAAATGCCTTTTAGATTTGAATAAAAATTTTATTTTTGCCACTCACTAAATTTAATTGAAATGGCCACTTATAATAAAAGAGGATATAAAACCCCGAAAGAAAAAGAAGTTAAAGAAGTTGTAGAAGATGTACAGGTTGATGAAAAAGACAGCACAACGGCTGGTGTTTTTTCTAAACTAGACGAAACTGCTTCTAAAACGGAAGATTTTGTTGCTAAGAATCAAAAAGTAATCATTGGATTTGTTGCGGCAATTGCATTAGTAACTGTTGGGTATTTAGCCTATGAAAAATTCATCGCTACACCAAAAGAGGAGGAAGCGGCTAATGAAATGTTTGTGGCTCAACAAAATTTCCAAAAAGCAACTGATGGAGTAGCAAGTGACTCTTTGTACAAATTGTCATTGAATGGTTCTGAAGGTAAATTTGGTTTCGTTAAAATAGCTGAAGAATACGCTGGAACAGATGCAGGAAACTTGGCTAACTATTATGCGGGTATTGCTTACTTAAATACCGGAAAATATGCTGAAGCTATTGATTTCTTAAGCCAATTTGAATCCAAAGACATGATCTTAAGTGCATTGGCTAAAGGGGCAATAGGTGATGCTTACGCTCAAAAAAACCAACCAAAAGAGGCTTTAGAAAATTATATTAAAGCGGTTGAGGCTAGCAAAAATGATTTTACAACGCCACGTTTCTTATTGAAAGCAGGTAAAACAGCTTTGTCATTAGGAAATAAAGAAGAAGCTTTGAAATATCTTACCGATATTAAAGATAATTACGATACAACTCCTGAAGCAGCTTCAGTAGACGTATTGATTGGATTGGCACAATAGTTCACTTCCAAACTACAATTTAGGTTAGCAATTATAGTCCCATTAGTTTTTCTAAGGAGTTGTAATTTCTAACCTTTATTTTTTATCTTTAACTCACAACCTTAAACTCGATTTACGATGGCTACCGAAAATAAAAATTTATCAGAATACGATAAAAATAGCGTTCCAGATGCTCGCAACTTTCGTTTTGGAATTGTAGTGGCAGAATGGAATGAAACCATTACCGAAGGGCTATATAATGGTGCTTTTGATGCCTTGATAGAAAATCAAGTTCCGGCACAACACATTATTCGTTGGAATGTTCCGGGAAGTTTTGAATTGGTGTATGGTGCCAAAAAAATGCTGCAAACTCAAAACGTAGATGCAGTAATTGTTATTGGTTGTGTGATACAAGGACAAACCAAACATTTTGATTTTGTTTGCGAAGGCGTAACACAAGGAATTAAAGATTTGAACGTACAAACGGATATACCTGTTATTTTTTGCGTATTGACCGATAATACCATGCAACAGTCGATTGATAGAAGCGGTGGTATTCACGGCAACAAAGGAACCGAAGCGGCTATAGCGGCTATTAAAATGGCATTTATTCGTCAGCAGGCTTCCTTTTCTCATCAAATGGACAATCAGCACTTATTAGGAAATGGTACTTTGCAAATTGATAATAAGCCGTTGCAAATAGAAGAATAGATAAAATAACATACCTGAACAAGGGTGTCTAAAAAGCAGTTTTGTCATTCCGAATTCATTTCGGAATCTTAAATAAAATTTTCTTTTAATTTTTTTAGGAAACTGAAACAAGTTCAGTTTGACAAGAATTAAATTTTTAGACACTCTTTTCTGTTTTTTGTAATTATTGATGTTTTAAAACCAACTATAAATTCCCTAAATTTGTCCTTTATGGTTTGTCCATAAATTAACCCCAACAATTAAAACCTTTTTGATGTCGAGTATTATTCAATTACTTCCTGATCATGTTGCCAATCAAATTGCCGCTGGAGAAGTGGTGCAGCGACCAGCTTCTGTGGTGAAAGAGTTATTGGAAAATGCAGTTGATGCCAAAGCAACAGACATCAAATTAATCATTAAAGATGCCGGAAAATCCTTGATTCAAGTGATTGATAATGGTTTAGGAATGAGTGTGACCGATGCGCGATTGTGTTTTGAACGCCATGCTACTTCAAAAATCCGTCAGGCAGAAGATCTATTTTCATTGCATACCAAAGGTTTTCGTGGAGAAGCATTAGCCTCGATTGCGGCTATTGCACATGTGGAAATGAAAACCAAGCAGGATCAGGAAGAACTAGGAACACACCTCATTATTGAAGGAAGTAAATTTGTTTCTCAAGAAGTGGCAGTTTTACCCAAAGGGACTTCGTTTGCCGTTAAGAATCTATTTTATAATATTCCAGCTCGACGTAATTTTTTGAAATCGGATATTGTGGAATACCGTCATGTGATTGACGAATTCCAACGCGTTGCCTTGGCACACCCCAACATTCATTTCACGTTTTATCACAATGGAAGTGAAATGTTCAATTTGCCTCAATCTAATTTCAGACAGCGTATTGTGGCTATTTTTTCAGGTAAAACCAATGAAAAATTAGTCCCAGTTCAAGAAGAAACCGAAATTGTAGAGATCCAAGGATTTGTGAGCAAACCCGAATTTGCCAAAAAGAATAGGGGAGAGCAATTCTTTTTTGTAAACGATCGATACATCAAAAGCGGCTATTTGCATCACGCAGTAATGGCGGCTTATGATGGGATATTAAAAGATGGAGCGCAGCCTAGTTATTTTTTGTTTCTAACCGTTCCGCCCCATACGATTGATATCAATATCCATCCAACTAAGACCGAGATTAAGTTTGATGACGAACAAGCTTTGTATGCGATTTTAAGGGCCGCTATCAAACACAGTTTAGGACAATTTAATGTAGCTCCCATTCTCGATTTTGATCGTGATGCTAATTTGGATACACCTTACCATTATAAAGATGTTGAAGGAGCGATGCCAACGGTTCAGGTGGACGCTAATTTCAATCCTTTTGCTGACGATAAACCAACAAAATCCTATTCGGGTTCAGGTTCTAATTATAAAAAATCTGAAATCGCTTCGAGTTGGGAAGGTTTGTACGTGGGTTTAAAACAAGAAGCAGCAACCTTCTCAGCGGCTAGTAATTTTAGCTTTGAAAATGAAGAAGTCACTGCCTCTTTGTTCGATCTAGAAGATGCAGAACCTACTGTACACAGAACGTATCAAATTCATAAAAAATATATTGTGTCCCCAATCAAATCGGGGATGGTGATTGTCGATCAACAACGGGCACATCAACGCGTGTTGTACGAACAATTTTTGGTCAATATGACGGTACAACAAGCAGCAAGTCAGCAATTGTTATTTCCGTTGAATTTGTTTTTTTCCAAAAATGAAATAGCATTAATTGCAGAGTTGCAATTGTCTTTGATGAATACTGGATTTGTTTTTGACGAAACACAATCCGATCACGTAGTTATTTCTGGTATACCAGTTACTATTACAGAAAGTGAGGTAGCCTTAGTTTTGGAACAATTGCTAAGTGATATGCAAGATGGAATTCCGGAAAGTAGTTTCAGTCAAAACGATACTATTGCCAAATCGATGGCGAAAAGTTTGGCGGTTAAAACCGGCAGTTATATGACCGAAAAAGAACAAGAAAATTTGGTCAACGGATTATTTGCTTGTAAAGAGCCTAATGTTTCCCCTTTTCAAAAACCTACTTTTATCACGATGCGTGTGGAAGATATTGATAAAAAATTTGCCCTATGAGAAATGTAACTGAGACGGTTAAACAGCTAATTATAATTAATATTTTATTTTTTATTGGTACCCTATTGGTATCGGGTCTCGCCTATAAATATCTTGCGTTATTTTTTCCTGAAAACCAAGATTTTAAAGCATGGCAGCCCATAACCTATATGTTTATGCACGGCGGTTTTATGCATATATTGTTTAATATGTTTGCTTTGTATTCGTTTGGATCGGCCTTAGAACTATTTTGGGGAAGCAAAAAGTTTTTGTTTTTTTATATTTCATGTGGATTGGGATCTGCCTTGGTGCATACCGGAGTGAATTATTATCATTTTCAAGAAGGTTTGAACACCCTGCTTTCTAATGGTTTTTCGAAGGTAGAAATTCTACAATTGTTGAACGAAGGAAAAATAGATACCCGTTGGCAAGAACTATTAACTGTAACTGAATTTCAAAATTTCACCAGTGCTTATTTAGGAACAGCTGTTGGTGCTTCTGGAGCAATATACGGAATCATAGTTGCCTTTGCATTCATGTTTCCTGATGCTGAATTAGGTTTGATGTTTATTCCCATACCAATCAAAGCCAAATACTTTGTGCCTGGTTTGGTATTAATTGATTTGTATTTAGGTGTTTCAGGAAAATCGATCTTTGGCGGAGGCGGTATCGCTCATTTTGCACACGTTGGAGGGGCTTTGTTTGGTTTCTTAATTATGTGGTATTGGAAGAAAAACCAGTTCAATTCCAATCGTTGGAATTAGTTGGACTCCATTTCTAAATAGAAAAATACATGAGTAGTATAGTCGACGATTTAAAGATGCAATATCAATTCGGAGGAGTAGCCTTTAGGCTTATCTTTTGGAATGTATTCTGTTTTCTTGTTTCATTACTATTTTTCTACGATTTTCAGTTGGGTGTTTTTAATTTTCCTTCTTGGATTGCCTTATCTTCTGATCCGAATGTTTTGATTACAAAACCTTGGACAATAATAAGCTATGCTTTTTTTCATCATGGTGTTGGGCATTTGTTTTTTAATATGATGGTCCTGCATTTCACTAGTATGCTTTTCTTGACCTTTTTTAATTCCAAGCAATTTATAGGATTGTATTTGTTAAGTGCACTGTTTTCAGGAGTAGCATTTGTGGTGGGCTATTATTTTTTGCAAATGAATTCATCCATGGTGGGTGCTTCAGGAGCTATAATGGCAATTTTAGTGGCTACAACGACTTATCGTCCATTAATGACTGTTCGATTGCTGTTTTTTGGTAACGTTAAATTATGGCACATTACAGCTGTAATTTTGGTGCTGGACTTCATGCAATTTAAAATTGAAAATACCGGTGGGCATATTGCGCATTTGGCTGGTGCTTTTTTTGGATTTATTTTTATTAAATTGCTCCAAAATGGATGGGATCTAAGTCGTATTTTGAATAATCCATTGAATAAATCAAAACGTACTCCATTTAAAAAAGTACATAAAAATTATTCCAAACCGACATCAAAGCCGAGTTCAAGAATAGTAGTTAAAGATAAAACGCAACAACAAATTGATGAGATTTTGGATAAAATCAGTCAATCTGGTTACGATTGTTTGACACAAGAAGAAAAAGAATTTCTGTTCAAAGCAGGGAAATAATTTCAGATAAGCAAGAAGATGAAAAATCTTTCATGGTTCAATAAGGTAATGTTTCTTTTGAATATAGTTTTGACTGTAGTGACATTCAGTGCTTATTTGTTGCCTTTTTTAGCTCCTAAAGCATTTCCATTATTATCGGTTTTAACCTTGTTTATGCCTTTGTTTTTTGTGTTTAACGCCTTGTTCTTTTTCTATTGGGGCGTTCAATTTAAAAAGCGAATGATTTTATCGGGCTTGGTACTTTTAATGGGGATTACCTTCATAAATAAATTCTATAAATTTTCTACCAAAGAATTTCCAGAAAGCGAAAAGGATTTTACCGTTATGAGTTATAATGTTCGGTTGTTAAATCTATTTGAATGGATTGATAGGGATGATGTGCCTTCTCAGATTGTGAGTTTTATCAATGATAAAAATCCAGACATTTTGTGCATTCAAGAGTATTCTACTTCAGCGGATATCGATTTGAAAGTATATCCACACAAATACATTTTAATGGCGGGAGACCAAATTAAAACCGGTCAAGCTATTTTTTCAAAATTCCCCATTATCAATGAAGGAAATATTGTTTTTCCCAATTCGAGTAACAATGTAATTTTTGCTGATATTAAGAAAGGAAAAGAAACCATTCGGGTGTATAATATGCATTTGCAATCCATTAAAATTTCGCCGGATGTGACTGAAATTAACGACGATATTAATGTGATTAATCAAAGTAAATCGCAAAAATTGTTTAACCGAATAAGTAAAGCCTTCAAGCAACAACAGCAACAAGCGGAGTTGTTCAAAGAGCATAAAAACGACTGCCAGTATCCTTTAATCATTTGCGGTGATATGAATAACAGTGCGTTTTCATATGTGTACCGAAATATAAAAGGGAAATTAAGAGATAGCTTTGAAGAAGCGGGTAAAGGTTTTGGTGCAACCTATAAGTTTCGCTATTACCCAGCGCGCATCGATTATATTTTTGCTGACGAAAAAATGAAAGTGAAAAAGTTTGAAAGTTTTTCGAGTTTTGAAAATTCAGATCATTATCCAATAATGGCTAAACTTTCTTTTGAGTAATTACTTTACGAGTAAGGGTTGCGATTTCAAATAATCTACCGCAAACTTTCCTTCATTAAAAACTAAATCCAATACACTAAGATTGTTGATGAAACCAAATTTATCATCAAACACTTGCGTATAACTTTCAAATTGGGATTGGTCTTTTTTTCCGTTGGCCAAAAAGCGAAAATCAGTTATTTCGTTAGATTCAATTTCGTGTATATATTCTGTTGTCGAATTATACTCTATTTTCATTCGAAGACATCGCGTAATCAAGTCAAATACTTCTAGATTCAAGTCCATTAAAAACGAGTGTTTTTTTTCAAAAATCGGAAGTAAATCATCTTCAAAATATTCAAAGAATGGCGAACTTCGGTAGGCGGCTTCTAAGGATTTGAAATGTTGCTTTTGCCAATCAAAATCATTTTCAATTTGAATGTCTTTTGTTTTTTGATGAGCTATTTTCGAATGTTTTACTGGAATATTCAATAGCTGAATTCCGTTAGGACTGTAGATATATGTTCGATTTCGATTGGTTTGTTTTTGGAAATTATCTTCCATTTCAAAAGTGACTTTTTCGGCTTGAACAATAGCCGCAAAATGACTGATAGAAGGGAAGTAGGTAGGGTGAATAAGAATGTTCATTTACTATAATTTTTGTCAAGCTGAATTTATTTCAGCTTCTAATAAATTTAAATATAGAGATCCCGAAACAAGTTCGGGATGACAATTTAACTAATTATGATTTCCTTTTCTTCCAAAAATATTCTCCAATGAAATAAGCTACCAAAGCCATTAGGAAAAATTTAAAATACGATTGCGGTTGACCTTCGCCACTAACTGTTGTGAACAATCGTTCCCATCGAATTTTTTTCAATCCTTTGGCATTGGAATCATAGCTCATCCAAATAAAAGTAGGTTTTCCAACAATGTGATTTTCTGGCACATAACCCCAGTAGCGACTGTCTTCTGAATTATGGCGATTATCTCCCATCATCCAATAGTAATTTTGTTGGAAAGTATATGATGTGGCAATTTTTCCATTAATTCGAATTTCTGATCCGGTTACTTTCAAGTCGTTCTTTTCGTAATCAGTGATGATGGCTTTATAAAATGGTAACGTTTCTAAATTTAAAGCTACCGTTTTTCCTTGTTGCGGAATATAGATAGGTCCAAAATTATCGCGGTTCCATTTGTTAATATGAGGAAAAATGCCCGGTTCTACTTCTTTAGAAATAATTTTTTGTACACCAGTAATTCCAGGAATTTGTTGTAATCGTTCTGCATTAGTAGCAGTTAAGGCAGCAATGAATAAAGTGTCTCTTTTTTCGGCATCCATAAAACCTGCGCCGTCAGTGATATCCATATCTTGTAATAGATATTCGAAATCAATTGGAGTTTTCCCGTCAAGTGCTACTTTGTACGAAAATTGAGGTCTCGCTCTTTCAGGTAAAATCAATTCTTTTCCGTTTACAAATACAATTCCGTCTTTGATTTCAAATTGATCGCCAGGAACTCCCACACAACGTTTCACGTAGTTGGATTTTTTATCAATTGGTTTGTCAACTCTTAACCCAGATTGGTCTCTAAATTTATAAACTGTATCGATTGGCCAGTTAAAAACCACAATGTCATTTCGCTCAATAGTTTGAAATCCAGGTAGTCTAAAATAAGGTAATTCTGGCCAAGTTAGGTATGATTTCTTTTTGGTTAATGGAATGGTGTCGTGAACCATTGGAAGCGCAACAGTAGTCATTGGAGTTCTTGCTCCGTAGTTGACTTTACTTACAAATAAGAAATCACCCACCAATAACGTTTTTTCTAAGGAAGAAGTTGGAATAGTAAATGGCTGAATAAAGTAAGTATGAACAAAAGTCGCAACTACAATGGCAAATAGCAATGAGCTGATAGTGTCGGCAGTTTTGTTTACTGGTTCAGAACTTCTGTCAGTAGTATAGTTTAATTTTTGGGTATAAATTATATAAGCGATATACAAACCGAAAGTAGCAACACCTAGTACCTTATCTAAAGTAGAATTTTTGCCAAAACTACTAAGGGTTTCAACCCAAATTACTGGAAAAATAATTAAATTGATAATAGGCAAAAAAAGTAAAATGGTCCACCAGCTTGGTCGCCCAATTATTTTCAAAAGTACTATGGCATTATATACCGGAATAGCGGCTTCCCAACTTTTTCTACCTGCGCTTACGTACAATTTCCATGTTCCAATAAAGTGAACTACTTGTACTAGTAAGAAAAAAATAAACCATTCTGCTACTGTCATAATTATATCATTTACGTTCTAAAGTTTTGGATAAACTTCAGGAAATTATTTAAAATTTAATACGTCTTTCATGGTGAAAACTCCCTGTTTTCCAGCTAGCCATTCGGCAGCAATTACGGCACCCAAAGCAAAGCCTTCACGGTTGTGAGCAGTATGTTTGATTTCGATACTGTCTACCTCAGAGTTGTAGGTTACGGTATGTGTTCCTGGAACATCTGCAATTCGTAAAGCTTCAATATGAATTTCATTATCAGCCGCTTTGTCCATTGTCCATTTGGTATAGTTACTATTTTCAATTACACCTTTGGCTAATGAAATTGCAGTTCCACTTGGAGCATCTAATTTTTGAGTGTGATGAATTTCTTCCATGTCAACAGCATAGGAAGAGTAGGGTGCCATAATTTTAGCTAGGTAATCGTTCAATTCAAAAAACAAGTTAACTCCTAGGCTAAAATTCGAGCTTGAAATAAAGCCTCCCTTTTTCTCGTGGCAAAGTGCTATAATTTCATCATAATGCTCCAACCAACCTGTTGTACCAGATACTACAGGCACATTGGCTTGAAAACTACTAGATATATTTTCTACAGCAGCAGTAGGAACACTAAAATCAATAGCAACATCAGCAGTTGAGAGTCCGTCATACGTATTGAACTCGTCTTTTTTCAAGACAATTTCATGACCTCTTTCCAAAGCAATTCGTTCTATTACCTTGCCCATTTTTCCGTATCCTAAAAGCGCAATTTTCATTTTTTTATTTATTAAAGTTATTTAGAGATGAATTTCTAATCTCTAAAAATTATAACTGAGCGTTAGTCCCACATTTGCTTTGAATGTTACAGCATCAGGATACACCGTCGGTTGGAATGATAAATTTTCATTCACATTAAATTGTATTAAAGCCGCATCTACATTGGCGTCTATAATGTTTAAAGCATAAAAACCTGCCACAAATAATGCGGATAAATCGCGATTTCGTTGGTAGAATTTTTGTGCAGTAATAAGTCGGTTAGTGTCTAAATAACTGAATTTATCATCATTAAAGCCCTCTAATCTTCGTTTGTACGCACCGCGATAGTCTTGGTATTTAGAATTGCTATTAATATAAAAATACAAACTGGTTCCAATAGCGCCATACACCAAAGGAATTTTCCAATATTTTTTATTGTAAGCTTGACCTAAACCCGGTAAAACAGCTGAATAAAAAGCCGCTTTTGCTGGTGTTAAGGGGTCGATATTGTTGGATTTCAAGCTGTCTTTTGTTGTTTTTGGTGTAGCGTTTTTTGCTTGTGCAAAAACGATGGAGTTTCCCAAAAACAGAAATAAAATAGCTATGAAAAGGCCTTTGCTCACTATCCTTGTATTAGTTTGACAATTCTATTGAAGTCTTCTTCGGAATGAAAAGGAATGGTGATTTTACCTTTGCCATTTCCAGCAACTTTAATGTCTACTTTGGTTCCGAAATAATCAGCGAATTTGTTTTGATCGCTTGCCGCTATTTCAAAAGAAGTCGATTTTGATTTTGTAGCTGGTTTTGGTTTCAAGCTTTCTTGGTAGCTTTTTACCAAAGCTTCCGTATCACGAACGGATAAGTTTTGGCTTACAATTTTTTGATAAATATCAGTCTGAACGTCTTGGTCTTCAATGTTGATAATGGCACGACCGTGTCCCATACTGATAAACCCATCGCGAATACCCGTTTGAATAATAGGATCTAGTTTTAACAAACGCAAGTAATTGGCAATCGTAGAACGTTTTTTACCCACACGTTCGCTCATCTGCTCTTGTGTTAATTCAATTTCGTCCATCAAACGTTGGTAGGAAAGTGCAATTTCAATAGGATCTAAGTCGTGACGTTGGATGTTTTCAACCAAAGCCATCACTAACGATTCGTTATCATTGGCAATTCGGATGTAAGCAGGAACTGTTTTTAAACCAACTAAAGTAGAAGCGCGCAAACGACGTTCTCCAGAAATTAATTGGTATTTATTAAAGTCTAATTTACGTACCGTAATGGGTTGAATTACTCCTAATTGCTTGATGGAAGTAGCTAATTCTTTTATTGATTCTTCATTGAAATTACTTCGAGGCTGAAACGGATTAATTTCAATTGCTTCAATTTCTAACTCAATAATGTTTCCAACAACTTTGTCGGCATTTTTATCATGTACCGATTTGATATCGTTTTCTGGATCCTTCAGTAAGGCAGATAATCCTCTTCCTAACGCCTGTTTTTTTATTGCTTTTGCCATACAATTAGTTGCTGTTTTTTTGTATTACTTCTTGAGCTAAATGCAAGTAGTTGGTAGCTCCTTTGCTTGTAGCGTCATAATTTATAATGCTTTCGCCAAAACTTGGCGCTTCGCTTAATTTGACATTTCTTTGAATGATGGTTTCAAAAACCATATCGTTAAAATGTTTTTGTACTTCTTCCACCACTTGGTTGGATAAACGCAAACGTGAATCGAACATGGTCAATAATAATCCTTCAATATCTAATTCGGGATTGTGAATTTTTTGGATGCTTTTAATGGTATTTAATAATTTTCCTAAACCTTCTAACGCAAAATACTCACATTGGATAGGAATAATTACAGAGTCAGCTGCCGTTAACGCATTTAAAGTTAATAGCCCAAGAGATGGTGCGCAATCGATAATGATAAAATCATAATTGTCTTTTACACTTTGTATCGCTTGTTTAAGCATGTACTCTCTGTTTTCTTTGTCTACCAATTCAATTTCTATGGCAACCAAATCAATATGAGCTGGGATGATATCTACATTCGGAGCCGAACAACTTATGATGGCTTCTTTTGGCGAATGGCTATGTTCTAAAATTTGGTACGTCCCAATTTCAACTGACTCTACATCAATTCCCAATCCCGAAGTGGCATTAGCTTGAGGATCAGCATCAATTAGCAAGACTTTTTTTTCTAGAACACCTAAGGAAGCAGCAAGATTTACTGATGTAGTCGTTTTTCCAACTCCCCCTTTTTGATTGGCAATAGCAATGATTTTACCCATTTATTTTTTTGAATTTTGAAACGTAAAAATACAATTAATTATCGTTTCTGAAAATCTATTTTGTAAAGATTTGTTACAGCTTGATTTGGGGCTATTTGGCCACTTTAAAAAGTAAATTATAAGTTGGTTTTGTGAGTTGTTTTTATTGAAAATTCAATCAAACTGTTTGAAAATAAAAAATCCCTTTTGCAAAGCAAAAAGGATTTTTGTCGGGGTGGCAGGATTCGAACCTGCGGCCTCCTGCTCCCAAAGCAGGCGCGATAACCGGGCTACGCTACACCCCGTAACGCGAGTGCAAAGATAGAATTAATTTTTATTTAAGCAAGTCAAAACTATAAATAGGCGCTGATTATTTTTTAATAACTAAAAATGATGTTTTTTTGTTTGCTATTTTTATTTTAAAACTACCTTTGTTGTCTCTAAAAAATTATAAAAATACAAACTACTATGTCAGATACAATTGAAAAAATCAAATGCCTTATTATAGGTTCTGGACCAGCAGGTTATACAGCTGCAATTTATGCGGCAAGAGCCAATATGAATCCGGTATTGTACCAAGGAATGCAACCAGGAGGACAACTAACGACTACTAATGAAGTCGAAAATTTCCCTGGGTATGTGGATGGTGTAACGGGACCAGAAATGATGGTGCAATTACAAGCTCAAGCGCAACGTTTTGGTGCTGATATTCGCGATGGATGGGCCACTAAAGTTGATTTTTCAGGTTCAATTCATAAAGTTTGGATTAACGATACTATCGAATTGCATTGTGAAACAGTAATTATTTCGACTGGAGCCACTGCAAAATATTTAGGCTTGCCTTCGGAGCAGCATTATTTGAAAATGGGTGGTGGTGTTTCTGCCTGTGCAGTTTGTGATGGGTTTTTCTATAGAAATCAAGAAGTTGTAATTGTTGGAGCAGGGGATTCAGCTTGTGAAGAAGCGCATTACTTATCTAAATTGTGTAAAAAAGTAACCATGTTGGTACGAAGTGAAAAATTTAGAGCTTCAAAAATTATGGAGGAACGCGTTCGTGCTACAGAGAATATCACTATTTTAATGAATCACGATACTGTTGAAGTGTTGGGCGATGAACAAGTGGTAACTGGAGTAAAAGCAAAAAATAAAACTACAGACGAAATCTTTGAAATTCCAGCTACTGGTTTCTTTGTGGCTATTGGTCACCAACCGAATACTGCTATTTTTAAAGAGTTTATAACACTTGATGAAACAGGTTACATTGTCAATACACCAGGTACTTCAAAAACAAATGTAGATGGTGTGTTTGTTGCCGGTGATGCTGCAGATCATGTCTATCGTCAAGCGATTACAGCTGCAGGAACAGGTTGTATGGCTGCTTTGGATGCTGAACGTTATTTGGCCGCTAAAGGTCATTAATACCTACAGAATAGTATAAAAAAAGTCCCGTAATTGGGACTTTTTTTATTTTTTAAGAGGAAGTTTTTTTAGCAATTTAGCTTCTCCAGAAAATTTACGAATTTCTATTTTTGGATTTCCATATATGCTTATTTCCGAATTATCATTAGCATCTAGGATGAAGTTGTTTTCTACAAGTAGACTACAATTTGCTTTTCCTTCAATGGTTAGATCTGACGTTTTAGAATTAAATTTTCTCGCGTTTAATTCGGCCAAATTGTCAATTCGAATCATTGAGTTGTCCGAGTCACCTTCAATTATGGCGCTAGATTTTTGGTACAAATCACATTTCAATTCGGCACTGTTAATTAAAGCTTTTAACGAGCTGTTTTTACTCAATTCAATAAAAGCGGTTTCGCTTTTCAAGTTAAGTTCTATTTTAGATTTATCATCAGCCAGTAGATTGAAGTTGCCTGCGTTAACGTTCAAAAATAGTTTGGATTTATCCAACGATTTAAAGGTGATAGTATCTAAAATGATTTCTTGAATGGCCGTAACAATAGACTCATCTTTGGTTGTGATTAAGTTTAAATCGTTAGTATAGGTTACCTTAACGGTTAGTTTTTTGAATCCTTGAATTTCTTTTGATGTTGAAATGATTAAAATATTATTTTCAACTTTTAAACTTATAACATCATGTAAATTGTCATCGGCTTCAATTTTTATTTCGCTTTTAGCTCCTTTTTCTAAATAGATTTCAATGTTATCTTCTACTTCAATCATGGTAAAAGGTTTAACCTGTTGGATTGAAGAAGTTACTACTTTTGAACCTTTTATTTTTTCTGCTTTTTGAGAAAAAACAAGTGTAGTTGATAAAAGTAATATAATAAGAGAGGTAAAAAGTCTCGGTTTCATAGTAATTCGGATTTATACAAATATAAAAAAATCATCCACATATATGAATGATTTTTCTTATTTATTAATTGATTTCTAAAACTAATCTTGATCTATACTTCCGCCAGAACTTGAATTTTTTTCAAACGTTTTTGGAACTGAATTGTATTTTATCGAAGCGCCGCTAGAAGCCTCTGCTTTTAAACTTACAATTGGATGTACAATTATAGAGGATCCACTTGAAGCATCAGCAATTACTTCATTGGTTAACAATTTAGAACAATCAGTTGTGCTACCACTAGATGCTTGTGAATCTAATTTAAAAGCCAAGCCTTTCAATTTTAAGTTAGCGGCACTACTTGATTTACAATTAATTGATTCCATTTCGAGGTCTACATTGATTTGCGCAGCGCTAGATGCTTTAATATACATCTGACTTCCTTTAATAGTGTTTACACTATGGATTGACGAAGCGCTTGACGCTTCCAGATTTTCAATTATTGGTAATTTAACTTTTACTTTTCTTGTACCATTGCGAATGTTTAAATAGGGTTCGCTAGAAATAACTAACATTCCATTTTTTACTTCGGTAATAATACTACTTTGAAGATTGTCATCCGCTTCAACTATTATTTCAGTTTTATCCGACTGTTCGATAGTTAATTCAATAGCACTACTTACATCTAGACCGGTAAATTTTTCAGTTACAGTTCTGTTTTCTGTAGTAATGTTTCCACTTCCTTTTTTACTGTTGTAATCGAAATGACACCCACTAAAAAATAATGCTGTGATGACAAGTACAATAATTTTGGTAATCCAAGTGATAATTTTAATCATGATTATTCTTTTTTAATAATTACACCTTCTTTATTTATAGTTAACCCTTTTTTTGCAGATTGATTGATAGTTACCACCTCACCATTTACCTTTACAGTTGTTGTTACTACAGTATCATTATCCGTTATATCTTCAGTAACTCCAGTTTCAACATCCTCATATTCGTTTTCATTATCTGGACAGTTCAAGCACTTTACTTGTGTTTCGTTTACCTTGTAAAGGTAATCATCTGAACTGTAATGCAAATTAAAAAAATCATTATTGGATTGATCGTACTGTTGGGCTGATTTATCGACTTTGAATACCATTCCTTCAGGTAAGTACAAATAAATAGCTACTTCTTGATCACGAAATTTTTCTGAAACAGCAGTTAGTAAATAGTTGTCTAACAGTAACTTTTTACCTTCTAATCGGTAACCAAATTGAATTTTTTCAGCTCGTTTTTTTGCTTCATTAAACGATTTTCCTCTTGCCGTTCTTTCGATTTGAATGTAAGGTGCTTTTTCATCTGTTTTTTCAATTTCAAAATGGATATTATTGGAATAAATTACCTCATTTCTTGAAGCGTCTTGAACAAATCTGAAATTATCAGTATCATCTAGATCATTAGTATAATTTTCGTTGTATCGGAACTCGATTTGCAAGGTGTCAGTAGGAAGAATGTTTAACGTTTCTTTTTTAATAGTCTTTCCTTCATAAGCCACTTCTGAAGCTTGTTGAATACCAATAGAAATCAAGGCTGCAATAGCCAGGATCCACAAAGCCAAAAGTGTATATTTTGCAATACTACCAATAGATTTCATACTTGGCGATAACAATCTAAATCCTAACAATGTCAAGAAAAAGAATGGAATTCCAACGCCCAAAAACATTAACAATCCAAATACCCAAATAGGATAGTCTGTAAAGTTACCCGCATCTACAAATTCAGTCCAAGGAAATGTAATCCAATACCCTGTTCCAAGAGTAAATATTCCAACGAACAAAAAGAATAAAACAGTAACTCCTGTTATAATTAAAATTACTCCTAGAAATTTAGCAAATACCTTGAAAACAGTACTGATGATTTCGCTTAACGAATTCCCAAATTTCTCAGCACCCGTTTTGATTTGATTGCCGTATTTGTCATAATCTACATTTTTGAATTTCTCAGAAACCGAATCAAATTCCTCACGCACTTTTTTCTCAATGCTAGAGATGGTTACTGGTTCACCAGTCATCTCCAATTTTTCTGAGGTAGTTACTGCTTCAGGAGTAGCGATCCATAAAATGATATAGGCTAAAATTCCTGTTCCAAAACCAAAGAAAAACAATAGTAAAATTACACGAATCCAAACTACATCAATTCCCAAATAGTGACTTAAACCAGCGGCAACACCACCAATCATCCCTTTGTCTTTATCGCGGTATAATTTTTTGGATTTTTTGTACGCTTGATAATTGGATTCTGCTTTTGAATCGTCTTCAATAATATAGTCTTCAGGTTGTCCCATTACGGCAATAACTTCGTCAATTTCTTTCAAACCAATGACGTGTTTGTCTGAAAGTAGTTTTTCACTTAACAATTCTGAGATGCGCATTTCAATGTCTTTAATGATCTCTTCTTGTCCAGATGAGTTGTTCAAAGAACGTTTGATGGCGTCAAAATAACGCGATAATTTTTGGTACGCATCTTCGTCAATATGGAATACAATTCCGCCTAAATTTATGGTTACAGTTTTATTCATGACTATTCGTGTTGATTGGTGATTAAGTTTACAGCATTAGATAATTCCATCCAAGTGCCGTGCAATTCAGTTAAAAAAGTTTGTCCGTCCTCGGTCAAACCGTAATATTTTCTTGGTGGTCCAGAAGTAGATTCTTCCCAACGATAATCTAATAAACCGTCATTTTTCAATCGGGTTAATAATGGATAAATCGTTCCCTCAACTACCAATAATTTAGCGTTTTTTAAGGTGTCTAATATCTCGGAGGTGTAGGCATATTTCTCTTTTAATACCGAGAGAATGCAAAACTCGAGAACCCCTTTACGCATCTGGGCTTTTGTGTTTTCTATATTCATTTTGTTTCTATTTTTTGTTTAGGAGCTTTTTCCCGCTTTTCATTACAATCTTTTTATTTCGCTGCGCTTTTTAAAAAGGATTTTCATTTCAATCGGGGCTAGGGCAATGAGTTATTTCATGAATTTTATTGTTAGTGGATAATGGTAACGTTCTCCATTAGCCGTTTTGACCGCTGCTTGTATGATTAAGAAGAACTCAACTATTTTCAAACACACTAAGAAAAAAACAGCAATGGCTCCGGTAGTAATCAAACCAATGTTTTCTGAAAAGTTTAAGTCACGTACTACAAAGTGTCTGTCATGAATCAACTCATCAAACGTCACATGGCTTAAAAAAGTAATGACAAAGGTTGGAACAAAAATGGCTGCTAAAATCAAAGAATATAATAAAACGCTCAATTGAAAATTGATGCATTGTTTGCCATTGTAATCCACAAAAGCCGATTCATTCTTTTTGGAACTCCAAATAATAATGGGAATTACAAAATTCCCTAATGGGAAAAGGTATTGTCCAAAGGCACCTAGGTGTGTTAAAGTCGCCCAATTTTTTTCTGTATTTGTTATCATAATAATTTTATATAGTAATTTCTTATGCAAATATATATCTAAAAGACAGTATCTTGTTTTACATAGTAGTAAATATTAACATAAAATTAACATTTTTAAAATAGTAATAAATACTTAAGTAGTTGTTTTTAAGTGTGATAATTGAATTTATATAGTTTTCTGTTTATTGATTCCAATTTACTATTTTTACTAAAAATTAGTCCTTATGATACTTACAGCTTCAAAACTGAATCAATTTTTACTTTTTAAATTACCCTCTGCTTTTTTTTGCGGTGTTCGCGTTAAGTCTATCGATGCAACTGAATGTGTGGTATCTGTGAAACACCGCTGGATCAATCAGAATCCTTTTCAGTCAATGTATTTTGCAGTTCAAGCGATGGGAGCAGAGTTGAGCACAGGTGCTTTGGTGATGTATCATATTCAAAAAAGTGGAAAGAAGATTTCTATGTTGGTGGCTAATAATAAAGGGAACTTTACTAAAAAAGCAACTGGGCGTATTACTTTTAGCTGTAATGACGGTCATTTAATTGAGGAAGCTATTCAAAAAACAATAGCCACGGGCGAGGGGCAAACCTTTTGGATGAAATCCATTGGAATGAATGAACAAGGAATTCAAGTCTCTGAAATGGATTTTGAATGGAGTATACGAGTAAAATAAAAAAAAGCCTCTTAAATGGAGGCTTTTGATTTAATCTTCTGAAATGTATAGGTCTTAACTTAACATTTTTTTCCTGATGCTTTGTGTGCTTTCGCATCACATTTTTTACCTTCCGCTTTACATTTAGCTTGGCATTTCGCTACTTCGTCATTTGACTTTTTAGCATTTTTTGAGCAACATGCCATTTCTTTTTTCTCTTGTTTAGTTTCTTGTGCAGTCATACTTACTGTAAAGAAAGCTAATGCTAGAATTGCAATTACTTTTTTCATATTCTTATTTTTTATCGATTTGCTTTTTTATTTTGTTACACAAATATAAAATATATTTTGATACTGAATTTATAACAAAGTTAATGTTTACTTAAATTGGTTGTTGTTTAAAATACTTCTTTCGCCACCAAAAAGCCACATTCACTAACGTTATCAAAGCTGGAACTTCTACTAAGGGACCAATCACTCCTGCAAAAGCTTGTCCGCTATTAATGCCAAAAACACCAATAGATACTGCAATGGCTAACTCAAAGTTATTTCCCGAAGCCGTAAATGAAAGGGCTACTGCATCTCGGTAATTGGCTCCAATTTTTTTACTAACAAAGAACATTAAAGTAAACATAATTGCAAAGAAGATGACTAGAGGTACAGCAATTCGGATCACATCCAAAGGTAAATCGACAATCATCTCGCCTTTTAGGCTGAACATTACTACAATCGTAAACAATAAAGCAATCAAAGTAATGGGAGATACAAATGGTATGAATTGCTGATTAAACCATTTTTCTCCAATGAATTTTTTAATCGCATAACGGCTACTTACTGCCAATGCAAAAGGAATACCCAAATAGATTCCAACGGTTTGAGCGATTCCGGCAATGGTAATGTTCAATGCGATTCCTTTTATTCCGAAAAGCGGCAACATAATTTCAAGATAGAAATAGGCATATAAACTAAAAAAGAATACTTGGAGTAGACTGTTAATCCCAATTAATCCTGCAGTAAGTTCACGATTGCCCTCGGCGAGTTCGTTCCAAACAATGACCATTGCAATGCATGGCGCCAAACCAATTACAATTAATCCGGTCATGTATTCAGGATAATCGCGTAAGAATAAAATAGCCAATGAAAACATTAAAAAAGGTCCTACTATCCAGGTGATGAAAAATGAAGCGGTTAGCAATTTTGGTTTTTCAAACATCTGTGGGACTTTTGAAAAATCAATTTTGGTTAACGGCGGATACATCATTAAAATTAATCCAATGGCTAATGGAATATTGGTCGTTCCTGAAGAAAAGGAATTGATAAAATCAGATGAATTAGTGATAAAATACCCAATACTTACGCCAACTAGCATAGCTAAAAATATCCATAATGTTAAAAATCGGTCTAAAAATCCTAATCTTTTTTTCATAATAAACTCGTTTACAATTATGTTATTTTTTTATTTGCGAAAAAACAAAATACAGTTCTGAAGCAATTTCCAAGCTTCGTTCTGCGTATTTTTCATTCATCTGCTCAGTACCATCAAATGCTTTTGGATCATCGTATCGTATAGGCAATCGCTTTTCGGCTCCCGCAATGAAAGGACAACCTGCATCTGCAGACGAACAGGTCATGATGGCTGCAAATTCACTATTGGGATTGAAAGCGTCATCAAACATTTTGGAAAAACAAACAATAGCCGCTTCATTTTCGTCAAATTTTACAGCATAAATCGGATTGTTGTCACTACTTAATTGTTGGATTTGAAAACCTTGATTGGATAGGGTTTCGCCGACTTTTGGAAACATAGCTGTAGCTTCTGTTCCGCCCGAGTAACAAAACACATTTCGAATTCCGAAGTGAAATGCCAATGTTTGTGCCCAAATTTGAGACAAATGGCTGCGACGGGAATTGTGAGTACAAATGAAGTTCAAACGAATCGGTTTTTGTGTGTCGACTTTAGTTTGAATGTATTCAATTAATGGCTTTACAACTTCTTTTCGTTCAATGGAAATTGTGTTTTTCGAAATACGTTCGATAGCTGAAGATAAATTTTGAAACATTTTCTAGGGTTTATATTTAACAACAATTGGAATCCGGTGTACAACAAGAAGTAGCTTTGGCTTTCCATTGTCCAACATTGGGCATTTTATTTTCTGGAATTCCACAATGATCGGGAGCTAAACAGTTGGTTATTTTGGACGTTAATTGAAAGTGGGTACCGTCAAATTCCAAACCAAATTTTCCAATGCTATCTTTCATTTGGTATTCCACTTCAATTTCTAGATCGGTTAATCCCAATTTTTGCTCTGATAATTCAATAATACTCAAAAGCTTTTCTGGATACAAACGGTGGTCGTAATCTTGGGCCTCCCACAATTGAAAATTGGCTACTTCTTCGTTTCTAATAGTTCCGCCACAGTCGATAAAGTTTTTGGTTACTTTTCCTACTTCGGTGACATGAAAGTGAGGCGCTACGAGTTCGCCATTAGGTAACTGAAAAGCGATAGTTGTTGCTTTTTGTAATTCGGATTTAATAGCTGATAGTGTCATGTTTTATTGTATTAGTTAACAACATTCTTTCTTAGTAAGTTGTGTATTAATATGCTCAAAAAAGCCTTTCAATGGGTTAAAACCTTCTTCATTTAGGCAATAACAAATGGAAGTTCCTTCTATATTTCCTTTGATAAGTCCGGCGTTTTTTAACTCTTTTAAATGTTGTGAAACGGTGGGCTGGGCGAGAGGCAATTCATTAACGATGTCACCACAAATACAAGATTCCGTTTTTAATAGGTATTCGATTATAGCTATACGTGCTGGATGTCCAATTGCTTTGGCTAAAATGGCTAATTCATTTTGGGTAGCTGTAAATCCTTCGGTTTTGGTGATTCCCATTTTTGTTATATTTTAATATTGCAATATTACGATTAATATAAATATAAATCATATTATTAAATTAGAATTTTTATAAAATACAGCTTTGATTATTTATTTTTTAATTTAAACAGAATCAACAAATAATTAAAAGATATGTTTTAGTCTTTTTTGACGTATAATTTCCTTACTCTATTTTATTTATAAATTAGGTGCTTTGTTGAAAAAAATAACCATTAAAAAACCCCTAACACATTCGTATTAGGGGTTTTAGTTTTGGTAGCGAGGACGGGAGTTGAACCCGTGACCTCAGGGTTATGAATCCTGCGCTCTAACCAACTGAGCTACCTCGCCATTTCTATTGGTTATGCCATCTCTCAATGCGGGTGCAAATATAGAAATAATAATAATGTTTGCAAGTATAAAATAAGAAAAAAAATATTTTTAAAAAGACTTTTTTTTTGACTTTATATTCTTATATTTCGAAAAAATTAAACAGCATTCATGGATCCAAAAGTTCGCTATGAGATTGAGTTTCCTATCAACTCTTCCCCCCAATTATTGTATCAATACATTTCAACTCCTTCTGGTTTATCAGAGTGGTTTGCCGACAATGTGAATTCCCGCGGTGAGTTCTTTACATTCATTTGGAATGACTCTCAAGAGAAGGCGAGATTGGCCTCTAAAAAATCAGGTGAGAAAGTGAAATTCAAATGGGTGGATGACAATAATAAAGACTCTGAGTATTTTTTTGAAATCCATATTCTTGAAGATGAACTTACAAAAGACGTATCGCTATTAGTGATTGATTTTGCTCCAGCAGATGAAATTGAAGAAGCGCAACAATTGTGGGAAAATCAAATTTCCGATTTGAAACATCTCATAGGATCAGTCTAAAATTGTATTTTATAACTTATATTTGCCCTGAACAAAATTCAGGGCTTTTTTATGATTAATAGTAACGGGAATAGTAGCGCACAAGAAAATAGTTTAACTCATAATCGTGGATTTTTATACGGTGATGCCGTTTTTGAAACGTTAAAAATTGTAAAAGGTAAAATTCTCTTTTTAGAAGATCACTATTTTAGGCTGATGGCTTCTATGCGTATTTTGAGAATGGAAATTCCAATGGATTTCACGATGGAATTTTTTGAAGACCAAGTACTTACTACTGTTGCAAATAATGGTTTTTCCGAATCGGCTCGCGTGCGAATTACAGTCTATCGTAATGATGGTGGTTTTTATTTACCTACAACCAATACCATTTCGTTTTTAATACACGCTACTCCTTTAGATAACCAAGCCTATAAATGGGTATCTCAATCCTGTGAAGTGGATTTGTACAAAGATTTTTATATCACTAAACAATTACTATCTACCTTAAAGACCACCAATAAAGTACTGCATGTAACGGCTAGTATTTATGCTGATGAAAATGATTTGGATAATTGTATTTTGCTCAATGAATCTAAAAATGTGGTAGAAGTGCTGCAAGGCAATATTTTCATGTTGCAAGGCAACACATTGACGACTCCTCCAATTTCAGAAGGATGTTGTAATGGAATTTTAAGAAAGCAGTTGCTTGTATTGGCCAAAAAAATAGAAGGTTTGGAAGTGATCGAAGGAGTTATTTCTCCTTTTGATCTTCAAAAAGCAGATGAGTTATTTTACACCAATGTTATTAAAGGGATCCAGTCGATTACCAAGTATAGAAAGAAAGAATTCGGTACCGCTTTAGCTTCAGAATTAGTTCAAAAGTTAAATGAATTGATAGCCAATTAATTCAAATATGGATCATCTGGTGCGTTGGACCAAATGAGATAATCACCACCTAATTCTATAATTTTTTCTTTCCAAAAATGAGTGGTTGATTTGCTGATAATCTTGTTTTCATGATGATTAGCAGTGGCTATCCATGAATTTTGTTCCATTTCCGATTCCAATTGATTTTCATCCCAGCCGGTATATCCTAAGAAAAAGCGAATGTTATTTTTGCCAATTTTTTGATTCTTAATCAATTCTTTTACCGATTCAAAGCAACCTCCCCAGTAAATGCCGTTTGAGATTTCGACACTATTGGGAATTAAATGGGGAACATCGTGAATAAAATAAAGATTGTCTTGTTCCACCGGTCCGCCATTATAGACTTTAAACGGTGTATCTATTTCAGGGAGCAAATCCGTAATGGAGTATTGAAGAGGCTTGTTGAGAATAAAACCAACGGAACCCTCTTTGTTATGTGCAGTTAGTAAGATTACAGCTCTTGCAAAAGAGGCATCACCAAGTATTAATGGGTCAGCAATCAGAAGTTGCCCTTTATTAAGTTTTGCTGAAATCATAACTGCAATTTTTATTAAAATTAATAATAAAATGTAGACGAATCATTTTTTTTCGTCTAAAGGCAAAAAAAAACCTTCCGATAAGGAAGGTTAATTTGTATAAGGAAAACTAAAATTAGTTTACAGCTCCTTCTAATTCTGCTCCAGCTTTGAATTTTACTACATTTTTAGCAGCAATTTTGATAGTTTTTCCAGTTTGTGGATTTCTACCGTCTCTTGCAGCTCTGTTAGATACTGACCAAGATCCGAAACCTACTAAAGAAACTCTTCCACCTTTTTTCAAAGTACCACTTACGTTTCCTAAAAATGATTCTAAAGCCAATTTAGCAGCTGCTTTAGTAATTCCTGCGTCAGCAGCGATAGCGTCGATTAATTCTGATTTGTTCATAATAAATGTTTTATTAATTGTTGGTTAAAAAAAAATTGTTAAACAAAATTAGCAGGAAAACCTTACCGTGCAAGGGTAAAAAACATTTTAGGGCTAATTTGTTAATAACTTGGGTTTTTTGTTCATAAAAGCGATGATTTTCTACCCGAAAACGTTGTAAATACTGGTTTTTTTAGCGTTTAATATGCTTTTGCATCCGCTGTGAATTGGATTCCATTGAGGAATTCGGCAGTATTCATCTTCTTCTTTCCAGGGAATTGTAGGCTTTCAATTTGAATAAAGCCATCACGAACGGCAATTTTTAATTCTTTTTTGGTACAAATCAATTGGCCTACGGCTAATGTATGGGCTTCAATGACAATATTAGATTGATAGATTTTAACGTTCCATTCTTCTCCTTTATCGCCGATGAAACACCAAGCAGCAGGATAGGGACTTAAACCTCTAATTAAATTGTGTATTGTAGAAGCTGGTTGGTTCCAATCTATTTTACAGTTCTCTTTGTTTAGTTTATAAGCTGTTTTAATCTCAGCATTGTCTTCCTGTATAGTGGTCATTACTTTTCCGCTTTCAAGTAGCGCTAAAGTTTGGGTTACCGTTTCACTTCCCAATTGCATCAAACGATCGTGCAACTCTCCTGCTGATTCATTGTTACCAATTGCTGTTTCGGCATTTAATATCATAGCGCCGGTATCTATTTTATCATCAATAAAGAAGGTAGTGACACCCGTTTTAGTTTCTCCATTGATAATTGCCCAATTAATAGGAGCTGCTCCTCTATAATTAGGTAGAAGTGAAGCATGAAGATTGAAAGTCCCAAGTGAAGGCATATCCCAAACTACTTTAGGCAACATTCTAAAGGCAACTACGATTTGTAAGTTGGCGTTTAAAGCTTGTAATTCCGCTAAAAAACTTTCGTCTTTTAGATTGGTAGGTTGCAACAAGGGTAAGTGATTTGCTAAAGCGTATTCTTTTACAGCCGAATATTTTATTTTTTGTCCTCTTCCAGCAGGTTTATCCGCGGCGGTAATTACACCAACGACTTCGTAATTGTTTTGTAAAATAGTATCCAAAATGCCAACGGCAAATTCTGGTGTACCCATAAAGACGATTCGTAATTTCTCCATTAGTGATGAATTGTATATTTGTTATTCGCCTTGATGACGATTTGTTCTTGTTCTAATAATTGCTGTAGCAGTTCAATAACTGTTTCAGTATCCGTTTGCGTTCTTTCTTGAATTTCTCTCGAATTTAACTCTTCTGTTTGCAATAAGCTTATTATGGTAGAAGCAAGTGAATTGGTGTTTTTAACTTTTTTCTTTTTGCCAATACAATACGAGCAAATTCCACAATCTGTAGCTGATTTTTCTCCAAAATAATCCAATATCAATCGGTTTTTACACGTTTGTTTCTCATTTATATAATGTAGAACTGATTGTAATTGTGATTTTTTAAGTTGGTTTTGCCTTTCTAAATATTTAGCTACCCGATTAATGGTTCGTTCGTCTTCGCGAATTTCGTTAAAAAGGATAGACGCATCATTGTTTTTTGCTTGATATTCAATAATATTTTTCTCTTTTAATTTTTGCAAAACAGCTTGAACTTCAATAGCCGTCTGATTTGATTTCTTTGCAATAAAATCCAAATTGAAAGCAGTTTGCATTTCATAAATACCTGGATAGGCTCTCAAAATAGTTAGAATAATTTCCTCGTCATTCGGATTCAAACTAATGTAGCGAAGTACTTCTTTCGAAGAAATTAAAAATTGCAATTTGATCTTTTCAGAAAATTCCTGAGATAAACTAATAATGCCTTGTCGGTCTAAAAACTGAATGCCATTATACGTTTTTAAAGTTGGAAAATTATATTTCAAACAAAAGTGATTCAGGTTGAAAGCAAATTGTTCGTTGATGCCTTCTCCATATGCAATTTGAAAATAATTGCACAATTTGATGTATACCGAGTTCAAAAAAGCTTTGTCAGGTAAATTGGATAGAAATTGATTTTCAGCTTGTAAGGCATCAGAAGGACTGTTCAATAAGACCGCAAATGCTTTTTCGCCATTACGTCCAGCGCGACCTGATTCTTGGTAATAATTTTCAATATTATCAGGCAATTGAATGTGGATTACCGTTTTTACATTGGCTTTGTCGATTCCCATTCCAAAGGCATTAGTGGCGACGATCACTTGTGCTTCTTCTTGCATCCACAACGCCATATTTTTGTCTTTTTCTTTTGGCGAAAGCCCACCATGATAATAAGTGGCTTTGAATCCTAAAGCATGGAGTTGATTGGAGATGTCAATGCAGGAGCGTCGGTTACGAACATAAATTATGGAGGGTTGCGGATTTTTAGTAAGTATTTGCTCTATTTTGTAGAGTTTGTCCTCCGCCTCAATTACCATATAAGCAATATTGTCTCGCGCAAATGATTTTTGAAAAATTTCTGGATTTTCCAATCCCGTTTCAGTGATAATATCTTCTTTAACCTTAGGAGTTGCTGTAGCGGTTAAGGCTAAAAAAGGAACTTTTTGAAAGTGTTTTTTTAGTTCGGAAATTTTCAAATAGGCCGGTCTAAAATCGTGTCCCCACTGCGAAACACAATGTGCTTCGTCTATCGCAATCAAGTTGATAGGAAGATTTTTTATGCGATCCAAAATCCAATCTGATTGCAAACGTTCAGGAGATAGATACAAAAATTTGTAATTCCCAAACTGGCAATTGTCTAATAAATCAATCATTTCTTCAGAGCGGATTCCACCGGTCAATGCGATGGCTTTGATATTACGTGCTTGTAAATTGGCGACCTGATCTTTCATTAAAGCCACCAAAGGCGAAATGACCAAACAAATCCCTTCTTTCATGAGCGCCGGCACCTGAAAGCAAATCGATTTGCCACCGCCTGTTGGTAAAATGGCCAACGTATCCTTGCCGCTTACAACCGAATCAATGATTTCGTTTTGTAGCGATCGGAATTGATCGTGCTTCCAATATTTCTGAAGAATAGCTAGTGCTGTTTGCATAGATTTCAGGGCGCTACGTTGGGGTTGTATTGTAAAAGTGAAGCACTTTTACAAGGTGTTTTTTTAGTTAGAAATTTGCTCTAAGATAAAAAGAATTCTTTTATCCACGGTATCTTTTGGAACCTCAATCAGTTCGTAACCGTATTTTTGATAGGTCTCTACTAAATGATCGTGAATTAATTGCGCTTGTTCGAAGTTTTCATAGCGTTCTTGATCACTCACATAGATATCTTCCCATGGTGGTAAAATAAATATTTTGGAGTAAATGTGCTCTTTGCAAGCCGCATCAAAAAAAGAAGGATAGCTATCGCCAATGTAATGCATATAAGCTAACACATCCGGAATACCGCGATCTAAAAACACAATATTGTGCGGTTCTTGATGCGCGTCAAGGAATTGTTTTTTTCTTCCATCCAACAAGAGTTCGCTAAAAAGCAAAGGGTTTTCTAAAAACAATTGTTCAATTCCTTGTTGTTGTGCTTGGGCAGTGACCTGTCTAGAAATTTCAGGATAGCAACAATATCCATTTTGGACTAATCCGTCAATGATAGTTGTCTTTCCTGTTCCAGGGCCGCCAATAATTACGATGATTTCTTTTTGCACTTTTTGTAAATAAGTCGCAAATTTACCTAAAGTAAATGGGATTTTAAAAATTAATCCTTTAGATAATTATCATTCATTTCAAAAAACAACTTGAAATTCTAAATTCTAAAATCAATACCTTATATTTGCGTTAATTTTATGCTTACAAATGGATCAAGAGAAAGAAAAAAAGACTGCTGAATTTTATGAGAGATT
Source organism: Flavobacteria bacterium GWA2_35_26 (assembly GCA_001800905.1). Classification (GTDB taxonomy): domain Bacteria; phylum Bacteroidota; class Bacteroidia; order Flavobacteriales; family Flavobacteriaceae; genus Flavobacterium. Next base: position 63,685 of record MGWH01000001.1, on the reverse strand, counting down.
AAAAGTAGAGTTAGACCTTAGTAATACATGGCCAGCGGAATATCTCTTTAAATTTATTGTTCCTTCAGTTGATGATAATGTACAGCGAGTAGAAGATGCATTTGATTGCATGGGCGCCGTAATTAAGACTACGAAATCCAAAACAGGAAAATTTACCAGTGTGTCGGTAGATGTGCAAATGAAAGACGCTCAAGAAATAATTGACAAATACATCGAAGTTTCGGTAATTGAAGGGATCGTTTCCTTATAAAATATGAATTCAAAATACACCAAAGAAAATGCGAATGATGTAGTACATCACTTGGAATACAATGCAGAGCGATCGCATTTGATTATTCCGGAGTACGGGCGCCATTTGCAAAAACTAATTGATCAAGCAACCGAAATTGAAGATGCTGAAGAACGCAATAAAGCGGCTAAATACATCATTCAAGTGATGGGAACCTTGAATCCACATTTGCGAGATGTTCCTGATTTTCAACATAAATTATGGGATCAATTGTTCATTATGTCCGACTTTAAGTTGGATGTAGTTTCACCCTATCCAATTCCGTCTCGAGAAGTTTTACAACTGAAACCAGATGTATTACAATACCCACAAAACTTTCCAAAATACCGTTATTACGGCAACAATATCAAGTACATGATAGACGTGGCTAACAAATGGGACGAAGGAGAAATGAAAAGTGCTTTGGTAAAAGTCATTGCCAATCACATGAAGAAATCGTATTTAAGTTGGAATAAAGATACCGTGAAAGATGATGTGATTTTTGAACATCTTTACGAATTGTCGGATGGTAAATTAAATTTATTACAAAGTACAGAGGAGTTATTAAATACTACTGATCTATTGCGAACCAATAAACGGGTATCGAATAAAATATTGCCAGTAGGTCAACCAAAGATTCAGGGGAACAAAAACAACAATAAACCAGGGAAACCAAAACAGTTTCAAAAAAATAAACAAAAATAAATGGGAATTTTCAAAATCGAAGGTGGCATTCGTCTAAAAGGAGAAATCACACCACAAGGAGCAAAAAATGAGGCTTTACAAATACTTTGTGCTATTTTATTGACCCCAGAAAAAGTGACAATCAACAATGTGCCAGACATTATTGATATCAATAAACTAATTACTTTATTAGGTAATTTAGGAGTTAAAATTCAAAAAAACGGACCGAATTCCTATACTTTTCAAGCTGATGAGGTAAATGTTAATTACCTAGAAACAGAAGCCTTCAAAAAAGAAGGAGGAGCTCTTCGTGGTTCTATTATGATTGTTGGACCGTTATTAGCTCGTTTTGGTAAAGGATACATTCCAAAGCCAGGTGGAGATAAAATCGGACGTAGAAGATTAGATACTCACTTCGAGGGATTCATTAATTTAGGAGCCAAATTCAGATACAACAAAGAAGACCATTTCTATGGAGTAGAAACTCCTGCCGAAGGTTTACAAGGTGCTCATATGTTATTAGACGAAGCATCTGTTACTGGAACAGCTAATATTGTTATGGCGGCTGTTTTGGCTAAAGGAACCACTTCTATTTACAACGCTGCTTGCGAACCGTATTTGCAACAGTTGTGTAAAATGTTGAATTCTATGGGAGCTAAAATTACAGGTGTTGGATCCAACTTACTTACTATTGAAGGTGTAGCTAGTTTGGGTGGTTGTGAGCACAGAATTCTCCCTGACATGATCGAAATTGGAAGTTGGATTGGATTGGCAGCAATGACTAAATCAGAAATCACCATTAAAGATGTAAGCTGGGATAATTTGGGTGTAATTCCAAATGTGTTTAGAAAATTGGGAATCACTTTAGAGAAACGCGGAGATGATATTTATATTCCTTCTCATGTGGATGGTTATGAAGTTAAAACCGATATTGACGGTTCTATTTTAACTATTGCTGATGCGCCATGGCCAGGTTTTACGCCTGACTTATTGAGTATTGTTTTAGTTGTGGCTACACAAGCTAAAGGCGATGTTTTGATTCACCAAAAAATGTTTGAAAGCCGTTTGTTCTTTGTGGACAAATTAATTGATATGGGTGCCAAAATTATGTTGTGTGATCCACATAGAGCAGTAGTGATAGGACATGATTTTAAATCGCAATTAAAAGCGACTACCATGTCTTCTCCAGATATTCGTGCGGGTATCTCTTTATTGATTGCTGCGCTTTCTGCAAAAGGAACTAGCACGATTCAAAATATCGATCAAATTGACAGAGGATATGAGCGTATCGATGAGCGTTTAAGAGCTATCGGTGCTAAAATAATTCGTGCCTAAATAACAAAATAGTAAATAAGTAAATATCGTTTAGAGTCATTTTATTGCAAAATCTCTAAACGATATTTTAATTTATAAAACGTCAAACAATGCCAAAAGTAGCAGCAGCAATTAAGGCGACTTATTTCAGTATTATTGGAAATACTGCTTTAGCAATTATCAAAGGATTAGCTGGTTTTTTTGGCAATTCCTATGCGTTGATTGCAGATGCAATAGAATCTACTACTGATATTTTCGCATCCTTTTTAGTGCTGTTTGGGATTCAATATTCCAACAAACCTGCCGATGAAAACCATCCCTATGGTCATGGCAGAGCTGAACCTTTAATTACTTTTTTAGTAGTGGGTTTTCTAATTACATCGGCAACAATTATTGCATATGAAAGCATTTTAAATATTGGAACCCCACATGACTTACCTAAATCGTGGACATTATATGTTTTAGGAGCTATCATTGTTTGGAAAGAATACTCTTTTCAGTTGGTCATGAGAAGAAGTAAAGAAACCAATAGTTCATCTTTAAAAGCGGATGCTTGGCACCATAGAAGTGATGCCATTACTTCAGTGGCTGCTTTTGTTGGAATTGCCATTGCCTTGTTTCTTGGAAAAGGCTATGAATCGGCTGATGATTGGGCGGCTTTATTTGCCTCATGTTTTATTTTATACAATAGTTATCTCATTTTCCGACCTGCTTTAGGCGAAATTATGGATGAACATTTGTATGACGATGTGATAGCGACTATTAGAACAGTATCCAAAACCGTAGAAGGAATTGTAGATACTGAGAAGTGTTTTATACGTAAATCAGGGATGAAGTACCATGTTGATTTGCATGCTACTGTTAAAGCTACAATTTCTGTAAAAGAAGGGCATGATTTGGCGCACCAATTGAAAGATACATTACGATTAGAAATTCCTGAATTAGGACATGTGTTAATTCATGTAGAACCAGATGATTCGATATAAAAAAAAGCGTTGCAGTTGGCAACGCTTTTTTTTATTATGAATAGTTTATTATAAAAATGACTGAACTGCTAAGTCATAACTGTTGAGACCAAATCCTAAAATTACTCCTTTGGCATTTCCAGAAATGTACGATTGATGGCGAAAACTTTCTCTGCCAAAAGTATTTGAAATATGTACTTCAACAACAGGACTGGTAATTGCTTTTATGGCATCGCCAATGCCTATCGAAGTATGTGTGTAAGCGCCTGCATTAAGAATGATTCCATCATAATCAAAACCCACTTCTTGAATTTTTCCAATCAACTCTCCTTCAATATTACTTTGAAAATAGTCGAATGTAACAGTTGGAAATTTAGTTTTCAAGCTACTTAAATAGTCTTCAAAAGTTTGACTTCCGTATATTTCAGGTTCGCGTTTTCCTAAAAGATTCAAGTTGGGTCCGTTGATGATACAGATTTTCATATAATTATATTTTTGTAAAAATAAAAAAACCGTTCCAATAAACAGAACGGTTATTTAAAATACTTATTTTTTCTTTAGAATAAAAAACCTGCAGAAACTTGAAGCACTGAATTTTTAACTTTGGCTTCTGGAGAGATCTCAGTAAGACCTACTACATATCGTCCTTGTAAAAACAATCCTTTTGTAACATGGATTGTTAAACCACCACCAGCACCAAAATCTAAATTTTTCTGATCATTAATGGAAACGTCTTTCTTTTTGCTCATCAAAAAAGAAGCTTGTGGTCCAAAGTCTAAACTAAAGGTATTGTTTAAATTTATTTTAGCCATAACTGGAATGCTGATGTAGCCAATGTCATTTGTAAAATCGTCGGCAACTCCTACTGCATCATATTTAGCTCCTTGAGTTGAATACAACACTTCAGGTTGAATAGAAAAGCGTTCTCCCAGTTTTACTTCTGCTAAAAGACCAATATGATAATTAGAAATAGCTTCAGTTTTGTAGTTGGTATTATTGATAGTAATAGCTGTTCCGTTTTGGTTTGCATAATTTACCCCAGCTTTTAAACCTAGTTTGAATAATTGTGCTTGAGAAGTAATTGAAAATGCTACTAATAAAAGACTTGTAAATACTATTTTTTTCATGATTTTAAAATTTTATTTATTGTGATTTTAATTCAAATTATTGAATACAATTTATAAGGATATACACTTAAAATTTACATCACAAATGTAAGTATTTTACTCAAACGACAAATAGATTCTTTTAGTATTGTTATCCGGTACTATAGATAGAGCAAGTTTTTTAAAAAATGCGTTTCTTTGCGAAGTGAATTGGAGCAGTTATATCAAAAATTACCAGTCGTATTTGAAAATCGAAAGAGGATTATCTACTAACACCATCGATAATTATTCGTTTGATGTGGAGCGCTTGTGTCTTTTCTTAGATCAAAATCAAATGGATGTTTCGCCAATACATATTTCGGAAGAAGTTGTTCAGCAATTCATTTATCATGTTTCAAAGCAAGTAAATGCACGATCTCAAGCCCGAATTATTTCAGGTTTAAAAAGCTTTTTTAATTATTTGGTTTTCGAAGATTATCGCAATAACAATCCGTTAGAACTAATTGAAACTCCCAAGACTGGTAGAAAACTTCCCGACACATTGTCCCTAGAAGAAATTGATGCTTTAATTAATGCGGTGGATTTGTCTTCCAACGAAGGAGAGCGAAATCGTGCTATGCTAGAAACTTTATATGGCTGCGGTTTACGTGTTTCGGAATTAGTAAGTTTAAAAATATCCGATTTGTTCTTTGAAGAAGGTTTTGTGAAAATTACGGGTAAAGGCAATAAACAGCGATTTGTACCTATTGGTCATCACACTCAAAAATACATTCAGTTGTACAAAGAAAATGTTCGAAGTCATGTGCTTGTGAAAAAGGGATTTGAAGATACGCTCTTTCTTAATCGAAGGGGAAGTCAACTGACACGAGCCATGATTTTTACCATTATTAAGGATTTGGCCACAAAGATTAATCTGAATAAAACAATCAGTCCACATACCTTACGGCATTCTTTTGCTACTCATTTATTGGAGAACGGAGCTGATTTGCGTTCGATACAATTGATGTTAGGACATGAATCGATCACCACTACAGAGATATATGTGCATCTTGATAGAAAGTTCTTGACAGAAGTAATGAATACCTATCATCCCAGAAAGGATTAAATTAAAAAGTCCAAATTTCAATTGGGAAATTTGGACTTTTCTATTAAGGGATAGAGTGAATTATTTTGCGATGTTGACCGCTCTAGTCTCTCTAATTACCGTTACTTTAACTTGACCAGGGTAAGTCATTTCGGTTTGAATTTTCTGTGAAATTTCAAATGATAAGTTCGATGCTTTGTCATCAGATACTTTTTCACTTTCTACAATCACACGTAATTCTCTACCTGCTTGAATCGCATAAGCACTTTTTACTCCGCCAAATCCGTAAGCTACTTCTTCAAGGTCTTTCAAACGTTGGATGTAAGAATCCAAAACTTGTCTTCTTGCACCCGGTCTTGCACCTGAAATGGCATCACAAACTTGGATGATTGGCGATAATAATGATTTCATCTCAATCTCGTCGTGGTGGGCTCCAATAGCGTTGCAAACTTCTTCTTTCTCGCCATATTTCTCAGCCCATTGCATACCTAATAAAGCGTGTGGTAAATCACTTTCTGTATCTGGCACTTTACCAATATCATGTAATAAACCGGCTCTCTTAGCTAATTTGACATTCAATCCTAATTCAGCGGCCATGATACCACAAAGCTTAGATACTTCACGTGAGTGTTGTAATAAGTTTTGTCCATAAGACGAACGGTATTTCATTCTACCAACTACTTTAATCAATTCTGGGTGTAATCCGTGGATCCCTAAATCAATTACAGTACGTTTACCTACTTCAATAATTTCGTCGTCGATTTGTTTGGCTGTTTTAGCTACTACTTCTTCAATACGTGCTGGGTGAATACGCCCGTCAGTAACTAATTTGTGTAATGACAAACGCGCTATTTCTCTTCGCACAGGATCAAAACAAGAAAGAATAATTGCTTCTGGTGTGTCATCAACAATAATTTCAACTCCTGTAGCTGCTTCTAAAGCACGGATGTTACGACCTTCACGACCAATAATTCGTCCTTTCACATCATCCGATTCAATGTTGAAGACAGAAACGCAATTTTCAACTGCTTCTTCTGTACCCACTCGTTGAATGGTATTGATGATAATTTTCTTAGCTTCTTGTTGTGCAGTTAATTTTGCCTCTTCAATAGTATCTTGAATTTGAGACATAGCTTGTGTTTTCGCTTCCGCTTTCAAGCCTTCAATTAATTGCTCTCTTGCTTCGTCAGCAGATAATCCAGAAATAACTTCCAATTGTTGTAATTGGCTTTTGTGCATTTTCTCAACCTCAACTTGTTTTTTTTCTAAAATTTCAATTTTAGAAGTGTATTCAGCAGTTTTAGCTTCGTAGTCGTCGTTTACTTTTTTGGCTTTAGCCAATTCATTAGAAATTTGAGATTCTTTGTCACGAACTCTTTTTTCTACTTCGGCTACTTTTTTGTCACGAGCTAAAATTACTTGTTCGTGCTCTGATTTTAATTCGATAAATCGTTCTTTGGCTTGAAGAATTTTATCTTTTTTGATATTTTCTGCTTCAAAATTAGCGTCTTTGATAATCGATGCCGCTTCTTTTTTAGCTGATTTTATTAAGTTCGAAATGTTACTCTTTTCAATGATTTTTGCAATTGCAAAACCCGCTACTATTCCGACTATTCCGGTAATGATGATTGTTACTATGTTGTCCATGTTAATTAAAAATTGATGTATAAAAAAAGCCTACATTAGGTGCTTGTATAAACTCGAAAAGACAAGTTTTGAGCTAACTCACTGTTCAAGCTTCCTTACCGAAGTGAGGCGTGCTATAGTAGTGACGATTCGCTCATTCTAAATTGTTAGTGTTGAGTTTACCAAATTGAACTAATGTAGGCAGTATCTTAGTCTATGTAAGAACGTATTATTTATTGAGATATTGATCTAATATCGAATTGATTTTATTCAATCTTTCGATGGTTTCTACTCCATCAATGGCGTTATCGATTTGTTTTTGTTCCACTTGAGAAGCAAATTGTAAAGCACACATGGCTAGTACATCTTGCTTGTCACGAACAGCATAATTTTCTTCAAACTGCTTAATCATGGTATCAATTTTTTTGGAAGCACTTCGCAGTCCTTCTTCTTGTGATGGGTCTACCGTTAACGGATAAACACGATCTGCAATTGATATTTTTATTTTAAGCTTTTCGTCCATATTATTTAATCTGATAGCTGAGCTATGCAGTAATCAATTTCGCGAATTAATGAATTTATTTTAAGCTTAGTATCTCTTTTGTTTTCTTCACTGCCAAGCAATGAGTTGGCTATTTTGAGGGCTTCATACTCTTTTTTCAAAGTATCAATCTCACGCGACTGATTGTGTATGATCGTTGTAGTATTGGACAATTCAGTCTTTAAATCTTGATTGGTTTTCTCTAAACTAGCCATTCTAGCAAAGAGTTTTTCAATCTTATTTTCAAGAGTATCAATTATTTCCGCAATTACACTCATTAGTATTCCAATTCATTACTTAATCTTACAAAGTTAGTATTCCTTTTTATTAATACAATATTTTATTAGCTTTTTTATTTAAAAATCAGTAATTTATTATTAAACAAAGGGTTATGGTTTTTAGGTCGTATTCTGGTTTTATTTGTCTATTAGTTTTTTTACCTTAGCCAAAATGAAATTTATGCGATTCTTTCTTTTTTATTTGCTGTTTTGCAGCACCCTTTTTGCTCAAAATAATTTTCCTAAAGATTATTTTAGCCCACCCCTAGATATTCCAATGCAATTATCAGGTAATTTTGGAGAATTGCGCCCCAATCATTTTCATGCAGGGTTTGATTTTAAAACCCAACAAAAGGAAGGTTTGAAAGTGTATGCTTCTGCTGAAGGCTATGTGTCAAGAATTAAAATTTCAACCTTTGGTAATGGAAAAACCATTTATATCACTCATCCAAACGGCTACACTTCAGTCTATGCGCATTTGCAAAACGCGGTGGGTCCAATTCAAAATTTTATTACGACTACCCACTATAAAGAACAGTCTTTCGAAATTGAAATGTATTTAAAACCTGGAGAAATTCCAATCAAAAAAGGAGAATGGATTGCTGTTTCAGGTAATACAGGCGCTTCTGAAGGACCACATTTGCACTACGAAATTCGAGATTCTAAAACAGAGTTTATCATCAACCCAATGCTGTTCGGATTTGATTCTGGTTTTAGGGATACCAAGAAACCGGTTATTTCAGGGTTGTATGTCTATCCGTTATTTTCTTCAACAGTCAATACTTCAAAACGACCAATTCTTTTAAATACCGCTTTGCAAAAAGATGGGACTTATTTGGCTGATAAAGTTCTGGCCAATGGACCAATTGGTTTTGGGATTATTGCTAATGATTACGATGATGTTTCTTTCAATAAGAATGGCGTCTATAGTGTGAATTCGTTTTTGAATGGACAACTTAAGTTTGGTTGTCAGTTTGATACACATTCATTTGACGATATGCGTTACGTTAATGCGATGATTGATTATGCCAAATACAAGAAAACGGGGCAAAGAGTTCAGAAATTATTTATGAAAAATAAATATGATTTGGCTTTTATTGCTACAGATGAAACCAAAGGACAAATCACTCCAACTCCAAATTTAGATAATGTATACCGCATTGAGGTGGCTGATTTTTTTGGCAACAAATCGGAAATTACAGTGCCTATTCAGTATGATTCAAGTGTTGCATTAATCCCTGCAGAACCTGTTGTTTCTAACTATTTCTTAGTGGCTAATAAAGATAATATATTTGAAAAAGAAAATGCATCTGTGTTTTTTCCTGCTGGTGCTTTTTATGACGATTTCGCTTTAAACTTTGATGTTAGGGATAAAATACTTTACTTACATGACGATAGTGTACCGGCTCATTCTAATTTCACCATTTCCTTGACTGACACTACATTGTCAAAAGAACTTCTAGAAAAAACATTCATTGCAAGGCTAGATGGAGAACAAATAAATTACAATTCAACCTTTAGAAAAGACAGTCTTTTTAGTGCTAAAGTAAAGACATTAGGAAAGTATAAATTAGTTACAGATACTCTTGCGCCTAAAGTTAGCATTGCTAAACCAATAGAAGGAAAATGGGTAAGCCAGGATGCAATTCAATTGCAGATTTCTGATTTGGGATCAGGAATTAAGACCTACAATGGGTTTTTGAATGGGCAATGGGTTTTGTTTGAATATGATAATAAGACAAGAACAATTACACATTATTTCAATGATGATTTTCTTCAGAATGGTGCCAATGAGTTGAAAGTTATTGTAACTGATGCTATGGGAAATTCTACTACCTTTGAAACGCATTTTTTTAGAAATAGAATTACTAAATAGAACCGTTTGAAAAGTATCCAAAAAGCTATTCTTTATTTTCTGTTTTTCGGAATGGGATTTTCTGCTTTTGCCCAAAACGCTAAGCTGAGAGGAATCGTTTTGGACGAAAACAAGCAAGCAGTGGCCAATGTTTCTGTTTCTAATGGTGCCATTGGAACTCAATCCAATTCGAGTGGGGTATATGAACTTTCTATTCCGGCTAATCAAAAAGTAAGGGTAGTTTTTTCACACCTTTCGCTAAAATCAGCCTCAATTGTTTTGTTTTTGAAACCCAACGAAATCATGGAATTCAATCCCATTTTGAATACCCGTCAGGAACAAATGAGCGAAGTAATCATTACGGCTAAAAATAATAAACGAATCCAAGGAATTACGAATATCACTCCTGAATTGCTTCGAAAAATTCCGGGAGCCAATGCTGGAGTAGAGAATATTTTAAAAACTTTTGCAGGAGTCAATTCGAATAATGAATTGAGTACACAATATGCGGTTCGTGGTGGGAACTACGATGAGAATTTGGTTTATGTCAACGAAATTGAAGTCTATCGTCCTTTCTTAATTCGTTCTGGTCAACAAGAAGGGTTGAGTTTTACCAATACCGATTTGGTTCAAAATATTGATTTTTCGGCAGGAGGATTCCAAGCTAAATTCGGAGATAAGTTCTCCTCAGTTTTGGATATTACCTATCGAAAACCAACTGCGTTTGGAGCTAATTTCGAAGCTAGTTTTTTGGGAGGGAGTATCGCTTTTGATGCAGTTTCCAAAAACAAAAAATGGTCTGCTGTGACTGGAGTTCGTTACCGAAATAATAGTCTTTTGGTTAATAGTCAAGAAACACAAACCAATTACACACCCACTTTTGCCGATATCCAAACCAATATCAATTATCAGGCTTCCGCCAAATGGCAGTGGAGTTTTTTAGGGAATATTTCGAAAAACAATTACCACTACCAGCCGTTGACACGACAAACTAATTTTGGAACACTAGATCAACCTATGGCACTTGTTGTCTATTATGAAGGGCAAGAGAAAGATCAATACGCAACCTATTTTGGGGCCATAAAATCTACTTTTAAATCGAACGATACCAATGTTTTAAAATTCATTGGATCGTTGTATCATACCACAGAGCAAGAGTATTTTGATATTTTGGCACAATACCGACTTGGAGAAGTCGATGCGAATGTCGCCTCTGAAACCTATGGCAAAGTAGCCTATACCCGAGGAATTGGTTCGCAGTTGAATCATGCTCGAAATAATTTAGATGCCTTAATTGCTAACATCGAATTGAAGGGTTCTCATGATTGGAAGCAAAGCCAATTGGATTGGGGTGTTAAATATACTCGCGAATCTATTCGGGATCGAGTAGTGGAGTGGGAAGTAATTGATTCGGCTGGATTTTCTATTCCGCCGCCTGTAGTTTTACTTCAAAAGAATGAACCGTATGCGTTATACACTGGACCATTAGTTCCGTATCAAAATGTGCGAGCTACTAATTTTACCACAATCAATAGATTCTCAGGTTTTGTTCAGTGGAATTCTAAAAGTACTGTTGGATCTACCTCTATTTGGTACAATGCTGGATTGCGTTTTCATAATTGGGAAGTTTCAGGTACTGACGAAAATGGAAAATCACAGCTAGTTTGGAGTCCACGTGCACAAATTTCCATCCAACCCGATTGGGATAAAGATATGGTATTTCGAATTTCAGGAGGTGTATATTACCAACCTCCCTTTTATAGAGAATTGCGTGATGCTAGTGGAATGGTTCAACCGAACGTAAAAGCACAGCAATCTGTTCATTTGGTTTTGGCCAATGATTATAATTTTAAAATGTGGAATCGCCCGTTTAAATTGGTTTCTGAACTGTATTACAAATCCATGTCGGATGTAAACACCTATACAATTGATAATGTCCGAATTCGGTATGCAGCTACCAATTTGGCGAAAGCCTATGCGCAAGGATTGGATCTTCGTCTCAATGGAGAATTTGTACCAGGAACCGAATCATGGTTTAGTTTTGGGTATTTAAAAACGGAAGAAAATAGTGAAAACAGAGGTTATATTGCTCGTCCAACTGATCAGTTATTGAAATTTGGATTGCTGTTCCAAGACTATATGCCTACTATTCCAAGTATGAAAGTATATTTGAATTTAGTTTATAATACAGGTTTGCCAGGAGGTTCTCCTTCCTATTCGGATCCCTATGTATACCAAAATAGATTACGTGACTACCGTCGTGCTGATATTGGTTTTTCTAAAATTGTAATCGATAATAAGGAAAATTCAATTCAAAAAAAGTGGTTAGGAAACTTCAAAGAGCTAGCCATTGGTGTCGAAATATTTAATCTGTTTAATAATCAAAATGCCATTACCAATACTTGGGTTAGAGATGTGTACTCCAAAAATCAATATGCTATTCCCAATTATATGACTACCCGTGTTTTTAATATCAAATTGACAGCAAAATTATAGTCTAGATTAGAATATCACTTTCAAGATCAGATTTTTCAATTGTGATATCGAAATCTAATTTGGATACCAATTCAATCACCAGGTTTTTATACCAGTTTTCTGATTTAGGATGAATGTAAATTTTATCAATCAATTGGCTGATGTCTACATTGATTTTGATTCCATCATTAATAGTAATTGCAGTGTCTGAAGTGTCTGAAATAATTCGGACTTCACGTTCGTATTGAAAACTTTTTCGTTTGAACAAAAATGGGAAAAACAAATCGTCAAACGGGATGTATTCTTTTTTGTAATCAATATAGTTGACTTGACCAATGTATTGCTTCAAATTGGTTTCGGGTTTCAATGCTTTTTGCAACCGTCCTATAGTAGATTGAATAGCTAATCCTTCGCTGTTTTGAGTGAAAATTTGCCACATGGCAAACGATTCGTATTCGTTGATATGCCAACTGCTGATGGCTACTTTTTCGCGATGGGTTTTGTAGTAATTTAAAAACTCAGGATTATTAATGGCAAGCTTTTTAATTTCCTCAAAAGTAGGTTCACTGAAGGTGCCTTCGTATTGATCTTCAAATTTATCAGATCGAGACATGAATAATTTTTTCGAAAGCAGTAAATCCAAAAATTTAGACAAATCCAAGTATTTCCAAACTATGGTGTCGGGATCTTCTGGTAGTTTGATATTTGGACTAGTTATATACATACTTATTCGAGTGATTGCATACTTACCAACTTATTATAGGTTCCGTTTAAAGCGATTAATTCTTCGTGAGTGCCTTGTTCTACAATTCGGCCTTTTTGCATCACTACAATTTTATTAGCCTTTTGAATTGTTGAAAGACGGTGGGCAATCACAATAGAAGTTCTGTTTTGCATCATGTTTTCTAAAGCTATTTGTACAAACTTTTCGCTTTCGGTATCCAATGCTGAGGTCGCTTCATCTAAAATCATAATGGGTGGATTTTTCAACACGGCACGCGCGATAGAAAGACGTTGTTTTTGACCACCTGATAATTTATTCCCGCTATCGCCAATATTAGTATGAATTCCGTTAGGTAACTCATTTACAAATTCGAAGGCGTTAGCAATTTTTAGCGCTTCTATAATTTCTTCATCGGTCGCGTTTTCTTTGCCTAAGGCAATATTCGCTTTGATGGTATCATTGAATAATATACTATCTTGAGTAACTAAACCTATCAAACCTCGCAAGCTATGAATGTCTAATTTTTTAATGTCGGTACCATCAATTTGAATAGTCCCTTCGTTTACATCATAGAATCGTGTTAATAAATTTGCAATTGTACTTTTTCCACTTCCAGATTGGCCAACTAGTGCCACCGTTTGACCTTTAATTACCTCTAGTGAAAAGTCTTTTAGTACGTTGTCATCTTTATATTTGAAGTTGATATTTGAAATTGTTACATTGGAATCAAATGTGTTTTTAATTATAGCATTTGGATCATTAGGTATTGTATTTTCAATTTCTAAAACCTCAAAAACACGTTCGGCAGCAGCTAATCCATTCTTTACTGCATAAGATGCTTTAGATATGTTTTTTGCTGGTGTTAAAATATTATAGGCTAACAACATGTATACTAAAAAAAGTGATCCGTCAAGTGTTTTGTCCACTAAAACAAGATTTCCTCCATACCAAAGCAAAGTAGCAATGGTTACAATTCCCATAAATTCACTTAATGGTGATGCCAAATTATTTTTGTTACCAATTACATTTGCAATTGTAAAAAGTCTATTGATTGAATCGCCAAACATCGTTTTGAATAACCCTTCGGCATTGTAGCTTTTTATTACTTTAAGTCCGGATAAACTTTCTTCAACCAAAGAAATAAAATAGCCACTTTCCTCTTGAGCTCTAGTCGATTTTGCCTTTAAGCTTTTACCCACCTTTGAAATTACAAATCCGGATATCGGTATGAATAGAAAAACAAACAAGGTTAGATTAACACTAATGTTTAACATTGCAATTATTGTAAAAAGGATGGTTAAAGGCTCCTTAACGATTAGTTCAAGGATGGAAAAAAATGAATTTTGTACTTCATTTACATCGCCTAACATACGCGCCATCATATCTCCTTTTCTTTTTTCTGAATAATAAGGTATCGGCAATTCTATAATCTTGTCATACATTGTTTTTCGTAAATCACGTAACACCCCATTTTTAAGATGTGTGATGTGATAAGATGCCAAAAAATTAAATAAATTTTTGAATAAAAATGTGATAATTACTAACACCACTGCCAATAGCAATGCCGACTGTGGGCCGTGAGTTGTATTTAAATGGGATATGTTATAGAAAAGCCATTCTTTACCATATTTCCCAATGTTTTCAATTCCAGTGAATACTGGAGCTTTGATTACAGTTTCACTTTTTTTAAATAATACTTCTAAAAGTGGGAATAGTGTAATCATCGAAAGCGTACTGAATAATGCATATAATACATTATAAACAATATTCAATGCAATGTTGGTCTTGTACGGTTTAGTATAGGGTAGTAATTTAATTAAGTTTTTTTCCATTTAGTTTAATTGCATTGCTGCGATTATATTTTTAATTTTTTGATCTAATTCAGCTTCTACTGCTTTGAAATTTTCGACTTTGTCTAAAGTACTATTTACACTAAAATAGAATTTTATTTTTGGTTCTGTTCCGCTAGGACGCGCACAAATTTTAGATCCGTCTTCTAAGTAGTAAATTAACACATTCGATTTAGGAATAGCAATTGGCTCAATTTCGTTAGTGATTCGGTTCAATGAAGTTGAATTTTGATAATCATCGATGCATACGACACGTTGCCCGTTAATTTCTTCCACTGGATTTTCACGTAAGTCAATCATCATTTGATTGATTTCGGCTAGACCGTCAATTCCTTTTTTGGTTAACGAAATCAAATGCTCTTTATAGCAACCAAAATCAACATATAAATTCAATAATTCTTGGTATAACGAACTTCCGGAAGCTTTCGCTAAAGCGGCAATTTCGCAAACCAAAAGCGAAGCACCTACTGCATCTTTATCACGCACTGCATCGCCAACCATGAATCCAAAACTTTCTTCTCCACCACCAATGAATTTTTGGTTTGGGAAATCTTTAATCATTTTAGCAATCCATTTAAAACCAGTCAAACCTACTTTACATTCTATTCCATAAGCCGATGCCAATTCGAGCATCATTGGAGTAGAGACAATCGTAGAACCTACGAATTCAGTTCCTGTAATTTTATCGGCACGTTTCCATTGTTCTAATAGGAAAGCTGTCATGATTATCATGGTTTGATTCCCATTTAACAATGTCATTTTTCCTTCGTTATCTCTAACAGCAACACCTAAACGATCAGAATCGGGGTCGGTACCAATTACGATGTCGGCATTAACTTCATCGGCCAATTTCATCGCCATTGCCAATGCCTCAGGTTCTTCAGGATTAGGAGATTTAACTGTTGGGAAGTTACCGTTGGGTTCGGCTTGTTCTTTTACACTATGCACTTGTGTGTATCCGGCTTGCGCCAAAACAGTTGGAATCGATTTTATAGAGGTACCGTGAAGCGAGGTGTATACAATTTTTAGGTTTTCTTTTGCAACAGCTGGAGTTGTTGTAAAACTGGCATTGTCAATAGTAGATTGATGAAAAGCAGCATCTACTTCTTTGTCAATATACTGAATCAAATTGTCGTTGGCTTCAAATTTTATTTTGTCATATTGTAACGCCTCAATTAACTGAATAATTTCGCCATCTTGTGGTGGGACTAACTGTCCTCCATCTTGCCAATACACTTTATATCCGTTGTATTCTGGTGGATTATGAGAAGCGGTTAGTACAATTCCAGCGTGACAATTCAGATGTTTTACGGTAAAAGACAATTCGGGAGTAGTGCGCAATTCAGAAAACAAGAACACTTGAATTCCATTAGCAGAAAATACATCTGCAACTACTTTAGCTAACGTATCACTATTATGACGGCAATCGTAAGCAATAGCTACCCGTAGGTTTTCGCCAGGAAATACTTTTTTCAAATAGTTAGATAAACCTTGAGTGTTTTTTCCTAATGTGTATTGGTTAATACGGTTTGTTCCAACTCCCATAACACCTCGCATTCCGCCAGTTCCAAATTCTAAATTTTTATAGAAACTTTCTTCTAACTCTTTAGGAGCCGAAGTCATCATTTCTCGAATTGTGGTTTGGGTTGCTATGTCAAAATTAGGCGAAAGCCATTCGTTTACTTTGTCTACAATAGTTTGTTTGATTTCCATTTTGTAATTATTTGGTATAACCAATCTTTATTCGTTCTTGTTGCATTTGATGTTGTTGCTTGGAATCCATCAAATGATTTAGTGCTTTATAAATGTCTGGAAACTGCTGTTCAATTTCCGTTACTCGTTTTGTTAATTCTTCATACGTCAGTGCGAATTTTCGAAGCGAAACAAAACTACGCATGATGGCAATATTAATTTCAATGGCTTTTTCATTATTCAACACGCTTGAAAGCATTGCTACGCCTTGTTCTGTAATAGCGAAGGGACTTGCACCCCCCCTAATTTGCTTTTTGATGGTATCACAGATTGTGATACCAAATTGTTTATTTCTACTTCCGTCAACTCAAACATGAAGTCTTCTGGAAATCGACTACTATTACGCCGTACTGCTTGTTTCAATATTCTTGTTTCCGTATTGTATAATTCGGCTAAATCAAAATCGAGTAGTACTTTGTGACCTCTAATTTCGATAATTTTTTGGGTAATGATTTGGGATTTGGGCATCTAATTTAAATTAGGTTTTAACTCAGTTCATTAGCGATTTTATATCGTTCTTCATTATTTTTGGTTCGAAGAATTATTTCACCCAAGAACCCAGCTAGGAATAATTGAGTACCAATAATCATCGTGGTTAGTGCGATATAAAATAGGGGATTCTCAGTAACTAACATAGTATGGAAGCCTGCATACAAACGATACAATTTGACTCCAATGATTAAACCAGTTGATATGAACCCAATAATAAACATCAACACACCAGCAGCTCCAAAAAAGTGCATTGGGCGTTTTCCATAACGCGATAAAAACCAAATGGTAATTAAATCTAAGAAACCATTTATAAATCGGCTCATGCCAAATTTTGACTCGCCGTATTTTCTAGCTTGGTGTTGTACTACTTTCTCTCCAATTTTATTGAAACCTGCATTTTTGGCTAAAACAGGAATGTAACGGTGCATTTCGCCTGATACTTCTACATTCTTTACCACCACATTTTTGTAGGCTTTTAAACCACAATTGAAATCATTCAAATACACTCCCGAAGTTTTTCGAGCCGCCCAGTTGAATAATTTGGAAGGTAAGTTTTTGGCCATGACAGAATCGTAGCGCTTCTTTTTCCAACCTGAAACCAAATCAAAATTGCCATTGGTAATCATATCATACAAACCAGGAATTTCTTCAGGACTGTCTTGTAAATCGGCATCCATAGTAATAATGACATCGCCTTGAGCTTTGGCAAAACCAGCATGTAGTGCTTGCGATTTACCAAAGTTTTTCATAAAACGAATTCCTTTTACGTGTGGATTTTCTTTTGCGAATTGTTCGATGCAGTGCCAAGAATTATCCGTACTTCCATCGTCGAGAAAGATAATTTCGTAGCTGTAATTGTTGGTTTGCATCACTTTAATAATCCAAGTGTACAATTCGTTAAGTGATTCCTCTTCGTTAAGAAGCGGGATAAGTATGGATAGATTCATGTAGTGTTATTCTTGTGACTTGCTCTTGAAAAAGGCAGCCATTATTAATCCAATTATTGCGCTGAATACCATACTGAAAATAGAACCTTTCAATAATTCAACTACAGAATACGGATTGTTTTCTTTCATTTTTGCAATCATTTCATTGATTGCAGCTGCAGGCGAATTGAATTTTTGCATCATTGCCACAGCATTTTTTATAGTAATTTCTTTTAAAGTGTCTTGAGCAGAAGGATCAATTACATTGAACAATAAAATATTAAAGGCAGTTCCAATAGCAATACCGATTACAGCAGAAATAAAGTAAGTGGTAAAAGCATCTTTGAATACAAATAAGCCATTCATTTCTTTTTTAGTTTTTGAGAGTAATACAATTCCCAACACTAAATAAATAAGGATGCTAACTACGCCAATCCACCAAGAAACAAATAAATTTAAATCAACTGCATATATAGTAGCAGTAATTAAAGCTGAAACAATTCCTGATAGTACACCGAATGTTACCCCGTTTCTTTTAATAATTTCGTTTATCATGATATAGAAGTTTTAAAATTAATCCACAAATATAGCAATTCCCAATTTATTTGAGCCGAAAAATCGAGTTTTAGCTTAGGATAAAAAAAGTCAAACAAAGATTTGATTATTAAAAAATAAGTGTAAATTTGCAAACTCAAAATAATAATGTAAAAATAAAAAGTTATAATTGGTTTATACCTTTTCTGTTAGAAGAAAAGCTTCGAAACACAATTAAAATTGAAACTAATAAAAAAGAATTACGATGAAAAAAGGTGTACACCCAGAAAATTACAGATTAGTTGCTTTTAAAGACATGTCAAATGATGACGTTTTTATCACTAAATCTACTGCAGAAACTAAAGAAACTGTCACTGTTGATGGTGTAGAATATCCAGTTGTTAAAATGGAGATTTCTAGAACATCTCACCCTTTTTACACAGGTAAATCTAAATTAATTGATACTGCAGGACGTATCGATAAATTCAAAACTAAATACGCGAAACACGTTAAATAATTTTAATTCGTTTCTCCTTATACGAAGCCTCACAATTTGTGAGGCTTTTTTTATGTAAAAACTTTGTAACTTTGACCACTTATAACTTTGAAATTTTTCAAAATGAATTACATCCTTTTTGACGGTCCTACTCGAAATGCACTATTGCCATTTACTTTTACCCGCCCAGTAGCTGATATTTTAATTGGAATTTTGACGATCCGTCAAAAATGGGAAGCCTATTTAGGTTCGACCACAACTACCTTGACCGAAGAGTACCTTTCAGATAAATTTCCAATGGTCGAGATGGAACAAAATGTGATGATCAATGCGTCTTTTTTGCCGAATGCTACTTTGGTTGAGATGATTCAAAATTTAACATCGAATCAAGCTATTTTTAAAGGAGAGGAAGTGATTGCGTTTTATACCAATGAGGAGCAAGAAGAAGTTGATTTTGATACCTATGAAATACTAGAATATTCGGAGGATTGTTTAACCGTAGAAAACACTTGGGATATCTTTGCTAAAAATGATGCGGCACTTCGTGCTGACTTTGCATTCTTGACTCAGGATAGAAAATCACAACCCATACCAAAATCAGTGAATGTGATGGTTCCAGAAAACATTTTTATCGAAGAAGGAGCTTCATTAGAGTTTGTGACTTTAAACGCTACTACTGGGCCTATCTATATTGGTAAAAATTCAGAAATTATGGAAGGCTCTGTAATTCGCGGACCTTTTGCCTTGTGCGAAGGCGCAGGAGTAAAATTGGCTACAAAAGTCTATGGCGCAACTACGGTCGGACCCTATTCTAAAATAGGTGGAGAAGTTAATAACTCGGTTTTATTTGGGTATTCCAATAAAGGGCATGACGGATTTTTAGGAAATTCGGTTTTAGGCGAATGGTGTAATATTGGCGCTGATAGTAATAATTCCAATCTTAAGAACAACTACGAAGAAGTAAAATTATGGAGTTACGAAACGGAAGGTTTTGCTAAAACTGGTTTGCAATTTTGTGGTTTGATGATGGGAGATCATAGCAAATGTGGTATTAATACCATGTTCAATACAGGTACTGTAGTAGGAGTGAGTGCGAATATCTTTGGTAGTGGATTTCCTCGCAATTTTGTACCCAGTTTTTCTTGGGGCGGAGCTGCTGGATTTACTACCTATGTTACAAGCAAAGCTTTTGCAACGGCAAAACTAGTCATGAGCCGCAGAAATGTGGAGTTTGACGAAAAAGAACAAGCAATTTTAGAACACGTCTTTGATGAAACTAAGAAGTGGCGAAAAGAATAATAGATTAAAATACCAACAAAAAAAACTCGCATCATTTGATGCGAGTTTTTTTGTATTTATTTGACTCTTATGAAATGATCTTTCAGCTTGATTTCTTTTAATCGTTTGTCATTCGGATTTTTTCGATAAAGTATAATTTCACTCTCGTTGCATCCTGTTATTAAACTTAATTTAGTGACAACAGAGTTTAATGTGTTTTCTCTACGTTTAGTTGTACTAGAATAATTTTCAATGATTTCCTCTTGCTCTAATAAAAAATTTAACGAGTTGAGCGGAATGTAATCGCCTTGATTTTGTATTAAATGGATAATTATTTTTGATTCATTTATATCAAAAGCATCGATATTTTTCCCTTTGAATTTTAATTGTTTCGTGTTGGTATCAAAAACAATACTCTTGTTATTTAAAATGGTGTTTTTATTTTTTGTTTTATAGAAAAGATAGAAAATTATACTTAATACTACCAGTATAATCAATGTATAGTACCATTTTTCAAAAGGGTGACTAATAAATTTTTCTGTAAGAATTGGGTTAATCAAAATTGGATTTAGTTTTAATCGAATCACTTTACTTTTAGCAACGGTGCTTAAAAAGTGGAGAACAACTAATTCTTCAGTGTTTTTGTCAAAATAACAAGATTTTATATTTAAATAGGATGGTAAACTATATTTTTTTATCGAATTATTTGCAATATCGATTTCATAAAATTTATTATCAGCGCTTCGGCTAATCATGTACATTTTATTTTTATGCTGAAAATTAAAATAGCCCTCATCAGTTTTGATGTTAGTAGTATAGACCCCTTCCTTATACCATGTCATGGTTTTAAGGTTCAATTTCCAAACTATATTATCGGAGGGAATTTTTCCAAAATAATAATCTTTAGGGTTTTCGCTTGAACCTCCAAAAATATATAAATCATCTCCACTTAAAATTTGATTTGCATCGCGTCGTAAAGAGGGAAATTCACTTCCAAAAGTTTGAATAGACATCCATTCTTTAGATTTAATAATATATTTTGTTAGAATATTTTTAAATGTAAATAAGCCATAGCCTCCAAAATAGTATATTTCGTTTTTGTAAACAAAAGTTGAGGCTCCAAATTGATTTTGATGTAAAAATGAATTATCTATTCGGACTAAAGAGTCATTTCTCCATTCCAAAACTGGCCCGCATCCACTATGTGTGAAATAATTTTTACCGTTTATATTGAAACTAATATAGCGAGAAATGATTTCTGGATACTCTGCATGTTTTAATTTCTGAAATTGTAGTGGGGAATTTCTATAATATACAGAATCGTGTTCGATCACGATAGCGTCTTTAGTTTTGGCGTCTTGAAAGAGAAATGTTTCGCCTCTAAATTTTTCATTCTGAGCAAAACCTATTAGCGAAATGTGTAATACTAAAAAGGAGAAAACATTTAGAATCCGATTCATAAATTTAGAATTGCATTATTTATTTTCTAAAAATACTATTTTTATTACAAATTACAATGCAGGAGAATGTTCGGGAAGTATATTTCTTCTAATTTCACTAATTAGACTAATATAGTCGTATTTCAATTTCTTTGGAATTTGTTTTTCGATAACATTATTGTTTTTCAAAACAATTTGTAAACGATAACTTTTAAAATCGAGCGTATTGATTACAAAGAAATTAATAATGTAAATAAATGCCGAAAAAATTGACATTTCTAGATTAAGATATTGCATGCAAAGCAATGTGAAAATAAAATAACTGATTAAGAAAATTTTTAAAATCGTTTGGTGATGTCTAATTTGTAGGTGAACTTTAGCTACCTCTGCAAAAGGAATTTGCTGATTCGATTTTGATTTTGAATTCAAAATAATGCCATTATTAGTAATACTAATTAAGTTGGTAGATTGTTTTGATATCATGGCAAAAATGTATTAGTTAATTATTTTAAATTGATCATGAGTCAATTAGTAACAATGTAAATTTCTGTAATACTTGTTTTCCATTTCAATTAAATGTACGAAACAATATTTTCCACTATTTTAAATTGCTAACTATATGGTTATCAGTGTTTCATTTTTATTGTTTTCCAACTAATTCCATAGTTAGTGTGTTTTTTATACTTATTTTGTTGACAGTATTCAGCAATTTTAACCCTTTCATGCTAGTTAAGGAGGAAAAACCGAACTAAAATTGTATTCCTAATAGTGTAAACAACGGGTGATTTGAATTATATTTGCGCCTTCAAAAATGGGTGGTCGAATTGCAGACTTTCCAAAAAAAAATCAATTACCAAATGATTACAGTTAACGATATTTCGGTTCAATTTAGCGGAACCACACTTTTTAGTGAGGTTTCTTTTGCTATTAATGAAAATGATAAAATTGCCCTAATGGGTAAAAATGGAGCGGGAAAATCGACGCTTTTAAAAATTATCGCTGGACAAAGCAAACCTTCTACAGGTTCAATTTCGGCACCCAAAGAAGCGGTCGTGGCCTATTTGCCTCAGCACTTATTGACTACCGACGGTGCTACTGTTATGGAAGAAACATCCAAAGCCTTTGGTCAAATTTTCAAAATGAAATCTGAGATTGACGATGTAAACGAGCAATTGACTGTTCGCACTGATTATGAAAGTGACGAGTACATGAAGTTGATTGAGCGTGTTTCGGATTTGAGTGAGAAATATTATGCTATTGAAGAAGTGAATTATGAAGCTGAGGTAGAAAAAATATTAATCGGTTTGGGTTTTGTTCGCGAAGATTTTACACGTCAAACTTCTGAGTTTTCTGGAGGTTGGAGAATGCGAATTGAATTGGCAAAAATTCTTTTACAGAAACCGGATTTGATTTTGTTGGATGAACCAACGAATCATATGGATATTGAAAGTATTCAATGGTTAGAGGATTTTTTGATTAATCAAGCCAAAGCGGTAGTAGTGATTTCGCACGATAGAGCTTTTGTAGATAATATTACCAATCGAACTATAGAAGTAACTATGGGACGTATATATGATTACAAAGCCAAGTATTCTCATTATCTAGAATTGCGAAAAGACCGTCGTATGCACCAACAAAAAGCTTACGATGAACAACAAAAAATGATTGCCGACAACAGAGCATTTATCGATCGTTTTAAAGGAACATTTTCCAAGACCGATGCGGTGCAATCGCGTGTGAAGATGTTAGAGAAACTAGAAATTGTTCAGGTAGACGAAGTAGATACATCAGCTTTGAAATTGAAGTTTCCACCAGCGGCTCGTTCAGGGCAATATCCTGTAATTGTCAAAGAATTGTCCAAATCGTATGGCGATCATGTGGTATTCAAAGATGCTAATTTAGTTATTGAGCGCGGACAAAAAGTGGCTTTTGTTGGAAAAAATGGGCAAGGAAAATCGACCATGATTAAAGCAATCATGAAAGAAATTGGAATTGATAGTGGAAGTGTCGAAATTGGTCACAATGCCCAAATTGGCTATTTTGCGCAAAATCAAGCGGCTTTATTGGATGGGAATGCATCGATATTTGAAACTATTGACGATATAGCGGTGGGTGATGTTCGAACCAAAATTAAAGATATTTTAGGCGCTTTTATGTTTCATGGTGACGATGTGACTAAGAAAGTGAAAGTGCTTTCAGGAGGAGAAAAAACGCGTTTGGCAATGATTAAATTATTGTTGGAACCGGTTAACTTATTGATTTTGGATGAGCCTTCGAATCACTTGGATATGAAAACCAAAGACATCATCAAAGACGCCCTAAAAGATTTTGATGGAACGCTAATTTTAGTGTCACACGATCGTGATTTCTTAGACGGTTTGGCAACCAAAGTGTTTGAATTTGGAAACAAAAGAGTGGTAGAGCATTTCGAAGATATTGCTGGTTTCTTGGCGCACAAAAAAATGGAGAGTTTAAGAGAAATCGAGAAGTAGTTTTTGTTGCTACTCAGTTTCTTTGTGGCGTTTGAATCATTTTTCCTGATTAATATCCTTATTTTTACCCTAAATAAATGGATTTTTCATAATGGATACTAACAAGATTTCGGTGTATTGTATGCCTGGATTAGCGGCAAGTTCGCTAATATTTGAGCGCATCAGCTTACCGGAATCGCTTTTTGAAATCCATCTTTTGGATTGGGAATTGCCCATTAGTGACGAATCGTTAGAAGCTTATGCCCAACGCATGTCGAAAAAAATCACCGCACCTAATCCGGTTTTGATTGGGGTTTCCTTTGGAGGGATTTTGGTGCAAGAAATGGCGGCTTTTTTGAATCCGATGAAAGTTATCATTATTTCGAGTGTGAAATCCAATTTCGAATTTCCCCGCCGAATGAAAATTGCCAAAACGACGAAGGCTTATAAATTAATTCCCACTTCTATCTTTTCGAATATTGAAAAGTTAAGTGCTTTTTCCTTTGGAACAACTATCGCACAGCGATTGAAATTATACGAAAGGTATCTTTCCGTTCGCGATGTGCATTATTTGGATTGGGCTATTGAACGCATTTTACTGTGGGATAGAACGAAAGTGGATCCCAATGTGATTCATATTCACGGCGATGCGGATGAGGTGTTTCCAATACAATACATTAAAAAATGTATTGTAGTAAAAGGCGGAACCCACGTTATGATTTTAAGTAAATACAAATGGCTTAACGAAAACTTGCCAGCGATTATTCAAGGCACTTTTTAGTTTATTAGAAATATAAAGACAAAATAAATGAAAAAAAGAACTACAACCATTGGTAAATCGATCTTGTTAATTGGAATTGTCCTAATTAGCAGTCTGTTTATTTTTGCTTCTAAATTAGAATTGCCTTCCAATTGGATAGCCCGTTTTAATCCAAATTATTTTCCGGCTAAAATTGATTTTGCTGGCGAAGCAGTGCCATTGCAAATTGCAGATGTGCAAGAGCGTTTGGATAGAGAACTATTGGTCAATAAACATTTGAATGCTTCTACCTTATTGATCTTAAAAAGAGCGCGTCGTGCTTTTGCTGTTATTGAACCTGTATTGAAGAAGAATGGAATTCCAGATGATTTTAAATACGTTGCGGTAATAGAAAGTGGTTTGGTCAATGTAGTTTCTCCAGCAGGAGCAAGAGGGGTTTGGCAATTTATGCCAGACACCGCTAAAGAAATTGGTTTAGAAGTGAATGAAAATATAGACGAACGTTACCATTTAGAAAAAGCAACAGAGGCAGCTTGTGCTTATTTTTTGAAAGCCAAAGAGAAATTTGGGAATTGGACTTTAGTAGCCGCTTCGTATAATGCAGGTGGAACCGGAATCAAAAAGCAATTGGATAGTCAAAAAGTGAGTAATTACTATGATTTATTATTGAATGAGGAAACCTCACGTTATGTATTCCGAATTTTAGCCTTGAAGCAAATTATGCAACATCCGGAGCAATATGGTTTTCCAATCACGGAGGAGGAGCAATACAAAATTGTAGCTACGAAGAAAATTGCTATTGATAGTTCGGTAACTGATTTAGCTAACCTGGCGATACAACAAGGAATAAATTATAAAATATTAAAAATTCACAATCCGTGGTTGCGAACAACTAAGATGGTGAATCCTACCAATAAAAAATACCAATTGGAAATTCCACTGGAGGGATATTAGTTGAAGAGATTTTGACTCGAGCTAAATCGAATAGGCGAAAACGTGAGCAGCCTATTTGTCAACCTGAACTTGTTTCAGGTTCTAAATTAAACAGATTTAATTATGGCTAACAGAGCATATCATAATTACTGGGTGTATATTTTAACAAATAAACCCAAAGGAACTCTTTATATAGGAGTCACGGGAGGTATAGATGATAGAATGGAGAGGCATATAATTGGAGAAGGATCAAAATTTACTTCAAAATATAAATTAAAAATGTTGGTGTATTATGAAGAATTTCAATATGTCAATGATGCAATTGCAAGGGAAAAACAATTAAAAAATTGGCACAGAGAGTGGAAGATAAATTTGATAGAAGAGTCCAATCCTAATTGGCTTAATTTATGGAAACAGTTAGATTCTGAAACAAGTTCAGAATGACAGGCGTTTAACTTATATATGTTGATCTGTCAACTTGAACTTATTTCAGGTTCTAAAGAACTATATTTTTTTCATTTGCTCTTTCATCATGCTGATCTGATCTTTCAACATGTTTTGTTTGTCGAGTTTTTTAGCCTCATTCAAAAGTGAGGTGGCTTCTAATTTTCTTCTTCTAGACATTGCAATTCCAGCCAAGTTTAATTTGGCTACAGCCAAATCCATATCCATTGACAATCCCAACTCAATCGCTTTTTTGAAAAATTTCTCAGATTGATTGATGTTGGTTTGAGATAACATAATACCGTGCAAGTAATTGAAGTATCCTTGTTGTTTTTGAACCAAAGCTCCTTCTGGATTTTTGATTTTGTCCAACCACTTTCTAGCGCCATCAAAATCTTGTTTTCTCAACTTTAAGAAAGCCAATAAGATGAATTCGTTTTTGAAATATAAAAAAACAGGAATAGCACTCACTAATAAAAGGAAGATTCCATTTCCGATGTTGCTTTCAGTAAATTGCCAAATGCCTGTAGCGACAATAAGTCCGGCAAGAATAAGTTTGATATTTTTATGAAACATAATAGTATTGAATTTATGTTTGCAAAGATAGTAAAAGGAATTAAAAATATTTTTATAAAACTACTTGCTAGAAAAAAAAGTCTTTGTATATTTGCACTCGGTTTTAGAATAACGGTTATTCAAAAACTAAAAGACATATAAATAAAGATTTTAAAGATACAAACCAATGAGCAAAAGAACGTTTCAACCATCGAAAAGAAAAAGAAGAAATAAACACGGATTTATGGACAGAATGGCTTCTGCTAATGGAAGAAAAGTTCTTGCAAGAAGAAGAGCTAAAGGAAGACATAAATTGACTGTTTCTAGCGAACCTAGACACAAAAAATAATGGTTATTCTATAATCAATATTAAGCCGTTACTATTTTTTAGTAACGGCTTTTTTTTGAAAATTTAAACTAACTATCTTTGATTTAGACTATTAAACAGTATCTCAAATAAGTTCTTTATCTTTAAAAAGTTTACAACAACACACAAATTATACTACAATGCCAAAAGACACATCCATTAAATCCGTTTTGATAATAGGTTCTGGTCCTATTGTTATTGGTCAAGCTTGCGAATTTGATTACGCAGGATCGCAATCAGCTCGTTCTATTCGTGAAGAAGGAATCGAAGTGATATTAATCAACTCGAATCCAGCAACGATTATGACTGATCCATCCATGGCCGATCACGTTTACTTGAAACCATTGACCACCAAGTCGATTATTGAAATATTGAAAGCGCATCCGCAAATTGACGCGGTTTTGCCAACAATGGGAGGTCAAACGGCATTGAACCTGTGTTTGGAAGCTGAAGAAAAAGGAATTTGGGAAGATTTTGGAGTACGATTGATTGGTGTTGATGTGAATGCCATTAATATTACCGAAGATAGAGAGCAGTTCAAACAATTGCTTGAAAAAATTGGAATTCCTGCTGCACCAGCAAAAACAGCTACTTCTTTCTTACAAGGAAAAGAGATTGCACAAGAATTTGGCTTTCCATTGGTAATTCGTCCTTCGTTTACTTTAGGAGGAACTGGAGCTGCTTTTGTACACAGCAAAGAAGAATTTGACGAAAAACTAACCTATGGTTTGGAAATGTCACCTATCCATGAAGTGTTGATTGATAAAGCTTTATTGGGTTGGAAAGAATATGAATTGGAATTATTACGCGACAAGAATGACAATGTAGTAATCATCTGTTCGATCGAAAATATGGACCCAATGGGAATTCATACGGGAGATTCGATCACGGTTGCGCCAGCGATGACATTATCGGATACTACCTTTCAAAAAATGCGTGACATGGCGATTTTAATGATGCGTAGCATCGGAAATTTTGCTGGAGGTTGTAATGTACAATTTGCGGTTTCGCCAGATGAAAAAGAAGATATTGTTGCGATTGAAATTAATCCGCGTGTGTCTCGTTCATCAGCATTAGCATCAAAAGCTACGGGTTATCCAATTGCTAAAATTGCTTCGAAATTAGCTTTGGGCTACAACCTAGACGAATTGCAAAACCAAATCACAAAATCTACTTCGGCTTTATTTGAGCCAACTTTGGATTATGTAATTGTAAAAATACCACGTTGGAACTTCGATAAATTTGAAGGAGCTGATAAAACATTAGGACTTCAAATGAAATCAGTAGGTGAAGTAATGGGTATTGGACGTTCGTTCCAAGAAGCCTTGCATAAAGCCACTCAATCATTAGAAATCAAAAGAAATGGTTTAGGTGCTGACGGAAAAGGATATACTAATTACGAACAAATCATCGATAAACTGACGCATGCAAGTTGGGATCGTGTTTTCGTAATTTATGATGCGATTGCGATGGGAATTCCGTTGAGTCGTATTCATGAAATCACAAAAATTGACATGTGGTTCTTGAAACAATACGAGCAATTGTTCACTTTAGAAAAAGAAATTGCTACTTACAAAGTAGATTCTTTACCAAGAGAATTGTTGTTAGAAGCCAAACAAAAAGGCTTCTCTGACAGACAAATTGCACACATGATGGGTTGTTTGGAAAGTCAAGTACATACGTTGCGTACGGACATGAAAATCAACCGTGTATTCAAATTAGTTGATACTTGTGCTGCCGAGTTTAAAGCACAAACACCGTACTATTATTCTACTTTTGAGGCCGAAATTGAAAAAGCAAATGGAGAGCGCTATGTTCACAACGAAAGTGTAGTTACCGATAAAAAGAAAATCATCGTTTTAGGTTCAGGACCCAACCGAATTGGTCAAGGAATTGAGTTTGATTATTCTTGTGTTCACGGGGTGTTAGCAGCCAAAGAATGTGGTTACGAAACGATCATGATCAACTGTAATCCGGAAACAGTTTCAACTGATTTTGATACGGCTGATAAATTGTATTTCGAGCCTGTTTTTTGGGAACACATTTACGACATTATTCAACACGAAAAACCAGAAGGTGTAATCGTGCAATTAGGAGGTCAAACGGCCTTGAAGTTGGCAGAGAAATTATCGAAATACGGAGTGAAAATCTTAGGGACAAGCTTTGATGCGTTGGATTTAGCCGAAGACAGAGGACGTTTCTCTGATTTATTGACGGAGTTGAATATTCCTTTCCCTAAATTCGGAATTGCAGAAACTGCTGATGAGGCGTCTGCTCTTGCAGATAATTTGGATTTTCCATTGTTGATTCGTCCTTCTTATGTATTGGGAGGTCAGGGAATGAAAATTGTCATCAACAAACAAGAATTGGAAGAACACGTAATCAATTTATTGAAATCGATTCCAGGTAATAAATTGTTGTTAGACCATTATTTAGATGGTGCAATTGAAGCAGAGGCAGATGCGATTTGCGATGCTGATGGTAATGTATACATCATCGGAATCATGGAGCATATCGAACCTTGTGGAGTACACTCGGGTGATAGTAATGCGACTTTACCACCGTTCAACTTGGGTGAATTTGTAATGCAACAAATCAAAGACCATACACACAAAATTGCAGTGGCTTTGAAAACAGTTGGTTTAATCAACATTCAGTTTGCGATCAAAAACGATATAGTGTATATCATTGAGGCCAATCCAAGAGCGTCTAGAACAGTTCCGTTTATTGCTAAAGCGTATGGCGAACCGTATGTAAATTATGCGACTAAAGTAATGTTAGGTGCCAATAAAGTAACCGACTTTAAATACAATCCTCAATTGAAAGGCTATGCGATTAAACAACCTGTTTTTTCTTTTAGTAAATTCCAAAATGTCAACAAAGCTTTAGGACCAGAGATGAAATCGACTGGAGAAAGCATCTTGTTTATTGACGATTTGAAAGACGATCAATTTTACGAATTGTATTCAAGAAGAAAAATGTATTTGAGTAAATAATACTTGAAAGTTACTATATGAAAAGCCTCTATTTAGAGGCTTTTTTTTATTTTAAATCCTGTTACTAAAGGTTCCTTTTAAAAAAATATATACGTACCTTATTAAATTAGCTTCGTATCATTTTTTATTTTACTTTTGTTTAATTAAAATTAAAAAAGGATGAACAACGTTAAGAACGTATTCAGTATCAAAGACCTTGAAAATTTATCAGGTATTAAAGCGCACACGATTCGTATTTGGGAAAAAAGATACAATATCTTGGAACCCATGCGTACCGATACCAATATTAGGTTGTATGATCTAGCCAGTTTGCAAAAGTTGCTTAATATCACATTGCTTCATGATTACGGCTATAAAATATCCAAGATTGCTACCTATCCACCAGATACAATTCCCACTTTAGTTCGTGAGATTGTTACCAATAAAACAGCTAAAAGTCACGCCTTGAGCGAATTTAAAATGGCGATGATGCATTTTGATCAAGAGTTGTTTTTCAATACCTACAATTGGTTGATGACTGAAAAATCGTTTCAGGAAATCTTTTACGATGTTTTCATTCCATTGATGCAAGAATTAGGAATGTTGTGGCAAACGGATACCATTTCGCCAGCTCACGAGCATTTTATCACCTTTTTAATTAAACAAAAATTACTGATACAAACAGAACAGCTTCAAGTCTTGAAGCCAAGAAAAACAGATAAAGTTTTTGTTTTGTCTTTGCCAATGAATGAAATTCACGAATTGGGATTGATGTATTTGAATTATGAAATTCTTTCCAAAGGGTACAAAACGATTTATCTTGGCGAAAGTATGCCGATTGAAAATTTGAAAGATTTGAAGAAACATTTCGACTCCATTGTTTTTGTTTCGTACCTTACGGTTCAGCCTGACAAAGACGCAATTAACGATTATGTTATTAAAATGAAACAGGAGTTAGAAGACGATACTACCCAATTATGGTATATCGGACGAATGGTTGAACATATTGATACAAGCAATCTTTCAAAAAGTATGTTGGTTTTCAATTCCATAGATTCTTTAGTGTCGGTTATTAAATAATAAACAGAAATAATAAGTAAATGAATCAACCCAAAACAATTACAATAATAGGTTCTGGATTTTCTTCTTTGGCGGCAGCTAGTTATTTGGCTCAAAGTGGCCATCAAGTAACAGTTTATGAAAAAAATGCTACCATTGGAGGTCGTGCTCGACAATTAAAAAGCGATGGATTTACTTTCGATATGGGGCCAAGTTGGTATTGGATGCCCGATGTATTTGATCGTTTTTTTGCTGATTTTGGTAAAAAAACGACAGATTATTATGAGTTGATTAAGTTGTCTCCAGCCTATAGAGTGTATTTTGGGATCAACGAATTCATTTCGATTGCCGATAATTTGCCTGAAATTATAGCCACCTTTGAATCAGTAGAAAAGGGGAGTGGTGTCATTTTAGAACAATTTATGGCTGAGGCCCGATCCAACTATGATATCGCAATTAAAGATTTGGTGTACCGTCCAGGAGTTTCTCCTTTGGAATTAATTACTTTGGAAACTGCCAAAAAAGTAGGTCAGTTTTTTAGTAACATAAGCCGAGATGTTCGCAAGAAATTCAAAAACGAAAAATTGATTCAAATCTTGGAATTTCCGGTTTTGTTTTTAGGAGCAAAGCCTTCAGATACGCCATCGTTTTATAGTTTTATGAATTATGCCGACTTTGGTTTGGGAACTTGGCATCCAAAAACGGGTATGTTTGATGTAGTGCGCGGTATGGAAAGTTTAGCTACCGAATTAGGGGTTACATTTGTTACTAATGCGGCTATTGAAAAAATAATCGTTGACAATAAAACTGCTAAAGGAATTGTAGTCAACGGTCAAACCATCTATTCCGATGTGGTTTTAAGTGGAGCCGATTACCATCATACAGAAACATTATTGGAGGAACAACACCGCGCTTATTCTGAAAAATATTGGGATAGTCGTGTTTTTGCTCCTTCTTCTTTATTGTTCTATGTGGGTTTCAATAAAAAAATAGAAAACATTTCGCATCACGCTTTGTTTTTTGATACTGATTTTAATCAGCATGCCAAAGACATTTACGATACACCAAGATGGCCGGCAGAACCTTTGTTTTACGCTAGTTTTCCCTCTATAACTGATCCTTCGACAGCGCCTGAAGGAATGGAATCAGCTTGTTTTTTGATTCCGTTAGCGCCAGGCATAGAAGACACCGAAGCATTGCGTGAGGAATATTTCCATAAAATTATGGATCGTTTGGAGACCTTAACGCAACAAGAAGTTCGAAAAAACATTATCTTTAAACATTCGTTTTGTAAAAATGACTTTGTCCAAGATTATAATTCCTACAAAGGGAATGCTTATGGAATGGCCAATACTTTATTGCAAACCGCATTTTTAAGACCCAAATTAAAAAGTAAAAAAGTAGAAAATCTCTTTTTTACTGGTCAGTTGACTGTTCCTGGACCAGGTGTACCTCCCGCCTTAATTTCAGGAAAATTAGTGTCAGAATTAATTAATAAACAATTTTCAAAAGCATAACATGAAGCAGTTATTTGACGACGTATCCTTTAAATGCAGTAAGTTAGTAACCAAAAACTACAGTACTTCATTTTCATTAGCAGTCTATATGCTTTCGCCAAGCATCAGAGAAGCTATTTATAGCGTATATGGATTTGTTCGTTTTGCGGACGAAATTGTCGATTCTTTTCATGGCTATGAAAAAGAAACCTTGATTCATGATTTTGAAACGGAATATTACAAAGCCTATCATTCTGGAATTAGCTTGAATCCTATTTTGAATTCGTTTCAATTAACTGTAAAACGCTATAATATTTCTGATGATTTGATTCAGGCTTTTTTGAAAAGTATGAAATTGGATTTGGTAAAAACCGAATACCATAGCAAAGAAGAATAC
The DNA here is from genome assembly GCA_001800905.1 of Flavobacteria bacterium GWA2_35_26. Classification (GTDB taxonomy): domain Bacteria; phylum Bacteroidota; class Bacteroidia; order Flavobacteriales; family Flavobacteriaceae; genus Flavobacterium. Next base: position 30,541 of record MGWH01000001.1, on the reverse strand, counting down.
GAGGAATACATTTATGGATCTGCCGATGTGGTGGGCTTAATGTGTTTGAAAGTGTTTGTGGATGGCGATATAGAGAAATACAATTTATTGAAGGACGAAGCAATGCGATTGGGATCAGCTTTTCAAAAAGTGAATTTCTTGCGCGATTTGAAAGACGATAATTTGGTTTTGAATCGCACTTATTTCCCTGGTGTTGATTTGAATTCATTCGACGAAAATGCCAAACAAGCAATCATTAGCGAAATAGAAGAGGATTTTAAAGTAGCTTTTCAAGGGATTACTAAATTACCAATGGAAGCTAAATTTGGTGTTTATACCGCCTATGTTTATTACAAAAAGTTATTGAATAAACTAGAAAAAACACCTAGTCACAAAATCGGTACTGCCCGAATCCGAGTTTCTAATTATACCAAAGCAGGATTACTTGCTCAATCTTTTGTTACTTACAAATTAAAATTAGTTTAAAATATAATTACAATCACAATGAATGAAATCCAGTTTTTTCTGATTTTCCTCGGTACTTTTTTGATTATGGAATGTGTAACTTGGTGCACTCACAAGTTTGTGATGCACGGTTTTATGTGGTATTTTCACGCTGACCATCACCAACCTAAATATGCGGGCATCTTTGAACGCAACGATGTCTTCTTTGTCATTTTTGCTATTCCAAGCATTACACTTTTCTATTTTGGAGTTGAAGGCGGATTGAATTATAAGTTCTTCATCGGCTTAGGAATTATGTTTTACGGAATGTGTTACTTTTTGATACACGATGTCTTAATTCACCAACGATTCAAATGGTTTAAAAATACCAATAATAAGTATTTAATTGGCTTGCGTAAAGCGCACAAAGTACACCACAAACATTTGGGAAAAGAAGAAGGAGAATGTTTTGGGATGTTATTTGTTCCATTCAAATACTACAAAATATAATGAAAGTTTATTCATTAAAGACAGAACAATTTGTCAATGCTAGTATTGAAGAATGCTGGTCTTTCTTTTCAAATCCAAAGAATTTACAAAAAATAACGCCGAGCGATATGGGATTCGAAATCACTGATTTTGATGAAAAAAACATGTATGCTGGACAAATTATTCAATACAAAGTTTCCCCTCTCTTTGGTGTTAAATTGGGTTGGATGACTGTAATTACCGTTGTTAAAGAACAAAGCTATTTTGTGGACGAACAACGTTTTGGACCTTATACTTTATGGCACCACAAACACTTTTTTGAAGAAAAAGATAATGGTGTTCTAATGACCGATTTGATTCATTATGCCTTGCCTTTGGGATTCATTGGTCGTATTATGAATACTTTGGTTGTTAAAAATAAATTGAAAACCATTTTCGATTATCGAAAAGTAAAGGTGGACGAATTATTTAACACTAAATAATGGCAAAACAAGAAGTCTCTTTTTTCTGGTTTCGACGCGATTTGCGTTTGGAAGACAATGTGGGTTTGTTTCAAGCTTTGCAATCTAAGTATCCAGTTATTCCTCTATTTATTTTTGATGAAACTATTCTAGAACGTTTGCCTAAGAACGATCCGAGAGTGGGTTTTATTCATGAGTCTTTAGCAGCGATCAATGGTAAACTTAATGAATTTGGTTCGTCTCTTTTGGTAAAGAAAGGAAAGCCGTTACAAGTTTGGGAGTCGTTATTACAAGAATACGCTATTCAAGAAGTCTTTTGGAATAAGGATTACGAACCCAATGCCATTCAGCGAGATCTTGCTGTTGGAAATGTATTAGCATCTAAAGAGGTGAACGTTTTCGCTTTTAAAGATCAAGTGATTTTTGAAGAAGCCGAAATTGTTAAAGCTGATGGTTTACCATATACGGTGTATACTCCTTTTAAAAATAAGTGGTTAGAAAAATACCATACTATTGCGCCAGTTCAAGAATGGGACGCAACACCTTATTTTTCTAATTTTTTCAAAAGTAATTTTGCCTTTCCTAGTTTAGAAGAAATTGGTTTTACACTGAGTTCAATCAAAGTAAAGCCACATAATTTAAAATTAGTCGCAAATTACCACGAAACGCGTGATTTTCCTGCATTAGATAGTACATCGTATTTATCTCCACATTTGCGTTTTGGTACCGTTAGTATTCGAAAATTAGTCAATTGGGCTGTGCGCAAAAATCAAGTTTTCTTGAGTGAATTGATTTGGAGAGAGTTCTTCATGCAAATTTTGTTTCACTTTCCAAAAGTACAAAACAGGAATTTTAAGGCAGCTTACGATGGCATCGAATGGCGCAATGATGAGGTCGATTTCAAACGTTGGTGCGAAGGAAAAACAGGGTATCCAATGGTTGATGCTGGTATGCGTCAATTGAATGAAACGGGTTATATGCACAACCGAGTGCGTATGGTCGTGGCTAGTTTTTTATGCAAACATTTGTTAATTGAATGGCAATGGGGCGAAGAGTATTTTGCTGAAAAATTATTGGATTACGAAATGGCAGCTAATGTTGGCAATTGGCAATGGGCTGCTGGAACTGGTTGTGATGCGGCACCTTATTTTAGAGTATTCAATCCGGATATTCAACAGAAAAAATTTGACGAAAAAGGAATTTATATCCGTCAATGGATTGCAGAATTTGACCTGGAATACGGCCAACCGATGGTAGATCATGCTATGGCAAGAGATCGTGCTATTGCTACTTACAAAGCAGGTATTGTAAAATAACTTCATAAAAAAACTCCCGATAACTTCAAGAAGTTTCTCGGGAGTTTCAACCTAACCCTAACCTAAAAACAATTAATTATTAGCTCAATTTATTTGATATCAAGCTAATAAACTCTTTGCGCGTTTTGTCTTTTTCAAAAGCGCCTGTAAACGATGATGTCGTCGTTACTGAATTTTGTTTTTGAATCCCACGCATTTGCATGCACATGTGTTGGGCTTCTATTACTACGGCTACACCTAAGGGTTCAAGTGCAGCTTGGATACAATCTTTAATTTGGTCAGTCAATCGTTCTTGCACTTGCATTCTACGTGCAAAAGCATCTACAATTCGCGGGATTTTACTTAGCCCAACAATTTTTCCATTCGGAATATAAGCTACATGTGCTTTACCAAAAAACGGCAACATATGATGCTCACACATCGAATACACTTCAATGTCTTTCACAACAATCATTTGTTGGTGATCTTCGGTAAATAATGCCGATTTTAAAATTTGCAACGGATCTAATCCGTAACCATGTGTAAGATATTGCATGGCTTTGGCTACTCTCTCTGGCGTTTTTTCTAAGCCTTCACGGGTAACATCTTCGCCTAAATTTTCAATGATGGTTTTGTAATTATTAGATAATATATCTGTTGCTTCGGTATTATATTGTTCAATCTTTTCGTAGTTCTTCATTTAGTATTTTTCAGGTGTATGTATTAAATTTTAAAGCTGACAATTCCATAATCCATTTCAAATATTTGCCCGGAGATGGATTTTGCTTTTTCAGAAATCAAAAAATCAGCCATGTTTGCCACTTCTTCCGGTTGCAAATAGCCCTTCATAGGATGGCGTTCGATCATGTTTTCTTTCATACGATCGTTTCTCAATATCCCCGCAGCTAAGCTTGTGTCTGTTATAGTAGGCGCAATGGCATTGATACGAATGCTTGAGGCTAATTCAGCTCCAAGAGATTTTACCAAGCCTTCTACGCCAGCTTTTGCTGTTGCAATACTTGCATGAAACGGCATTCCTAATTTGGCAGCAACCGTACTGAACAATAGGATAGAAGGTTGGTTGCCTTTTTTTAAAATCGGTAAGTATTTTTGAATCACTTTTACCGCTCCAATCACATTGATTTCAAAATCATTTCTAAAATCATCAATACTCAAACTTCCAATAGGTTTAAGTGTAATGGATCCTGGGCAATAAATGACAGTATCCAAACTTTCAATTTCAGGAAGCGTATCTTGTAAAACATCTAACGAAAAATGCGTTAGATTCGGATGCGTAATTTCTGGTGCATTTCTACTAATAGTAAATACAGTATTGTTTTCTAGTTGTTGTTGCAAAATGGCATGGCCAATTCCTTTGCTACCGCCAATGATGAGTATTTTTTTCATTTTATATAGTTTAGCGTTTCGCTATTTTGTTATTGTTGATTTGTCTTTGGCGACTACATTTAAAACGCCCTTCTCTAAAATCACGTAATTTTTCGTGTTTTGTTTTTCTACCTTGCACGCGCGCACGCCACATTCTAAAACTAGAAGGCTTCATTTCGGCACGCATGAGGTCAATCACTTCTTGTTCTTTTAACCCAAATTGCAGCAAAATAGCATCAAAGGTGGTTCGGTCTTCCCAAGCCATTTCGATGATGCGGTCTTTTTCGATATCGGTTAATTCTTTTTTCATTAGTTGTATTTCTTATAATTATGAACTTTAATCTCCGCTTTTAAATCAAACAATAAATTGTATAAGCCAAAGAAGGTTCTGTTCATGTATATAAAGTGTTTGGAACCGCGATTTCCATTCATCTTTCTTAGATTCGTATCGTTAGCAAAACGCTCTCCCAATTGGGCAATTTTTTCAAAAAACAGTTCGTCAGAAAAATCAAATGTTTCCGTTTGAAAAGGTTGCGTAAACAAGGTTAGCAAGTCATAGAACATCGAAGTAAAATAGGTTACTTCTTCTGGACTGTCGTCTGTTCGTAAAATTTCAAGTTCAAATAATTTATCGCTAAACGACGCTTTATTATCTATGATTTCTTTTTTGACCAATTCGAAGTAAGGAATGTAAAAATCATTCGGTATGGCTTTCATACATCCAAAATCCAAAGCCACTAACTCGTTTTTTTCATTGACCAAAAAATTCCCTGGATGTGGATCGGCATGTACTTTACGCAACACATGAATTTGGTACATATAAAAATCCCAAAGGGCTTGACCCAATTGATTTCCAGTTTCAGAGTTGGTATTTTCTTTGGTGAATTCAGACAAATGTATTCCTGTCATCCAATCCATAGTAATGATGCGCTCCGAAGAAAATTCAGGATAGTAATTAGGAAAAACCAAATGATCGATTTTAGAACAAGCGGCCACTACTTCTTGACTTTGTTTGAGTTCTAACAAATAGTTGGTTTCTTCAATTAATTTGTCTTCTACTTCTTTGAAGTATTTATCCGAATCTTTGCCTTGTAAATTGAACATTCTTATGGCAATTGGTTTTACCAAAGCCAAGTCAGATGAAATACTATTAGCTACACCAGGATACTGGATTTTAACGGCTAGCTTTTTATTGTTTTTTACGGCTAAATGCACTTGTCCAATACTGGCCGCATTGACTGAGTTTGGATTGAATTCATCAAAAATTTCGTAAGGTGTTTTGCCTAAATTCGATTTGAATGTTTTCAAAACCAAAGGTGCTGATAGTGGCGGCACCGAAAATTGAGACAATGAGAACTTTTCTACATACGCCTGAGGTAAAAAGCTTTTGTCCATACTCAACATTTGAGCTACTTTCAAAGCACTACCTTTTAAACTTTTTAATCCATCGTAAATATCTTCGGCATTGTCTTCATTTAATTTGTCACGATTAAGAGTCGGATTGACTACTTTTTCGCCATAGTATTTTAAATAATTGACCCCTACTTTCGCCCCCGTTTGTACTAATTTGCTAGCACGTTCTATTTTAGAAGTAGGAATATAGTCGATTGTTTTCATTTAGTTGTGTTGTATTTTTTCTTTGAACAGGAATTTTCCAAAATCAATTAGGCTTTCTAAAGGAGCAGTATTCATTAATTCAAACGATGCTTTAACCGATTTTTCAATAAAAAGATCTGTTTTCTCAAAAGAAGCAGAGCTGTCGTCTAACCAGAATTTCAAAGTCATCATCAATTGAAACCAAGCGGATTCTTGTAGCGCTTTTTCTTGAATTTCTTGAAACTTTTCTTGTTTCAAACGGTATTCATCTGAAATTATTCCGCTAACAAATTCTTTAAATCCATTACGTAAACTAGATAACTGCATCAAACCTTGTAGTGGATTTTTATTTTCTTTCAAACTCAATACAACATAGCTACGATTGGCGGATAGTAATTCGAAAAAGGTAAAATAAAAACTTAACATTTTACTTTTCATGTCATAGTATTCATAGTCTTTGTCCTTGTCCAATAGTTCTATTGTTTTAGCCAAAAAAGTGCTAAAAATTTCTTTTTCAACTCCTTCAAGCCCTCCAAAGAAATTGTAAAATTCCGATTCTGTCAAACCATTTGCTTTCGCAAAATGATATACAGATTTAGGTTTTTCATTGTTTTCAAGAGTGTCGTTCATGAACATTGAAACTATTTTGTCTTTTGTCAAGGTTGATTTTTTAGTAGCCATTTTCAAATCGTTTTCAAATTAGAGCATAAAGATATAAAATGTTTAACTAAATATTAAAAAAGTTAAACAAAATATTTGTTTATATTTGTAATGAATTCAAAATATGAAAATAGTTCAGTTATGAAAACAAATGTATTATTGACGGGAGGTACCGGATTTATTGGAAAAAAACTGACTGAATTATTAATTGAAAGCGGATTTTCAGTTTCGATTTTGAGTCGTACTGCAAAACAAAATTATGCCGACATTTCGTACTTTCAGTGGGATGTTGAATCAGGTACCATTGATGAGGAAGCTATTTTGAAAGCCGATTATGTAATTCATTTAGCAGGAGAGAATATTGGCGCTAAGCGATGGACAGCCAGTCGGAAGAAAGCTGTTTTAGATAGTAGAGTAAAATCAACTAAGTTATTATCGACTTGTTTGAAATTGAATAATAAAAAATTAGATGCTTTTATATCAGCATCTGGAGTCGGTATTTATGGCACAATTACTGATGAGCAACTTTGTGATGAAACCACGCCTCCAGCCAATGATTTTTTAGGAACGGTTTGTCAAGAATGGGAATCGGCAACTATTCCTGTTCATGAATTAGGGATTCGAACTGTTCAAATCAGAACAGGGTTGGTTTTAGGAAAAGATGATGGTGTTTTAAAACAACTGGCTCCTTTGTTCCAATTCAAATTAGGTAGTACTTTAGGTTCTGGAAAACAGTACATGCCATGGATTCATATTGATGATTTGTGTCAAATTTATTTGAAAGCCATTTTAGATGCAACAATGCAAGGGCCTTACAATGCTGCAATTAATGACAAAACAACTAACACCATTTTCTCCGAAACTTTAGCTAAAGTATTTGGCTATACCATTTGGTTGCCTAATGTTCCTGCTTTTGTGTTGCGATTGATCTTGGGTGAAATGGCTCAATTGGTTTTGAAAGGTAGGAGAGTAGCCTCTGATAAAATTGAAAAAACAGGATTCCAATTTAAATATACAGATTTAGAAAAAGCGTTGCGCAATTGTTTGTTAGGCTAATTGGATTCTAAAGTACAATCCAATTTAGTGCGGACTTTTTTAGAAACTTTTGCGATTATCATACTTGGAATTTTTATTTCAAAATCATCGGTAACAAGGATAAAGTTAGCTTGTAATTGTAGTTGATTTTTTGATTTCTTGAAAATCCCATTGACACTTAATGGTTTTGAAACCCCATGAATCTTTATAGTTCCGTTTATTTTTAAAATAGTCCCTTCGTTTGAAAGTTTATCGATATCTAAATTAGGAATACTTCCTTTAAATAGGGCTCTTGGATATTTGTCGCTTTCCAAATAAATTTCATTGAAATGGGTCTTCATTAAATCCAGCTTAAAATCAAAATCCTTGATTTTTACAATACAACTAATTGTTTTGTTTTTTGTATTTACTGTACATTCAACGAAATTATTTTCTGCGATGATTTCTTCAAATAAAGGTACCGAAGCTTCGAAACCAATGGTGCCCGATTGCGTTGTCCATTTTCCTTGAGAAAATGCAGCAAAACTTAATGATAAAAATAATACGCTGAAGAAAAGTTTCATAATCAATTTTGTTCTATAACTAAAGATACCAAATGATAGTGATTAAACAAAGGGTTTTGTCTTAATTCAATTCTATGGAAACATTGTATTTTTTTAAACTTTCAATTGTTTCGATGGAACTATAATCAAAAATTTCTTCATGTAAATCCCTTTCTTTTTTCAAAGCAATTTGTTTCAGGCAATTGCAAAAACGGCGTACTTCTTTTAGATTAGAAATAATCAATCCAGGAACAGGAACGCTATTTCCTTCTTTGTCTTTAGCGACCATCGTAAAATAAGAAGAGTTACAGTGTTTTATTACTCCTGTTTGAATGTTTTCGGATTCTACTCGTATGCCAATAATCATGGAGCTTTTCCCCACGTAGTTAACACTAGCTTTCATGGTTACGAGCTCGCCGACTTCAATTGGTTTTAAAAAATTGACCGTATCTACAGAGGCAGTAACACAATAATTTCCTGAAAATTTAGAGGCGCATGCAAAGGCAATTTGATCTAGTAGCGACAAAATATACCCTCCGTGAATTTTACCGCTAAAGTTAGTATGAGAAGGAAGCATTAGTTCAGAAATGCTGATATAGGAAGAGGCTACGGTTTTAAAGTTGTTATTCATTATTCAGATTGATTTTCGTCTAGTTCTGCACGATTAATAATGTTGTCTGGCAGCGCTTTTTTGGCTTTCGCCCCCATTTTTTTCAAACGTTCTACGCTACTAATTAGGTTTCCTTTTCCTTCCACTAATTTGTTCATAGCGCCGGCATATTCCACTTTGCTTTCGTCTATTTTCTTCCCGATTTTAATTAAGTCGGCTACAAAACCTTCGAATTTATCATACAATGCTCCCGCTTGACGAGCAATTTCTAACGCATTTTCTTGTTGCTTTTGATTGGTCCACATACTATCAATAGTTCGCAGTGTTGCCAATAAAGTTGCTGGAGTTACGATAACAATATTTTTTTCAAATGCCTTGTTGTATAAGGTGGTATCTTCATTTAAAGCCATGGCAAAAGCAGGTTCAATTGGGATAAAGAGTAATACAAAATCAGGGCTTTCAATTTGGTACAAGTCCTGGTAATTTTTGTTACCCAGTTGTTCTACATGGCGTTTGATAGAATTGACGTGTTCTTTTAGGAAGTTAGATTTCAACTCATCGTCTTCTTCATTGATGTATTTCTCGTATGCCGTTAACGATACTTTAGAGTCGACAATCATTTTTTTGCCATCAGGCAAATTAATCACAACGTCAGGAAAAACGCGATTGCCTTCGTCTGTAGTAAAGGCTTGTTGCACTTCGTATTCACGACCTTTTTCTAAACCTGATTTTTCTAAAACGCGTTCCAGAACTAATTCGCCCCAATTACCTTGCATTTTGCTGTCGCCTTTTAGGGCTTTGGTCAAATTGATCGTCTCTTTGCTCATCTGAATATTCATTTCGCGTAAGCCTAAAATTTGTTGGCGCAAAGCCGCATGGTAATCAATACTTTCTTTGTGGGTGTCTTCGACTTTCTTTTCGAATAATTGAATTTTATCTTGCAAAGGCGTCAAGATATTTTGCATATTTTCTTTGTTCTGCTCGGTGAATTTATTCGATTTTTCTTCCAGTATTTTATTGGCTAAATTTTCGAATTCTTTAGTAAATTTTTCCTGAAGCTGTTCAACTTCTTGTTTTTGTTCTTTATTGCGTTCCCAAAGATTTTCAAAATCAACTTCTTTTTTGGACAATTGAATTGCCAAGCTGTCTTTCTCGTTTCGAATAACTTCTTTTTCCATTCGTTCTTTTTCTATCGCTTCTTTGAAGTTTTGAATTTGGGCTTGACCCGCGAGAACCTTTTCTTCTAAACTGATTTTTTCAGCTTGTGTTTTTGCAGAAAATAAGAGTTTGCCAATATATATACCAATAGCTAAAGCTACAATAAAAGCCAACAAAAAAGGAAGAATAGCAGTCATAGAAAGGATAAATTTAGAAAGTAGTAAAAGTAGGTAATTCTCTGAATTTGGTGCTTCAAAATAATTATTTTTTCTTCAATAATAATGTACTTTTGCCACAAATTACAACCATATGTCTCATCAACATTTTATTATTCATAAACCCTATGGCTATTTGAGTCAGTTTGTATATGAATTAAAAAGAAAGAAACGACTTTTAGGAGAATTGTATCCTTTTCCAGAAGGAACGATGGCTATTGGGCGTTTGGATGAAGATTCAGAAGGCTTGTTGCTTTTGACAACTGATGGAATGATGAGCGAAATCGTTCGCAGTAAGAAAGTAGAGAAAGAGTATTATGTTCAGGTGGATGGAGTTATCCATCAAGAAGCAGTGGAGCAATTACAAAAAGGAGTGGAAATTGGTTTTAATGGCAGAAAATACATTACGAAACCCTGTAAAGCATTCTTGATTCATGAAGTTCCCGCTTTTGGAGCTAGAGGAAAAAAGATTCGAGACGAACGTCATGGTCCTACTTCTTGGCTTTCGATTACTATTAATGAAGGCAAGTTCAGGCAGGTGCGCAAAATGACGGCATATGTAGGTTTTCCTACTTTGCGTTTGGTTCGCGTTCGGGTTGGGAATGTAGAGTTGAATAATTTACAAGCAGGCGAAGTAATTGAAGTGAATGATTTTCAAATCGAAAATAAATAAAAGTATGTTAAACATCGTATTGGTTGAACCTGAAATTCCGAATAACACAGGCAACATTGGTCGGCTTTGTGTAGGAACAGAAAGCAAATTACACTTGATACATCCTTTCGGATTTGTGATCAATGATAAGAATTTAAAGCGTTCGGGTTTGGATTATTGGGTTCATTTGGATGTGACTGAATACCAAAATGTAGACGAATGGCTGAATCAAATTCCAGATCGTTCCCGTGTCTTTTTGATGAGTTCACATGCTTCAAAATCCTATTTGGAAACTGAATTTCAAGACGGAGATTGGTTGGTATTTGGCAAAGAGAGTGTAGGTTTGAGCGCAGCAGTGTTAGCTTTGTTTGAAAATCATTTGACTATTCCAATGTCACCATTAATTCGCAGTTTTAATATTGCCAATTCGGTTGCTTTTGTTGTGGGAGAAGCCAAAAGACAAATCGGCTTGAAACGTTAAATCAGTTATCCTTTGATAACGAATTTTCCTTTTTCGGCATCAAAACCAATATGTTCCTCCTGAAATAAGGTATTGAAACTTCCTTTCATAATTAACTTACACGGTTGGTCTTGCACCACCGATTCCGGTGTCATTAGGATCATTTCGTCACTCAATTGAATGGCCATATCAATATCATGTGTTGAAAACAAGATGGATTTTCCCGTTTCTTGTGTCAGTTTTTTCAAAAGTTTGAAAAGGGTTACTTTGTGTAATAAATCCAAGTGAGTAGTTGGTTCATCCAAAATAATCAACGGCGTATCTTGTGCCAATGCACGAGCAATAAGTACGATCTGCAACTGTCCATCACTAATTTCAAAATGACGTTTATCAGCCAAATGACTAATTTGTGTTAGTTCCATTGCTTCTTTTACTTTAGCAATATCTTCAGTTGAAAGTTTTCCAATCCAGTTTGTATAGGGTTGTCTTCCTAGCGCAATAAGTTCAAAAACAGTCAGGTTACTTGGAGGTAATTTGTCAGTTAAAACTACACTTAAATGTTGTGCTAAAGTCAAATTGTCTAAAGAATGGATGTCTTTATTTTCTAAATAAACGGTACCAGAAAGTGGCCATTGAATTCCGATTAAAGTGCGTAATAATGTTGATTTTCCAATACCATTGGCACCAATTAAAGCAGTCAGTTTTCCTTTTTCTAACGAAATGGAAATGTTTGATGCAACAGTGGTACTATTTTTTTTATTGGTGTACCCAATGCTAATGTCTTTGGCTTCTAAAATATAAGTTTTCTCCATTAGCTGATCATTTTACGTTTGCGAATAAGTAACCAAATTACAATTGGAGCTCCTAAAATAGAAGTGATGGCATTAATAGGAATTACTATAGCCGAATTGGGTAACTGCGAAATGCTATCACAAACCAACATAATCATGGCGCCAAATAATAACGTACTCCAAAATAAAACCAAATGATTACTGGTTTGAAAAACTAATTTAGAAATATGTGGCACAGCCAAACCAATAAATGCAATCGGTCCTGCAAAAGCAGTGATACTTCCTGCTAGAATACTGGTGGCTAAAATGATTATAAAACGAGCTTTAGTATAATTCAATCCTAAACTCTTGGCGTAATTCTCACCTAAAAGTAAACTGTTTAAAGGTTTAATACTAAGTAAACTTAAAACTAAACCTAGCATCACACATACAAACAAAATCGCAATTGATGTCCAAGATAAATTACCTAAAGATCCTAAAGACCAGAAAGTAAATTTTTGCAATTGTGCCGCTGTACTAAAGTAGGAGAGTGTTCCCACTAAAGCGTTAGTTAAACTACCAAACATCAATCCTACAATTAGAATAGCCATGGTGTCTCGCAATCGTTGAGCAACTGCCAAAACTGCTAGTAAAACTAGGAAACTACCCAAACTGGAGGCGATCACAATTCCGTAAGAAGAAAGTACTAATTCACTAGCAAAAGCAGGTAAAAATGCCGATCCTAAAATCACTAAGGCTACTCCTAAACTCGCTCCTGAACTTAATCCAAGAACATAAGGTCCCGCTAGAGGATTCCGAAATAAAGTTTGCATTAAGAGTCCGCTAATCGCTAAACCCATTCCTACTAAAATGGCGACAATAGCTTTGGGTAAGCGGTAATCCATAATGATATATTCCCAAGAGGATTTACTTGCTACTGTGCCAAGTAAACTGTTACATACTTCTTTTAAAGGAATGGCAACGGCACCCATACTTATATTGAGTAGAAATAGGAAAACCAATCCTACACTTAGGACAAGAAAAAGTACCGTATTTCGATGGGTTGTATTCAAATTATTTTAATTTTTCAAAAAAATAGGGACGATGACTTGGGAGTAATTCGGGATGGAAAATAGCTATCAAATCTTTCAGCACCCAATCCGGGCGAGTAGATGACCATTCAAAAAACAAAATCCCACCTTTAGCGCCTTTGTGTAATGCGTACGAATATACTTTTTTATTTTTAAACGCTTCAAATTTCGAATAATGTGGATTGCTATTATTCATCTCTTTTAAAGAAGAAAAATCACCTGGCGCAATCCAAAACTCGGCGGTTTGTGCTTTTTCTAAAATGGTTTCAAAAGGCAAAGTCAAACTTCCCGTTCCGGTGGTGTTAGCCCATAAATAATTGGATTGCGACTCTTTTAAAAATAAAGCCATCCAGCTTTCTCCTTGCGGCACAAACCATTGATCTTGATACATGGCGCCGCTTAACACTGTTGGTTTGTATGTTGCTTTTTTGGCTAAAGCCAAAGTGGTTTGGTATTCTTTTTCAATAGAAGTAAAAATTGTTTTGGCTTTGGCATCCAAGCCATACAGAGCACCAAAAAACTTAATCCATTCTGCTTTTCCAAGTGGGGATTGTTCGTTCCAATCGCCGTTTAAAAGAACTTTCAATCCACTTTTTTGTAAATTATCCAAAGTTGGATTGCTATTGTTTAGACCAAAACTCACAATCACATCGGGAACCATATCGATCAGAATCTCTGGATTCAGGGTCTCGTTAGTTCCTACTTCCTTTACCTGTCCAGAATCAATACGTTTTCGTGTTTTAGGTGATGAAATAAAATCGGTATTGGGAAAACCTACTAAGGTGTTTTCCACGCCCAATAATTCCAAGGCTGGAATGTGAGTAGTAGAGGTTACTACTACAGATTGTATAGGAACCGAAATTCGGGGATACTGTTCTAAGCTATCGGGAATAATTCCGTCTTTTTCTTGTAGAATATAGGTAAATGGTGTTTTGGCATCTGGCCAAGGATGTGTAATCATAAGGATAGAATAGCCTTTATGATGGTATATTTCTAATCCTTTAGCGTATTTAATTTCGTTTTTAGCAGTAGTTGCTGAATCTGATGAAATAGTGCTATTTTGTTTGCATCCGCAAAGTAGCAGTAGGTTGAATAGGACAATAAGTTTTAAAAAAAATGATTTCATCGCTTTGATTACAAGAATTGCAAAGGTAGGTGTAAACGGTTTTAAAATTCAAATTTAATTTTTTATCCCAAACTTAGCCTTATCTTTGTTCGCGTATTGAGGTTGCTTTTTTGATTTTCAAAATAGCATTAAAAGGGAATCAGGTGAAATACCTGAGCTGTACCCGCAACTGTATGCTACCAAGCTTGTTGTTATCTGCAAAACCATTGTTCGCTTGGCGAATGAGAAGGTAAACAACAAGACGCAAGCCAGGAGACCTGCCTATTACATCGAGTATCAAACTTTCGGGAAAAAAGGTTTGGGTATGGGTAATTCTATACTTTTCTCCCTATTTATTAGTAAAGTAACAGTTCTGCTGTTGCAAAATGTTGAATTAAATGAACAATAAAAAGGTTCGTATTAGCGCATTGTTTGCTCTAGTATCTGCTTGTGTTTTTGCGCAAGAAAAAGAAACAGTAGCTTCTCAACGGGAGCTAAAAGAAGTTGTAGTATCGGATTCTAAATTTGCTTTGGCAAAAGAAAAATCAGGAAAAGTAATTGCAAAAATTACTGCTGAAGATTTAAGGAACAAACCCGGTCAAAGTATTGCGGCTATTTTGAATACCGTGGCAGGGGTTGAAATCAATGGCAGTCAAAGTGCTGCAGGTAAAAACTTAGGTTATTATATTCGAGGAGGTAAAAACAGTCAAGTTCTCATCTTGATTGACGGAATTCCAGCTAACGATGCTTCCGGAATTAGTATGGAATACGATTTACGATTACTTCCAGCAGACCAAGTGGAAAGTATAGAAATTATGAAAGGCGCCGCGAGTACTTTGTACGGATCAGGCGCTGCAACAGGAGTGATCAATATAAAACTGAAAAAATCTGGTAAAGCAACAATAGCAGGAAGCGGCTATTTTAATGTGGGTTCTAATGCCACTGCCACTCATCAAAATCTAAAAGCATCCGATTTTAATCAAGGGTTTTCTGTAAATGGAAGAACCACTAAACTAAGTTATTTTGCTGCTTTGAACAGTACAGAAACTAAAGGAATTTCTCAAATTGCGGCACCAAATCTAAATGTCAACTACGAAGAAGATCCTTTTTCACGATTGAATTATATGGCCAAAGTGGGTTATTCTGTGTCGGA
Organism: Flavobacteria bacterium GWA2_35_26; assembly: GCA_001800905.1. Lineage (GTDB taxonomy): Bacteria > Bacteroidota > Bacteroidia > Flavobacteriales > Flavobacteriaceae > Flavobacterium. The sequence goes on along the minus strand of MGWH01000001.1, from coordinate 15,440 downwards.
TAAAATGACTTTAGATTTTTTCGGGAATTACGATCAAATTAAAAATGATTATGATGGAGGTTTTGATAATACTGGAACTAGCGATACCAATTTAAACAAAACAAGTTCGAAACAATTTCGTTTTGGCTTTTCTCCTAAATTCAAATACGATAAAGGGGAATTCGTTTTAAATTCAAGTTTTAATAAACTCGTTCGATCTTATGATGAGTTGGATACGTATTCGAATTCGGTTGGTTTTGCACAATACGAATCGAGAAGCGTGAATATAGATGGATTTAATAAATACCAACTTGTTGATTCATTTTATTTGGTTTCGGGTTTACAATACCAGTTTCATGATGCCAATAGTATAACTCCCTATGGGGACATTGCCAAAGAAAGCACCAAATTTAATATGATTGATCCGTATTTAACAGGAGTGTTTACTTCTAAAGCGGGATTTAATTTGAACGCAGGTGTACGATGGAATAGTCATAGTGCGTATGGGAATCAATTAGTCTATAATATCAATCCGTCGTTTGATTTCCAAACGCTTCCATTCAAAATCGTAAGCTCGTATAGTACGGCTTTTGTTACTCCAAGTTTGTATCAATTGTATTCACCTTATGGTAATTCTGGCTTGACTCCAGAAAAAAACAGTACTGCTGAGGTAGGTTTTGAAACGCAATTAGCTAATAAAAAAATACGATGGAATGTGATTGGCTTCTACCGAGAACAAACCAATTTCATTGGATTTTATTTCAATCCAACCACCTATGCTTCTAATTATATTAATATTGATGGCTTAAATAGAGCCAAAGGGTTTGAAACAGAAATTCAATTTGTCTTGAATGACAAAGTAAAATGGAATTCCAATTATACTTTTACTCAAGTTGACGAAGCGTTGGACCGATTAATCCCAAAACATAAATTCAATTCTTCGTTAGATTATAAAGTGGCAGACCGCTTTTTTTGGAATATCAATTACCAATACATTGACGCTAGAAAAGATGCTTTTTTTGACGGAAATACTTATGCTACTAGCCAAGTAAAATTAGGATCGTATCAACTGCTAAATACTTTGGCTCGATACGAAATTAGAAAAAACAAGTTGTCTGTTTTTGCTTCGGTACAAAATATATTTAATGTTGATTTTGTAGAGAATGTAGGCTATAGTGCTTTGGGACGCAACTTCAAATTGGGTGTAAATTATAATTGGTAAACCCAATGAGCTCCTAAAAAAAAGGCTTTCTATTGTAGAAAGCCTTTTTTATGAATAATTATTTAGTTGAATGCTTTTTGAATTCCATCGGGAGCCTTTTCTAAATACATTTGATTGCCAAATGGATTCATGGATTTTGAATCTTTAAAAAACTCGAATTGTTTTCCGGTGCTTTGTGTTGTCATTTTCCCAGTTCCAGTAATCTTGGCGATAGCTAATTTTAATAAAGGTTCATTTTCATTTCCAAGAACTCCGAATGTACTGATGGTTTCTTTTAATTCATGTGTAGGGGTTAAACCATTGAAGTAATCTCCAAAACCTTCTGAGTTTACAATTTTCAAAACGATCGGTTGCATTGCATATTTATGTTTTGGATTTTTATTGTTGGGACCCAAATCAGGAGAGTCATACAAAGTAACCGAACCTACATTTTTACCAGTAGTAACATCGCCAATCTGAACCACATTTACATGAGGTTTTAAGCCATTGATAATAAGTTCGCTAGCCGATGCGCTGCTTTTTGTTGTCAAAATATATACTTTGGACATGTTTACACTGTTAATAGGAGTAGACCCAATCTTATCAGTAAAGAAGTTGCGCAAACCGTTAGGATCTTCTCTTTCGAAATAGGCATTAATTTTTGAGTTCCATTGTTGTTTTGCAAAAACTTTTCCTGTATGCTGCCCTGTAATCATACTTGCCAAATAAGTAGCAGTTCTTACAGAACCGCCACTGTTATAACGTAAATCCAAAACTAAATCGGTAATTCCCTGTGTCTTAAAATCCCCAAAAGCAGTATTTAATTGTAAATCAAAATCAGCATAGAAACCATTATACATCAAATACCCAATTTTTTTTGCCCCAATTGTAATTACTTTTTTGACCAAAATCGGGTTTTCGGTTAGCGTAGTTTTTGTTAAAGCAACTGTTTTACCATTTGAACTTATAGTTGAGCCAACATAATCCGCCATATTTAATGTATAATTGTCATTGGTTCCAAATAATAAACTTTCGTAATTACTTACTGTTAATTGAGTACCATTGACAGCGGTAAAAATGTCTCCACGACGAATATCTTTATTCGCAGCATCCGAACCTGGAATAATGTAACGTACATAACCAAATACTTCGGTTGTACTGTTGGGTTTATAACTTAAGCCAAAATCAACACCGTTATTTTTTGAAGTTCCTTGAAGCGATTGTTCTAGGGTAACATAATCATCTACCATCCAACTGAATCGGTCAATAGTTGGGCCCACTCTTAATGCATCAAATAACTCTTCAGGAACTTTGTAATTAATTAAAAAGGCATCTTTTGCCGTTTGATTTGCAAAACGATTGTCGGCTAGGTTAGGCACATCAGTTTGCCATAAATAGTATTGATTCAATCCTTTCCAAATAAAATTCTGCACTTCTAGATTTTCAGAATTAGGTTGGATGATATCGTCTTGGTCTTTTTGACAAGCTTGTAAAGTTGAAAGAAGTAGTATTGCAATCGTAAGAACAGAAATATATTTTTTCATAATTCGAGATTAGATTTTATTTAAAGAAGTAAAAATACAAACTTTATATTATAATTTTATAAAATAGTAGCGTTCACTTAGAATGCCATTAATTATTATTTAATACATTTAACACTACAAATACTATTTTAAAATACTATGAGAAATAAATTAATTGCATTATTATTTATACTGGTTTCCAATTCATTTTTTGGGCAATCTGTTTTTGATCAATTCGAAGGTATATCGGGTGTTGACGCGGTCATTATCAACAAGAAAATGTTTGATTTGATGAGTAAAGTTAAGTTAGATACTTCGGATAAAGAAACTCTACAATACATGAGTTTAATTAAGAAAATTGATTATCTTAAAGTATACCGTACTCAAAACGAACGCATCTCTTTACAAATGCGTTTGACTGCTGAAAAATATGCTAAAACCGCAGGTTTAGAAGAGTTGTTATCCACAATAGAAGGAGGAAAAAGGGTAAGAATTCTTGGTAAACAAGGCGTGAGCGAAACCCAATTAAAAGAGTTGTTGCTATTTGTTGAGGGAAGTAAGACAGATGATACAGTTTTGATGTCTATTACAGGTAATTTTGATTTGAATGAAGTACCAGCTCTAACTGATAAAATGAAAATTCCAGGAAGTGCCGAGTTAAGAAAAGTGGGTAAGAATTAATTATTTTGTATTGAGATTTTCTGAAATAAAAAAACACCAATATTGGTGTTTTTTTATTTCAGCTAAAGGGATTGACTTCGTCTTTCCCTCAAAGCTTTGCGTTGAAAAAAGAAATCCTAAAAGAATAATTTCAAGCAAGCTTGATTATTTTTTTAGGATTTTTTACTCGTGACCATGGAGGGATTTGAACCCTCACGCCCTTGCGAGCACCACCCCCTCAAGATGGCGAGTCTACCGTTTCTCCACATGGCCTTAAAAAAGAAAAGGTCATTCGAAAAACGAACAACCTTTTGTGACCCGACTGGGGCTCGAACCCAGGACCCCATCATTAAAAGTGATGTGCTCTACCAACTGAGCTATCGAGTCAATGACTCAAGAAATGAAATGTATTAATAATTTTGTGACCCGACTGGGGCTCGAACCCAGGACCCCATCATTAAAAGTGATGTGCTCTACCAACTGAGCTATCGAGTCATTATCATTTCTTGAATGCGGGTGCAAATATAAGGCCTTATTTTTGATATTTCAAAGCTATTTTATTATAAATTTGTCTTTTTTAAACAAAAGTCCTTAACGCCTTAATCTGTAAGGTTTTATTCCAATGAAAAAAATTATATTATTAGGATATATGGGGTGTGGCAAATCAACAATAGCCGAAAAACTCTCAGGTTTACTACACCTTCCATTTGTCGATTTAGATAAAAGTATTGAAGTTAAAGCAAGAATGACAATTAACCAAATTTTCGAAACTTTTGGAGAAGTCTATTTTAGAAAATTAGAACACGATGTTTTTGTCGAATTGCTCGCTACATCCGAAAATCAAATCATTGGTTTAGGTGGGGGTACACCTTGTTATGCCAATAATCATGAATTGTTAAAAGGTGAGGGAATTACTTCTATTTATTTGAAAGCATCAGTTGAAACATTGTTTAATAGATTATCTCACAATAAAAGCAAACGTCCCATAGTAGCTAATAAATCAGAATCTGAATTGCAAGAGTTTATCGCCAAACATTTGTTTGATCGCAGTTATTACTATAATCAGGCTGAATACAAAGTAGCTGTAGATGGTAAATCAATCGATGAAACAGTTACAGATATAATGTCAATATTAGCTTAAATAAGCTGTATTTTGTCCGTTTTCATCAAAAACAACACGAACGTGTTCCAGTAATGAAGTAGATAACGAGATGCCTTTAAAATCAGCTTTAACTGGATATTTTTTGTGATTGCGATCTACTAAAACAGCTGTTTTGAATTTGGTTAATGGAACATCCAAAAAATGTCTTACCGCATAAATTAAGGTTGTGCCTGAATTTAGAACATCATCAACTACAATTAATCCTTTGTTAGCGTATTCTTCTTTGGATATTGAAGTTTGAATTGGCGCTTCAGGATGTTGTTTATTTACAGTTACTTCACACAAAGCAATTTTTAGAGTTGCAATTTCTTGTAAAGCAGTTGCAATTTTTTGAGCAAAAATGAATCCGTTTGTAGCAATGCCTGCAATGACAATTTCTTCTTCATCAACAAATGTCTCATAGATTTGATACGCTATACGTTTGATTTTATGCTCGATTTCTTGATGAGTTAAGATGATATTTTGGCTCATAGTTTATTTTTTTTTGAAAGGTACAATCTTTTTTTGTTCGTTTTAATCCTTAAGGTTTCAATTATTACAAAAAGTCTTCTTCAAAATCTTCTGGAATTTCATTACCGTATTCGTCAATATCTCTTCGGTCTTTTTTAGTTGGACGCCCAGTTCCAGTTTTTCGGTAATGTTCTTTGGATAATTTTAATAATTCTAAATGTGCAAAGGCTTCATCAGGAGTATCATTCCGGCGATAGATGTCTACTAATTTTGCTCCAACACGACTTTCTGGAATATCTAAAACCGTAATAATTTGTGTAATTTGATCTTTTCTAAATGTGATTTTATCGGTTGGATAAACTTCCCGAGAGGGCTTTGCGATTTGTCCATTTACGGTCACATGGTTTTTTTTACAAGCATCTGTAACCATGTTTCTCGTCTTGTAATATCGTACACACCATAAATATTTGTCTATTCGCATAAATTTTCTAAAATCGAAGTTAAATAGTTTACAAAAATAAATCAATATTGTATCTTGCGCACTTAAAAATTCACCATAATGAACAAATTTAAGTATTATTTTATTCTATTAATAACAACCCTTTCTTTATTTTCATGTTCTAAAGATAATGCAACTGAAGCAGAAACAATTAGAGAATATTCTGTACAATACACAACAGATATTGCTACCATTGAAGAATATCTTAAAACTACTTACATTACTGTGATAAACCATTCTGGTTTTGCAGATGATCAAGATGTTACTTTTACCAAAATACCTGCTGGAGGAACTCAACCATCGGTTTGGTCGTATTTAAATAGCACTTCATTTCCTAAGTTGCTATCCAGAGAGGTTAAATTACACGATATAACTTATAAAGTATATTATTTAGTATTGAGAGAAGGTACTGGAGAAAAACCAACTAATGTTGATGGTGTCTTGGCTTCTTATAGAGGTGATTATTTAACCCAAGTAGCTGCTACAACAACAACAGCTGCAACATTGACAGCAACACAATTCGAAGAGTCCAAAAACCCACAAAGTTTTTTTAGTTTAACGAATACAATTGTAGGTTGGTCTGAAATTTTTCCGCAGTTCAAAAAAGGAACCTACACATCTAATGCTGATGGTACAGTTTCTTATTCTGGTTTTGGTGCTGGAGTCATGTTTTTACCGTCAGGCCTAGCCTATTTTTCTTCTGGTAGCGGTTCAATTCCGTCTTATAGCCCTTTGGTTTTTAGTTTTAAATTGTATGAAATTCAGCGATTGGATCAAGATGCTGACGGAATTCCATCTTATTTAGAAGATTTGAATGGAGATGGATATGTTTACGATTTTAGAAATACTATAAATTATCCAACATCGATAGCGTCAAATTCTGATGATACCGATGCTGATGGTATACCTAACTTTCTTGATATAGATGATGATGGGGATAATTTTACTACTAAATTAGAAATTAAAGATCCAATAAGTGGATTAAGCATTCCATTTGCAACTATTCCGGATTGTAGTGGTAATATTACCAATAGTGCTAGAATTAAAAAGCATTTAGATAAAAGCTGTCACTAAAAATAAGAGTAAATAAAAAATCCCGATTTCATTGAAATCGGGATTTTTTATGGTATAACTAAAAGACTATTTTCTTTTAATCACTTTTTCAGCAGCTGCAACAATTGCTTGATTGTTCAACTTGTATTTTTCCATTAATTGTTCTGGTGTACCTGATTCACCAAAACTATCGTTTACCGCTACAAATTCCTGTGGAGCTGGATGATGTAATGCCAATACTCTAGAAACGCTTTCACCTAAACCTCCTAAAATGTTATGTTCTTCAGCAGTAACGATACATTTTGTTTTGGCCAATGATTTTAAAATAGCTTCCTCGTCTAAAGGTTTAATGGTGTGAATGTTGATTACTTCAGCAGAGATACCTTTTGCTTCTAAAGCTTCAGCAGCAACTAAAGCTTCCCAAACTAAGTGTCCTGTTGCTACAATAGTAACATCAGTACCTTCATTTAAAAGAATTGCTTTCCCAATTACGAATGGTTCGTCAGCCGGCATAAAGTTAGGCACAACTGGACGCCCAAAACGCAAATAGGCTGGTCCGTGATGGTCTGCCAATGCAATGGTAGCCGCTTTGGTTTGGTTGTAATCACAAGTGTTGATTACGGTCATTCCAGGCAACATTTTCATTAAACCGATATCTTCTAGGATTTGGTGGGTTGCTCCATCTTCACCTAGAGTTAATCCAGCGTGAGAAGCACAGATTTTTACGTTTTTATCAGAATAAGCAACTGATTGACGAATTTGATCGTATACACGTCCTGTAGAGAAACTGGCAAAAGTACCAGTGAATGGAATTTTACCTCCAATGGTTAATCCCGCTGCAATTCCAATCATGTTGGCTTCTGCAATTCCGATTTGGAAAAAACGTTCTGGGTGATTCTTTTTGAAATCGTCAAATTTTAATGAACCAATTAAGTCCGCACAAAGCGCTACTACATTTTCATTTTTTTGTCCTAGTTCAGTCATTCCCGCTCCAAAACCTGAACGAGTATCTTTACTTCCTGTATTTGTATATTTTTTCATTTGTTGTGTCGTGTTATTAGTAGTCAGCTAGCGTTGAAGTATTTTGAGATAATGCTTGCTCTAGTTGAGCATCATTCGGTGCTTTTCCGTGCCAAGCATGTGTATGCATCATAAAATCTACACCATTACCCATTTCTGTATGCAATAAAACGCAAACTGGTTTTCCTTTTCCAGTTCGTGATTTTGCATCGTTCATCCCAGCAATAATTGCTTCTAGATTATTTCCTTCTTTGATTTCAAGAACATCCCAATCAAAGGCTTCAAATTTAGCTTTCAAACTACCCATACACAACACTTCATCTGTAGTTCCGTCAATTTGTTTTCCATTAAGGTCAACAGTAGCAATAAGGTTGTCTACTTTTTTGGCAGAAGCATACATAATTGCTTCCCAGTTTTGACCTTCTTGTAATTCCCCATCACCGTGTAAAGTATACACTAGATGTTTGTCATTGTTTAATTTTTTGGCTTGAGCCGCACCAATTCCTACCGACAAACCTTGTCCAAGAGAACCAGAAGCCATGCGGATTCCAGGCAAACCATCATGTGTAGTAGGGTGACCTTGTAATCTGCAATTGATTAAACGGAACGTAGCTAATTCAGCCACTGGGAAATAACCGCTTCTTGCTAGAACGCTATAAAAAACTGGAGAAATATGTCCGTTAGAAAGGAAGAAAAGATCTTCTCCAATTCCGTCCATATCAAAACCTTCTTTGCGTTCCATTAGGTTTTGGTACAAGGCTACTAAAAATTCAGTACAACCCAAAGACCCTCCAGGATGACCTGAATTGACAGCGTGTACCATTCGAAGAATATCTCTTCTAACTTGGATAGTTAAATCGTTTAATTGTTGTGTGTTAGGCTTCATTTGATGTGTAAAGGTTAAACTGTTGCAAATGTAAATTTAATTTAGGGTTGGGACAAACGTTTTTCCGAATTGTTGTCCATGTTTTATTAAGAATAATGGTTAATTATCAACAAAAACAAAATTTTAGTAGTAACAAAAAAAGCCTCCCGAAATTGGAAGGCGTATATTTTTAAATAGTCAATTATAATTTGGATTGTAAACTAGACCAGCCACCTCCATTATGAACAGAAGTATAGCCATTGGATTTTAAAATGCTTTTTGCTGAGGCGCTTCGCATTCCCGAAGCACAGCATGTGATAATGGTTTTGTTTTTGTCTTTTAATTGACCTAAATGATTTTGTAAAACTTGTACTGGAATATTTACAGCTCCTTTAATGTGTCCGCCTGAGAATTCGGCTTTTGAACGCACATCTAATATAATTGCTCCCTGTTGTACCAATTCAGTATAATTAACAACGGGGCCTAATCCTAAAATCTTTTTTAATAGTGTGATCATCTCTTTTATTTTGATTGATAGTAATTTACATCGAGCCATGAACCTCCATTGTGACAATCTAGCCCTTGTTGTGAAAGGAAATATTGTGCTTGACCACTTCTATTTCCAGAGGCACAGCAAAGAATTAATGGCGAATGTAAACCTTTTAATTCTTCAACTCGTTCTGGAATGGTTTGTAATGGAATATTGATAGAACCTGCCACATGACCACCCATGAATTCTTCGTGTGATCTCACATCTATAATGGTGCAATTGGCTTCTTTGATAATTTTTTCTAAAGTCATGATCTGAATTTAAAGTTAAGTTTCCGATATATTGGTATAGAAATACCTTGATTTCGGTGCAAATATAGGATGGCCATTTAGAGGCTACAGTAACTTTTGTTACACAAGTCCCATTAACTTAAAGCGGATAATAGATTCGTGGAGTTTAGAAAAACATAATAATTAGTACAATTTTTGAACTGCTTTTTCCAGCAAGGGTTGCATGGTTTGATACCCTTTTAAATTAGGATGCACACTGTCTTCAGAAAATTCTTTAGGCAAACCGTTTTTGGCGTCAGCCATGGCAGAATGATAATCAACATAAGGAATGTCATGTTCTTTTGCATACGATTGGATCAATTGATTCAATTGAATAATAGTTTCGGCAGCTTTTTCGTTGGGTCTCCAATAAAAATTATTGGCCGGTAAAACGGAACAAAGAATTACTTTTATTGCATTGGCTTTAGCCAATTCGACCATTGAAATGATATTCCCAAAAATTGCATCATTAGTTGTGGGTCCAGTATTACCAGCAATGTCATTTACACCAGCTAAAATTACGACTACATCAGGATGTAAATTCAGTACATCGGGTCTAAAACGAATCAACATTTGCGGTGTGGTTTGACCACTGATTCCCCTGTTAATATAGGATGTGTTGGTGAAAAATTCGGGTTGAATTTGTGACCAAAACTCTGTAATAGAATCGCCCATTAAAACAATTCTTTTTTCTCCAGATTGTTTAGGCGGTAGCTGGTTATTTTGTGTTTCGTATTTTGCTAAATTAGCCCAATCTTGAGCAAATGATGTTTCAGACATACTAATAAAGATAAATAGTAGTAAATAATAAATGACCGACTTTTTCATATTCCTAACTTTTTTAAAGTTGAAAGTTAGTCAAATAAATCAGAAGATAAATAACGATCACCACGATCACAAATAATCGCAACCACGACTCCAGATTCTAATTGATTGGCTACTTTAATTGCAGTGGCTACAGAACCACCACTACTCATACCTGCAAATATACCTTCTTCTTTAGCTAAACGTTGGGTCATTTCTCTCGCTTCTTGTTCGCTAACTTCCATAACTACATCCACCTTTGAGGCATCAAATATTTTGGGAAGGTATTCTTGCGGCCATTTTCTAATCCCAGGAATTTGAGAGCCATCTGTTGGTTGCACACCAATGATTTGGATATCTTTATTTTGTTCTTTCAAGTAGGTAGAGGTACCCATAATTGTCCCAGTAGTTCCCATAGTAGCAACAAAATGGGTTATAGTTTCATTGGTATCTCTCCAAATTTCTGGACCAGTAGTTTTGTAATGTGCTTTCCAATTGTCCTCATTCGCAAACTGATTAAGCATAACATAACCACCTTCTTCCATTTTTGTATTGGCATAATCTCGAGAACCAATGATGCCTTTACTGGCTGGAGTTTGAGTAACTTTCGCACCATAAGCCAACATGGTTTGTGTTCGTTCTTTGGTGGAATCTTCAGGTAATACCAATTCAATTTCAATATCAAACAACTGGGCAATCATGGCTAAAGCAATTCCAGTGTTGCCACTGGTGGCTTCAATTAATTTGTCTCCTTTTTTAATTTCTCCACGAGCTACTGCTGAAGCTATCATATTATAAGCTGCGCGGTCTTTAACACTTCCTCCAGGATTGTTACCTTCTAATTTGAGCAACAATTGTACATTAGGATTTTGAATTAAATTACGACTTATTACTAATGGAGTATTTCCAATTAATTCAATTAATTTTTTTGGTTCCATGTTATTTTTTCTCTTTTATTTTGACCTCTGTTGTAGTTGTGTTGGTTACGATAGAATTGGCAGGAATAGATTTGGTTACCCATGAATTCCCACCAATAACACTTCCTTTTCCAATGGTGGTATTCCCTCCTAAAATAGTAGCATTAGCATAAATGCAAACCTCTTCTTCGACCGTTGGATGCCTTTTGGAATTTTTCATTTCTTTGGTAATGCTAAGCGCCCCAAGAGTTACTCCTTGGTATATTTTTACGTTTTTTTCAATTATTGTTGTTTCGCCAATTACAATTCCTGTGGCATGATCGACAAAAAACGGTGAAGCTATTTCAGCACCAGCATGAATGTCGGTCCCTGTGATTCGATGCGCATATTCACTCATTAAACGTGAAAATAACAGCAAATCCAACAAATACAATTCATGACTCAAGCGATAGATAGCGATGGCGTAAAAGCCAGGGTAAGCCAAATACACTTCCTCTAAGCTATTCGAAGCTGGGTCATTTTCTAAAATATAAGCGGCATCTTGATTTAGTTTTTCTAAGACAGAAGGTAAACTTGCAAGAAATTTATCCCATATTGAATCACATAAATCAGAAGGTTTTTTGCATGCTATCGCTGAGATTTCTTTAAAAAGAAGTTCGAGTTCTTCAATGCTTTTATCCAATGGTGCACTGCCGTCAAACAAGGTATAAAAAAGCTTTTCGGTAAAGATTTCTGTCTTAGTTTTAATACTGTAATTAGTTGAAAAATCACTTTTCAACAACTTTATATTTTGAATAATCTGATTTTTTATCACGACTCAAATTGGATTCTGTTAATGTGACGTAAAAGTAGGTGTTTTTTAGAAAAATAATTGATTATTTTCAATGGATTGCAAATACATTTGTTATATTTTGTTGTGTAATTAAAATTGAAAATTGGAATCCCATACAAGGAAAACAAGTTACAGAAATATAGTTATTAAACAAAATGTTTAAAGTAATAGCCCCCAATCATTAGTATTCCATTGATGGCTAGTAAAACAGTGAGTGTCTTTTTATAATTTCGATTCAAATCTACAAAGTGAAGTCCTGCAATAAGCAGCAAAATAAGAGAAGAATAAATAGCTGGATACATTATAAATGCAGCTTCAAAATTACCTTCTAAAAGTAATACAAATGCACGCTGAAAACCACAACCTAAACACTCTATTCCGAAGAGTGTTTTACTAATGCAGGGGAACATGTATTTCTCTAAATTCAAAGCTGTATTGTTTTTACAATTTTACGAAAAATTAACGAACCTTGTATAGAATAAATTTGCGTCTATTTTAAATTGTTTACTTTTGGAAAACCAAAAAAGGAACTATGAAAAAAATTATAATTCTAATGATGTTTGTGGCTATACTAATTGCTTTTTATGAGCAACAAAAAACGACAAGCAATGTGTATATCACGGTTGGAGCAATAGCAATTTTTATGTACGGAATGATGCGATTGAGTGCAAAAACACCTAGTAAAAATCAAAATAAAAATGAAGAAGATGCTGAGTAAAGGTGATGAGGTTTCTGTTTTAGATGAAGCTGTGAATGGAGTAGTGATGTCTGTTAATGGAGATCAGGTTACGATAGAATCTACCGATGGATTTATGATGACATTTTTTGTCAATGAATTAATTAAAGTAAACAATTCCAGTAACTTAATGAATTCAATTAGAAGTTTTAATTCAGGTGAAATAAAAAAAGAAAAAGAGATTCCAAAACCTAGAAATTTTGTCAAAGAGCGCAAAGAAAAACGAGAAGTTGGCGTTCCTGAATTCGATTTGCATATTGAAAAATTAGTTCCAAACAAAAGAGGAATGTCTAATTATGACATCTTGACGTTGCAATCAGAAACCGCAAAGCGACACCTTGATTTTGCGATACGAAATCGGATTCCAAAAATCGTTTTTATTCATGGAGTTGGTGAAGGTGTTTTAAAAGCGGAGTTAGATTTTTTATTTGGACGTTATGATACTATTTCGTTTCAAGATGCCAATTATCAAAAATATGGTTTGGGTGCAACCGAAGTATATATTAAGCAAAATAACAAATAAAAATAAGTCGTTTTTAAAGGTGTTTTATTCTAAAAAAAAATGTCCGTATTTCAATCGAAATACGGACGTTTTTTATCATATAATAGAGCGGATAAACAGCTTAATTTGTCGTAATTAATTCTCCTAGAATATAACTATCGCCAAGCGTAAAATTGTTATTGCCTTTATTCAGAGTTACCTTCTTTAAAACGATACGATGAGTATAGGTGTTGAGAACGTTTGTTGTGGTAACTTCAATTATTCCTTTAACATTAGCTACACCGGCTTCGGCAATCCATTCTTGATTTATGGTTGGAACAGTTGGAGTGCTTGTGCTGCAAAAATAATTCGGTGTTACAATTCCGTTAGTATACGAACGATAGACTAATTTGTTGGATGTTGTTCCAATCAAAGCAGTTCGTGGACTGTTGAGTGGAGTAATTTGGTTTTTAATCAAATCGGTACTTATATTATCCAACGTAATTGACTCGCCGCTATTGAAATTGTATATTTGTTTGGAGGCAGAACATTGTTCTAAAGTCTCATCAAATCCTAAAGCTACAGGGGTAATGGAACGACTGTAATCGCCAAAAGCAAAAGTTTCATACACTTGAGTTCCATTTTGTTTGGCAAAAGTGATGTTTTTAAATACAATATTGTGATTGTAGCCAGTAATTGAAGTTTGCCCCGTTGCTGTATTAGTGGTCTTAATTGCAGTTGTTGTGATATGGATTTTTCCTGCAGTTGCAATCCATTCATCATTCACTGTCGGTGAGGATGGCGGGATAGTTTCGCAAAACATACTACTGGATATTGCGCCGTTATAAAAACGATACACCACGCGATTAGTGCTATTAATGTCTATAATTGTTGGACTATCAACAGCAGTGGGTTCGTTTGTAAAAGCGGAAGCAGGAATTTGAATTAGCAAGGCTTCTTGCTCTTTTATCTTATAGATTATGCCGTTGTTACTGCAGCTTTGTGTACTAACTGAATCAAAACTAATTACTTCTTGGGATAAATCGCCATCGCTACAATTGATGAACAATACGGCAGTTAATAGTAGGTAAAATCCTTTTTTCATTATTCTCAAATTTGGCTCAAAAATAGTCAAAAAAACAATAATTAATTTAGTGTATTGGAGTATTTGTGAAGATATTTTATAAATTTGCTTCCTATGAAGAAAGTATATTTAGATAATGCGTCTACCACTGCAATCCGTCCTCAAGTGATCCAAGAAATCACTCGATTAATGACTGAAGATTATGGAAATCCTTCCTCAACTCATAGTTTTGGCCGAAATGCCAAAAGTGTTTTGGAACTTTCTCGAAAGTCAATCGCCAAGCAGTTAAATGTGGTAGGGTCTGAAATATTTTTTACTTCTTCAGGCACCGAAGCGAATAATTGGATTCTGCGTTCTGCGGTTCGAGACCTAGGCGTAAAGCGAATTATTACAACTAAAGTAGAGCATCATGCGGTCTTGTATCCAGCTTTGGCTCTGCAAAAAGAATTTGGTATCCAAGTTGACTTTGTTGCCATATTGCCCGACGGAAATATTGATGTGACTCATTTAGCTGAGCTGTTATCGCAAGAGGTCACTACCTTAGTAAGTTTAATGCATGTCAATAATGAAGTAGGTGTAGTGTTGGATCTGGAACGAATTGCAATTATTTGTAAAGAACACAATGCGCTATTTCATTCCGATACCGTACAATCTGTTGGTAAAACAGAAATCGATTTGAAAGCATTGCCAATTGATTTTATTTCGGCAAGCGCTCATAAATTTCATGGTCCAAAAGGAATTGGGTTTGCTTTTATTCGTAAAAATTCAGGTCTTCAACCGTTACTTTTAGGTGGCGAACAAGAAAAAGGAATGCGTGGAGGTACCGAGTCGGTCTATCAAATCGCCGGAATGGCAAAAGCGTTAGAAATGGCGTATGCTAATCTGGATTCTGAAAGAGCTTATATTTCTGATCTAAAAGAATACTGCGCCAATCAATTAGCGCAGCGATTTCCCAACTCCAAAATAATTGGGTCTAACAATAATTTCTACAATATAATTAATGTTGTTTTACCGCTTTCGGCTGACAAAACCGGAATGTTGTTATTTCATCTTGATATGAAAGGGATTGCGGTTTCTCGCGGTAGCGCTTGTCAATCCGGAAGTAGTAATCCGTCTCACGTTTTGGCCGAAATCCTTTCTCCAGAAGAGTTGGTTCAGCCAAGTTTGCGTATTTCTTTCAGTCATTATAATACGAAGGAAGAGATTGACTACTTGATTGAAGTTTTGGCAACAGTTTAATTTCCCCCATCAAAGCCATCCGCTACGACTAATTTCTTGTGCGTTCCCTGTTTGCTTCGTTTCCTCGCCAACCAGGTCCGGGCTATATGCTTCAAGTCCTCGCTTCGCTGTGGGCT